>NZ_JBEFLI010000043.1:0-60348 GCF_040578825.1 Cupriavidus necator | reverse complement strand
GCGGGCAAGTCGGCCGCCGCCGGTTTCAACGCTTGCGCGGGGTGCGCGAGGTCTTGGCGGCCGACTTGCCCGCCGGTTTAGGCGAACGCGACTTGGAGGCCGGCTTGCGCGGCTTTTCCAGATGGGCGGGCTTGGGCTTGGCGGCGCGCTTGGCCGGCTTGCCGCCGGTCCTGACGTGCGGCTTGAGCGGCGTGATCACGGCCTCGAACACCGGCTGCTCCTCGATCACGCGGTCCAGCGTCTCGTCGAACGATTCCTCCGGCTTGGACGAACCGCCCAGCAGCGCCGCCAGCTGGCGGCCCTTCTTGCGCGCCGGCACCGCATGGGCGGCAGGCACGTGCGGCTGGGTCTCGATGCCCGCCACGCGCCCACGCAGGGTTTTCGCCGAGGGCTCCTGCACCAGCCGGAAATCGATCTTGCGGGCATCCAGGTCCACACGCGAGACCTGCACGCGCACGCGGTCGGTCAGCCGGTAGCGGATGCCGGTGCGTTCGCCGCGCAGCTCGTTGCGGGCCTCGTCGTACTGGAAGTAGTCGCTGCCCAGTTCGGTGACGTGGACCAGGCCTTCGACATACAGCTCGTCGAGCTGCACGAAGATGCCGAATGAGGTCACGGCGCTGACGGTGCCGGCAAAGTCACTGCCGAGCTTGTCGCGCATGAAATAGCACTTGAGCCAGGCCTCGACATCGCGCGAGGCCTCGTCGGCGCGGCGCTCGTTGGCAGAGCAGTGCAGCCCCAGCTCGTCCCAGATCGCCTCGTTGCGGCGTGCGCGCGCGGCGGTCAGTTCGGCCTTCTGCTCGGCGTCCTTGGCCTGCAGCTTGCGCGCCTTGGGCGAAATCGCGGTATTCAGCTCGGTGCCGTGGGCAAACGCCGGCTGGTACTTGGTGTGCGCCAGCACCGCCTTGATCGCGCGGTGCACCAGCAGGTCCGGATAGCGCCGGATCGGGCTGGTGAAGTGGGCATAGGCTTCGTACGCCAGGCCGAAGTGGCCGATATTGTCCGGGCTGTACACCGCCTGCTGCATCGAGCGCAGCAGCATGGTCTGCAGCATCGGCGCGTCGGGGCGGGACTTGATCTTGTCCATCACCTCGGCATAGTCCGAGGCCTGTGGCTTGTCGCCGCCGCCCAGCGACAGGCCGGCGGTGCGCAGGAACTCGCGCAGGTTCTTCAGCTTTTCTTCGTTGGGGCCGGCGTGGATGCGGTACAGCGCCGGGTGCTTGAAGCGCTCGAGGAAGTCCGCCGCGCATACGTTGGCGGTCAGCATGCATTCCTCGATCAGCCGGTGCGCGTCGTTGCGCGTGCGCGGCAGGATCTGTTCGATCTTGCCCTGCGCGTTGCAGACGATATAGGTCTCGGTGGTATCGAAGTCAATCGCGCCGCGTGCGCGCCGTGACTTGAGCAGGACCTGGAACAACTCATACAGGTTCTGCAGGTGCGGCACCAGCTCACCGCGCTTGTGCGCCTCGGGGCCCTTGGTGTTGGACAGCACCGCCCAGACCTCGTTGTAGGTCAGGCGCGCGGTCGAATGCATCACGGCCGGGTAGAACTGGTAGCCCTTGAGCTCGCCCTTGGCGGTGATCACCGCGTCGCACACCATGCACAGCCGGTCCACATTGGGGTTCAGCGAGCAAAGGCCGTTGGACAGCTTCTCCGGCAGCATCGGGATCACGCGGCGCGGGAAGTAGACCGAGGTGGCGCGATCGAGCGCATCGGCATCCAGCGGCGTGCCGGGGCGCACGTAGTGCGACACGTCGGCGATCGCCACGATCAGGCGCCAGCCCTTCGCGCGGCCGATCTTGACCGGCTCGCAGTAGACCGCGTCGTCGAAGTCGCGCGCGTCTTCGCCGTCGATGGTCACCAGCGGGATATCGCGCAGGTCGATGCGGTGGTCCAGGTCGGCCTGGCGCACCTCGTCCGGCAGCCCGGCGGCTTCCTGAGCCGCGGCGGGCGAAAACGCATGCGGCACGCCGTACTTGCGCACCGCGATCTCGATCTCCATGCCGGGATCGTCGATATCGCCCAGCACTTCCACCACGCGGCCCACGGGCTGCACGTAGCGATCGGGGTACTCGATCAGCTCGACGCTGACCACCTGCCCCACGCGTGCGTTGCCCTGCGCCTTGGGCGGGATCAGGATGTCCTGGCTGATGCGCTTGTCCTCGGGCGCCACCACCAGCACGCCACCTTCGCTGAGCAGGCGGCCGATGACGTAGCGGTTGGCGCGCTCGATGATCTCGACGATCTGCCCTTCGGGCCGGCCGCGGCGGTCGTAGCCCACCACGCGCACCTGCGCGCGGTCGTTGTGCATGGCCTTCTGCAGCTCGCGCTCGGGCAGGAAGATATCGTCTTCGCCATCGTCGCGGATCAGGAAGCCGAAGCCGTCGCGGTGGCCCTGCACGCGGCCGGTAACAAAGTTGGGCTGATGGGCCAGCTCATAGCGGCCCTTGCGGTTCAGTTCAATCTGGCCGTCGCGTTCCATCGCCGCCAGGCGCTTCTGGAAGCCGTCATGCTCCTTGCGCGTGACCGCGAGCGACTTGGCGATATCGCCGGCCGACAATGGGGATCCCGAGGTTCTCAGCACGCCCAGGATTTCTTCCCGGCTGGGGATCGGATAGCTGTTCTGATTCAATTTTTTCTGGAAACTATTTGACAAAATTCTTGCACTCGCTATAATGAGCGCTTCGGTTGTTTCGACACCTGCCCAGGTGGCGGAATTGGTAGACGCACTAGGTTCAGGTCCTAGCGGTGGCAACACTGTGGAGGTTCGAGTCCTCTCCTGGGCACCAGATCTTCAGAATACCCGCAGCGCTTTCGAGCCCTGCGGGTTTTTTGTTTTTGACGCTTGGTTCGCGTACCAGATCCGGCAACTTGCACTCCTTGCTGGCGGCCTTGCATGCCGCGGTGTCTAAAGTGTGAGCGTACGGGTTTTTTCCCGTCCGTGAAACCGCGCACCGTGCCCTGCGCGGCAGCCGAACCACATCGGAACGGCAATGTCGAGGAGTGTAACAGTTTCAGTGGCGATTCCGGCATTCTTGCGGCTGGTGACTTCCCTGCCTGCTCCCCTTTCCTTTCCTCCCCTTCTGCATCGCTTGACAGCCGCGTCGATGTGTAACTATCATGGTTTCACTTTGCATCTGACATCATGAGTACAAGCAGCCGGTTCGCCGTGGCGGTCCATATCCTCACCCTGCTGGCGAGCTCAGCGGAACCGCTGCCGTCGTCGCTGATCGCCGGCAGTGTCGGCACCAACCCGGCGCTGATCCGGCGGCTGGTGGGCCAGCTTGCCGAGGCGGGGCTGGTGACCACCACCATGGGCAGCACCGGCGGCGCCACGCTGGCGCGCCCGGCAGCGTCGATCACGCTGCTGGACGTGTTCCGCGCGGTGGAGACCACCGCGCTGATCACGCTGCACCAGAGCGCGCCCAATCCGGCCTGCCAGGTCGGCCGCGAGATCACCGGCGCGCTGCGCAAGGTCGCTGACCAGGCGCAGGCGGCGATGGACGATGCGCTCGCCGGCATCACCATTGCCGGCATGCTTGCCGATGTCGAGGCAGCCAGCCAGCGCCGCAAGCGCTGATTTTTTTATCCCAATGTGTAACCACCTTGGTTTCACATTGGCCGTTTCAACAAACTGTGTTTCAACCCTGACACCACGTCAGCAACCAAGTAAGGAGTGACCATGAAGATCGCAATCATCGGCGCCACCGGCCGTGTCGGCACGCGCCTGACCGACGAAGCCCTGCGCCGCGGGCACCAGGTGACCGCCATCGCGCGCCAGGCCAGCAGCCTGCCGGCACGAGAGGGCGTGACCGCCAAAGACGTGGACGCCACCGACACCGCCGCGTTGACTGCGGCCCTGTCAGGCCACGACGTCGTCATCAGCACCGCACGCTTCGCCAGCCTGAACGCGCAGCAGGTCACTTCGGCCGTGCGCCAGGCCGGCGTGCCGCGACTGCTGGTGGTGGGCGGTGCCGGCAGCCTGTATGTGGCACCCGACGTGCAGTTGGTCGATACCCCGGGATTCCCTGACGCCTACAAGGTCGAGGCGCTCGCCGGCCGCGATTTCCTTAACGCGTTGCGCGGCGAACAACAGATCGACTGGACGTTCCTGTCGCCGCCGGCGCTGTTCGAGCCGGGCGAGCGCACCGGCAAGTTCCGTATCGGGAAGGAAGACCTGCTGAGCGACGCAGCAGGCAAGAGCTGGATCTCGATGGAAGACTACGCCATCGCCAAGCTCGACGAGATCGAAAAGCCGGCGCATTCGCGCCAGCGTTTCACGGTCGGCTACTGAGGCCATCCGGTGCCGTGCCCCGCGGGCACGGCTTTCCACACGCGCGCGTTCAGCCGCGCGCGTCGTCGTCCAGCAGGCTGGCGCGCTTGCCGCGCTTGAGCCAAGCGGCAAGGTTGTGCGGGCGCAGCGTGTCGTACTCTTCGAACGGCTGGTGGATCCAGGGGTTCGACTCCAGGAAGGTCACGTGGTAGTCCGGCTCGACCTTGGAGCACGCCTTGTACCACAGCACCGCCGAGCGCACCTCGGTCACCGCCGGGTAGCGTTCCTTCAGATGGCGGCCCACGCGTTCCAGCGTGATGCCCGAATCCACCAGGTCGTCGACCAGCAGGATCTTGCCCGACAGTTCGCCGCGGGTCATGGTGATGTACTGCGCGATATCGAGGTCGCCCTGCTGCGTGCCGGCCGCCTCGCGGTAGCTGCTGGTGGCCAGGATCGCCAGCGGCACGTCGAAGATGCGCGACATCTGGTCGCCCACGCGCAAGCCGCCGCGCGCCAGGCACAGGATCTTGTCGAACTTCCAGCCCGACTCATGCACGTTCAGCGACAGACGCGCGATCAGGCGGTGATATTCGTCCCACGAGACCCACAGGTTCTCGTCGTCGTTGGTAGGCAGGTTCATCGTACTTGCTCTGTATGGCTTCCGGTCTGTTGACCGATATGGCTCGGCCCGCTTGCGCGGGCCGATTGTCTTTGGCGGGCCATCGCGCTCGTGACGCGGCGGCCGTGCGTGGGGTACTGCCGGGTCAGGCCTGGTACGGGTGACGCAGCAGGATGGTCTCGTCGCGATCCGGGCCGGTCGAGATCATGTCGATCGGAATGCCGACCACCTCTTCCACGCGCTTCAGGTAGACGCGGGCAGCTTCGGGCAGCGCGTCCCACGACTTCACGCCGAAGGTCGATTCGTTCCAGCCGGGGTATTCCTCATACACCGGCTCGCAGCGCGCCACGGCATCCGAGCCGCGCGGCAGGATGTCGACGGTCTTGCCGTCCAGCGCGTAGCCAACGCACAGCTTGATGGTTTCCAGGCCGTCGAGCACGTCAAGCTTGGTCATGCACAGGCCCGACACGCCGTTGATCTGCACCGAGCGCTTGAGCGCGGCGGCATCGAGCCAGCCGGTGCGGCGGGGACGGCCGGTGACCGAGCCGAATTCCTTGCCGACGTTGGCCAGCCGCACGCCCACCGGATCCTGGCGCGTGGGGTTGTCGTTGTCGTACAGCTCGCTCGGGAACGGACCCGAGCCCACGCGCGTGCAATACGCCTTGGTGATGCCCAGGATGTAGTTCAGCCGGCCCGGACCGACACCGGCGCCCGCGGCGGCCGCACCGGCCACGCAGTTGCTCGAGGTCACGTACGGATAGGTGCCGTGGTCGACGTCGAGCAGCGTGCCTTGCGCGCCTTCGAACATCAGGTTGCCGCCGGCGGCATTGACCGCGTACAACTCGGCCGACACGTCGGCCACCATCGGCGCCAGGCGCGGCGCATAGGCCAGCGCCTCGTCCAGCGTCTGCTGGAAGTCCACCGCCTCGGCGCCCAGGTACTGGGTCAGCATGAAGTTGTGCAGGTCCAGGTTTTCGCGCAGGCGCTCGGCGAACTGCTCGGGATCGAACAGGTCCTGCACGCGCAGCGCGCGGCGGGCCACCTTGTCTTCATAGGCCGGGCCGATGCCACGGCCGGTGGTGCCGATCTTGGCCGCGCCGCGGCGGGCTTCGCGCGCCTTGTCGATGGCGACGTGGTACGGCAGGATCAGCGTAGCCGCTTCGGAAATGCGCAGGCGGTTCTGCACCTGCAGCCCGGCGGTTTCGAGTTCATCGATTTCACGGAACAGCGCTTCGGGCGACAACACCACACCGTTGCCGATGTAGCAGATCGTGCCTTCACGCATGATGCCCGAGGGGATCAGGCGGAGAATGGTCTTCTTGCCGCCGATGATCAGGGTGTGGCCAGCGTTGTGGCCGCCCTGGAACCGCACCACGCCCTTTGCCTGGTCGGTAAGCCAATCGACGATTTTTCCTTTGCCTTCGTCACCCCACTGGGTGCCGATCACGACGACATTGCGTCCCTGGCCTACTGCGGATGCGGACATATTGCTTTGGTCAATAGGTTAAAAACGTATTCTACTCTTGTTGCCGGTCGATTCCCGATTTTTGGGCTCGCCTGGCTTGTGGGCGTCAGCGCGGCACCACGGCCCAGCCGGCATCCTGGCGCACCAGTTGCCGGTCGCAGTTGAATTCATCCAGCTCATGCGTATGGCCGGGCAGCGACTGGATCACGATCTCACCGGCTGCACGCAGCGCGGAAATCGCGGCACGCAGTGCCGGATCCGCATCCCAAGGGGCGAAAATCGCCTGGGCGCGCACTTCTACGGGTGACAGGGCGGCCACTTCGCGCAGGTCCAGCGAAAAACCCGTAGCGGGCCTGGCACGGCCGAATGCCTCGCCAACCTTGTCATAGCGGCCACCGCGGGCCACGTAATTGGGCAGGCCGGCGACGTAGGCCGCGAACATCACACCACTGTGATAGTGGTAGCCGCGCAAATCCGACAGGTCGATATTGACGCTGGCGCCGCGCACCTGTACCGCCAGCGCGGCCAGTTCGTCCAGCGCGCGTCCGATCGCCGGGCTCGCCGGCAGCGTCGCGCGCGCGCGCTCCAGCACGTCCACGCCGCCGTACAGCGTCGGCAGCGCCAGCAGCGCATCGCGCTCGGTCTGCGGCAGGCCCACGGTCAGCTCGCGCAGCCCCGGCACGTCCTTGGTCTCGAGCGCAGCGAAGAGCGCGTCCTCGATCCTGCGGATCGACGGCAGCCCGGCCAGCAGCGCTTCGAGGATGCCGGCGTGGCACAGGTCGATGCGGATCTCGGACAGCCCGGCGGCCTGCAGCGCGGCCAGCATCAGATCCTGGATCTCGACGTCGGCTTCCAGGCCGGCATGGCCGTAGATCTCGGCGCCGATCTGGATCGGCTCGCGCGTGGCATGGAAGCCTGCCGGGCGCGCGTGCAGCACGTTGCCGGCGTAGCACAGGCGGGTCACGCCGGGACGGTTCAGCAGGTGGGCGTCGATGCGAGCGACCTGCGGCGTGATATCGGCGCGCAGCCCCATGGTGCGGCCGGACAGTTGGTCCACCAGCTTCAGCGTGCGCAGGTCCAGGTCATGGCCGGTGCCCGTCAGCAGCGACTCCAGGTATTCCAGCATCGGCGGCATGACCAGCTCATAGCCGTAGGTGCGGAACAGGTCCAGCATGCGGCGGCGCAGTTCCTCGATCTTGCGCGCTTCCGACGGCAGCACGTCGGCAATGTTTTCTGGCAGCAGCCAATGGTTGGACATGGTGAATCTCTTCTCGGTCATTCGGTTATCACCGGGGCCACAGGCCGCGGGTGCCGGGCCGCGCCCGGGATCTTGGTTTGGGTCGCCGGGGCGATCAAGCCATCACTCCCCGGTGATGGCTCCAGCCGGACAAAACCCCGGCAAGCCGGGGTTTTGTCTTATCGCACACGGACAAGGGCTCGCCTAGCGCTTGGCTCCGGACCCGTTCGCAGCGCCGGCCGCGGCGCCGCCGCCGGATCGCATGTAGCGGAAGAAGTCGGAATTAGGCTCCAGCACCAGCACGTCGCGCTTGTCGCGGAAGGTGCTGCGGTAGGCCTCCATGCTGCGCCAGAACTGCGCAAACTGCGGATCGCGGCCGAACGCCTCGGCATAGATCTGCGAGGCCTTGGCATCGCCCTCGCCCTTGATCACCTGCGCATCGCGGTAGGCCTCGGCCAGCACCACCTCGCGCTGGCGGTCGGCATCGGCGCGGATCTTCTCGCCCTCGGCGGCGCCGGTGGAGCGCAGTTCGTTGGCCACGCGCTTGCGCTCGGCCTCCATGCGGCGGTACACCGATTCGCTGATCGCGGGCAGCAGGTCGACGCGCTTGAGGCGCACGTCGAGGATCTCGACACCCACTGACTTGGCGTACTCGCTCATGGCACCGCGGATGGCCTGCATCACCTGCTCGCGCTCACCCGCGACCACGTCGGCCACGGTGCGCCTGCCGAACTCCTCGCGCGCCACCGCGTCGATGCGCTGGGTCATGCGGTCCTGCGCGCCGCGCAGGTTGCCGCCGAAGGCGACGAAGAACTTGCGCGGATCGGTGATGCGCCATTTGACGAACCAGTCCACCACCATGCTCTTCTTCTCGGCGGTCAGGAAGCGCTCGTTGGCCGCCACATCGATGGTTTGCAGGCGGCGGTCCATGAAGACCACGTTCTGGAACGGCGGTGGCAGCTTGAAGTGCAGGCCGGGCTCGCGCACCACCTGCTTGATCTCGCCGAAGGCGAACACCACGGCGAACTGGCGCTGGTCGACCACGAACAGCATGGAAGAGATGACGGCCAGCAGGATGAAAAAGCCGATCGCGAAGGAAATCAGTCGGTTCATGACGGTCTCCTCAGCGCGAGTCGCGGTCGCGGTTGCGCAGCGCTTCACGCGACCGGGTATCTGGCGCCGCGTCCGGCGCGGGCGCCGGCGTGCCGGCTGCGCCCGGCTGCCCCGGGGCTGCCGCCGTGCCGGCCTGGCTCTGCGCCATCAGCTTGTCCAGCGGCAGGTAGAGGAGATTGTTGCCCTGGCGCGCGTCCACCAGCACCTTGGTCGAATTGGTGTAGATCTGCTGCATGGTTTCGAGATAGATCCGGTCGCGCGTCACCTGCGGCGCCTTGGCGTATTCGGTCTGCACCGAGCGGAAGCGCGAGGCGTCGCCCTCGGCCTGCGCCACCACGCGCGAGCGGTAGGCTTCAGACTCTTCCTTCAGGCGCGCGGCCGCACCCTTGGCGCGCGGGATGATGTCATTGGCATAGGCCTGGCCTTCGCTGATGGCGCGCTCGCGGTCCTGGCTGGCCTTGTTGACGTCGTCGAACGCGGCCTGCACTTGCTCGGGCGGCTGCACGCTCTGCACGTTCACCGACAGCACGCGGATGCCGGTCTTGTACGCCGACAGGATCGCCTGGACCGACTTGGCCAGGGCCTGTGCGATCTGTTCGCGGTTCTCGTACAGCACCGCGTCCATCTTGTTGCGGCCGACGATCTCGCGCACCGAGGTCTCGGCGGCCTGTGTCACCAGTTCCTCATCGCCACCGCGGTCGGTCTTGTTGAAGAACAGGAATTCGGTGGCATCCTGGATCACGTACTGCACGGTGAAGCGCACGTCGATGATGTTCTCGTCCTGCGTCAGCATCGACGAGTCTTTCAGGTTGCTGTCCTTGATCGACGTGGCGCGGCCCACCTCGACCGAACGCACCGCCGACAGGTTGACGATCTCGGCCGACTGGACCGGCCAGGGCATGCGCCAGTTGATACCCGGACCGGCGGAATACTTGAACTTGCCGAACTGCAGGATCACCGCGGTCTGGCCTTCCTGCACCATGAAGAAGCCGCTTGCCAGCCAGATGCCGACCACCGCGGCGACGATCACGCCCGCCCCCACGCCCGAGCTCTTGCCCGGCGTGCGCGGGCCGCCAAAGCCCTGATTGCCGCCACCGCCGTTTTCCTTGCGGCCAAGCAGGCCATTCAGGCGGCGGTTGAAATCGCGCCACAGCTCGTCCAGGTCGGGCGGGCCGCCGTCCTGCTGCGGACGCTGGTTCTGCTTGCGGTTGTCGTCCTTGTTGTCGTCGTCCCCGTTCCGACCCCAGCGCGGATCGTTCAGCGAGAAGATGGCGCGCAGGCGCTGCCAGCCCGCGCGCAGCGCGAAGCGGCCGCCTGGTGTCAGGCTCGAGTCAGCATTCCGGGGAAACTGGGGCATGAAGTGCACGGGTCCGGGGAAGTTTGTAACAGGGGGATTCTAGCAGTCATCCGCGCCACATTAGGCCAATTCGCGCAATCGCGGGGGCAATCGCACCGGAATTGGGCAGAACTGCGGGTCACGGCCTGCCGGATTCCCCCGCGTCGGCGTCCTGGCCATCGGCCGCGCCGCCATCTTCTGCTGCTGCGCCGTCGCCGGCACTCTCGCCGGCGTCAGCATCGTCATACTGTGGCACATCGGCCATGCGCGGATCGTAGGGGCGCGGCTCCGGCGGCCGGCTGGCCAGCCATTGCGCCACTTCCACCAACGACTCGCGCAGCGCGTCCAGGCCGATGCCCTCGCGCGCGCTCAGGAACACGCGGGTGGGGATGCCGTCCTCGTCGCGCTCGATGCGCGGGCCCTGCTCAATCAGCTCGGGCGCCGCATCGATCTTGTTCATCACCACGATCTGCGGGATGTCCGACGCATCGATTTCCGCCAGCACGCGGTTGACCTGCTCGATCTGCTCATGGCGCACCGGGCTCGAGGCATCGACCACATGCAGCAGCAGGTCGGCATGCACGGTTTCTTCGAGCGTGGCGCGGAACGCTGCCACGAGCTGCGTCGGCAGGTCGCGGATAAAGCCGACCGTGTCGGACAGCACCACGTTGCCCAGCCCGTCCAGGAACAGCCGGCGCGAGGTGGTGTCGAGCGTGGCAAACAACTGGTCGGCCGCATAGGCGCCCGCCTTGGTCAGCGCATTGAACAGCGTCGACTTGCCCGCGTTGGTATAGCCCACCAGCGAGATGCTGAGCGTGTCGTTGCGGGTGCGCGCGCGCCGCTGCGTACTGCGCTGGCGCTGCAGCCGCGACAGGTCCGACTTGAGCCGCTTGGCGCGCTCGTCCAGCATGCGCCGGTCCAGTTCGAGCTGGCGCTCGCCCGGGCCGCCGCGCATGCCGATACCGCCCTTCTGCCGCTCCAGGTGGCTCCAGGCGCGGACCAGCCGCGAAGCGCGGTACTGCACCTGCGCCAGTTCTACCTGCACCTTGCCCACGTGGCTTTGCGCGCGCTGGCCGAAGATATCCAGGATCAGGCCGGTGCGGTCGATCACGTGGCGGTTCAGGAAGCGCTCCAGGTTGCGCTGCTGCGCCGGGCTCAGGGCGTGGTTGAACACGACCACGTCGGCATCGAGCGCATCGGCGGCTTCCTTCAGTTCCTCGGCCTTGCCCGAACCGATGAACAGCGCGGGGTCCGGCCGCGAGCGGCGGCCCGTCAGCGTATGCACCGGCAACGAGCCGGCCGTGGAGGTCAGCAGTGCCAGTTCGCTGAGGCTTTCCTGGAAATCATGCTTGCCGAAATCGACGCCGACGAGGATGGCGCGCGAGGGGGCGGTATTGGAAGTGGCTCTGGGGTCCAAGGGAGGGCGCGAAAGCGCTGGGAAATACGGGTTCAGGGGAATGTCTTGCGGAGGTCCGGCACTGCCCTGGCCCCTGCCGGGACAGGCCAACGCGCGAGGCGGAAGGTGATGCCGGAGGTTGCGGCAGCGGCGGCGGCTGCGTGTGCGGCCGCCGGGCCGCGTGGCACCGCGCGCAGCAGCGCGCCGGTGCCGGGCATCGATGCGGCGCCACGCGGCGCCAGGACGATGCCGTCAGGCGAAGGCCGCACGCTGTGGCGGCCCCCAGGCAGATCAGGCCTCGGCCGAGTCATCCACGCGGAAATTGACCGCGCGCGCCGGAACGACGGTGGAAATCGCATGCTTGTAGACCATCTGCGTCACGGTGTTGCGCAGCAGGACGACGTACTGGTCGAACGATTCGATATTGCCTTGCAGCTTGATGCCATTGACGAGGTAGATGGAAACCGGCACGTGCTCCTTGCGCAGCGCGTTCAGAAACGGGTCTTGTAGCAGTTGCCCTTTGTTGCTCATGGCACACTCCAAATTTATAGGTTTAGTGATGGATGATGGGGATGGAAATCCCCGGTTCAAGTCAATCAGCGCAAAAAGGCGCCAGAAAAAAGATCAAAAACGGTACCAAGTCGGCGTCAATGCGCAGGGAACCCCCTGCTACCGTGAATTTAGCCGCAGTTCCAAACGAACGCAAACGAAAACTGGCCCCGCCAGGGATCCGATTCCGGACTCAATCCTTCGAGTCCGCGTACGGATTTTTGTTCGTGCGGAATTCAATGCGAAGGGGTGTGCCCTTGAGCTTGAATGCCGCACGGAAACGGTTTTCCAGGTAACGCCGGTACGTTTCAGAAACGCCCGACAGCGCATTGCCGTGGACCACGATAATGGGCGGATTCGAGCCACCCTGATGCGCGTAGCGCATCTTGGGTCGCGACACGCCGACGCGCTTGGGCTGCTGGAATTCCACGGCCTCCTGCAGCACGCGCGTCAGTTGCGGCGTCGGCAGCTTGACCATGGCCGCGGCGTAGGCGTCATCGACCGAACGCAGCAGCGCGCCGATACCGGTGCGTTCGCGCGCCGACACAAAATGGAAATTCGCAAAATTCAGAAACTGCAGCTTGCGCTCCAGATCGTGTTTGATGCGGTCGCGGGTATGGCCGTCGAGACCGTCCCACTTGTTGACGCCGACCACCAGCGCACGACCCGATTCAACGATAAACCCGGCGATATGCGCATCCTGGTCCGAAATGTCCTGTTGCGCATCGAGCAGCAGAATCACCACGTTGGCGTCGGCAATGGACTGCAGCGTCTTGACCACTGAAAATTTTTCAATCGCCTCGAACACCTTGCCGCGCCGGCGCAGGCCCGCCGTATCGATCAGCGTATAGGGCTTGCCGCCGCGTTCGAACTCCACGTAAATGGCATCGCGCGTGGTGCCCGGCATATCGAACGCGATCACGCGCTCTTCACCGATCAGCGTATTGACCAGCGTGGATTTCCCCACGTTGGGGCGCCCGACGATGGCGATCTTGACGCCCCTGCCCGCATCGGGCTCTTCCTCGGCCAGCTCGGGCCGTTCCTGCACCGCGAGCTGCAGCGCCTCGTCGACCAGCTCGCGCACACCGTCGCCATGGGCAGCGGAGATCGCGTACGGATCGCCCATGCCAAGCTCGTAGAAGTCGGCCGCGACCGAGGTGTACTTCATGCCCTCGGCCTTGTTGACCGCCAGCATGATGCGTCGGCCGGTCTTGCGCAGGTAGTCGGCAATGGCGCGGTCCTGCGGCGCCAGGCCCAGGCGGCCGTCGACGATAAAGATCACCACGTCGGCCTCGACCACCGCCTGCTTGGTCTGCTTGGCCATCTCGGCGACGATGCCTTCCTTGACCACCGGCTCGAAGCCGCCGGTATCGATGGCGATAAAGGGACGATCGCCGATGCGCCCTTCCCCGTAGTGGCGGTCGCGCGTCAGGCCCGGCAGGTCGGCGACGAGGGCGTCGCGCGAGCGGGTCATGCGGTTGAATAGCGTCGACTTCCCTACATTGGGGCGGCCGACTAATGCGATAACTGGTTTCATGCAATAAACGGAAACGGGGGCCGGCAACTGCCGTCCCCCGGTAACTCCGGAGTCAATGGATCCGACGGCAGTCCACGCCACGGGGGCGCGGACTGCCGCTTGTCCTGTCGGGGCGCGCTGCAGGTCACGGGACCCGCTGCGCAATTTGCCGCACGACCAGGGATCATGCTACCGGATTCGACGCCGACCGTACCGACAGGTGTACGGCAGCGCGCATTGGCTGACTGTTCGCTATCTTCAGCCCGGCTGGAAACCGTAGACGTCGCCGTCGCGCGTCTGGATCACCAGGGTCTGCCCCGCCATCACCGGCGCGGCAGTGATGGCGCTGCCATCGGTCTTCATGCGCGCGATGACCTCACCGTCCTCGCGCGACAGGAAGTGGACATAGCCTTCAAAGTCGCCCATCACCACCGAGCGCCCCAGCGCCAGCGGCGCGCCCAGGCGGCGGTTGCGGAGCTGGTCGTTCTTCCAGCGCTCGTTGCCGTTCTGGCGGTCGAACGCATGGACCACCGACTGCTCGTCGCTGGCGTAAAGCGCATTGTCATCCTGCGCGGGTCCGCTCGGCGACGAGAAATCCTTGCCCCACTGGGGCTGGCCGGTGGCCAGTTCCAGGCACGCCACGCGGCCCTGGAAAGTGGTGGCGCACACCTGGCGCCCGCTGATCATCGGCTGGCCGGTGACGTCGTTCAGGCGCTCGATCTCCGACACGCCCTTCGGGTACGAGATCGTGCTTTCCCAGCGCAGCACGCCGTTGCCCGGCGTCAGCACGCCCAGCTTGCCGCCGGGGAAACCCATCACGATACCGTCGCCGGCGAACACCATGCCCATGGCCGCGCGCAGGTTCAGCGGCGTCTGCGAGCGCTGGTAGATCCAGCGGCGCTCGCCGGTCTCGGCATCCAGGCCGAACACGCGCGTGTCGGTGGTGCGCACCACCACCAGGCCATTGCCGACCAGCGGCGCCGACAGCACCTCGCCGTTGACCTGTTTCTTCCAGATCTGCTTGCCGCTGGCGTCAAAGGCGTAGATCGCGCCCTTCTCGCCCGCGACCGCGGTCACGGAGCCGTCGCTGCCGGGGCCGGAGGTCAGGTCCAGATCGGTCTTGGCTTTCCACAGCACGCGGCCGCTCGCGCCTTCCAGCGCCATCACGTTGCCGTTGTGGGACGACACGTAGACGTTGTTGCCCGCCGCGGCCGGCTGCATCGAATACGGGCCGCTCTTGCCCACATCGGCCTTCCATGCCTGGCGTACCGACAGCGTGGCCGACACCGGCTTGAGTTGGGCGGGCGGGTGCTTGTTCTCCTTGCTGAACAGCGCGCAGCCGCCCAGTGCGGCCAGGCAGGCGGCAGCCACCAGCGCGCGGGCCATGGTGCGGGCGGGCTGGCGATGTACGGCACGGGAAAGCACTGACGTCATAGAGTTTCGATCCTGGTTTTACGATCCGCTGGATTTACGGTGATTGGCACAAGCCAAGGTGACACAAGTCAAGGGCGGCCGTTTCAGACAGTGCCCAGCGCATCGAGCTTGAACTGGATGATCTGGCGCATCGCCGGCTCGGCCTGGCCGAGCTTGTCGAGCGCCTTGCGATAGGCCACGCGCGCATCGTCGCGCTTGTCCTGCGCGGCGAGCAGGTCGCCGCGGCGGTCGGCATACAGCGCCACGAACGCTGCCGGCGGCTCGTCCTTGAGCAGCGCCAGGCCCTTGTCGTAGGCCTTCTCGTCAAGCAGCACGCCGGCCAGGCGCACGCGCGCCAGGTGCGAATATTCTTCGTCGCCGTGGTCGATGGCCCACTGCAACTGGGTCTTGGTCGCGGCCAGGTCGCCCGCATCGTACAGCACGCGGGCGGCGACCATCGCGCTCATCTGGCCGTAGGCGGTGCGGCCGTACTTGTCTTCCAGGTCGGTCGCGGCGCGCTTGATGCGCTCGATGTCGCGCGCCTCGGCAGCCTTGAGCACCTGCTCGTACAGCACCGCGGCCTCGCCGGCCTGCCGGCGCTCCCAGTACTTCCAGCCGTTCCAGCCGGCAAACGCCAGCAGCGCGAGGATCACCACCCAGGTCAGCGCATTGCCGTACTGGCGCCACCAGGCCTTCAGATTCTCAAGCTGTTCCTGTTCTTCTAGATCGTAAGCCATGTCGAGGCAATCACCTGCGTTGTGGTTGGGTACTCGGGGTACGCTTGTATTCGGGTTTCCGGCTGGCCGGCGCGCCTTATTCGCTGGCGCCGACCATCGCGTCGATCAGGTAACCGACCAGTTCTTCGGCCGGCACGGTAGCCTGTTGTCCACCGCCTTCGGCCTGCTCGCGCTGGCGAAGTTCCTTGACCTGGACCACGCCGGCGGCGACTTCGTCCTCGCCAATGATAACGGCATAGGCCGCGCCGCTTGCGTCGGCGCGCTTCATCTGCGACTTGAAGCTGCCGCCCTTGCCGTCGGCGCTGGCGTGCAGCACCACGTCCAGGCCCGCATCGCGCAGGCGTTCGGCAGCGATCATCGCCTGCTGCGCGGCGGCCTCGCCCTGGTGCACCAGGTAGACGTCGCAGCCCACCGCCTCGGGCACCACGCCCTCTTCGCGGATCAGCTCGATGATGCGCTCGATGCCCATGGCCCAGCCGCATGCCGGCGCGGACTTGCCGCCCATCTGCGCGATCAGCGGATCATAGCGCCCGCCGCCGGCGATGGTGCCCTGCGCGCCCAGCTTGTCGGTGATCCACTCGAACACCGTCAGGTTGTAGTAGTCCAGCCCGCGCACCAGGCGCGGGTTGATCTTGAACGGGATGTTGTTGGCCTTCAGCAGGCGCTGCACGCCCTCGAAGTGCGCCAGCGACTCCTCACCCAGGAAATCGATCAGCTTGGGCGCGTTGGCCGCCATCTCCTGCAGCGCGGGATTCTTGGTGTCGAGCACGCGCAGCGGGTTGGTGTACAGGCGCCGTTTGCTGTCGTCGTCCAGGATGTCCTGGAAGCCTTCCAGGTACTTGATCAGCTCTTCGCGGTGCGCGGCGCGCTCGTTGGCCTGCCCCAGCGAATTGAGCTCCAGGCGCACGCCGGTCAGACCCAGGTCGTCCCACAGCCGCTGGCACATCAGGATGATTTCCGCATCCACGTCCGGGCCGGCAAAGCCCAGCGCCTCGGCGCCGAGCTGGTGGAACTGGCGGTAGCGGCCGCGCTGCGGACGCTCGTGGCGGAACATCGGGCCGGTGTACCACAGGCGCTTGGGACCGTCGTACAGCAAGTTGTGCTCGATGGTGGCGCGCACGGCCGCGGCGGTGCCTTCCGGGCGCAGCGTCAGCTGCTCGCCGTTGAGCGAATCGGTGAAGGAGTACATCTCCTTCTCGACAATGTCGGTCACTTCGCCGATGCCGCGCACGAACAGCTGCGTATGCTCGACGATCGGCGTGCGGATCTGCTGGTAGCCGTAGGCGCGCAGCATCGCGCGCGCGGCATTCTCGAAATGCTCCCACAGCGGCGCATCCGCCGGCAGCATGTCGTTCATGCCCTTCACGCCCTGCAGGGCCTTGGCGGCGCGCGCTTTCTGTTCTGTCTTCTGATCGGTGTTGGCGCCGTCGGCGGCCACGTTCTCGGATTGCGTCATTCTGTTCTTGTCAGCTTCTGGTACCTGGCCGGTTCGGCTCAGGCTGCCACTTCCTTGTCGGCCCGCGCAGCGCCCGGGCCGTAATGCGTGCGAACGTATTCGTCCACGATCGCCTGGAATTCCTCGGCGATGCGCTCGCCGCGCAGCGTCTTCACCTTGACGCCGTCGACGAACACCGGCGCCGCCGGCGATTCACCCGAACCCGGCAGCGAAATGCCGATATTGGCATGCTTGCTTTCGCCCGGGCCGTTGACGATGCAGCCCATCACGGCCACATCCATTTCCTCGACGCCGGGATAGGCGGTCTTCCAATGCGGCATCTGCTCGCGCAGGTAGGTCTGGATGCTGGCCGCCAGCTCCTGGAACACGGTGCTGGTGGTACGACCGCAACCCGGGCATGCAATCACCATCGGGGTGAAGTTGCGCAGGCCCATGGTCTGCAGGATTTCCTGCCCCACATACACTTCCTTCTCGCGCGGCGCGCCGGGTTCCGGCGTCAGCGAGATGCGGATGGTGTCGCCGATGCCTTCCTGCAGCAGCACCGACAGCGCCGCGGTCGACGCGACGATGCCCTTGCTGCCCATGCCGGCCTCGGTGAGGCCCAGGTGCAGCGCGTAATCGCAGCGGCGCGCCAGCTCGCGGTACACCGCGATCAGTTCCTGCACCTGCGACACCTTGCACGACAGGATGATCTGGTCGCCCGGCAGGCCGATCTCCTCGGCCTTCTTCGCCGAATCGATGGCCGAGGTGATCAGTGCCTCGATCATCACGCTCTGCGCCGGCCACGGCTCGGCACGGCCAGCGTTCTCGTCCATGATGCGCGCCAGCAGGTCCTGGTCCAGGCTGCCCCAGTTGACGCCGATGCGCACCGGCTTGTTGTAGCGGCACGCCATCTCGATCATCTGCGCGAACTGCGTGTCGCGCTTGGCGCCTTGGCCCACGTTGCCGGGGTTGATGCGGTACTTGGACAGCGCCTCGGCGCAGGCCGGATAGTCCTGCAGCAGCTTGTGGCCGTTGTAGTGGAAATCGCCCACCAGCGGCACGTCCACGCCCATGCGGTCGAGCTGCTCGCGGATCGACGGCACCGCGGCGGCCGCCTCGGGCGTATTCACCGTGATGCGCACGATTTCCGAACCCGCGCGCGCCAGTTCCTTGACCTGGATCGCCGTGCCGATGGCATCGACCGTATCCGTATTGGTCATCGACTGCACGCGCACCGGAGCGCCGCCGCCGATGGTCACCACATTGTCGCCCCATGCAACGCGCGCCTGGCGCGTCTGGCGGCGCGGCAGCGGACCGGGCAGGACGGGGAGACAGAGCTGTTGGTTCATAGCGTTACCACCTTGCAAAGACGCATCTTGCCGCAGCCTGCGTGCCCGCCTCAGGGCAGCGTCAGGCGCGCCACGTTGTTGCGGTTGGCTGCCTTCAGGTCGACCGGCTCGCCGTTGCGGGTCATCGACTCGATGCCCTTGACGTTGCCGATCACCACCTTGTACGGGGGCGTGCCGCCGCCGGCCACGACCTGGCCGGCCCTGGCGGTACCGCCCAGCACCACCTTGCCGTTCTTGTCCCGGATCTCATACCAGGTGTCGGAGGCAAAACGGATCTGCAATTCGCCCGTGCCAGCCGCGGCCGCCGGAGCTGGCGTGGCCGGCGCCGGGGCAGGCGACGTCACCGTGGCCGATGCCGCCGCAACCGGAGCCGGTGCCAGCGCGGCCGGCGCCGTCACGGCGCTGGCCGGCGCGGTCTCCGCCGACGGTGCCGGCGAATCGGCGCCCGCCATCACCGGCGGCAGTGCGGCCGTGACCGTGCCCGATTCCGTGGGCTGCGTCGCGGCGTGTTCTTCCGTCACCGCGGTCTCGGTGGCGCTGCTGCGCGTTTCGATCCAGGTGCGGATATGGTCCAGCCCGAACCAGCCGCCGGCGGCCAGCACCACCGCCACCAGCGCCAGCCAGATCCAGCGCCCGCCGGTATTGCCGGAGCGGAAGCGGTTGCGGTCATCGAAGGCCGCGTTGATGCCGCCCTCGCGCTGGCGTGCAATCTCTGCCACCTGCACCACCGGGCGCGGCTGGAAGCGTGCCAGCAGCGGGTCGATATCGACATGCAGCATGCGCGCATAGGCACGCATCACGCCCTTGGCGAAGGTCATGTCGGGCACTGCCTGGAGGTCGCCGGATTCGATCGCGCGCAGCTTGTTGGCCGCCACCTTCAGGCGCGCGCTGACGTCTTCCACCGACATCCGCTGCGCCTCGCGCTCGCGCGCCAGCGCCGCGCCGATCTCGCGCGCGGCCGCTTCGCGGTCTCCTTCGTGCGCGCCTCCGCCGACGTGCTGCGTCGGTACGGCCTGGCCGGCGCGGTCGTGCTCACTCATCCCATGCTCCTTGTTCGTAGGCGGTCAACTCACGCGAATCCGGGAAACGGCTGCGCAGTTGCGCCCCGAGCGCATCCTGCGTGCGGCTGTCGCCCTGACGGTGGGCAATGCGCGCTCCCAGCCAGAGGGATTGCGCACTGACAAACTGGCTGCTGTTGACGCGCTGGACATACTGCTGCGCCTGCGCGAAGTCGCCGCGCCGGTAGTAGACCAGCGCGAGATTGGTGTTGGCCACCGGATTGTTGCGGTCATAGCCGAGCGCGGCCTTCAGGTTCTTTTCCGCTTCGGCACTGTTGCCCCGGCGCAGCTCGCATGCGCCCAGGCTGATCAATGGCTTGACCGTGCCGCCGGCCGACGGCGCCGACATCGAGCGCTGCAGCATCGGCACGGCGTCCGCATAGCGGCCTTGCTGGCACAGGAACCAGCCGTAGTTGTTGAGCAGGTCGCCGTCGTTGGCGCGCATCGACACCGCGGTGCGGAAGCTCTCGTCGGCAAGCGCACGCTCGTTCATGTTCATGTAGATCAGCGCGCGCACATGGTATGCATCGGCCACCGACGGATCCAGGGCGATGGCCTGCTTGATCTCGTCAAGCGCGACCGCGTTCTGGCCGGCCTCGAGATAGTTGGTGGCAAGCTGCAGCCGGATGCTGGCGCGGCGCCCTGCATCGGTCTGGTCGGAAGCGGTCTGGAGATCCTGCGCCGGCGTATGCGGGAGCTGGCAGCCGGACAACATCAGCAGCCCGAGCAGGGCCGCAGCGATCAGACGGATCATGCAGGGCGAGCCTCCCCAGGCTTTCCGGTGGAGGTGACCGGAACCAGTGGCGTGATCTTGCCGAACTTGCCGCGCTCGGCCAGGCGGGTGCGGTCCTTCACCTCACCGGCAAGCTGGCCGCAGGCGGCGTCGATATCGTCGCCGCGGGTCTTGCGGATGGTGGTCACGATGCCGGCGTCCATCAGCACCTGCGCAAAGCGCCGGATCTGTTCGTTGTTGGAACGCTTCAGGCCCGATTCCGGGAAGGGGTTGAACGGGATCAGGTTGAACTTGCAGGGCACGTCGGCCACAAGCTTCCGCAGTTCCCGCGCATGCTCGACGCCGTCGTTGACGCCATCCAGCATGCAGTATTCGAAAGTAATGAAATCGCGCGGCGCGAATTCCAGGTAGCGGCGGCATGCCGCCATCAGATCGGCCAGCGGGTACTTCTTGTTCAGCGGCACCAGCACGTCGCGCAGGGCGTCGTTGGACGCGTGCAGCGACACGGCGAGGGCCACCGGGAGATCCTTCGACAGCCGGTCCATCATCGGCACCACGCCGGAGGTGGACAGCGTCACGCGGCGGCGCGACAGGCCGTAGGCGTTGTCGTCGAGCATCAGGCGCATGGCCGGCACGACGGCATCGTAGTTCAGCAGCGGCTCGCCCATCCCCATCATCACCACGTTGGAGATGACGCGGTCATCCTTGGGTCCGCGGCCCAGTTGCTCGCGCATGGCGAACTCGGCCATCCACAGCTGGCCGATGATTTCACCGGTGCTGAGGTTGCGCGAGAAGCCCTGCTTGCCGGTCGAGCAGAACCGGCAATTGACGGCGCAGCCCGCCTGCGAGGAAACGCACAGTGTGCCGCGCGTTTCCTCGGGGATGTAGACCGTTTCCACTGCATTGCCCTGGCCCACGTCGAGCAGCCACTTGCGCGTACCGTCGGCCGACAGGTTGTCGGTGATAACGGCAGGCGCGCGGATCTCGGCCCGCGTCGCGAGCTTTTCCCGCAGCGACTTGGCGAGATCCGACATGGCGTCGAAGCGGCTGGCACCGTAGTGGTGGATCCAGCGTTGCAGTTGCCGCGCACGGAACGGCTTCTCGCCGAGCTCGCCGCAATAAGCGGTGAGCGCGTCCGCGTCGAGGTCGAGCAGGTTGACGAGAGGGTTCATGACGGCAAATTCAGCTTGGGTGTCAGTCTAGTCCGTGGCAGCAGCGCCAGACAATCAGCGGCTGTAGACGTTCATGCCCGGGAAGAAGAACGACACTTCCACGGCAGCGGTTTCAGCAGCGTCCGAGCCGTGCACGGCGTTGGCGTCGATGCTGTCGGCGAAGTCGGCGCGGATGGTGCCCTTGTCGGCCTTCTTCGGGTCGGTGGCGCCCATCAGCTCACGGTTCTTGGCGATGGCGTTTTCGCCTTCCAGGGCCTGGATCATGACCGGTCCCGAAATCATGAAGTCCACCAGGTCCTTGAAGAACGGACGCTCCTTGTGGACAGCGTAGAACTGCTCGGCTTCGCCGCGCGACAGGTGCACCATCTTGGCAGCAACGATCTTCAGGCCGGCGGCCTCGAAACGGGCGTAAATCTGGCCGATAACGTTCTTGGCCACGGCATCCGGCTTGATAATCGACAGGGTGCGTTCGATCGCCATGAAAAACTCCGAAAAATGAAGGGGTTACAAATGGATTAAACGTGCAATTCTAGCACGAAGACTATGACCGTTTCGAGGGTCTGCCACGCTCTGGCGCGAGTCTTGCCCGCCCCGCGCCGCCCGCGTCCAGCAAGTAACACACAGCGCACATTACATCCTTGTCATGTCCGGAACGCAGCGGCCTGGCGCACGTCCAACGTGAGCGGCGGTTAAGTGACCGGTTAAGTGACCAAGGCACGGCGCGGGGTGTCTCGTGGGTTACCCGCCCTTGCAATTCGGCCGCCCAGATGCCACATTGACGATGGTTCCGTCCGGAGTCGATCCGAATAATCGCAAACGTTCGGTCCGATTCCCGGCGCCTCACCGTTTTGAGACAGGAGTCACCATGGATAACAAGCTGAATACCTACGGTTTCGGCAACAGTGCGTCGACCGTCACTGACGTCGTCGTTCGCAACCGGGTCTTGCGCAACACTTACTGGCTGCTGGCCATATCGATGATCCCCACCGTGCTCGGCGCGTGGATCGGCGTGGCCACCGGCTTCAGCTTCATGGCGGGCAACCCGTTCCTGTCGCTGATCCTGTTCCTGGGCATTGCGTTCGGGTTCTTCTACGGCATTGAGAAGACCAAGAACAGCAGCATGGGCGTGGTCCTGCTGCTGGCCTTCACGTTCTTCATGGGGCTGATGCTGTCGCGGCTGATCGGCGTAACACTGCAGTTCTCGAACGGGCCGGCGCTGATCATGTATGCCTTTGGCGGCACGGCGGCGGTATTCGGCGCGATGGCCACCATCGCCACGGTCAGCAAGCGTGATTTTTCCGGCCTGGGCAAGTTCCTGTTCGTCGGCGTGATCCTGCTGATCCTGGCCAGCGTCGCCAATATCTGGCTGCAGCTTCCGTCGCTGATGATCACGGTGTCGGTGATCGCCATCGGTATCTTCTCGGCGTACATCCTGTTCGATGTACAGCGCGTGGTGAACGGCGGCGAGACCAACTACATCACGGCCACGCTGGCGATCTACCTGGACGTGTACAACGTCTTCGCCAACCTGCTGGCGCTGCTGGGCATCTTCGGCGGCAGCCGCGAGTGACGGCAAACTCCGCAGCATGAAAAACCGGCCTGTTGGCCGGTTTTTCTTTGGGGCTCGCCGCGGAATCAGCCGCAGTCGAACACGGCGATCGACTCCACGTGCGAAGTGTGCGGGAACATGTTGACCACGCCCGCGCCGCTCAGCCGGTAGCCGGCCTCGTGCACCAGCAGACCGGCATCGCGTGCCAGCGTGGCCGGGCTGCACGACACATAGACGATGCGCTGCGGCAGCACGTCGCTGCCCTGCTGCGCCAGCTCGCCCAGCGCCTTGCACACCGCCAGCGCGCCTTCGCGCGGCGGATCCACCAGCCAGCGGTCGAAGCGGCCCAGCGCGGCGATATCCTCGGCGGTGACTTCAAACAGGTTGCGGCAGGCAAACTCGGTCTTGCCGGCCAGGCCGTTGTAGCCGGCATTGGCCAGGGCGCGCGTGGTCAATGCCTCGCTGCCTTCAATGCCCATCACCGACTTGCCTTGCGTCGCCAGCGGCAGCGTGAAGTTGCCGATGCCGCAGAACAGGTCCAGCAGCCGGTCCTGCGGCTGGGCGTCGAGCAGGCGCAGCGCGCGGCCGATCAGCACGCGGTTGATCTGGTGGTTGACCTGCGTGAAATCGGTCGGCTTGAACGGCATGCGGATGCCGAACTCGGGCAGCGTGTAGGCCAGCTCGGCATCGGCCGGGTAAAACGGGTAGACCGTGTCCGGACCCTTGGGCTGCAGCCAGAACTGAACCTTGTACTCGTCGGCGAAGGCGCGCAGCAGGTCCTTGTCGGCATCGGTCAGCGGCTCCAGGATGCGCAGTACCAGCGCGGTCACTTCCTGGCCCACGGCCAGTTCGATCTGCGGCATGCGGTCGCGGATCGACAAACCGCCCACCAGCTCGCGCAACGGCACCAGCATCGCCGATACATGCGGCGGCAGGATCTCGCAGCGGGTCATGTCGGCGACATAGCTGCTCTTGCGCTCATGGAAGCCCACCAGCACACCGCCCTTCTTGGCGACGTGGCGCACAGTCAGCCGCGCGCGATAGCGATAACCCCAGTCCGGCCCGGCGATCGGACGGAACACCACATCCGGCTTCACCTTGGAGAGGTGCCAGAGGTTGTCTTCCAGCACGCGCTGCTTGATTGCAAGCTGCGCACGCGAATCCAGATGCTGCATCGAGCACCCGCCACAGACGCCGAAATGCTGGCAACCGGGCTTGACCCGCATCACTGATTCTTGCCGGATTTCGGCCAGGTGGGCCTGCTCGTAGCTGGGCTTGCGGCGGAAGCTGCGGTAGCTGACGGTTTCGCCCGGCAGCGCGCCTTCGACAAAGATCACCTTGCCCGGCGTGCCGTCCTCGTTGACCAGGCGGCCGACGCCGCGCGCCTCCATGTCGAGACTGTCGATCGACACGACGGGATCCACGGCCGCGGTCACGGTATTGGCCGGAGCGCGCGTCTCCTTTGCGACGGGAGCAGCACCTTGATCAGCAGCAGCGGCTGGCGTTTCTTGTGGGAAGGACACGGCTTGGGACACCAGAGGAAACCTGACGTATTGTTTTGCGAAAGCGCGATTGTATGCCAGTCCGGGCGCGTGCCGGTGGCAGCGTCCCAACGACAGACGGAGACGACGCATGGAACTGATTTCGTGGAATATCCAATGGGGCCGCGGCGCCGACGGGCGCGTGGACCTGGGACGGCAAGTTGAAACCCTGCGCGGCATTGCCGATGCCGATGTGATCTGCCTGCAAGAGGTCACCCGCGGTTTCGGCGAACTGCGTGGCAACCCTGGCGACGACCAGGTATCAGAGCTGACCGCGCTGCTGCCCGGCTACCACCTGCTCTACGCGCCCGGTGTCGACCGGCGCGGCCCCACGGGCGCGCTCAAGCAGTTTGGCAACCTGATCGCGACGCGTCTGCCGGTGCGCGAGGTGTTCCGCCACGCGCTGCCCTGGCCGGCGGACCCACAGGTCGCATCGATGCCGCGCGTGGCGCTGGAAGCCACCGTAGAGATTGGCCCTCAGCGGCTGCGCGTGATCTGTACGCACCTCGAGTATTACTCGGCACACCAGCGCGCCGCGCAGGCCGAAGCGCTGCGCGCCTGGCATGCCGAGGCCTGCGAACATGCCCGCAGCCCCGGCCGCAGCGAGAAATGGCCGGGTCCCTTCTCGCCCGAGCCCCGCCCGGCCGAAGCCATCCTGTGCGGCGACTTCAACAGCAAACCCGACGATATCGCCTATCGCCGCATGCTAGAGCCGTACGACGATGCGACGCCGCCCTGGCGCGATGCCTGGCTGCACACGCATGCCGGCCAATCGCATGCGCCGACCTGCGCGATCCACGACAAGGAGCAATGGCCAGAGCCACCGTTTGCCTGCGATTTCATGTTCGTGACGGACAACCTCGCCGGACGTATCCGGCGTTGCGAGGTCAATGCGGATACCGCCGATTCGGACCACCAGCCGATCGTGTTGTCGCTGGACCTGTGACGGCCGTTGCCGGCGCGCGGCCGGCAACCCTCAGTCTTCGAGGTCTTCGGGTTCGGGAGCGAGGCGCTGCAGCCGGAACGCCTGCAGGTATTCCATCCATTGTTCGCCGGGCAGTTCGGCCAGCGATTCCTGCACGAATTCCATCTCGACATCGAACTCGCGCGGCGACAGACCGCCGCGCATCAGCTGGAAGCGGCAGTACATCAGGTAGGTGTTGACGACGTCGGTCTCGCAATAGGCGCGGATCTCGTCGAGCTGGCCGGCCTGATAGGCCTGCCACACCTTGCTGCCGTCCATCCCCATCTTGCCCGGGAAGCCGCACAGCTTGGCCAGGTCATCCAGCGGCGCGCTGGCACGGGGCTGGTACATCGCCAGCAGGTCCATCAGGTCCAGGTGCCGCATATGGTAGCGGCTGATGTAGTTGTTCCACTTGAAGTCACGGCTGTCTTCCTCGCGGCCCTCGCCCATTTCCCAGTAGCGCGGCGCGGTGACGCCGTTGACCAGGCCGCGGTAATGCAGCACCGGCAGGTCGAAGCCGCCGCCGTTCCATGAAACCAGCTGCGGGCTGTAGCGCGCGATCAGTTCGTAGAACTTCTGGATCAGCGTGGCTTCGTTGTCTTCCGGCGTGCCGAGCGAGCCGACGTGGAACACCGCCGAGCCGTCGCGGTGCGTGCGGCGCAGCACGCAGGAAATCGCGGCGACGCGCTGCAGGTAGTGCGGAAGAAAATCGCTGCCGGTTTTGTCGCGGCGGGCGGCGAAGGCATGCTCGGCAACTTCGCCGTCGCTCATCGCATCGGGGTGGTCATGCAAACGGCGCAGGCCGGCGACATCGGGAATGGTCTCGATGTCGAATACCAGCACAGGGGTCATAAAACGGCGTCCTTCCTGACACCTTGCGAAGCGAAATGCCGCTTGAGCTTGACCAGCGCCTCCTGCTGGATCTGGCGTACGCGCTCGCGCGTGAGGCCCATCTCCTCGGCGAGCTCTTCCAGCGTGGCGGGCTCGATATGGTTGAGCCCGAAGCGGCGCTCCACCACATAGCGATGCTTTTCCGACAGGCGCGCCAGCCAGAGCTTCATCAGCCCTTCCAGCTCGCGGTGCGCCACCTCCTGGTCGGGGGCGGCATTGTGCTCGTCGGAGAGGAAATCCAGGAGGCTCGAGCCGGGATCGAGATCGAACGGCGTATCGAGCGAGGTGGTATGTTCGTTGAGTGCCAGGACGTCCTGCACTTCGTCCGGCGTCTTGCCCAGCAGGTGGGCGATGTCTTCCAGGCTGGCGTCGCGCCCGTCGGTGCCGCCCTTCTCCAGATGGCGCTTGGCGCGCAGTACCTGGTTCAGTTCGCGGATCACGTGGACCGGCAGGCGGACCGTGCGCGCCTGGTTCATGATGGCGCGCTCGATGCTCTGGCGGATCCACCACGTTGCATAAGTCGAGAAGCGGAAACCGCGCGACGGATCGAATTTCTCGATCGCGTGCATCAGGCCGAGATTGCCTTCCTCGATCAGGTCGAGCAGCGGCACGCCGCGATTCAGATAGCCCTTGGCGATGCTGACCACCAGCCGCAGGTTGCGCTCGATCATGACCTGGCGCGCGGCGAAGTCGCCGTCCTTGGCCAGCGTGGAGAAATGCAGTTCTTCCGGCGCCGACAGCAGGGGCTTGATGCTGATGCGGTTCAGGTAATGCTGGACGGTATCGGCGGCCAGCTCGGTATGCAGCACCGAGCGGAAGTCGTCATGCTCGGCTGCCGCACCGTCGGTGCCATTCTCTGTCTCGCTCTCTTCCTCGTCGTCGGCCTCGTCTTCGTCGTCATCGCGCAGATGACGCTCGTTGTCGTCGGCGAGCAGGTCGGTCTCGCGCAGGCCCACCGAGGCCGTCGTGGCGATCGGCTCGTCGGTCACGGGAATCAGCTCCGCGGCGAGATCAGGCTCGAAGCCTTCGGCATCGGCGCGCTCGTCGGGATGTGCCACACCAGCCTTCACTTCCGGCTGCTTGGGACGGCGAGCCCTGCTGACGATTCCGGAGGAGACAGTTTTCTGGCGTGGCATGAACCCTCACTGTGGCGGCAGGTACCGCATCGGATCAACCGGTTTTCCGTTCTTGCGAACTTCGAAGTGAAGCTTCACCCGGTCGGTATCGCTGTTGCCCATCTCCGCAATCTTCTGGCCCTTTCGGACCGTGGATTGCTCAGCCACGAGCACCTTCTCGTTGTGCCCGTAAGCCGTAAGAAATGTCTCGTTGTGTTTGATGATGACAAGATTCCCGTAGCCGCGCAAGGGGCCAACGTGAATCACACGGCCGTCATCTGCGGCCAACACCGCATCGCCTTTCCTGCCCGCAATATCGATGCCTTTATTACCCTTGTCATCGAATTTCGCGGACAGTTGACCGGTCGCCGGCCAGGCCAGCCTGAGCGAGCCATCGGCCGCCGGCGCGGGCGGGACGGCAGCCACGGCGGCAGGCGGCGTGGCGGCTGTAGCGGCCCCTGCCGGCGGCGGCGGGGGCGGCGGCACCGGGGTGCCCACGGCGCGCGGCGCCTGGTCGATCGGCTGCCCCTGCACCATGCCCGGTGCCACCGGCATGGTGGTCACGCCGTTGGCCGCAGTGTTGACGTCGGCACCTGGCGGCAAGATGCGCAACAACTGGCCGACCTCAATCTGGTTCACATTGGTCAGGTTGTTCCACGCCGCCACATCGCGATATGACTGGCCGTTTTCCAGTGCGATACGGTAAAGGGTATCGCCTCGCTTGACCCGATAGTATCCGGGCGGCGCCGGCTCGAGCGCTGCGGTGGCGGTGCCGGAGATGGAGGTCCGGTCCACCACAGGGGCCGGCATCGGCGAATTGGCGCAGGCGGCCAGCAGGGCCGTCAGCGCGGAAGCCGCGAAAAGCTGTCCGGCGCGTGCGAAATATTGCGATTTCACGATGTTGTGCATAGTTCGACTCAGATGGTGCCCGATTTTAAGGGCACAAAGAAAACAGCTTCAAGCGCGGTTCGGTGAAAACGATGGCGGTTGCGCCGCTCGATCAGCAACAACTGTTGCGTGACGGTCTGGCCGGGCACGCCCGCCGGCGGTGTCACCGCTACCGGGGCGATCAGCCGCCCGCCGATCGCCAGTTGTTCCAGCAGCGCCTCGGGCACCTCCATGCCCGCGGCGGCCAGGATGATGGCCGAAAACGGCGCCGCCTGCGGCAGCCCGAGCATGCCGTCACCGTAATGCAGGCGCAGGTTGGGCACGCGCAGCGGGCGCAGGTTGGCCTTGGCCTGCTCGTGCAGCGGCCGGATGCGCTCGATCGAGAAAACATCGCGCGCCACCTGGCTCAGCACCGCGGCCTGGTAGCCGCAGCCGGTGCCGATCTCCAGCACGCGCTCCAGCGGCACGTCGGCGGCCAGGCCCTCGCGCAGCAGCTCGATCATGCGCGCCACCACCGACGGCTTGGAAATGGTCTGCTGGTGGCCAATCGGCAGCGCCGCGTCTTCATACGCCTGCGACGCCAGCCCCGGCTCGACAAAGAGATGGCGCGGCACCGTGGCGATCGCCGCCAGCACGCGCTCGTCCCGGATGCCCGCGGCGCGCAGCCGCGCGGCCAGCGCCACGCGCGCCCGTGCCGACGCCATGCCGCCACCGCCCGCGGTCGCCGCCGACGCGCGCTGCTCGACCGCGCTTGCCGGTGCGGGCGTGGGCGCCGGCGCCGGTGCCGCGGTGCGTGGCAGGCGCGGCTTGGCGGGCTTTGCCGGCGGTGGCACGGGCGCGGACGGCCGCGGCGCGCCGACTGCCGGCATGCCGGCGGTGCGCGCCGGCGCGGGCTTGCGCTCGACCACCGCATCCAGCGGCAGCGGAAACTTGTTGCGAGGGGGCGTGGAACTCATCGGGGGCGCGGCACGGCGATTCTGCGGCTCAGGACCAGCAGCCTACTTCAGCCACTGGTCGAGCGCGTCGAGCTGCCCGCGATGGGTCAGGTCGAGCTGCAACGGTGTCAGCGAGACATAACCGGCCGCGGCGGCATGGAAATCCGTGCCTTCGCTGGCATCGCGCGCATCGCCCGCCGGGCCGATCCAGTAATTGGTATCGCCGCGCGGATTCACCTGCGTGATCACCGGCTGCGACGGATGGCGCTTGCCCAGGCGCGTGGCGCGATAGCCCTTGATATGTTCGAACGGCAGGCTGGGGATATTGACGTTGAGCAGGAACGGCTCGGCGGGCGGCCTGGCGATGATGCGCTCCACCACGGTACGCGCGATACGCGCGGCGGCGTCCAGGTGTTCCCAGCCCTTGTCCACCTGCGAGAAGGCCACCGACGGAATGCCGAGCAGGTAGCCCTCGATCGCGGCGGCGACGGTGCCGGAGTACAGCACGTCCTCGCCCATGTTCTGGCCCTGGTTGATGCCGGACACCACCAGGTCGGGCTTTTCGTCGAGCAGCCCCGTCAGCGCGATATGCACGCAATCGGTGGGCGTACCGTTGACGAAGCGGAAACCTTTCTGCACGCCTTCGCGCGCTTCAAAGATCGATAGCGGACGCTGCAGCGTCAGCGAGTTGGAGGCACCGCTGTGGTTCTGCTCCGGCGCGATGACCGTGATGCGGCCCAGCGGCGCGAGCGCGGCATGCAAAACGGCCAGTCCCGGCGCGAGGTAACCGTCGTCGTTGGCAAGAAGGATATGCATGGCGGGATTGTACCTGAGCGCAAGGTCCAAAGCGGCCCCTGAAACAGCCCGGCGCGCGCCTGCCGGCCGCGCCGAAATTCACGGCTTTGGCGCATCCGGGTGCCGCAACCGCGCCGGCGCGGAACAGAACGATCGTGCTATTTCTGCGCTACACTTGCCCTGCCCGCCCGCAAGCGCTTCACTGGCGCAAGCGGCGACCAACGCCACCTCAACACACCTATATATCACCGGAGACATGATGAAAGCCGTACTGTGCAAAGCCTGGGGGCCGCCCGATTCGCTGACCATCGAGACCCTGCCCGATCTGGTGCCCGGCAAGGGCGAAGTGGTCATTGACGTCAAGGCGGCCGGGGTCAACTTCCCGGATGTGCTCATTATCCAGAACAAATACCAGGCCAAGCCCGCGCTGCCGTTCAGTCCGGGCTCCGAGCTGGCCGGCGTGGTCAATGCGGTTGGCGAAGGCGTCACCCACGTCAAGCCGGGCGACAACGTGATCGCCTACCTGGGCAACGGCGCGTTCGCATCGCAGGCCAAGGCGCCGGCGGCGGCGGTGGTGCCGATGCCGCCGGGCATCGACTTCGAGACCGCGGCGGCCTTCACGCTGACCTACGGCACGTCGCACCATGCGGTCATCGACCGGGGCGAGCTGAAGGCCGGCCAGACCATGCTGGTGCTGGGCGCGGCCGGTGGCGTTGGCCTTGCGGCGATCGAGATCGGCAAGGCCATCGGCGCGCGCGTGATCGCGGCGGCGTCGACCGACGAAAAGCTCGCGGTGTGCAAGGAGCACGGCGCCGATGCGCTGATCAACTACAGCACCGAGGACCTGCGCGAGCGCATCAAGGCGCTGACCGACGGCAAGGGCCCTGACGTGATCTACGACCCGGTGGGCGGCATCTATGCCGAACCGGCGTTCCGCTCGATCGGCTGGCGCGGCCGCTACCTGGTGGTGGGCTTTGCCAACGGCGAGATCCCCAGGCTGCCGCTGAACCTGGCGCTGCTCAAGGGCGCGTCGCTGGTGGGCGTGTTCTGGGGCGACTTTGCGCGGCGCGAGCCCAAGGCCAACCAGGCCAATATGGCGCAGATGCTGGGCTGGATGAAGGCAGGCAAGATCCGCCCGCATATCTCGGCGCGCTATCCGCTGGAACAGGCGCCGCAAGCGCTCAAGGACATGGAAGCGCGCAAGGTCACCGGCAAGATCGTGATCGTGCCCTGAGGGGTTCCGGGGCCTCGGCGCGCGCCAGGCGTGCGCCGATAAAAGAAGGGCGCAGAGCGTGCGGCAACGCCCTGCGCCCGCTGAGGCAATACACCCCAAGCTGCCTGCCGTCCCTGTCGGCGCACACCCCTGCGCCAGGCGACAGGCAGTTCCCAAACAGTCTTTCCGTTCGCCCTCAGAAGCGGTGCTGCAGGCCGGCCATCACGCCGGCACCTGATCGACAACGCGATCCGCTATGCCGGCCGCGGCGCGGTGGTCACCGTGCGCGTGGCGCATACGGACGGCATACCGCTGCTGCAGGTGGTGGACAACGGGCCAGGCATTGCGCCGGCCGAACGCGATGCGGTGTTCCGGCGGTTCTACCGCGGGGAGAGCGGGCAGGCGGCGGAAGGCACCGGGCTGGGGTTGTCGATCGTGCGCGAGATTGCCCGGCTGCACGGGGCGACGGTGGTGCTGGGGGATACGGCGGGTGGGGGGCTGACGGTGTCGGTGTGCTTTGGGGCGGGTGTGGATGAGTCGGAGCCGCTGGCGGCCGCCTGAGTTCGGAGCCTCCGTGCTTTCAAACCGCTGCTTGTGTGCTCCCTCTCCCGCGTGCGGGCGAGGGTTGGGGTGAGGGCCGGGCGTGACAACGAAGTTCAGGCCGGTGGTATGCCAGCGCCTGCCCTCACCCCTGCCCCTCTCCCGCAAGCGGGAGAGGGGAGCAACCCGCCGGTTCGCTGGGCTCGCCAGCAGCTATGCAGCCCTTCTTGTCAGATCGATTGCTCAGAGCTTCTCCGTCTCCCCACTCCGCGGCTGCCACTTCATCAGCCGCTTCTCCCCCATCCCAACCATCCAGTCCAGCACCAGCGCGAACGCCGTCAGCACCACGATGCCGGCAAACACCGTATTGATGTCAAAGGTCCCTTCGGCCTGAAGAATCAGATAGCCCACGCCGCGCGCCGAGCCCAGGTACTCGCCCACCACCGCGCCCACAAACGCCAGACCCACTGACGTATGCAGCGACGAAAACACCCAGCTCGTCGCACTCGGCAGATAGACATGCCGCAGCAACTGCTGCTGGTTGGCCCCCAGCATGCGCGCATTGGCCAGCACCACCGGGCTCACCTCCTTGACGCCCTGGTAGACGTTGAAGAACACGATAAAGAACACCAGCGTCACCGCCAGCGCCACCTTGGACCAGATGCCCAGGCCGAACCACACCGCGAAGATCGGCGCCAGGATCACGCGCGGCATCGAGTTCATAGCCTTGACGTAGGGGTCGAGGATGGCCGAGGTCATCGGGCTCAGCGCCAGCCACAGGCCCACGCCCAGCCCCGCCACCGTGCCGATGCCGAAGGCCAGCACGGTCTCGATCAGCGTCACGCCCAGGTGCAGGTAGATATCGCGCTCGACGATAAACCAGTTCCAGATGCGCTGTGCCACCATCAGCGGTTCGCCGAAGAAGAAGGCGACCTGCTGCGAGCGCGTGGCCAGGTGCCACACGCCGAGGATCACCACCAGGACGAGCAGCTGCCACACGCGCAGCATGCCCTTGGAGTCGTTACGAAATGCCATCGGAATTCAGGTCTTGTTGTGATGGGGAGGCTCAGGCCACCTTGCGCTGCTGGGCATAGCCCTTGAGCACTTCTTCGCGCAGCACGTCCCAGATCGCGGCGTGCAGTTCGACAAAGCGCGGATGGTTGCGGATCTCGGCCACGTCGCGCGGGCGCGGCAGGTCGATCGCGAACTCGCCGATCGGGTGCGTGGCCGGGCCGGCCGACAGCACCACCACGCGGTCGCTCATGGCGATGGCTTCGTCCAGGTCGTGGGTGATGAACAGCACCGCCTTGCGCTTGGCGGCCCACAAGTCCAGCACCTCGTTTTCCATCAGCTGGCGGGTCTGGATATCGAGCGCGGAAAACGGTTCGTCCATCAGGATGATGTCCGGGTCCAGCACCAGCGTCTGCGCCAGCGCGACGCGCTTGCGCATGCCGCCCGAGAGCTGGTGCGGATAGCGGTCGCCGAAGCCGCCCAGGCCGACGCGGCGCAGCCATTCCTCGCCCTGCTGCACGGCGTCAGCGCGCGCCACGCCGCGGAACTCCAGGCCGGCGACGACATTGTCGAGCGCGCTGCGCCACGGCATGAGCGCCTCGGTCTGGAACATATAGCCGGCACGCCGGTTGATGCCGCGCAGCGCCTCGCCGAACACGCGAATCTCGCCGCTGGAGGGCTCCAGCAGCCCGGCGCCGACGTTCAGCAGCGTGGACTTGCCGCAGCCGGTCGGGCCGACCACGGAAACGAACTCGCCGGGCTGGATCGACAGCGTGACGTCCTTGACCGCGGTATAGCGCTGGCTGCGGTCATCGCGCGAAACAAAGGTACAGGTGACGTTGTCGAGGGAAAGTGCGGGGATGCTCATGGTGAACCGTCTCGGTCCCGCCCGTGGAGACGCCGGGGCGGCGCGGGCGAGTGATGATGGATTGGCCGACAGTGCCGCAAAGCAAAGGCCCGCTGCGGGCAGCGGGCCGATGGCATCGACGGCAACGGTATTACTTGTACCTGGCGTTGGCCTTCTGCACGAAGGCGTTGGTATAGGTCTCTTCCAGCTTGATCGACTTGCCCTTGAGCTCGGCGTCGAACTGGCTCAGCGCGTTGAGCGCGGTACGCGGGCCGTCGGCCGGCATGGTGCCGTCCGGCGAGATCGCTTCCTTGACCTTTTCCCACGCGGCCAGGTACAGCGCACGGTCGCCCAGCAGGTAGCTTTCCGGCACGGTCTTGACGATATCGGACGGACCCGCCTTCTGCAGCCACTTGAGCGCGCGCACCATGGCGTTGGTCAGCGCCTGCGTGGTGTTGGGGTTTTGCTGGATAAAGGCCTGCGACGCATACAGGCAGCCCGACGGCATATTGCCGCCGAATACCGCCTGGGTGTCCTTCAGCGTGCGCGTATCCGAGGCGATGCGCACTTCGTTCTTCTGCGTCAGCATCGAGATCACCGGGTCCAGGTTGGCCATCGCGTCGATCTGGCCCGAACGCATCGCGGCCACCGCGCCGGCGCTGGCGCCCACGCCGATAAACGACACGTCCGACGGCTTGAGCCCGGACTTGGCCAGCACGAAGTTGGCCATCATATTGGTCGACGAGCCCGGCGCGGTCACGCCGATCTTCTTGCCCTTCAGGTCGGCGATCGACTTGAAGTTGGGCATGGTCTTGTTCGATACCACCAGCACGATCTGCGGGGCGCGGCCCTGCAGCACGAATTCCTGGTAGCGCTGGCCCTTGCCCTGCAGGTTGATGGTGTGCTCGTACGCGCCCGAGACCACGTCGGCGCTGCCGCCCACCACGGCCTGCAGCGCCTTGGCGCCGCCGGCGAAGTCGACGATCTCGACGTCCAGCCCTTCTTCCTTGAAGTAGCCCAGGCGCTCGGCGATGGTCAGCGGCAGGTAGTAGAACAGGTTCTTGCCGCCCACCGCAATGGTGACCTTGCTCTTCTCCGGCTTGCCCTGCGCCTGCGCATAGCCGAAGGTGAACCATCCGGCCAGGAACAGCGCCAGCGCGATCAGGAATTGTTTCCAGAATTTTTTGTTATACATGCGTATCTCCTACCCGTTTGGACTGGGACGGCACGCCCCCCCTGTGCCGAGACGACAGGGGGCGCGCCGCCGTGCGGCAAGTTGCGATGCTACCGGACGGATCGCGGGTCCGCATCGGTATCAACACCTAGCAAACCCGCCAGCGTAGCGCCCTGACCTTTCGCTCACCTTGCCTCGGCCTGCCTTATTCGGCGTGTATATCGGCGGACTTGATCACCTTGGCCCAGCGCGCCAGCTCCGCCTTCTGGTATTGCGCCAGTTGCTGCGGGTTCATGTACTTGGCCTCGGCGCCCAGTTCCTCGGCCTTCTTGCGGAACGCCTCGGTGCGCATGATCTTGTCGATTTCGCCGGTGAGCTTGTCGATCACCGCCTTGGGTGTGCCCGCCGGCCCGTACATCGCGAACCACGACGACACGTCCAGGTCAGGGTAGCCGGCCTCGGGCGCCGACGGCACGTCCTTCAGGCTGGGCAGGCGGGTCTTGCTGGTCACCACCAGCGGGCGCAGCTTGCCGGCGGCGATATGGCCCATCAGCGGCGGCGGCGTGGTGATGGTCAGGTCGACCGAACCACCCAGCAGGTCGGTCATGGCCGGGCCGGTGCCCTTGTACGGCACGTGCGTGATTTTCGTGCCGGCCATCTGGTTCAGCAGTTCGGTCGACACGTGCTGCAGCGAGCCGTTGCCCGACGAGGCGTAGTTCAGCTTGTCGGGGTTGGCCTTGGCGTACGCCACCAGCTCCTTCAGCGACTTGACCGGCAGGCTCGGGCGCACCACCAGCACCTGCGGCGCAGACAGGATATTGGCCACCGGCGCGAAGTCCTTGACCGGGTCCCACGACAGATTCTTCATCAGCAGCGGCGTAATGACGTGGTAGCCCGAGTACTGCAACAGCAGCGTGTAGCCGTCCGGCTTGGCGCGCGCCACCAGCTGCGCGGCGATGCCGCCGCTGCCGCCGGGGCGGTTGTCCACCACCACCGGCTGGCCGATCGCCTTGGCGAGCGGCTCGGAAATCATCCGCGCCGCCAAATCGGTAGTGCCGCCCGCGGCGGCCGATACCACCAGCGTCACCGGCCGGTTGGGATAGCCGCCGTCCTGCGCCAGCGCGGCGGGCGCGAGCCATGCCGAACCCAGCGCCGCCAGCGTGGCGGCCACGGCCTTGCGGCGTGCGGGCATGGCGAGTTTGTGTTGAAGGGATTGCTTCATGAGGGTCTCCGTTATCTCTCAGGGATGCGTTGTTCTTGTATTGGCGCGGCAGGGTCGCCGCAAAGATCGACAGGCTAGGGTTGCCCGGCGCAATGCTCCGCCAGCCAGGCTGGCGGCTGGTGCGTGCGCAGGCGCGGGCCGGCGCTCAGCAACTGGCTGTGGATGTCGCGCCCGACCACCGCTGGCATGCCGGCCACCACGTCGAGCAGCGCACCCAGGTCGACGCCGGTCTCGACGCCCATGCAGTCGAACATATGGACCAGGTCTTCGGTGCTGACATTGCCGCTGGCACCGGGCGCATACGGGCAGCCGCCCAGCCCGCCGGCGGCGGCGTCAAAGCGCGTCACGCCGGTCTGCCATGCGGCCACGGCATTGGCCAGGCCCATGCCGCGGGTGTTGTGCAGGTGGATGGTCAGGCCGGTCCCGGGCAGCGCGGACTGGAACTGCGCGCACAGCGCCGCGACCTGCGTGGGATACGCCATGCCGGTGGTGTCGCACAGCGTGATGCCGGCCGCGCCGGCTTCGGCGAAGCGCGTGGCGAGGGCCATCACCGCACCGGCATCGACCTCGCCCTCGAAGGGGCAGCCGAATACCGTCGACAGCGACACGTTGACCGGCACGCCGGCGGCACCGGCCGCGTCGATCATCGCCAGCAACTGGTGCTGCGACTGCTGGCGCGTCATGCGCAGGTTGGCGCGGTTATGCGTCTCGCTGGCCGACATCACCAGGTTGACTTCATCGGGCCGGCACGACAGTGCCCGCTCCAGCCCGCGCACGTTGGGCACCAGCGCGGTGTAGCGCACGCCCGGGTGGCGCTGCATCCGGTGCATCAGCGCCTCGGCATCGGCCAGCGCGGGGATGGCGCGGGCAGAGGTGAACGAGGTGGCCTCGATGCGGGCAAAGCCGCAGGCCGACAACGCGTCGAGGAAGGCGACCTTGGCGTCGGTCGGCACCACCAGCGGCTCGATCTGCAGGCCGTCGCGCGGCGCGACTTCATTGATCTCGACGCGGGCGGGACCGCTCAGTCTGGTGGCGGCGTTCATGCGATCACCTTGCGCGCGCGCAGGTCGGCGATGGCGGCGTCATCGAAGCCGGCCTGCTTCAGCACCGCATCGGTATGCTCGCCGAGCGTCGGCGCGCGGTCATGGATCTCGCCGGGGCTGGCCGACAGCTTGGGCACCACGCCCGGCACTTCCACCGTCAGCCCGCCGGCCGAGGTCACCGACTCGATCACGCCGCGGGCGCGGTAGTGCGGGTCTTCGGCAATGTCCTTGACCGTATAGATGCGGCCCGACGGCACCTGCGCCTCGCGCAACAGGGCCAGCGCCGCGTCCACCGTCTGCGTGCGGGTCCAGTCGGCGATGGCGGCATCGATCTCGTCGACCCGCTTCACGCGGCCATCGTTCTGCGCCAGCGAAGGATCGTCGGCCAGGTCGGGCCGGCCGATGGCCTGCATCATGCGCTTGAAGATGGCATCGCCGTTGGCCGCTACCAGCACGTATTCGCCGCTGGCGCAGGGGTAGGCATTGGATGGGGCGATGCCCGGCAGCGCGCCGCCGGCAGGCTGGCGCACCGCGCCGAAGGCCGAGTATTCCGGCAACAGGCTTTCGCTCAGGTTGAACAGCGACTCGTACAGCGCCACGTCGATGACCTGCCCTTCGCCGCCGCGCGCATCGCGCTGGTACAGCGCCAGCAGCACGCCCATGGCGCCGTGCAGGCCGGCGATGGTGTCGCCCAGCGACAGCCCGGCGCGCACCGGGGCGCGGCCCGGCTCGCCGGTCAGGTGGCGCAGGCCGGCCATCGCCTCGGCCACCGCGGCAAAGCCGGGCTCGTCCTTCTTCGGGCCGGTCTGGCCGTAGCCCGACACGCGCAGCATGATCAGGCGCGGGTTGTCGGCGTGCAGCACGTCCCAGCCCAGGCCCCACTTCTCCATGGTGCCGGGGCGGAAGTTCTCGATCAGCACATCGGCCTCGGCGGCCAGCTTGCGCACCAGCGCCTGCCCTTCCGGCTGGCGCAGGTCGATGCAGATCGATTCCTTGTTGCGCGACTGCGCTTCCCACCAGACCGACGTGCCTTCATGCAGCATGCGCCATTTGCGCAGCGGGTCGCCCTGCCCCGGCGGCTCCACCTTGATGATGTGGGCGCCGAAGTCGGCCAGGGTCTTGGCGGCGAAGGGGCCGGCGATGAGTTGTCCGAGTTCGAGGACGCGAATGCCCTCGAGGATCTGTTGCGCCATGGGGTGTCTCCGTTCAGTGCGGCTGTCTTGTTGCAATGCGGCAAGCCCAATGACTGGCTTGTCATACATTGCGTTCGAACGGAGTGTGCCCCAGCAGGAGCCGGCCAGGAATCGGCAATCGGAGAAGCGGGCTTTCTCGGAACGCGAAAGGCTCCGGGCGCCTCAGCGCCGGGGCGTCAGAACGGCGCCCGGTCCCCGCACAGGTGGGTGATCAGCAGCCGCGCCGACACCGTCAGCCCGGCGGGGTCGCGCAGCCCGATCAGCAGCGAACGGCGCGCCCAGGCGTCCTGCAGCGACACCAGCGACAAGCCCATCGACTTGACGTGCGGCTCGGCCGCGATGCGCGGCAATACGCCCACGCCCAGGCCCGCCATCACCATGCGGCACATGGCGTCGAAGCTGCGCACCTGGATGCGCAGGCGAAACGGCCGGTCCAGCCTGCTGCTCTCCTCCAGCAGCCGCGCGGCCAGCGAGGTCTCCTGCGGCAGGCTGACGAAGTCGAATTCCAGCGTATCGGCGTAGCGCACCGGGCCGCGCGCCGCGAGCGGATGGTTGGGCGGCGTGATGATGACCAGCTCGTCCTGCCGGTACTCGATCGTCATCAGCCCGGCGGCGGGGGTGCGGTCGGCAAAGATGCCGACATCGGCGCGGTTCTCGACCAGCGCAGCGACGATATCGCGGCTGTTCTGCTCTTCCAGCTCGATGCGGATGGTGGGATGGTGCTGCATGAACGACGCCAGGTCGTCCGGCAGGAACTGCGTGATCGCCGAGGTATTGGCGCATACGCGCACCTGCCCGCGCACGCCGGAGGCGTAGTCCGACATCACGCCGGCCATGCGCTCCACGTCCTGCAGGATGGTCAGCGCGTGGTGGAAGCAGGCCTGTCCGGCCTCGGTCAGCTGCACGCCGGCGGCATGGCGGAAAAACAGCGGCGCGCCGACCGCGGTTTCCAGGTCGGAGATGCGTTTGCTGGCGGCGGCCACGGCCAGGTGCGACTGGCGCGCACCGGCCGAGATGCTGCCCTGCCGGGCCACGGCCACGAACAGGCCAAGCGTGACGAGATCGAAGCGGGCCAGGTTCATGGGGCGGGCAGGGAGCGGGAAGAGGATCCGGAAGATCGAAGCGCGGGCGTGCGGCCCCGCGCGATCCGGCTCAGAGGTTGCGGCGGTCCATCACCGCGCGCGCGATGGTGCCGGCGTCGACGTATTCCAGCTCGCCGCCCACCGGCACGCCGCGCGCCAGGCGCGACACCTTGAGGCCGCGCGCCTTCAGCATCTCGCCGATGTAGTGGGCGGTGGCCTCGCCTTCGCTGGTGAAATTGGTGGCGACGATGACTTCGCCGACCGGACCGCCCAGGTCCGGCTCGGTGGCGCGCGCCAGCAGCCGGTCCAGGTGGATCTCGCGCGGGCCGATGCCGTCCAGCGGCGACAGCCGCCCCATCAGCACGAAGTACTTGCCGCGGTAGGTCAGCGTCTGCTCGATCATCACCTGGTCGGCCGGTGTTTCCACCACGCACAGCAGCGCGGCGTCGCGGCGGTCGTCGAGGCAGGTCTCGCAGATCTCCTGCTCGGTGAAGGTGTTGCAGCGCTGGCAGTGGCGGATATGGTCCGCCGCGCCGCGCAGCGCGTCTCCCAGCTTGCGCGCACCCTCGCGGTCGTGCTGCAGCAGGTGGTAGGCCATGCGCTGGGCGGACTTGGGCCCGACGCCGGGCAGCACCCGCAGCGCCTCGACCAGCGCCTGCAGCGAGGTGGGCGACGATGCCTTCACGGTTGCGTTCAGAACGGCAGCTTGAAGCCCGGCGGCAGCGGCAGGCCCGAGGTCATCGAGCCCATCTTTTCCTGCGTGGTGGCTTCGGCCTTGCGCACGGCGTCGTTGAAGGCGGCGGCGACCAGGTCTTCCAGCAGTTCCTTTTCCTCGCCCTCGGCCAGCAGGCTGGGGTCGATGGTCACGCGCTTGACGTCGTTCTTGCAGGTCATGACCACCTTGACGAGGCCGGCGCCGGACTGGCCCTCGACCTCGATCTGGGCCAGTTGCTCCTGCATCTTCTTCATGTTTTCCTGCATCTGCTGGGCTTGCTTCATCAGCCCGGCGAGTTGACCTTTCATCATGATGGAACGCTCCTGGATTCGGTAAGAAATTCGGTGGTGGAAATTCGGTAAGGCAAAAGCCTGCGGCGGCTGGTGCGGTCCCGGTCAGGCGGCGCGCGGCTGGATCGAGCCGGGCACGATCTGGCCGCCGAAGTCGCGCAGCAGCCCCTGCACGAAGGGATCGGCCTCGATCACGGCCTCGGCCTGGCGCTGGCGCTCGGCACGGGCCTCGGCGTCGGCCGCCGCCGCGGTGACAGAGACCCCGCCCACTTCGCAGAGCACGCGCACGGGCTCGCCGAAGTGGTCGCACAGCGCCTGCTGCAGCCGCTCGGCGACGCCGTTCTCGCCAAGGGCCGCGACCGGGATGCGCAGGTGGAAGGTCCGGCCGACCACTTGCGTCAGCTCGCTCTGGTAGGCCAGTTGCTGCGCCAGGCCCTTCAACGGCAGGCCGGCGGCAAGCGCCGGCCATTCGCCGGTAAAGACCGGTGGCGTGCCATCTTCACCCGCAGCCGGCGGGCGCGGGGCGACAAATTTCGCGGCCTCGGCCGGGGCGACATACGCCGCCGGCGGCTGGGCGACTTCGCGCACCGGCTCGGCTTCACGCGCAGCCGGGCTCGCGGAGCGGGCCGGTCGGGCCGCGCCGTTGCGCGGGGCGGGACGCGAAACCGGTTCGCTGAAGCCGTTGTCGTGAAAGCCGTTGTCGCTGTATCCCGGGTCGCTGTCATAAGGACCGATGACCGGCAAGTCAGGCGGCAGCTCTTCCCACGGCGGTACGTCGCTGCCACCGGCGATTTCCCAGGGCGGCACGGATTCCGGATCGGGCTGGCGGGCAACAGGCTTCGGCGCGGGCCGCGCGGCATTTTGCGGCGGCGCGGACGGTTGTTGCGCGGCCGGTTGCGACTGGGCGGGGCGCTGTGCAGTCGGCTGGGCCGCCGGCCTTGCGGCGGGAGCTGTCGGAGCACCCGGCGCCGCCGGGCGGCTGACGGCCGCGGCGCCGGGCGCGCGCAAAGGCTGGGCGGGCGGTCGCTGCGCGGCGGCGGGTGCTGCCGGCATGGCCGGCGGCGGCGCACTGCGGCCACCGCCGCGCGCGGCGGAAGCCTGGCGCGCGGCGGCCAGCGCGGCGCGAGCCGGCGACATGGCGGCGTCGGGCGCAGCGCGTGCCGGTGCGGCGGCAGGTTCCGTTTGTGCAGCGGGTTCCGGCCGTGCGGCGGGTGCCGGCGCGGCGGGCATCACCGGTGCGGATGCCGGCGCGGGCGCTGCCGCGACCGGCGCGCCCGCGGCGGTGGCATGCCGGCTCTCGGCGGGCTCGGCCGCCAGTGCCGCGCTGCGCGGGCGCGAAGGCGCGGCACCGCCGCCCTGCCCCTGCGCCATGCCCGGCGACGGCGGCGACGGCTCCGGCGCCGACGACGGCCGGAACGCCAGCATGCGCAGCAGCGTCATGGTGAAGCCCGCGTACTCGTCCGGCGCGAGCGCCAGCTCGCTGCGGCCAAGATTGGCGATCTGGTAGAAGAGCTGCACTTCCTGCGCATCGAACACGCCGGCCAGCCGGCGCACCTCGTCAGCCTCGGGCCATTCGTCCTGCACCGAGGCCGGCACGGCCTGCGCCAGTGCCACCTTGTGCAGCAGCGAACCCAGGTCCTGCAGCGCGCCGGCGAACGACAGGCTGCGGTCGGCCATGGCATCGGCAATGCCCAGCATGGCGGCGCCGTCCTCGGCGGCGAGCGCATCGAGCAACTGCACCAGGTAGCCCTGGTCGATCGCGCCGAGCATGCCGCGCACCGCGGCTTCCGAAACCTGGCCCGCGCTGTAGGCAATCGCCTGGTCGGTCAGCGACAGCGCGTCGCGCATCGAGCCGTGCGCGGCCTGCGCCAGCAGCCGCAGGGCGTTGCCGTCGTGGGCAATGCCTTCCTGCGCCAGGATATGGTCCAGGTGCGAGACGATATGCCCCGGCGGCATCTGCTTGAGGTTGAACTGCAGGCAGCGCGACAGCACCGTGACCGGGATCTTCTGCGGATCGGTGGTGGCGAGGATGAACTTGACGTGCCCGGGCGGCTCCTCCAGCGTCTTCAGCATGGCGTTGAAGGCGTGGTTGGTCAGCATGTGCACTTCGTCGATCATGTAGACCTTGAAGCGCCCGGCGCTCGGCGCGTAGACCGCCTTGTCGAGCAGTTGCGCCATCTCGTCGACGCCGCGGTTGGAGGCGGCGTCCATTTCGATGTAATCGACGAAGCGGCCGCTGTCGATCTCGGTGCAGGCCTTGCACACCCCGCACGGCTGGGCAGTGATGCCGCCGTTGCCGTCAGCGCCGGTGCAATTCAGGGCCTTGGCCAGGATCCGCGACAGCGTAGTCTTGCCGACCCCGCGCGTGCCGGTGAACAGGTAGGCATGGTGCAGCCGCTGCTGTTCCAGCGCGTGCGTGAGCGCGCGGACCACGTGCTCCTGGCCGACCAGCGTGGTGAAATCCCTGGGGCGCCATTTGCGCGCTAGAACTTGATAACTCATGGCGGCGATTGTAGCAAATGGCGACCGCCCCGACCCACCGCGCCGCCGGAGTTTGCCGCCTGCCAGCGGCGCCCGGCACCGGGGCCGCCACCAGGGCCGCTGCGGGGCGCTTTCTGGTGCGGCCAGCCGCCCGCCGGCCGGCCGCCAGCTTCAGCCGCACTCGCCCACGTAGCCACAATTGGCGCATTTGGCACAGCCGTCGACCTTGTGCAGGGCGTGCGCGCCACACTCCGGGCACGGCTTGCCGGTGCCGACGCCGGGCGTGACCACGCCGGGCCCGGCCCGGACCCCGTTGTCCAGGTCGGCGGCCACCGCCGCCGACCCGCTCTCGCGCTGCGCCAGCCGCGCCGCCAGCGCCGCCACCGGCACCTGCCCGCCCTCGGCATCGAGGAAGCCGCGCTTGATCAGGATCCGTTGCAAGGCGTAGCCCAGCGCGGCCACTTCCGAGTCATGGAAGCGCGGCACCTCGGTGCCGTCCTGCCGTACCAGCGTGCCGTAGCGCACCGTGCCCTTGTCCCAGACCACGTTGCGCATGTCCACCAGCGCCTTGGCCACCGAGCCGCCCGAGCGCGCCACCATCGACAGCAGCCGCATGGTCGAGGTGATCCACTGCTGTCCCTCGCTGCGCTGCCCGGCCGGCATGAAGAACTCCACCGGCCGCTCGATCGCCACCGGCCTGCCGTCGACGACACCGGTCACGCGCATGAAGTTGACGGTCAGGTAGACGGTCTTGTGGCCTTCGTAGGTCAGGTACTCGACCTTCGACGTCACGCCTTCGAGGTCGCCCACCGGCCGGCTGTTGAAGGGGCGCACCAGCGGGTTGTCGTCGGCGACAGCCGCTGGCGCCGACGGCGCCTCCACCGACAGCACCGCGCCCAGCACCGTGTTGGGGCGGTAGGTCGCCAGCCCCTTCAGCCCCGCCTGCCAGGCCTCCAGGTACAGGTTGCGGAAGGCTTCGTACGGATAGTCCTCCGGCACGTTGACGGTCTTGCTGATGCTGGTGTCGATATACGGCTGCACCGCCTCCAGCATGCGCATATGGTCCAGCGCCGACATCTGCAGCGCGGTGACGAACGATTCCGGCAACTGCGCCATATCGGCGCCCATGTGGCGATAGAGCCGCCACGCGTGGTCCGCCACCTCGAAGGTGCGGTAGCTGTTGTCCGGCATCCGCTTCTTGCGGTTGTAGGTCCACGAGAAGGACGGCTCGATGCCGTTGGAGGCGTTGTCGGCAAAGGCCAGCGTGATGGTGCCGGTCGGCGCGATCGACAGCAGGTGCGAGTTGCGCAGCCCGTTGCGCGCAATGGCATCGCGCACGGCTTCGGGCAGCCGGCTGGCAAAGCCGCTCTGCAGGTAGGCGTTGGCATCGAACAGCGGGAAAGCGCCCTTTTCGAGCGCGAGTTCGGTCGAAGCGAGATAGGCCTCGTCGCGCATGCGCCCGGCAATCCGTGCTGCCACCTGGCGGGCCGGTTCGGTGTCATAGCGCAGGCCCAGCATCACCAGCGCGCTGCCCAGGCCCAGGAAGCCCAGCCCCACGCGGCGTTTGGCGTGGGCTTCGGCCTGTTGTTCGGGCAACGGCCAGAAGGTCACGTCGAGCACGTTGTCGAGCATGCGCGTGGCCACGCGCACCACCTCGGCAAAGGCATCGAAGTCGAACTCGGCCTGCGGCGAAAACGGCTGGCGCACGAAACGTGTCAGGTTGACCGAGCCCAGGCAGCAGCAGCCATACGGCGGCAGCGGCTGCTCGGCGCAGGGGTTGGTGGCTTCGATGCGCTCGCAGTAATAGAGGTTGTTGTCGGCGTTGATGCGCGACAGGAACAGGATGCCGGGCTCGGCGTGGTCGTAGGTGGCCTGCATGACCTGGTCCCACAGGTGGCGCGCCGGCACGCGGCGGTAGACCCACTGGCCGTCGTCGCGGCGGTAGGCGCCGGCGGCAATCATGTCGGCGCCGGGCTCGGCCTCATGCACCAGCTCGACTTCGCCGTCGGCCTGCACCGCTTGCATGAATTCGTCGGTGACGCCGATCGAGATATTGAAGTTGCTGAGCTCGCCCTTGTCCTTGGCGTGGATAAAGCTCTCGATATCCGGATGGTCGCAGCGCAGCACGCCCATCTGCGCGCCGCGGCGCGCGCCGGCGGATTCCACCGTGGCGCACGACGCGTCGAACACCTTCATGAACGAAACCGGCCCCGACGCGCGCGAATGCGTGGCCCGCACCAGCGCGCCGGCCGGGCGGATCGCCGAGAAGTCATAGCCCACGCCGCCGCCGCGGCGCATGGTCTCGGCGGCCTGGGCCACCGCGGTGTAGATGCTGGGACGGCCGTCGCGCGCATCGGACACCGAATCGCCCACCGGCTGCACGAAGCAGTTGATCAGCGTGGCCTGGATGCCGGTGCCCGCCGCCGAGTTGATGCGACCGGCCGGCACGAAGCCGTTTTCCTGCGCCCACAGGAAGCGCGCGCTCCAGGCCTCGCGCTGGTCCTCGGGCTCTGCCTGCGCCAGCGCGCGCGCCACGCGCTGCCTGACATCGGAAATGGTGCCCTCTTCGCCCTTGGCGTACTTCTCGATCAGGACTTCGGTGGAGATTTCCTGCGGCGCCATGGCACCGCGAATGATCTGGTCGTTTGCGTTCATCTGTTGGCTCACCACGCTCTGCGGTTGGGTGATTGGTTGGCTCTTGCACGCAGTGCCTCCTGCGCGCCGCCGCTGATATCGCGGCGGCCTGTCATGGTCGGGCCACCGTGGCCTGGCCTGCCTGCGCAAGATCAATTCGATGCCTCGCCACGGGCAATGACCCGCTGATGCCAGGGCAAATTCGACGCGCCCCGCTGGTCTGGGTTACAATCCGGCTCGGACGGGCCTCCTCGCATGGTGGCGCGGTCAACCTGGTCAGGTCGGGAACGAAGCAGCCACAGCCGTTTTCCGCCAGTGCCGAGGGTCAGGCTCGTCCACCTCTTCGCCCACCTCTACTCCCTCTCCGCTGTAACCTCCCCACGCTATACCCTCAGATCCGCACGCGCCCGTCGCTTGCAGCGCAGTCCCTGTCACTTTAGTACAGCGGGCCGGCGGCCGTGAGCGCCGCACGGCCCATTTTGCGCCGATTTTCCCACCCTGTCCGGCGCGGGCACCGCGTCAGAACAACGATCCTTGTTGCGCCAGCATAGGCTGTACCAGCCGCTCGGCCGGAATCCATTCGCCTTCCGCGGTGGCCACGCCGGCCTCGATGCGCTTGCCCGGGAACATCGGCGCCACCGCGGCGACATAGCGGCCGAGCTGCGCGCGATAGCTCGCATGCTCTTGTGGCAGCAGTCGCAGCTTGTAGTCCACGATCACCACGCGGTCCGCGAATTCCACCAGCCGGTCGATACGCAGCAGGCGGCCGCGCGCGTCGTACAACTCCACCTCGTTGCGCGCCTCGGCTGCCGTCAGCAGCGGTGCCAGCGCAGGCGCCTGCAGCATGGCGCTGACCGCGGTCACCGCCTCTTCCACCTGCTGCCGCCACAACCCGCGCGCCTGCGCGGTATGCGCGCCCGACAGCGGGAACCAGCGCAGCACCGTGTCGATGTCCGGAATTCCGGTGAAGGCTTCCGGATAGCGGGTCAGGCGCTCCAGCAGCGCGTGCACCAGTTCGCCATGGCGCGCGGCAGCGGCATTGAAGACGATGCCTTCGGACTCGTCTTCGGCTTCCGGAACGCCCGCTTCCTCGAACGCAATCGCCGGGCCGGCGTCGACCGCATCGCGATAGCGCAACCGGAAGTCGGTGAAGCGCACCGGCTCGCTCAGCCGCGTCAGGGCCGGGGCGCGCTCGTCGGTCTCAGCTTGCTCGCCCGGATAGGCGGGCAGCATCTCGCCGACACCCGCGGCCTGCAGCCGCACATACCAACTGCCAGCGATCTCGGTATTGGCGGCATCGCCAGAACTGCTGCGGCTGGCACGCCCCTTCACGCCGCTGACCAGCAGCCCCTGCTGCGCGCGCGTCATCGCCACGTACAGCAGGTTCCAGTTCTCGCGCTCGGAGAGCGCCGTCTCCGCCTCGAACAGCGGCGCACGCGCCAGCCCGCGCTCGCTGCGCTTGCCGTAGGCCGAGAAGTGCCGCGGCACCGGCGACGACGGCGGCCAGTCGACCAGGATGCCGCCCTTGTCCGCGGCCGGCTCGCTGTGATTGGCGTCGAGCAGCACCACGAACGGCGCCTCCAGCCCCTTGGCCGCATGCACGGTCAGGATATGGACCGCGTCGAGGCCGGCAAATGCGGCATCGTCCTCGGCCGGTTCGACGTCTTCGGCGCTGTCGCCCATGCCCCCCTCGTCGGGGCTTTCGCCCTCGTCGCCGCGGCGGATTTCCTGCAGCTCGTCGATAAACTTGGGCAGGCTCGGATAGCGGCCGCCATCCAGATCGAGCGACAGCTTCAGGAAGGCGTCGAGGTTGGCCAGCACCTGCTCGCGGATATCCGGCGGCGCGGCCTCGGCATAGCGCCGCCGCACTTCGCCGCCATGGAAGATCTGGTCGATCAGGTCATGCACCGGCTGGTGCGGCGCAATGCGCAGCCACTGGCGCAGCCGCTGCACGCCTTCGCGCAGCGCGTCGGAAACATGTTCAGGCAAGCCACCTGCCTCGATGCGCGCCCACCAGCCGCCCTCGCCCTCCATTTGCGCCAGCGCCACCAGGTCGTCGTCGGTGGCGCCGACCAGCGGGCTCTTCAGCACGTGCGCAAGATCGAGGTCGGACTCCGGCGTCATCAGGAACGCCAGCAAAGCCGACAGGTCGAGCGCCTCCAGCGTCGCCAGCAGGCCGCCGCGGCGCGGGCTCAGGCACGGGATGCCGGCTTCGCGCAGTGCCCGCTCGTAGTCGGCCAGATGGGTCTTGCGGCGCACCAGCAGGTGCATGTCGCTCCAGCGCGCGGCACGCGTGGTGCCGCCTTCGTGGACCGGCATGGTGTCGCGCACATGGCGCAGCCACGCAGCCACGCGCCGGCCTTCTTCAAGGCGCAGCGAATCGCCGGCCTGCCGGCGCGGCTGCAGCAGCGTGTCGCGATGGGTGGATGCTTCCTCTTCGGGCTCGTCCGTGGCGTCGCTGGCCTCGCTCGCCTTCTCTTCCGGTTCCACCAGCGGCAGCAGCCATACCGGCCCGCCGCCGTCGGCCAGCGCCGTGGTCTGGGTCTCGTACAACGGATAGCGGCCCTCGGCGCGCGCCGTGTCGAACACCGCGTTGACCCAGTCGAGTACCTCGGCACGGTTGCGCCGCGTGCGGTTGGTGCGCAGCACAGTGGCGCCGAACGCGCTGCGCAGCATCTCGCCGGCGGCGCCGAACAGCCGTGCGTCGGCGCGGCGGAAGCGGTAGATCGACTGCTTGGGATCGCCCACCAGGAATACCGTGGGCCGCTCGCCCAGGCCCGCATACCCCGCCAGCCAGCCTTGCAGGATGCGCCACTGCAGCGGGTTGGTGTCCTGGAACTCGTCGAGCAGCAGGTGCCGGTAGCGCGCGTCGAGCCGCACCTGCAGGTAGGTGGCGGTCTCTTCGTCGGACATCAGCCGCGCCGCCTGCCATTCGAGGTCGGCGAAGTCCATCGCGCGCTGGTCGTCCTTGTGCTGCTGGTAGCGCGTCAGCAGCGCATCGCCGATGCGGAACAGTGCCTGGTTGATCGACAGCACCGCGCCCTCGCAGCAGCGTGCGCGGATCTCGTCGAGCATCGCGCAGATCGATGCATGCTCGTCCATCAACGCGTCGACCATGCCTTCGCCGCCGGCGGCCTTGACCAGCGCCGCGGTGCGCCGCAGTGAACGCGGCTCGCCGGTGGTGGTGAAGAACGCCGCGCGCAGTTGCGCGAACACGCGCTCGCATGCCTTGCCGGGCCGGGCGCCGGCTTCGCGCCAGGCGGTGATTGCCATCAGCGCGTCGGTGATGCGGGTGGCATGGCCCTGCTCGGTCTTGCCGCCGGCGCCCAGGCGCAGCGCCAGCGTTTCGCAGGCATCGCGCCAGCCTTCGTCGGCCAGCGCCTGCAGCAGCACGTCGCCCTGCGCGTCTTCGCCGAGGCAGTCGCACAGCGCCTGCAGCGGATCGCCGCCCTCCCGCATCGCCCACCATTCGCTGCGTGCGTGGAACATGGCGTCGAGCAGCGCGCGCGCCTGGAAGTCGCCGACGGTGTCGACCAGCGTTTCCCACGCGGCGCGCAGGTCTTCGTATTGCGGCGTGGCCAGCGCGCGCCACACCGGGGCCCAGGCTTCGCGCTTCATCCGCAGCGCGTCTTCGCGCAAGGACGCACCCGGCACAATGCCCGACGCCAGCGGCGCGCCGCGCAGCAGCGTGCCGAACCAGCCGTGGAAGGTGTCGATCGCCATGCGCCCCGGCGCGGCCAGAACCTGTGCGTGCAGGCGGCGCGCGCGCGGCAGCGCCTCGCGTGCCGCGTCGGGCGTCAGGCCGCGCTGCACCAGCGCGGCGATCACGTCGTCGTCGCTGTCGCGCGCAAACTGCGCCAGCACCTCCAGCAAGCGTTCGCGCATTTCTTCGGCGGCCTTGCGCGTGAAGGTGATCGCCAGGATTTCATGCGGCGCGGCACCGGCGAGCAACAGGCGCACCAGGCGTGCCACCAGCAGCCAGGTCTTGCCGCTGCCGGCGCAGGCCTCGACCACCACCGAGCGCGCGGGATCGCAGGCGGCGCGCGTGAACTCGGCCTCGGAAACGGGCTGGCCGTCGCGCTGGTAAGGCTGGACCTCGGCGTGGACAGGATCGTGAACCATCATGATGTCAGCACCGGTACGGCGGTGGATTCCCAGAAGCCCTTGCGGCACAGGCCGCGGGCAGTGCAATACACGCAGGCGGAGGCATCGCCGAACGCCGGCAGCTTCGCGCCCTGGCGCAGCCGCATCACGTCCTCGCGCATCTGCCGCTCGAGCCAGGTGACGGCGGCTTCGAAGTCAGGCAGGCCGACTTCGCGCTGCGCCGCCGCTGCGCCCTCACGGGTCCCTTCGCGCGCGCCTTCCAGCGACACCCAGCTACCGCCCACCGCGTCGGCACGCAGCAGGCCGTAGAACGGCAACTGGCAGTCTTCCTCGACTTCGGCCAGCTTGCGCTTGAGCCGGGCCGCGCTCTGCGTCTTGTAGTCGAGCACCGCATGCGCGCCGTCGGGGCCCTGGTCGAGCCGGTCGATGCGACCGGTCAGCCGCAGCGGCTGGCCGTCGGGCATCGGCAGGTCGATGCCCGCGTCGAGCTCGCCACCGCGCCAGAACCAGCCTTCGGCCTCGCGCGCGGATTGCCATGCCACGTAGGATGGCATCACGTCGCGCCAGCGGCGGTAGTAGGCAATCGCATTGCCGTCCTCGGCCATCAGCGCGCCGAACACGTCGTCGGAGATCTCTTGCAGCCGCGCGAGCCGCTGCTCTTCGGAGAGCGTTTCGCCGCGCTCGCGCCGTGACTGCAGGTCCTTGTGGTAGCGCAGCAGCACGTGGTGCAGGTGTTCGCCGATCTCGCGCTTCTCCAGCTCGTCGCTGACCGTTTCCAGCCCGGCCAGTCCCAGCATGCGGCCGGCAAAAAACTGATAGGGGCAGCGGCGCAGCGTGTTGTAGGCCTGCGCGCTCCAGCGCACCGGCACCAGTGCCGGCTCTGCGGCCGGTGCCGGCATGCCCTGCGGCTCGGCAAAAGTCTCGTGCGCCTGCGGCGCGGCGCTGGCTTCGATGCTGACGCCGCTGCGCGCGCAGCACGCCGCCAGCCGCTCGATCCAGCCGGACACATGATGCGGCTCGCCACGGCTGCCATAGCGCTGCCAGGTGAGCACCACGTCGTCGTTGTTCAGCAGCACTTCGGCCAGGTCGCGCGCCTGCTGCGCAAAGCGCGCCTCGCGGTCCTCCAGGTCCAGCTCGCGCCGCATCTGGTTGGAGAAGAACATCAGCTCGGCGGCGCTCGACGGCAATTGCGCATCGTCGCAGCCGACGATCACCACGCCTTCGAAGCGGCGCATGCGCGCGCCGTTCAGCGGCAGGATGGTGATGCGCACGGAACCGCTGGCCGATGGCTCCTTGTAGGCGACCGATTCGAGCAGCGCCGCCAGCATCGCGCGGAATTCGCCCTGCGACAGCGTGGCGTGGCCGCCGGTCTCGTCCTGCGGCAGCTCTTGCAGCCGCGCCAGTGCATCGAGCAACTGGCCGCCGGCATCGTCGGCGGCCAGCGCGGCACGCATGCCGACTGTGTCGAGCATGCCGTCGAGCCGTTCCAGCCAGGTCGCGAGCGGGTGCTGCGCCAGGCCGCGCGGCCAGCGGGCGGCTTCGTCGGCAAGCAAGGCGATCAGCCCGCGTGCCGCGCGGCGTGGCGCTGCGCCGGCGTCCTCATCTTCATCGGCAGCATGGGGCGCGCTTGACGGTTCGTTGCCGAACAGTTGGCGCAGCCGCGCCCAGCCGCCGGTCAGCCCCTCGCGCCGTACCTGGCGCTCCAGCAGCGCGATGGCCGCGCCGCGCTCGGCGAAATCCGGCAGGCAGAACGGGCTTTTGAGCAGGTCGAGCAAGGCAGCGGTATCGCCGTCGCGCGCCAGCAGGTCGAACCAGCGCATCAGCGCCGCGGCCGCGCGCGTGGTGGAGAGCTTCCAGCCGGTCTCGTCGCGTACCGGCGCCCCGGCGCGCGCCAGCAAGGCGCGCGCGCGCCTTGCCACCACGCGGTCGTGCGCAACCAGCGCGACGTTGCGGCGGCCGTCGTTGAGCCATTGCACCAGTTGCGCGGCGGCGGCCGCGGCCTCGTCCTCGAAGCGCGCGCTGCCGACCACGCGGATGGCCGGGCGTTGCGGTGGCAGCGCGGGCATGGCAGGCGGCGGCGATGCGGCCTCAGCGTCGTCGGCGTCGTTGGCAATCCGCGCTTCCGGCCACAGCGCCAGCAGCGTCTGGTACCAATCGGCATCCGTCTCGCCCTGCCCGGTCCAGTCATAGCCCACCTGCATCACCGGCACCAGCTCGCCGGCATCGCGCAGGAACGCGGCTTCGAGCGGCGTGGGCGGCGTCGGGGCGATCCAGATCACCGGGCCGCGCAGCTGCTGCGACAGCTCGCGCAAGGCGCGGCGGCGCGCCGGCAGCGGATCGTCCGGCCCGGACAGCGCCTGCCAGAAAGCCAGCACGATGCGCGCCTCTTCGCCGAGGAAGCGCTCCGACAAATGCGAGTAGGTCCGTTCCAGCGCGCCCTGCAGCAGGCCGGCGCGGTCGTCGCCATCGATCTCATCGTCATCACGGATGGCCGCGTCCTCGAGCCAGCGCGCATTGAGTTCGTCGCAAATCGCCAACAGCGTCTGCGACAGCCCCCATGCGGCGGTTTCGTTCTGCGCGCCGAAGGCGCGGCGCAGCCAGTCCTGCCCGCGCACCGCCTGCTGCACCGCCAGCAGCCTCGCGGCATGGCTGCGCACCGGCGTGCCCTCTGGGGGCAGGTCGAGCAGCCAGTGGCCCAGCGTCAGCACGCGCGGCAGCAGCCGTGGCTTGCCCGCCGCGCGCGCGGCCGCGTCCAGCGCCTGGCGCACGCCGGGAATCTGCGCGGCGGTTGGCACCACCACGTGCGCGCCGGCCTCCGGCGCGCCGCAGCGGTCGAGGAAATACCAGGCAGCGGCAGCCGCCTGGTCGAGGAAATCAGGGCCAGGGCGAAAGCGTAGCGACGTCATTTGGCGCAAGCGGAGCGCGTGGGCCGCGGCCACGAGTGGCGGCGGGCACTGCGTTGGTCAGGAAAGGCGTCAGGCAGCAAGGGAAACGAGAGAAACGAGGGAAACGTCGGCAACAATACGGGTCGCGGCCTGCCTGTGCGGCAGGCGGCCAGAACCATGCGAGGCAGGCAGCGGGCGCTCAGGAGCCGCTCAGTGCGGACCACCCTCCAGGCGGGCGCGGATCTCTCGCGCGGTTTCGAGCAGGCCCTCATAGCCGGAGCGCGCATGCTCCGGCAGGTCGGGGTCGCCCACCAGCGTGCCGAGGGTTTCGATGATGCTGTAGACCAGCCCCTTGGCCGCACCGCTGGCGATGCTGTTGGTCTCGACGGCGCTGCTGAGATGGTCCAGCGCATCGCTGAGGTGGTCCACGTCCGGCGCCTGGCTGGATTCGGGCTCTGGCTGCTGCAAAGGCTTGCGGGGATCGGTGTTCATATCGATGACCTTGTCAGTGGCGCGGGGCGCATGAGTGGTCCGGCGGTGCGCGCCATGCGGGCAGCGCGCCAGGGACCGCTTCTATTCTACGCGCCCGCCACGCGGATTCGTCACAGCGGGCGTCACAACTGACATGGCGCATGTGCATTGCATCGCACACCCATGCCGATTGCCCGAATCTCTCGGCGCCATTGAAAATAAGCATTTCAACGAATTGACGGAATGCAGCAGAATTAAATCCGTTGCCGCGGTCTTTCGACTGCTTTGCCAGCGCCGGTCTTGAAAATCGGCAAACTGGTAACATATCGACAGCACCGGGCGCGGCAGCGGCCTCCACAGCCAACCAGCAGGCGGCAAAGGGGTCGCCCGACGGGTCCGCGCAATCTCGTGTAAGGTAACGGTTCGGCCCCGCCTTCAACATAAAAGCGAAACCAGAGGTTTTCCGCCATGAGCGAACAAATCAAGTATGTGAGCGACGCCTCCTTCGACGCTGACGTCCTCCAGTCCGACAAGCCCGTCCTGCTCGATTTCTGGGCCGAATGGTGCGGTCCCTGCAAGATGATCGCGCCGATCCTGGACGAAGTCGCCAGGGACTACGGCGACAAGCTGCAGGTCGCCAAGATCAATGTCGATGAAAACCAGCAGGTGCCGGCCAAGTTCGGCATCCGCGGCATCCCGACGCTGATCCTGTTCAAGAACGGCGCGGTCGCGGCCCAGAAGGTCGGCGCGCTGTCCAAGTCGCAACTGACCGCCTTCCTCGACGGCAACCTGTAAGCTGCGCGCCGGAGCCTGACCAACGGTTCCGGTTTTGTCACGATCCGACGTGCGTGCGCCACACCCTGGCGCACCGGTCGGATTGTGCTAAGATGCCATCAACAACTCCCCGAGCGTTCGCTCATTTTTTCCCCCTTCCCTTTAGGTCTCGCCCGTCCGGGCCATCTGTACCCCTCGTCTATGCACCTGACAGAACTCAAATCGCTTCACGTGTCTGCGCTTCTCGAAATGGCGGCTACGCTCGAGATCGACAACGCACAGCGGATGCGCAAGCAGGAACTGATGTTTGCGATCCTGAAGAAGCGCGCCAAGATGGGCGAAACCATCTTCGGAGACGGCACGCTGGAAGTTCTGCCCGACGGCTTCGGCTTCCTGCGCTCGCCGGAGACTTCGTACCTGGCCAGCACGGACGATATCTATATCAGCCCGTCGCAGATCCGCCGCTTCAACCTGCATACCGGCGACTCGATCGAAGGCGAAGTGCGCACGCCCAAGGACGGCGAGCGCTACTTTGCGCTGGTGAAGGTGGACAAGGTCAACGGCCAGCCTCCCGAAGCGGTCAAGAACCGCATCATGTTCGAGAACCTGACGCCGCTGCACCCGAACCGGCCGCTCACGCTCGAACGCGATATCAAGGCAGAAGAGAACATCACCGGCCGCATCATCGACATGATCGCGCCGATCGGCCGCGGCCAGCGCGCGCTGCTGGTGGCCTCGCCCAAGTCGGGCAAGACCGTGATGCTGCAACACATTGCACACGCGATCGCCAACAATCATCCGGAAGCCGACCTGTTCGTGCTGCTGATCGACGAGCGCCCGGAAGAAGTGACCGAGATGCAGCGCTCGGTGCGCGGCGAAGTGGTGGCGTCCACCTTCGACGAACCGGCGATCCGCCACGTGCAGGTCGCCGAAATGGTGATCGAGAAGGCCAAGCGCCTGGTCGAGCTGAAGCGCGACGTGGTGATCCTGCTGGACTCGATCACGCGCCTGGCGCGCGCCTACAACACGGTGGTGCCGGCCTCGGGCAAGGTGCTGACCGGTGGTGTCGACGCCAACGCGCTGCAGCGCCCGAAGCGTTTCTTCGGCGCCGCGCGCAACCTGGAAGAAGGCGGTTCGCTGACCATCATCGCTACCGCGCTGATCGAGACCGGCAGCCGCATGGACGACGTGATCTACGAAGAGTTCAAGGGCACCGGCAATATGGAAGTGCACCTCGAACGCCGCCTGGCCGAGAAGCGCGTCTATCCGTCGATCAACCTGAACAAGTCGGGCACGCGCCGCGAAGAACTGCTGATCAAGCCGGAAATCCTGCAGAAGATCTGGGTGCTGCGCAAGTTCATCTCCGACATGGACGAAGTGCAGGCGATGGAATTCATCATGGACAAGATGAAGGCGACGAAGAACAACGCCGAGTTTTTCGATATGATGCGCAGAGGCGGCTAAAACCCTCGCTGCAGCAGCGCCGCAAGGCGAACGAACAAGAAGGCGTGCCACGGCACGCCTTTCTTGTTGCCGGATCATTATTGCCGGATCATGTTCCGATCACTTCCACAGCGCACCTGCGCTAATCCATGCTCGGCAAACTGACCTCATTCCTGCGTACCCGTTCCAGGGAGCGCAAGCTGGAGCACTACGCGATTCCCGACGCGCTGTGGGCGCGCACGATTGCCAGGCTGCCGTTCGTCCAGCGCTATGGCAGCGAAGACCTGGCAGCGCTGCGCGAACTGGCCACGCTGTTTATCGCCGAGAAGGAATACTCCACCGCGCACGACCTGCCGCTTGACGACGACATGGTGGTCAGCGTCGCGGTGCAGGCCTGCGTGCCGATCCTGAGGCTGGGACTGCCGTGGTATCGGGGCTGGCGCGGCATCGTGCTGTACCCGGGCGAGTTCATCATCCGCCGGACCGTGCAGGACGACATCGGCCTGGTGCACGGCGTGGTCGAGGAAGCCAGTGGCGAGGCGTGGGAGCATGGGCCGGTGATCCTGTCCTGGCAGGACGTGCATAACCCCGGCGCCGGCATCGACAGCGACCATGAGCTGCCGGCCGACACCTACAACGTGGTGATCCACGAGTTCGCCCACAAGCTGGACATGCTCGACGGCGAGCCCGACGGCGTGCCGCCCTTCTCGCGGGTGCTGCATCCGGACGTCGATGGTGAGGCCTGGGCCGAGACTTTCCTGAGCGAGTACGACCGCTTTGCCGAGGCGTGGGACGCGCGCCAGGAGTCCGACTGGGAACATCCCGAGCGGCTGCCGGCGGCGCTGCGCATCATCGACCCGTACGGCAGCGAGGCGCCGAGTGAGTTTTTTGCCGTGACATCGGAAGCATTTTTTGTCGAGCCCGGCGGGCTGGCACAGCATTGGCCAGTGGTATACCAATCGCTGGCGGCGTTTTATCGCCAGGATCCGACCGCAAGGTGAAGTAAAAGGCTAAAACCGGCACTGCACTTTTCTTGTTGCGTGCCGGCACAAGGCCTTCCCCAAGTGCTTGTTTTTCTGCCATAATTTCGGTTTGCCCGTTACCGGCAAGTGGTTCGTTCGTCGACGCGTGATGGAAAGCGGATCGCAACGGACTGGCTACCCAACCAGAAAGGAATCACCATGAAAGAAGGCATTCACCCGAATTACCGCGAAGTCGTGTTCCAGGACATGTCCAGCGACTTCAGCTTCATCACCCGCTCGACCATCCAGACCAAGGACAAGATCGTGAAGGACGGCAAGGAATACCCGCTGGCCAAGATCGAAGTCTCGTCGGAATCGCACCCGTTCTACACCGGCACCCAGAAGATCATGGACACGGCCGGCCGCGTCGAGAAGTTCCGCCAGAAGTTTGGCAACAAGCTGGGCAAGGCTGCGAAGTAATCGCTTTCGGCGAACCCCGCTTCGCGCGTGCTGCGGACAGGCTCCGGGCCCGCGCGAACCAGCAAAGAGGCAGCATAGGCTGCCTCTTTGCTTTTGTGCCCGGCCCTGGCCTGCACTGTCGTACCAATCAGGATTCCCTCGCCCCCGTGAGGCTTCCACGCCATGTTCCGGCCCGCGCGGCCGCCGCATGCGCGATACTGTGGCCTTCGCGCCATGGCCCGACCTGAGCATCGATGCGTCAAGCCAACACCTCACCCGTCCAGTTGACCGCTGCCGCCACCGGCGCCCTGCCGCGCGCCCTGCTGCTGGCGATCTGCATCATCTACGGCCTGGTCGGCCTGTTCGGCCGCGACCCGTGGAAAAACGAGGATGCCGCCGGCTTCGGCGTGATGTGGCAACTGGCCACCGGCGGCCTGCACGACTGGCTGATGCCGAATATCGCTGGCCGGCCGTACAGCGAGGACGGACCGCTGGTGTTCTGGATCGGCGCGGTCATGATCCGCGGCTTCGGCAGCTGGCTGGGCGCTGCCGACGCGGCGCGCCTGGCGACCGCGTTGTTCTTCTTCGCGACCTGCGCCTGCATCTGGTACACCACCTACCTGCTCGGGCGGCGCGACGAGGTCCAGCCCTTTGCCTATGCTTTCGGCGGCCAGCCCAATGCGCGCGACTATGGCCGCACGCTGGCCGACGGCGCGCTGCTGATCTTCCTGGCCTGCGTGGGCCTGGCCATGCGCGGCCACGAGACCACGCCGCAGGTCGGGCAGGTCGCCTTTATCGCGCTGGCGCTGTACGGCATGGTGCGCAGCCTCGACAAGCCGATCCAGGGCAGCCTGGTCTATGGGGCCGCGCTGGGCGGGCTGGCGCTGGCCAGCGGCCCGCTGCTGCCGCTGGCGATGCTGGGCGGCACCGTGGTGTGCGCGCTGGTGTGCCGGCCGCTGCCGTGGCGGCGCCTGTTCGCCATCGGCATCCCGCTCGCGCTGCTGATCGTGCTGGCGTGGCTGGCCGCGGCGTACTTTGGCGCGGCCGACCGCAACGAGGCGGTGACCTTTATCCGCGAGTGGTCGCGCTACGACCGCCGCAGCTATGGCTCGCCGAACATGCAGACCTTCGGCTTCAACATGCGCAATCTGTTCCTGTACGCCTGGCCGGTATGGCCGATCGCGGGCTGGGCCTGGATCGCATGGGCCGGCATGCGCCGCGCGCCCCATGTGGCGATGCCGCTGGCGCTGCTGCTGCCGGTGCTGGTGCTGCTGTTCCTGCAACGCAGCGCCGGCGACGCGCAGTTCATCCTGCTGCTGCCGCCGATGGCGGTGTTGGCCGCGTTCGCGCTGCCGACCCTGGCGCGCGGCGTGATCAACGCCATCGACTGGTTCGCGCTGCTGTTCTTCACCATCTTCGGCGGCACGGTGTGGTTCATGTGGATCGCCAAGACCACCGGCTGGCCGCCGCGTATTGCGCGCAATATCTTCCGCCAGTTGCCAGGCTACCAGCATGAGTTCACCATCGCGGCGGTGCTGTTCGCGCTGGCGGCCACGGCCGCGTGGGTACTGATCGTGCGCTGGCGGCTGTCGCGCGCGCCCAAGCAGATCTGGCGCCCGGTGGTGATTTCCGCCGCCGGCACCACGCTGATGTGGGTAATGGCGATGACGCTGTGGCTGCCGTCGATCAACTACGGCAAGACCTACCGCGACGTGGCGCAGGCCGCCGCCATGGCGCTGCCGCCGGCGTACCAGTGCGTGCAGCCGATCCGCATGGGGGATGCGCAGCTGGCCTCGTTTGCCTACTTCGGCCATATCCGCTTCGGCGGTCCGAGCGATGGCTGCGACGTGCTGCTGCGGCATGACTCGGTCGACTACGGCGAGCCTGGCAATATCTCGCATTTCGAGTGGCGCCTGATCTGGGAAGGCCGCCGGCCGGCGGACCGCGACGAGCGCTTCCGCATGTACCGCCTGGTAGATACCGCGCGCGCGGTCCATCCGCGCCCGGACCTGCCGCGGCGCCGCCTGCCGCGCCAGCCCTGATCTCTGGCACCCCACCACCGCAGCGCCTGTAGCGCCATCGAACCATTCCGGCCGCAGGCGGCTGCGGGGCTGATCCATCAGCCCCCTCCTGACCAAGCTTGCCAAGCCTGAATGACCCTGTTCCAAGACCTTCGCCGCATTGCCAGCCTGGCCGCGCCGGTGCTGGCCGGCCAGCTGGCCGTGATCGCCTTTGGCGTCATCGACACCGTAATGGCGGGGCGCGCCTCGGCCACCGACCTTGCCGCTGTCGGACTGGGCGGCTCCATCTACATCACGATCTATATCAGCCTGATGGGCGTGCTGCTGGCGCTCGCGCCGATCGCCGGCCAGCTCTACGGCGCGGGACGGGTCGAAGCGATCGGCGCCGAAGTGCGTCAGGCCGCGTGGCTGGGCGCCGGGCTGGCGATTCCCGGCGTGTTGCTGCTGGCCTTCCCCGCCCCGCTGCTGGCCTTTGCCAAGGCTCCGCCCGAGCTGGTCGACAAGGCCACCGCGTACCTGCATTTCGGCGCCTTCGGGCTGCCCGCGGCGCTAGGTTTCCGCCTTTACTCGGCGCTGAACAATGCGCTGTCGCGCCCCATCATGGTCACGGTGCTGCAGATCGGCGGGCTGGTGCTGAAGGTGCCGCTCAATGCGTGGTTTATCCACGGCGGGCTGGGCGTGCCGGCGATGGGCGGCCCAGGTTGCGGGCTGGCTTCGACGCTGATCAGCTGGATATGGTGCATCGCCGGGCTGCTGATCCTGCGCTATGGCAGCGCCTATCGCCCGCTGCGGATCTTCGACACCTGGAGCTGGCCGGCGGCCGCGCCGCTGCGCGCGCTGCTGCGCCTGGGCGTGCCGATGGGGCTGACCTATCTGATCGAGATCACGTCGTTCACGCTGATGTCGATCTTTATCACACGGATGGGCACGGTGACGCTTGCCGGGCACCAGATCATCGCCAACCTGGGCGCGGTGGCCTATATGCTGCCGCTGTCGCTGGGCATCGCCACTTCGACGCTGGTGGCGCAGCACCTGGGCGCGCGCGACCTCGCCGGCGCCAGCCGCATCGCCTGGCGCGGCATCCGCATGGCGGTGACGCTGGCCATGCTGACGGGCGCGCTGCTGTGGGTGCTGCGCGAGCCGGTGCTGCACGCTTACGCCAGCGATCCGGCGGTGGTGGCGGCGGCGCTGCCGCTGGTGCTGTTCGTCGCCTTCTACCAGGCCTTCGATGCGGTGCAGGTGATGACTGCGTTTATCCTGCGGGCGTACAAGATTGCGCTGATCCCGACGCTGATCTATGCCGGCTCGCTGTGGGGGATCGGGCTGGGCGGGGGTTATGTGCTGGGGTTCGGGCTGATCGATGGCTTGCCGGCATTCACGCATGGCGCGGGCGGCTTCTGGCTGGCCAACAGCGTCAGCCTGGCGGTCGCGGGGGTGTTGCTGGTGCGGTATTTCTACCGGGTTAGCAGGAGTCCGGCGAAGTGAGCAGGTGAGTCGCTTGAACGACCAGTTGGGTGCTCCCTCTCCCGCGTGCGGGAGAGGGAGAAAACCCTCAGCGTGCAATCGCCTTCGGAAAAAGAAAAACGCCCGCTTGCGCGGGCGTTCTAATTTGGCGGAGTGGACGGGACTCGAACCCGCGACCCCCGGCGTGACAGGCCGGTATTCTAACCGACTGAACTACCACTCCTTAGTCGGCGTCTTCCGA
>NZ_JBEFLI010000042.1:0-61575 GCF_040578825.1 Cupriavidus necator | reverse complement strand
TTAAAAAGACACAGTGTTGGGGTTGGGGTTCGGCGGCAGTAGCCCTGGCCGGGGCCGGTGCTGGCTCGACCGTCACCGGCACCGGCGCGGCAGCCGCCGGCACCGGCGCGGCAGCCGCCGGCACCGGCGTCCACATGCCGCCTGCCGCCCAGGACGCGTAATAGGCGGCCGGCACCGTCGGGGCCATGGCCGGCGCCGGCGCGTGCAGCAGTCCGGCGCGCTCGGCGCCGGCTTCAAGCGCGCCCAGATCTGCCTCCTCGATCTGCTCGCTCTCGGCAAAGGCGTAGGCGCGTTCGAGCAGGTTCTCCAGCTCGCGCACGTTGCCGGGGAAGCGGTAGGCGGCCAGCCGGTCCAGCGCCGCCGGCGACAGCCGCTTGGGGTGCGGGTCGCCGTAGCGCACCGCCAGGTGGTCCAGGATGGCGCGCGCCAGCACCGGGATGTCCTCGCCGCGCTCGCGCAGCGTCGGCATGCGCAGCTCCAGCACGTTGAGGCGGTAATACAAATCCTGCCGGAACTGGCCAGCCGCGACCATTGCAGCCAGGTCCTTGTGGCTGGCGCACATCACGCGCACGTCCACAGCGTCTTCGCGGCTGGCGCCGATCTTGCGCACGCGCCGCTCCTGCAGTGCGCGCAGCAGCTTGACCTGCATTGGCAGCGGCAGGTCGGCCACCTCGTCGAGCAGCAGCGTGCCACCGTTGGCGGCCTGGAAGAACCCCCCGCGCTCGCCCTCGGCGCCGGTGAAGGCGCCTTTGACGTAGCCGAAGAACTCGGACTCCATCAGGTTCTCGGGGATGGCGCCGCAGTTGACCGCCACGAACGGATGCGAGGCGCGAGCGCTGATCGCATGGATGGCGCGCGCGGCGCGCTCCTTGCCGCTGCCGGATTCGCCGCTGATCACCACCGGCGCCATGCTGCGCGCCAGCCGCGACAGCGAGCGGCGCACCTCCTGCATGGCCGCGGAATGGCCGGGCAGCAAGGCCGCGGCGCGATCGGCGGCAGGGTCGGCGGCGGCGGCATCGCCGCTGTCGCGATGCTGGCGGCCCAGCGCGTTGAGCACCAGGCTGCGCAGCTGTTCCAGCGACACCGGCTTGGCGATGTAGTCGAAGGCGCCGGCCTTCAGCGCCTCCACGGCGTTGTCGGCGCTGCCGTAGGCGGTGATGACCGCGACCGGCACGCGCTCCGGTGCGGCGGAAAGCTGCCGCACGATCTCGATGCCGAGGCCGTCGCCCAGCCGCATGTCGGTCAGCACCAGGCTGTAGCGGTGCTGCGCCAGCTTCTCGCGCGCCTCGGCCAGCGAGCCGGCCAGCACCACGTCATGCCCCATGCGCCGGATCGAGATGTCCAGCAGCTCGCGCAGGTCGGCCTCGTCGTCGATGACGAGGATGGGATCGGGCGCTCGGGACATACGGGGTGGCATGGGTGACGAGGATCGGGGTCGTTCAGGTTTGGGTTGCTCAGGCGCTCAGGCCCGCGGCCGCGTCGGCGGTCTCGATGCGCAGCGTCAGCACGAAGGCCTTGGCCGGCAGTGTATCGCGCGTGGTCGGGGCCAGCACGCCGGTACGCTCGATCAGCGCCGGCAGCGAGATCGAGCCGTAGCGCACCTGCGCATCGTTGGCGCCGCACAGCTCGCGCGCCATGAACAGGCCCAGGCCGGTACCCTGCGCGTTGCTGGTGAAGAAGGGCTCGAACAGGCTGCGCTGGTGCTCGCGCGAGACCTCGGCGCCGTCGTTCCAGACGATCAGCTCGGCATGGTGCTGGTCCAGCGCATGCGCCAGCAGCCGGATCGAACCGGGCGACCGGCTGCAGTAGCGCCACGCGTTGTCGAGCAGGTTGCCCAGCACCTGCTGCAGCTGCGCGGCATCGAATACCACCGGCTTCGCTACATCCACGGTCAGCCGGATCGTGTTGGCATTGATATCGCCGCGGCCGGCCGGGCGCGTGTCGCCGGGCTGCGGGCGGCGCGAGCGCATTTCCAGCCGCCAGCGCTCCACGATCTCGGGCAGCGCCTGCGCCAGCTGCACGGTGCTGCGGCCGGTGCGCGGGCGCCGCGACATCTGCAGCACGTCAGACACCACCTGGTCCAGCCGGCGCACGTTGTCGTTGATGATGCGCAGCAGGCGGGCGTCGATATCGACGTCGGCGCCGCCATTGTCGAGCGTGCCCGGCTCCAATCTGCCGGAATCGGCCAGCAGCTCGCTGGCCTGGCTGATCGCGGCCAGCGGGTTGCGGATCTGGTGCGCGATGCTGGCCACCAGCCGGCCCATCGCGGCCAGTTTTTCCTGCTGCACCTGCTCGGCGATGCGTTCCCAGCTTTCGATATGGACCAGCACGGTGTCGCGCATCTCGCTGCGCAGCAGCGCCTCGTCTTCCTGCGACCAGGCCATGGCTTCGTTCTGGGCGATGGCCAGGCGCAGGCGCGCGGCGGCTTCGGGCGACAGTTCGTTCCAGGCGGCGGTGTCGAGCGCGGTCGGGACGGTGCGGCCATACGCTAGGCTCGAGCGCAGCCCGGCCAGTCCCGGCAGCACGAAGCGCAGCCGCAGCCGGGTGTGCTGCATGGTGCCGTCGGCCAGCGCGGTGCCCGACGCCATCGGCAGCAGTTGCAGGATGCGCGGCACGTCGTCCTTGCTGCGCAGCCAGTCGCGCAGCATTTCCGTCAGCGGCTGCAGCCGCGGGATGCGGCGCAGGTCGAACAGCACGGCGTCGCCGCCGCTGTCGCTCTGCCCGGCCGTGCCCAGCCGCCTGGAATAGATCCGCTCATGCGGCTGCACGCCCAGCAGCACCACCGCCGCCGGGTTGGCAGCCACCACCGAGCCGTTGGCGCGCACCAGCATCACGCCGTCCTGCATGTCGTTGACCATCAGTCGGTTCACCAGCTGCTGCAGCCTCAGCTCCTGTTCGCGCGCCAGCGCCAGCCGCTCCTGCGCGAGCTGGCGGTTGGCCAGCATATACATCAGCAGCGCGGCGATCATGAACACCAGCCCGAACAGGCCCGAGCCCAGCAGCCCGGCGTCGGCCTGGCGCAGCAGGATGGTGTGGGCGAAGGGGCCGCTCATCACCACCAGGGCGGAGATGGCCGCGGCAAACAGCGCGAACAGCAGGCTGGTCAGCGCGCCGGCTTCCAGCGCCGGCAGCAGGAAGATCATGGCCAGGCCGTCGGCCTGGGCGTGGCTGCCGTGCTGTCCCAGCACGGTGTAGACCAGCGCCAGCAGACCCAGGTCGGCCAGCACCTGCACGCGCACGCGCAGGTGGAAGTGGCGGCGCCACAGCGTGCCGGCGAGCATCGCCAGCGCAATCACCAGGTACGGGAGCGCGACCGTCATCGCGGCCGCGTGTTCGACTCCACCCAGCGCGACCAGCGCTTCCAGGGCAAAGGGCAATGCCGCCGCCCCGGCCGGCGGCTCCCCCCGCTGCATCAGCGCATAGCCGACCAGCAGCAGGCCCACCGCCACGCGGGTCCAGCAGAAATAGCGCAGCAGGCGCCAGTGGAAGTCAGGCGGTTCAGGCTGGCGCCATAGCTGGGCCAGCGCGCGCCAGGCGTTCAGCCGCTGCCAGCCCGAGGCACCGGATGGCGCCGGCTCGCTCATGCGCCGGGACCGTCCGTGCCGGTGCCGGTACCTGTGCCGGTACCAGCCTCGTCAGGCAAGTGGCTGCGGCGGCAGTAGTGCAGGCCGCGCCAGGCAATGGCCTCGCCTTGCGGCAGGTGTACGCCGCATTGGGCGCACTGGACCATGGGCTCGGCCGGGGCGGCCCCGGGTTGACCTGCCTTGCCGGCATTGGCGGCGCTGGCGGCGGCCCGCTCGCTGGCTTCGCGCGCCTCTTGCTTCGCGCGCATTTCGGCCAGGCGCGCCTCGGCGCGGGCGCGCAGCCACCAGATGACGCCCAGCACCACGGCCAGCAGGATCAGGATACGTACCATGGCAAATCAGATCCGATGCAGGACGACTTCGATCACGAAGCGGCTGCCGACGTACGCCAGCAGCAGGATGCCGAAGGAGGCGATGACCCAGCGCAGCGCCACCTTGCCGCGCCAGCCGCGGAAGATGCGCCCGGCCAGGATGCCGCCGAACATGGCCCATGAGATCAGCGCGAACACGGTCTTGTGGTCGAGCCGGAAGGCGCGGCCGAACAGTTCCTCGGAGAACAGCAGCCCCGAGCCAATCGTCAGCGTCAGCAGCACGAAGCCCGCGCCGATCAGCCGGAACAGCAGCTTCTCCAGCGTCAGCAGCGGCGGCAGCAGGTCCAGCCAGCGTCCCAGCCATTGGCTGGGCTGCGGCTCGCTGGCACGCGCCGGCGCGTGGCGGAAGCCGTGCAGGCGCCGCTCCGCCAGCAGCATCAAAAAGGCGTGGAAGGCCGCCAGCGTGAAGAGCCCATAGGCGACGTTGGCGATGATGAAGTGCAGCTTGAACAGCGGCTGCGCGGCGTAGCCCAGGATCTGCGAACCGGGGAAGGCCAGCGGCATCAGGCTCGCGACCAGCGCCACCGGGATCACGATCAGCCCCAGCCCGGCCAGCGAGAAGAAGAAGCTCTCGATCCAGTAGATGCCCACGCCCAGCCACAGCATGGCCGACAGCGCGAAGGCAAAGCCGAACACCATGCGCTCGGCCGGGAAGATGGTTTCATGCAGCAGCATGCCGTGGCTGGCCAGCGCCGCCAGCATCAGCACGTGCCACCAGGCCGGGCGCGCTTCGCCGTGCGCGCCCCCCGCCGGAGGGATGCCGCCGGGGCCGGATGCGACCAACACGGCCGAGGCGCCGCCGCCAGCCTGGCCGGCCGCGGCCGCCACCGGATGGCGCGTCGCCCAGCCGTGCAGGGCCAGGCCGCAATAGAGAAGTGCCGTCAGGGCATACAGTACAATGACCATTTGCGCAGTTTACCTTAGTGCCCACGGACGGTGGCGGCCGGTTGATCCGGTGCTCCAGGCCCGCCGCGTGAGCCGGTCCTGCCCCGATTCCTCTCCGAGCCCTGCTCCGACTTCTCCCCGAATCCTGCCATGCTGGACAATCTCACTCAACGCCTGGCGCGTGTGGTCAAGACCATGCGCGGCGAGGCGCGCCTGACCGAGGCCAACACCGCCGAGATGCTGCGCGAAGTGCGCCTTGCCATGCTCGAAGCCGACGTGGCGCTGCCGGTCGTGCGCGAATTTGTCGCACGCGTCAAGGAAAAGGCGCTGGGCGAGGAGGTCGTGACCAGCCTCACCCCGGGCCAGGCGCTGGTCGGCGTGGTCCAGCGCGAGCTGACCTCCGTCATTGGCGGGGCCGAAGCCGCCGGCGGCAACAACAAGGAAGCCGAGCTGAACCTGGCCGTGCAACCGCCCGCCATCATCCTGATGGCCGGCCTGCAGGGTGCCGGCAAGACCACTACCGTGGGCAAGCTGGCCAAGTGGCTCAAGGAAAACAAGAAGAAGAAGGTGCTGACGGTCTCGTGCGACGTCTACCGCCCCGCCGCTATCGCCCAGCTCAAGACCGTTTCCGAGCAGGTCGGCGCGGACTTCTTCCCGTCGCAGCCGGACCAGAAGCCGGTCGAGATCGCCCGCGCGGCGGTGGACTGGGCCCGCAAGCACTACCACGACGTGCTGATCGTCGACACGGCCGGCCGGCTGGGTATCGACGAGCTGATGATGCAGGAAATCGCCGCGCTGCACGCCCAGCTGAAGCCCGCTGAAACCCTGTTCGTGGTCGACGCCATGCTCGGCCAGGACGCGGTCAACACCGCCAAGGCCTTTAACGACACGCTGCCGCTGACCGGCGTGGTGCTGACCAAGCTGGACGGCGATGCGCGCGGCGGTGCCGCGCTGTCGGTGCGCCACATCACCGGCCGCCCGATCAAGTTCGTCGGCGTCGGCGAAAAGCTGGACGGCCTCGAGCCCTTCTACCCCGACCGCATGGCCCAGCGCATCCTGGGCATGGGCGACATCCTCGCTCTGGTCGAGGAAGCCCAGCGCGGCGTGGACATGGAAGCGGCCGAGAAGCTGGCCAAGAAGATCAAGAAGACCGGCGACTTCGACCTGGAAGACTTCAAGGCCCAGATCGGCCAGATGAAGAAGATGGGTGGCCTGGGCAGCCTGGTCGACAAGCTGCCGGCGCAGTTCGCCCAGCAGGCGCAGGGCGCCAATATGGATCAGGCGGAAAAGCAGGTGGCCCGCATGGAAGGCATTATCAACAGCATGACGCCGACCGAGCGCGCCAAGCCTGAGCTGATCAAGGCCAGCCGCAAGCGCCGCATTGCCGCCGGCGCCGGCGTGCCGGTGCAGGAAGTCAACCGCCTGCTGAACCAGTTCGACCAGATGCAATCCATGATGAAGAAGCTCAAGGGCGGCGGCATGATGAAGATGATGCGCCAGATGGGCGCGATGAAGGGCGGCATGAAGGGCCTCTTCAACCGCTAAGTACCGTTAAGATCCGGCCGCGATCCGCCCTCCCCCGCAAAAGAACAGGACAGACATCATGATGAGCGCCGAACAGGCCCGCGAGCTGTGGGCCAACTCCGAAGAAATCGTCTCCGCCGAGGAAGTCCAGGCGTCGCTGGACCGCATGGCGGCCGACATCACCGCCAGGATGGGCGATGCCTTCCCGCTGGTGCTGTCGGTAATGGGCGGCGCGGTGGTCTTCACCGGCATGCTGCTGCCCAAGCTGGCCTTCCCGCTGGAATTCGACTACATCCACCTCTCTCGCTACAACAACAAGACCGTGGGCGGCGAGATGCAGTGGCGCGTGGCCCCGCGCGAGTCGGTCAAGGACCGCGTGGTGCTGGTGCTGGACGACATCCTGGATGAAGGCGAGACCATGGCCGCGATCCGCGAGCGCATCATGGACATGGGCGCGAAGGAATTCCACGCCGCGGTGCTGTGCGAGAAGACGCTGAGCAAGGCCAAGCCGATGCACCCGGACTTCTGCGGCTTTGCCGTGCCGGACCGCTATGTGTTCGGGTGCGGGATGGATGCCAAGGGGTACTGGCGCAACCTGGGTTCGATCCGGGCGCTGGTTTGATTTAGATCGCCTCTCGGTTTGCTCCCCTCTCCCGCAAGCGGGAGAGGGGAGCACATATTCAGCGGTTCAAGCCACGGTGGCACATAGATGCCGCCCTCAAGCGCCGAGAATCGGCCACAGCGAGGCCAGCAGCAGCACCGCCATGCCGATATTGAACGCACGCAGCACGCGCGGCCGCGCCAGCCAGCGCCGCAGCGCTGAGCCGCACAGCGCCCACATCGCGACGCTCGGCAGGTTGACCACGCCGAAGATCCCCGCCAGCAGCAACACGTTCAGCCACAGGTTGCCGTGCAGCACGTAGGTGCTGCACGCGCCCACCGCCATCACCCACGCCTTGGGATTGACCCACTGGAACGCCGCGGCGGCCAGGAAGCCCATCGGGCGCCCGACCTTCTGGTCCTGCACGCCGCCGGCGGTGGCCAGCTTCCACGCCAGCCACAACAGGTAGACGGTGGCCGCCACGCGCAGCAGCTGCCAGGTCCACGGAAACGCGTGAAACAGCGATCCCAGCCCCAGGCCGACCATCGCCACCATCAAGGCAAAACCAATGCTGATGCCCAGCACATGCGGCACCGTGCGCGCGAAGCCAAAGTTCACGCCGGAGGCGAGAACCATGGTGTTGTTGGGACCGGGGGTGATCGACGACACCAGCGCAAAGCCGGCAAACGCGGCAAAGACACCGGTGCCGGCGGCGAGTTGGGATACTTCCATGACTGACTCCAGGGCATTCAGGAAATCAGTCTACGGTCAGTGAGCGGTACAGTACCGGTACAGTTTGGCGGAAATACGCCGATACAGGCAGCGGCAGCTCGCGCAGGTAGCGGCGCTGTACCAGTTCGTCGAGCGTGCCGGTGATCTTGCCGGGATAGCGGATGCCCAGGTTGAGCAGGTCGTTGCGCGCCACCTCCAGCACCTGCACGTCGAGGGTGACTCCGATTGCGGCAGGTCCAGCGCCTGGATCAGCCGCTCGATCGCCTGCAGCGTTTCGACGCTGTCGCGCACCACCACGCCGTTCAGGCGCTCGTCGACCAGGACTCGTCCAGGCGTGCGTTCAGTTCAACCGAGAGGGATGACACGGAGGATCTCCTGCAGTGTGGTAAGGCCGGCGGCAGCATTCTCCAGCGCGATCTCGCGCACGCCCACATGGCCGCCGCGCCGGGCAATCTCGCGCAGCGACGCCGCGGACTCGCGCCGCAGCAGCGCGTCCTTGAGCGCGTCGTCGATGCGCAGCACCTCGGCCAGCGCCAGCCGGCCATGGAAACCGGTGCCGCGGCACGCCTCGCAGCCGCGGCCCTTGCGAAAGCGCCCCGCGCGCAGTTGCTCGGCCGTCAGCCTTGCCTTGCCCGCCAGCTCGGCATCGGGCCGGTCATCGCGCGCGCAGTGCTCGCAGATGCGCCGCACCAGCCGCTGCGCCACCACGCCCTGCAGCGCCTCGACAAAACTGGCCGGCTCGACGCCCATGTAAAGGAAGCGCTCCAGCACGCTGAAGGCCGTGTTGGTATGCACCGACGACATCACCAGGTGCCCCGTCAGCGCCGCCTGCACCGCGATGCCGGCGGTCTCATCATCGCGGATCTCGCCGACTAGCACAGTGTCGGGGTCGTGCCGCAGGATGGAGCGCAGGCCGCGCGCGAAGGTCAGGCCCTTCTTGTCGTTAACCGGGATCTGCAGCACGCCGGCCAGCTCGTATTCGACCGGATCCTCGATGGTGATGATCTTGCGCTCGCCGGTATTGGTCTCCGACAGCGCCGCGTAGGTCCAGGGCCTGCCCGCCGACCCGTGGGGCAACGCCTACCTGTGGAAGACCAGGTAGGGGCCGTCCCAGCCGGGATCGCTGCCCTTCTGCACCAGCGCATTGAGCCCTTCCTGCTCGCTGGGGTAGTGGCCGGTATCCATCCGGAACTGGGTCGCCGCGTCCGCCAGGGTCTTCATCTGCGCATTGGCCGACTTGACCCGCGCTTTGTCTACCTGCGAGAACAGCCGCGGCCCGACATAGCCCGCCAGCAACGCGATGATCAGCAGCACCACCAGCAGTTCGAGCAGCGTGAAAGCCGCCTGAGCCGTCGCGTGCCTGCCGCGAACCGCCTGTCCTTGTCCTGCGCTGCCCGTGCCCGGGAACCGGCTTGCCGCCATAGCGCCATCTGAATTTGCATTGCCGCTGCCTGCGGAGTTGATGGCAATTCCAGTCATCGGAATAAGCGAGTCAAAAGAAAATTCTTGAGTTGCGGCAACGCAGGAAATATAACAATGCTTATTCAAAAAGCAAGACGGCAACGGCGCCGCTCCGCATACATTTGACTACCCGTTTTTTGCGCGCTTTGTCTCATTCATGGGACCGCCATGGTGCGCGCACGACGCCGGCAAAGTCGCCGCGGATCGGCCGAAAAGCCAGCATTGACGCCAGATTTCGGGATCATCATGAAGCGATACCACGGCCGGCGAAATTGTCCCGCAATCCGTTGCATGGCTAATTTCAAGAATTTCAGAAAATACCGAACCGATCCAATTATTTCCGCAATTTCAGAAATTGGTGAAAACGGGAAACAGGACATTTCAATACCAATAGCGCACCGTGGGAATTGCGATTGGCATCCGCCGTGAACGGCGCCGGAAAATCGACGCAAAAGCCAGGGACCGCACTGCGGCCCGGCTGACCCGCACGCGCCAATGCCGGCGTGGCACCGGACCTCCTGCCGGAAACGCTGGCCAGTCACCGGAGACTACGCAATGAGGATCAAGCAGACCGTGTTCCCCGCTCGCCTGCTGTTGAGCAGCGGATTCATCGCCACACCCGCGCGGGCGCACGGCGTGGTGGAGTTCCCCATCGCCCGGCAGCTCAAGTGCTTCCAGGACGGCGGCTTCTGGTGGCCGGCCGACGGCTCGGGCGTGCCCAACGCCGGCTGCCGCGAGGCGTTCCGCCGCAGCGGCGCCTATCCCTTCCAGCAATGGAACGAAGTCACCGGTTTCCCGCAGGACTACAACAGCCAGGCGTCGGTCGAGCAGGCCGTCAAGGACGGCACGCTGTGCGCGGGCGGCAATCCCAAGAAGGCCGGGCTGGACGTGCGCTCGAGCCAGTGGCACAAGACCCCGATCAAGCCCCAGAACGGCAAGATCCGCATGATGTATTACGCCACCGCGGCGCATAACCCGTCGTTCGTGCGCATCTACCTGACCAAGGCGTCGTACGTCTACGGCGACCCGCTGCGCTGGGCGGACCTGCAACTGGTCTACAGCGGGGCTGCGCCGGCGCCGCAGACCATCATCGGCGTGGACGGCAAGCTGTGGCGCTGCCGGCCGTTCCCGTTCGGCGGCTGGTGCAACATCCAGCATCCGGCCTACACGCCCGGCGGTCCGCAGGTGCCCAAGGAGGTGGATGCGCAAGCCTGGACGCCCGCACAGTAGCGGCACGGCGTGGCGGGCGCACGCCCGCCACGCCCGCCACGCCGCGCCCGACCAGAAGCCCGGCCGCCAGTGCGGCCGCGACCGACCTACCACGACACCATGCATCTTTCACCGCTTGCCCACCTGCTGATCGGCCACCTCGGGGAACTGGGCAGCCACTGCGGCCTGACCCGCACCGCCAGCCAGATCCTGGGCCTGCTCTATATCGCGCCGCGTCCGCTCAATGCCGACGAGATCGCGCACGCGCTGAACCGCTCGCGTTCCAATATCAGCGTCGGGCTGCGCGAACTTGACTCCTGGAACCTGACGCGCCCGTCGCATGCCGATGCTCCGCGCGACCGGCGCGAGTATGTGCGCGTGCCGGCCGATGTCTGGCTGAACTTCCGCACCATGGCCGCGGAGCGCAAGCGCCGCGAGATCGACCCCGCCGCGGCGGCGTTGCGCGCGCTGCGGCAAGAAGCTGCGCCGGCCGGCGACGATGCCCACCTGCTCGCGCGCGTCGATGCCCTGCTGGAATTGCTGACGCTGCTCGGCACCTGGCTCGACGGCGTGCAACGGCTCGATGACGAAACCCTGCGGCGCGTGCTGCGCCACGACCCTTCGCAGGAGACTCCGTGAACATCAGCGCAACGCGTGCCAGCCCACGGCCAGCGCCAGCAGCCACAGGATGGCGCCGGTCAGGCGCTCCACCCATCGCACTGAGCGCCCCACGCGCCCGAAGCGCGCCGCCACCGCCGGATGGCCGATGCCATAGGCCACCAGCAGGTCCCAGCCCAGCACCACGGCGAACATCCAGGCGCCGTAGGCAAGCTGCACCGCGGGCGGCGTGCGGCTGGCCGCCAGCACCGAGAACAGGCTGGCGTAGAACAGCCCGTTCTTCGGGTTCAGCACCGCCGACAGGAAGCCGCTGGCGATCTGCGCGAGCCACGATGCCGGCGCGGCCGGCGATGCGGCATCGGTCTGCGGCAGCGACAGCTCGCCGCTGGCGCGCAGCAGACGCCAGCCCAGCCACGCCAGGTAAGCGCAGCCCGCCCACTGCAGCGCCGCGAACAGCGGCGGATAGTCGCGCATCGCGGCAAACCCGGCCAGCGCCAGGCCGATAAAGACGCCGTTGCCCAGCGCAATGCCCAGGCACACGCCGCTGGCACGCCGCGGCCCGTGCAGCAGCGCGCTGCGCACTACCAGGAAAAAGTCAGGCCCCGGGCTCAGCAGCGCCAGCGCGTGGGCGCCGGCCACCATCGCGAACTGCTGCAGCGGGGCGGGATTGAGAGGCATGTCCATGCCGGCCCTCCATCAAGAGAGCCCGCAGTGTCAGGCCGGGGGACGGCGCCGGTCTTGAAGAAAGTTGCTGTAGCGCTAAGCGGCCCCCTCAGGCGGCGCGCTGGTAGCTGCGCGGGGTCAGCGCCACGCGCTGCTTGAAGGCGCGCTGGAAGTGGCTCTGGTCGGCAAAGCCCAGGTCCAGCGCCACCTCGGCCAATGCCGCGCCCTGGCGCAGCAGCCGGCGTGCGTGCTGGATGCGGATATCGAGCTGGTAGGCATGCGGCGTCATGCCGGTCTCGGCGCGAAAGGCGCGCACCAGGTGGTAGCGGCTCAGGCCCGCAGCGCGCGCCAGCTCGGCAAGTGGCAGGCGTTCGGCGTGGCGCGCGTGCAGCAGTTCGCACAGGTACGCCACGCGCGCGGAAACGGCGGCGGGCGCGGGCAGCGTGTGCAAGTCATCGCCCGACTCCAGCGCGGCGTGCAGGTCGCCGATAAACGCCACCAGCGCGGCTTCCTTTTCGAGGCTGTCGGCCGGCGAGAACAAGGTCGCGTTCAGCGCGCAGACCAGCCGGTAGACCGCGGGCATCGACGTCACGCGCGCTGCCAGTCCGGCACGAACGGGTCCATCCTCGTCGAGCACGGATGCCACCCACGCCGGATCGAAATGCAGCATCTGGTAGCTCCAGCGGCCGTCAGGCACCGGATTGCAGGCGTGCACCTGGCCAGCCGGAATCACCACCACCGCGCCGGGATGCAGCAGCGCGGCATCGGCGCCGCAGGTAAAGCGGCTGGTGCCGCCGTCGACGGCGCCAACCGACAACGTGGGATGGGTATGGGAAAGGTAGCTGGCGCTGCTCTGGCTGGCGCGCCGGCTCTCGGCGACCGGCAGCGCGGGATCGAACCAGCAGCGCGCGGCGCCTTCGGTGGCCCTGGCCGGCAGGCTCAGGCCTCGCTGCGGTACGGCCGTTCGCGCAGCCATTTGGTGGCGATCCATTTTTCGCCCGATGCCACCGGCAGGCCGGCATGCAGCGTGCGGTCGTCAAGGGCGCCGTCGGGCAGCAGGTAGCTGAAATACACCGCGTTGCCCTTGACCGGCGCCACCTCCAGCCCCACCCGCGGGAACGCGGTGGCGCCGCCGGCAGCGGGCGTGTTCAGGTAGATCACCAGCGTGGCGATGCGCTGTCCGCCGACGGAAAGCTGCCGCGCCTCGCCGGGGCGCTGCGGGTTGAAGTAGTCGAAGTGCGGCTGGTACTCGCCGCCGGGCTTGTAGTTCAGGATCTGCAGGCCTTCGCCGTGTTCGGCCGGCACGCCGGTGACCGCGGCAATACGCGCCTCGATGCGCGAGATCAGCGCGTGCTCGCCCACCTGGAACATCGCCCCCATGCTGGTGCGGGCATCGATCAGGTTCTCGTCGCCGGTATCCGGGTTGACCACCGGCGAGCGCGCCAGCCGGCCGCGCGACAGCGCCACCAGCGCATCGCACTCGTCGCCGGTCAGCAGCTGCTGGAACAGCCGGATGCGGGGCGACGCCAGCCGGAACAGGATCTGGACCTCGCGGTCGCCGCCGTGCGCGACGTAGAGCCGCGGCTCGGCCTCGGCGGCAGTGGCCGGCGCCTTGCGATGCGCCGGGGGCAACGCGGGCGCCCCGGCGCCCTGCCCGAACGCCGCGGCCACGACCTGGCGCGCAAAGGCATCGTCATAGCCGGAACGCAGCATCGACAGCACCAGCGCATCGGCGCCGAAGCCCTGCGCGATATGCCGCGCCAGCCATTGCTCGAGTTCGGGCGAGGATTCGGTATAGCCGGTCTTGCCACCGGCAGCGGATGCTTCGCGGATCATGAGGGATTGGCGACGCGCCGGGGCGAGAAGGGATTGCGTTCGGGAGGCTCGGACACTGGCGCGCGCGGACGCGACGGCGCGATCTCGGCATCGCCTGCCACGGTGACCGAGGCTTCTGAGTACTGCCAGCGCTTCCACGCCGCCAGCACCGCGTTCGGATACTCCGCCCGGCCGCGGCTGCCGTTGTAGCGGCCCAGCGCCAGGTACAGGTCGCCCTGCTCGCGGTCCAGGTAGTAGCGCAGGATGGTGCAGCCGTAGCGCAGGTTGCTTTGCAGGTGGAAGAGCTTGCGCGGATCGTTATCGCCGATGGTGCGCACCCAGAACGGCATCACCTGCATCAGCCCGCGCGCGCCGGCCGAGCTGATCGCGTACTTGCGGAAATTGCTCTCGACCTGGATCAGGCCCAGCACCAGCGCGGGCTCGAGCCCGGCGCGCTTGGCCTCGTAGTAGGCGGTCTCGATCAGTTCCACCCGCATCTGCGGCTCGGGGATGCGCGATGACAGGCGAGAGGACATCTCGCCCAGCCACTTCAGGTACGCGAGGCGCTCGCCGCCGGAAGCAAAGACCGGCCGCGTGGGCCGGTCGTCGGCAATGGCGGCGGCCAGCGCGCCGCGCACCGAATGGGCCAGGTCTTCTTCCTTCTGCGCGCCGGCGTGCGCGGCCGTCGCGGCCAGCGCCAGCAGCAGGCCGGCGGCGATGCGCCGGCCGGCGTCCGTCATCCCCCGAGCGGCGCGCATGCAGGTCAGTTGGCGAGCTGGTTGCGCACGTAGCCGACCACCTCGGCCACACTGACGGCGGTGGCCTGCGCGTCACGCCGGCCCTGGTACTCGACCTTGCCTTCCTTCAGGCCGCGGTCGCCCACCACCACGCGGTGCGGCACGCCGATCAGTTCCCAGTCGGCGAACATCACGCCGGGGCGCTCGCCGCGGTCGTCGATGATGACGTCGACGCCGGCGGCCAGCAGCTCGGCATGGATGCGGTCGGCCTCGGCCTTGACGGCTTCGGAGCGGTCATAGCCAACCGGGCAGATCACCACCGCGAACGGCGCGATCGCGGCCGGCCAGATAATGCCGCGCTCATCGAAGTTCTGCTCGATCGCGGCGCCCAGGATACGGGTGATGCCGATGCCGTAGCAGCCCATCTGCATGGGCTGGGTCTTGCCGTTCTCGTCGAGGAAGGTGGCGTTCATCGATTCCGAATAACGCGTACCCAGCATGAATACATGGCCCACCTCGATGCCGCGGCAGATCTCCAGCGTGCCCTGGCCATCCGGCGACGCGTCGCCGGCGACCACGTTGCGCAAGTCGGCCACGATCGGCTCGGGCAGGTCACGGCCCCAGTTGACGCCGGTGTAGTGGTAGTCGCGGTAGTTGGCGCCGCAGACGAAGTCGCTCATGTTGGCGACGGTGCGGTCGGCCACCACCTTGACCGGCTTCTTCGCGCCGATCGGGCCCAGGTAGCCCGGGGGCGAGCCGAAGGCGTCGACGATCTCGTTCTCGGTGGCGAAGCGGAAGTCGGCCAGGCCCGGCACCTTGGAAGCCTTGATCTCGTTCAGCTCATGGTCGGCGCGGATCAGCAGCAGCCAGATCTCGGCGCCGGCTTCGGTATCCTTGGCCAGCACGATCGACTTGACGTTGCGCTCCAGCGGGATGTCCAGGAACTCGGCCACCTGCTCGCACTTGACCTTCTCCGGGGTGAAGGTCTTGACCAGGTCTTCCCTGGGCGCGGCGCGCTCGGCCAGCAGCGGCAGGGCCTCGGCGGCTTCCATGTTGGCGGCGTAGGCCGAGTTCGGGCAGTAGACCAGGGAGTCTTCGCCGGTCTCGGCAATCACGTGGAATTCATGCGAGCCCGAGCCGCCGATGGCGCCGTTGTCGGCCGCCACCGCACGGAATTCCAGCCCGAAGCGGCGGAAGATGCGCACGTAAGTGTCGTACATGTTCTCGTACGACTTGCGCAGGCCGTCGGCGTCGCGGTCGAAGGAATAGGCATCCTTCATCGTGAATTCGCGCCCGCGCATGATGCCAAAGCGCGGCCGGCGCTCGTCGCGGAACTTGATCTGGATCTGGTAGAAATTGACCGGGAGCTGCTTGTAGCTGCGGATTTCGGTGCGGGCGATATCGGTCACCACCTCTTCCGAGGTCGGTTGCACGGCGAAGTCGCGCTCATGGCGGTCCTTCAGGCGCAGCAACTCGGGGCCCATCTTGTCCCAGCGGCCGGTTTCCTGCCACAGTTCGGCCGGCTGGATCACCGGCATCGAGAGTTCGACCGCACCGGCGCGGTTCATTTCCTCGCGCACGATGTTTTCCACCTTGCGGATCACGCGCAGCCCGAGTGGCATGTAGCTGTAGATGCCGGCGCCCAGCTTCTTGATCATGCCGGCGCGCATCATCAGTTTGTGCGACACGATTTCCGCGTCGGCGGGCGCTTCCTTGAGTGTGGAAATGAAGAATTGCGAGGCTTTCATTCGTTGCTTTCTCTCGAGGCCGCCACGGTGCGGGAAAAACCCGCCCGGCAAAATCCGGGGTGCGGCGGCACAGGTTTGTCGCGCACGCGCCTGAAACTGCCCTTCCGCTCGGGGAAAACCACCATCCCCCCGCCTGAGCCCGGCTGCGCGCTTCCTTTATAATCAGCGTAATTCTAAAGGATTCGAGGTGCAGTCATGCTCGATCGTGAAGGCTTTCGCCCGAACGTCGGCATCATCCTCCTCAACGCACGCAACGAGGTTTTCTGGGGCAAGCGAATCGGCGAACACTCCTGGCAGTTCCCGCAAGGCGGCATCAAGTACGGCGAAACGCCGGAACAGGCCATGTACCGCGAACTGCATGAGGAAATCGGCCTGCTTCCGGAGCACGTCAGGATCGTTGGTCGCACGCGCGACTGGTTGCGTTACGAGGTGCCGGACAAGTTCATCCGCCGCGAGATCCGCGGCCACTACAAGGGCCAGAAACAAATCTGGTTCCTGCTGCGCATGGCCGGCAGGGACTGCGATATCCACCTTCGCGCCACCGACCATCCGGAGTTCGACGCCTGGCGCTGGAGCCATTACTGGGTGCCGCTGGAGGCGGTGATCGAGTTCAAGCGCGATGTCTACCAGATGGCGCTGACGGAATTGTCGCGCTTTTTGAACCGGCACCCGCGCGTGCCGCTGAGCCCCTATGGGACCCACGGCAGCCATGGTGCCCATGGCGCGCCGGGCCTGCACGGGCGCCAGGGCGGTCCGCGCAGCCATCCGCAAGGCCGGTCCCCGCAAGCTCAGCCGGCAGTCGCCGCGGCCGACTGCGATGGCGCGGCGGAACCGGAGCCTGCCCCTGCGCCGGCTTCCGAGCCTGTATCTGTTTCGCCGGCAGCGCCGGTATCCACCTCACGGAGCACTGATGACTAGTTTCACGGGCCCGGGCCGCCGCGGCGGCCTGAGCGCTGCCGGACTGCTGCTTGCCGCCGCCTGCCTTGTGCTGGCCGGCTGCAAGAGCACCACCAAGCAGATGGCTGAAGAAGAGAGCACGTGGCTCAACCCGTTCGCGCCCAAGACGTTCGAGGAAGCCAAGGCGATGCTGCCGCCGGTGCCGCAGGACGCCAACCTGATCCCGTTCTCGGTGTCGGGCACGGGCACGCTGTCGTTCGCGGTGGACAGCAAGTCGATCTCGGTCGGCAAGGACAACGTGGTGCGCTACACCGTGGTCACCAGCAGCCAGAGCGGCGCGCGCAACGTGACCTTCGAAGGCATGCGCTGCGATGCGTTCGAGCGCAAGCTCTACGCCACGCTGCCGGCCGGCGCCAAGGAGTGGATTCCCAACCAGAGCGACTACGGCGAGAACTGGCACCGGATGGAAACCAGCGTGCGCAATGCCTACGCCGCCACGTTGGCGGTCGATTTCTTCTGTGAAGGCCGCACCGTGGCCGGCACGCCGGACGATATGGTGCGCGAGCTGAAGTCGCGGGCGCCGCGGATGCGCTGACCGGTCGGTCATCGAAAGGCAAAACGGCGGGACTGTCATCCAGTCCCGCCGTTTTTTTATGCTGCGCCAGGCCGGCGCCAGACCATCGCTCAGACCAGCACGAGGTTGTCGCGATGGATCAGCTCGGGCTCGTTCAGGTGGCCGAGCACGGTTTCGATCTCGGACGAGGGCTTGCGCGCGATCAGCCGCGCCTCGGCGCTGGAATAGTTGGTGATGCCACGGGCGACCTCTTTCCCCTGCGGATTGACGCAGGCGATCACCTCGCCGCGCGCGAATTCGCCCTGCACTTCGACCACGCCGATCGGCAGCAGCGACTTGCCGCCGCTGGTCAGCTTCTCGACCGCGCCGTTGTCGATCACCACGCGGCCGCGCAGCTGCAGGTGATCTGCCATCCACTGCTTGCGCGCGGTCAGGCGCCCGGTCGGCGCCAGTAGCTGCGTGCCGATGGCCTCGCCGGCGGCCAGCCGTTCCAGCACGTTGGCCTCGCGCCCGGAGGCGATGGTGGTATGCGCCCCCGACTTGGCCGCGCGCTTGGCCGCCAGGATCTTGGTCAGCATGCCGCCGCGGCCGATCGACGTGCCGGCGCCACCGGCCATCGCTTCCAGCTCGGGCGTGCCGGCCAGCGCCTCGTCGACGAACTGCGCGGCGGGGTCCTTGCGCGGGTCGGCGGTGTACAGGCCGCGCTGGTCGGTCAGGATCACCAGCGCATCGCCTTCGATCAGGTTGGTGACCAGCGCGCCCAGCGTGTCGTTGTCGCCGAACTTGATTTCGTCGGTGACCACGGTGTCGTTCTCGTTGATGATCGGCACCACGCCCAGCGACAGCAGCGTCAGCAGCGTGGAGCGGGCGTTCAGGTAGCGCTCGCGGTCGGCCAGGTCGGCATGGGTCAGCAACACCTGCGCGGTGCGGATGCCATAGCGGCCGAACTGGCTTTCATAGACCTGCGCCAGGCCCATCTGGCCGACGGCGGCGGCGGCCTGCAGCTCGTGGATTTCCTTCGGGCGGCGCACCCAGCCCAGGCGCTGCATGCCTTCGGCGATGGCGCCGGAGCTGACCAGCACCACTTCCTTGCCCGCCACGCGCAGCTTGGCGATCTGGGCCGCCCAGCGGGCGATGGCGTCGTGGTCCAGCCCCTTGCCGTCGTTGGTAACCAGGCTGGAGCCGACTTTGACGACGATGCGCTTTGCCTGCGCGATGACCGATTGCATGGCGGGAATCCTGTCTCCCGGGCAGCCGGCGGCGGGCGCCGCGCCCGAATTGTCCGTTGTGTTTTATTGCGGTGAGGCCAGCCGTCGGCGGCCCCTTATGCCTCGCCCGTACCCTGGTCGACGTTGTGCAGGCGCTCGTCCAGCCGGATGTCCGGCTCGGCCAGCGCCGCAGCTTCTTCGGCCTTGATCGCCTGCAGGTGGTCCTTGATCGCGTAGATCAGCTCGCGGCAGCCTTCGCCGGTCAGCGCCGAGATCTGGAACACCGGGCCCTTCCACTTGTAGCGCTTGAGGAAGTCCTTCACCTTCGCGGCGCGCTCTTCCTCCGGCACCATGTCCAGCTTGTTCAGCACCAGCCAGCGCGGCTTGTCGTACAGCGTTTCGTCGTACTTCTTCAGCTCGTTGACGATGGCCTTGGCCTCGGCAACCGGGTCGACCGCCTCGTCGAACGGCGCCAGGTCGACGATATGTAGCAGCAGGCCGGTACGCTGCAGGTGGCGCAGGAACTGGTGGCCCAGGCCCGCGCCTTCGGCCGCGCCTTCGATCAGGCCGGGGATATCGGCGACCACGAACGACTGCTCATGGTCCACGCGCACCACGCCCAGGTTGGGATGCAGCGTGGTGAACGGATAGTCCGCCACCTTCGGGCGCGCATTGGAGATATGCGAGATAAAGGTCGACTTGCCGGCATTGGGCATGCCCAGCAGGCCGACGTCGGCCAGCACCTTCAACTCAAGCTTGAGCATGCGGCGCTCGCCCGGCTTGCCGTCCACCTGCTGACGGGGCGCGCGGTTGGTACTGGACTTGAAGTGCAGGTTGCCCCAGCCGCCCATGCCGCCCTCGGCCAGGCACACGCGCTGGCCGTGCTCGGTCAGGTCGGCGATGACCTCGCCGGTATCCATGTCGGTGATCAGCGTGCCCACCGGCATGCGCAGCGTGATGTCTTCACCCGCCGCGCCATAGCAGTCGGAGCCGCGGCCATTCTCGCCGTTGCGCGCCACATGCTTCCTGGCATAGCGGAAGTCGATCAGCGTATTGATATTGCGGTCCGCCACGGCGAACACGCTGCCGCCCCGGCCGCCATCGCCACCATCCGGGCCGCCGAAGGGCACAAACTTCTCGCGCCGGAACGAGGCGCTGCCATTGCCGCCGTTGCCGGCGATGGCTTCGATTCGGGCTTCGTCGATGAACTTCATGATGGGTTTTCCGTGATGGATCGGCGGGCTGGCGGCCGGATGCCGCAAACCCTGCCGGGCGCACCGCAAAAGGCGCTATCAAAACGATGCGAACGGACCATCTCGCCAGGATCGCTTTGATAGTGCCTCTAATTGTGGCCAGAAAAGAAAAAGCCCCGCAAGCGTTGCGGGGCCTTCATCCTGCAAAGGCTGTTATCAGGCCGCCGGAACGACGCTGACGTGCTGCTTCTTGGCAGGGCCCTTGACGGCGAACTGCACGTGGCCGTCCACCAGGGCAAACAGCGTGTGGTCCTTGCCCACGCCGACGTTGTCGCCGGCATGCACGCGGGTACCGCGCTGGCGGATGATGATGCCGCCGGCGTTGATGGCCTGGCCACCAAACACCTTGACGCCCAGACGCTTCGATTCGGAATCACGGCCGTTCCGCGTGGAACCGCCGCCTTTTTTCTGTGCCATGTCTTACTCCTGTCGCTTTACCTGGTTACGCTCGATCGATCAGGCAACGATCGCTTCGATGCGCAGTTCGGTGTAATTCTGACGATGGCCCTGACGCTTCTGATAGTGCTTGCGACGGCGCATCTTGAAGATCTTCACCTTGTCGTGACGACCTTGGGAGATAACGGTAGCCTTGACGGAAGCCCCGCTAACCAGCGGCGTACCAAACTTGATTTGGTCGCCGGCGCCCACTGCGAGCACCTGGTCGAGCGTGATTTCTGCGCCAATGTCTGCCGGTATCTGTTCTACTTTCAGTTTTTCGCCAGCAGCAACCTTGTATTGCTTGCCGCCGGTTTTTACGACCGCGTACATTGTCGAACCTCTCGGATGTGAATAAAACGCCGAATGCCTGCACTGGCGCGCCCTGCACGGCCGCTCAACTGCACGGCCTGGCGTACGGGCGGGCTCACTGCGGCCCGGTTATCTCCCGCCGGTCAGAACCCGCAAAGCGAGCGTAGCAACCGGAGGAAACCGGGAATTGTAAACGAGGTTGGGGAAAAGCGCAAAGAAAACAGGCACATAGCCTGTGAGCGGCGGCATCGCCACAATGGGACAGCGCCCGGATCAGGTCAGGTCGGCGAGCAGGAATCCGGCCAGTGCGGCAAACGCCACCCACAAAGCGGTGCGGCGCCACTGGCGACGAGATGCGGGCTTGTTCATGGCCGAATTATAGAGGCGCCCCGCCCGAACACCCTTCACGCATACCCTGAGCAGCCATCTTTAGAACGCGCCGCATGCGTAGAACGCTGCGCGCATCGCATATAATCGTCCGGTTTTGCGTAACGGTGATCATCTTGTCCCAGCCTTCCGCCACTGCCTTGCTTGCCCCGGTCGCTGCAGACATGCGCGCGGTCGATGCTGTCATCCGCCAGCGGCTGTCTTCTGAAGTCCCGCTGATCGAGCAGATCGGCGAATACATCATCGGCGCCGGCGGCAAGCGCCTGCGTCCGGTGATCCTGCTGCTGACGGCGCGCGCGCTGGGCTACGACGGCAACCGCCACCATGAACTGGCCGCGGTCGTGGAGTTCATCCACACCGCCACGCTGCTGCACGACGATGTCGTCGACGAATCCGAGCTGCGGCGCGGCCGCGACACCGCCAACGCGGTGTTCGGCAACGCCGCCAGCGTGCTGGTGGGCGACTTCCTCTATTCGCGCGCGTTCCAGATGATGGTCGATGCGGGCAGCATGCGCATCATGGAAATCCTGTCCAACGCGACCAACGTAATCGCCGAGGGCGAGGTGCTGCAGCTGCTGAACATGCACGACCCGGATGTCACCGTCGAGCGCTACCTGCAGGTGATCCGCTACAAGACCGCCAAGCTGTTCGAGGCCGCCGCCCAGCTGGGCGCCGTGCTTGCGGGCGCCGACGCCGAAATGGAAGAAGCCGCAGCCGAATACGGCCGCCGCATCGGCACCGCTTTCCAGCTCATCGACGACATGCTCGACTACACCGCCAGCGCGGAGCAGATGGGCAAGAACGCCGGCGACGACCTGCGCGAAGGCAAGCCCACGCTGCCGCTGCTGCACCTGCTGGAACACGGCACGCCCGAGCAGCGCCAGCTCGCGCGCGACGCCATCGTGCAAGGCGGCACCGAGCATTTCGATGCGGTGTTCGCGGCCATCCACGCCAGCGGCGCGCTCGATGTCACGTTCGAAGCGGCACGCCGCGAAGCCGAGGCCGCGGAACAGGCCGCCTTGCGCTTCCCGGCTTCGCCGCTCAAAGAGACGCTGATCCAGCTTTGCGAATTTTCGCTGCAGCGGCAGTCGTAAACAACAGCGGCGTAGGCAACGGAAGCGGAACGAAGGGCGCCAACGAGCGGCGATTTTGCCTTCCCTCTTCCATTTCCAAAAAAACGCTGCTACACTTATCTTCTTTGCTGCTGACGCCAAAACGTCGGCCAGCAAGACCAAATCGGGGTGTAGCTTAGCCTGGTAGAGCGCTACGTTCGGGACGTAGAGGCCGGAGGTTCGAATCCTCTCACCCCGACCAGATTTAAAGAGCCGAATCGACGTGAGTTGATTCGGCTCTTTGTCTTTGTGCCGGCGGCATCGATCACAGCCGGCACGCTAAATCAATTCCGACGCCTCGCGTATCCGTTGTCCGGTGGCCGGCAACCGCTTCGCTCAAGTGCACGCGCAAAATCCTCTGGTGTTGCCTGAGGTTTTTTCCGGCGCGCACGCATCTGCCTGAACGCCGCGATCGCGATGAGCGGTTCCAGATCCCACTGGTGGATGATGAAGATATCGGGGTCGACCACTTCGATGCCGCATGGCCTCACGATCTCTGAGGGGAAATCACGGCGATTGCGTGTAACGATGCAATCCGCATGACCGGCAACCGCAGTGTAGCGCGCAATATCCGCAACAAGTGAAACAAAATGTGGAACCTCCGTGCACTGCTGTATTGCAGCCCCGCCGCTGCAAATCTCCCCGCGCAAGTAGGGTTGCGCCCGTGTCGCGCAAACGCCAACAGCGTCCCGCCGTCGCCTTTACAAAAAGTGACCCCGGCGGCAAACTGCCCCGATCCGGGGACGTGGGTCTGTCCCGCCCCTTCTGTGGCCGATGGCCACCGTCCAACCGCACAGCGCACCTGCCATGACACTCGGTCTTGCCCTGGCCCAGAGCCGGCGTATCGCGCCCGCACTGCTTGCTCAGCTGGAGCAGGCCGCGCGCGAAAAGCAGTCGCAGCTCATCGACGAGATCGTCGGCAGCGGCACCATGAGCGCGCATGACCTCGCGCTGTTCGCGGCCGACAAATACCAGATGCCGCTGCTGGACCTGGCCCAGTACAACCTGAACAAAGTGCCGCCGGCGCTGGCCGGCAATCGCGAATTCCATGCGCACCGGCTGCTGCCGCTGGGCCGGCGCGAGAACCGGCTGGTGCTGGCGATGTCCGACCCGTCCAACCAGGCCGGGCTGGAGGCGATCAAGGAAAAGTACAAGCTCCCGATCGAAGCGGTGGTGGTCGAGCACGACAAGCTGATGAAGCATGTGCGCTCCGCCGGCGAGGCGCTGGGCACGATGAAAAACATCTCTCCGGTGCAGGTCCAGCGCAAGCTGATCGAGTACGACCCGGTGGCTGCCGCCAGCGCGCAGCGCAACCGCACCGCCGCCGACGCCATCGACGACGCCCCGGTGGTGCGCTTCCTGCAGAAGCTGCTGACCGAGGCCTTCCACCGCGGCGCGTCCGACCTGCACTTCGAGCCGTTCGAGACCTTTTACCGCATCCGTTTCCGTGTCGACGGGGTGCTGCAGGAGGTCGCGCGCCCGCCGCTGGATATCCGCGACAAAATCGCGACCCGCATCAAGGTGCTGTCGCGGCTGGATATTTCTGAAAAGCGCGTGCCGCAGGACGGCCGCATGAAGCTGCTGCTCTCGCTGCCCAAGGACAAGGACGCCAAGGAGACGGTCGAAAAGGCGGTGGACTTCCGCGTGTCGACGCTGCCGACGCTGTTCGGCGAGAAGATCGTGATGCGGATCCTGGAATCCTCGTCCGACAAGCTCGATATCGACCAGCTCGGCTACGAGCCCGAACAGAAGGCCCTGCTGCTGGATGTGATCAAGCGCCCGTACGGCATGGTGCTGGTGACCGGCCCCACCGGCAGCGGCAAGACGGTGTCGCTGTACACCTTCCTGAACCTGCTGAACCAGGGCGACATCAATATCTCGACCGCGGAAGACCCGGCCGAAATCCAGCTACCCGGTATCAACCAGGTCAACGTCAACGACAAGGCCGGCCTGACCTTCGCCGCGGCGCTGCGTTCGTTCCTGCGCCAGGATCCGGACATCATCATGGTCGGCGAAATCCGCGACCTGGAAACCGCGGATATCTCGATCAAGGCCGCGCAGACCGGCCACCTGGTGCTGTCCACGCTGCACACCAACGATGCACCGACCACGCTGACGCGGCTGATGAACATGGGCGTCGCGGCCTTCAACATCGCTTCGAGCGTGCTGATGATCACCGCGCAACGGCTGGCGCGGCGGCTCTGCACCTGCAAGCGCCCCGGCGAAATCCCGCGCGAAGCGCTGCTCGAGGCGGGCTTTCGCGAGCGCGACCTCGACGGTAGCTGGCAGCCCTACCATCCGGTCGGCTGCGAGCGCTGCAACGGCAGCGGCTACAAGGGGCGCTGCGGCATCTACCAGGTCATGCCGATCACCGAGGCGATGCAGGAGATCATCCTGACGCACGGCACGGCCTTGCAGATCGCCGAGCAGGCGCGCAAGGACGGCGTGCTATCGTTGCGGGAAGCGGGACTGCTAAAGGTAAAGCAGGGCGTCACGTCACTCGAAGAAGTGCTGGCGACCACGAATACGTAGCAAAAAACACGTAGGAAACAACGTAAATACAAGACGTACGACAAACGTCATTGTCATCGGGGGTCAATATCATGGCGACGCGCTCACCAGCAGCGGGCGCCCGGACAGCAGCGGCGTCGCGGGCGAAATCAGGGAAGGGGCGCAAGGCCCCCACCCAGTACATCTTTGAGTGGGAAGGCAAGGACCGCAAGGGCAAGACCTTCACCGGCGAGCTGCGCTCCGAGAACCAGGCCGAGGTCACCGCCACGCTGCGCAAGCAGGGCCTGACCATCGTCAAGCTCAAGAAGCGCAAGGCCGCGCGCGGGCGCAAGATCACCGAGAAGGACATCGCCTATTTCACACGGCAGCTGTCGACCATGCTCAAGGCCGGCATTCCGCTGCTGCAGTCGATCGACATCATCGGGCGCGGGCATGTGAACCCCAACTTCACCCAGCTTCTGGCCGACATCCGCTTCGATATCGAATCCGGTAGCAGCATGGCGGCGGCGTTCCGGCGCCATCCGAAGTACTTCGACACGCTGTATTGCAACCTGATCGATGCCGGCGAACAGGGCGGTATCCTGGATTCGCTGCTGGAGCGCCTGTCGCTCTACATGGAAAAGACCATCGCGCTGAAGAGCCAGATCAAGTCGGCGATGATCTACCCGATCGCGGTGCTGACCGTGGCCTTCGCGGTCACGGTGATCCTGATGCTGTTCGTGATCCCCGCGTTCAAGGGCGTGTTCTCGAGCTTCGGCGCCAACCTGCCCGCGCCGACGCTGGTCGTGATCGCGATCTCGGACTTCTTTGTCCAGTTCTGGTACCTGGTGGTCGGGATACCGGTGGCCGGCATCATGTTCTACCTGCGTGCGCTGAAGAGTTCCGAGAAGGTGCAGCGCGCCACCGACCGCACGCTGCTGAAGCTGCCGATCTTCGGCAGCCTGTTCCGCAAGGCCGTGATCGCGCGCTGGACGCGCACGCTGGCGACCATGTTCGCCGCCGGCACGCCGCTGGTGGAATCGATGGAGTCGGTGGCCGGCGCCGCCGGCAACTGGGTCTATTACGACGCCACGCGCGAGATCGAGCAGTCGGTGCGCATCGGCACCAGCCTGACCAATGCGATGCAGGCCACGCACGTGTTCGACAACATGGTCCTGCAGATGACGCAGATCGGCGAGGAATCCGGCGCGCTGGACAATATGTTGCTGAAGGTGGCGGAGTTCTACGAGCGCGAGGTAGACGACGCCGTCGCCGCGATCTCAAGCCTGATCGAGCCGCTGATCATCGTGGTGCTGGGCGTGCTGATCGGCGGCATGGTGGTGGCGATGTACCTGCCGATCTTCAAGCTGGGACAAGTGGTGTAAGCATGGCGTTTGCATGGTCGACTTCGCCGTTCCCGGCCGGCAACGGTCCGCTGGTTGACGCGCTGGCGGCGCTGCCGCCAGCCTTCCTGGTGTCCGCCGCGGCGCTGCTCGGGCTGGTGGTCGGCAGCTTCCTGAACGTGGTTATCCACCGGCTGCCGCGCATGATGGAGCGCGACGAGGCCAACTATATCGCCGAACTGCGCGGCGACCCGCTGCCCTACCCTGCCCGCTACAACCTGATGGTGCCGCGCTCGGCCTGCCCGCATTGCGGCCACGCGATCGCGCCGTGGGAAAACGTGCCGGTGCTGAGCTGGCTGCTGCTGCGCGGGCGCTGCTCGGCGTGCAAGACGCCGATCCGGCTGCGCTACCCGCTGGTGGAGCTGGCCTGCGGCGTGCTGAGCGCGCTGGTAGCGTGGCGCTTCGGACCGGGCTGGCAAATGCTGGCGGCGCTGCTGCTGGTGTGGTCGCTGCTGGCGCTGACCATGATCGATGCCGATACGCAGTTGCTGCCCGACCAGATCACGCTGCCGCTGTTGTGGCTGGGGCTGCTGCTCAATCTCGGCGGACTGTTCGTGCCGCTGTCCGACGCCGTGATCGGCGCGGCCGCCGGCTACCTGGTGCTGTGGGCGGCATACTGGCTGTTCCGGCTGGTGCGCGGCAAGGAAGGCATGGGCTTCGGCGACTTCAAGCTGATGGCGGCGCTGGGCGCGTGGTTCGGCTGGCAGGCGCTGCCGGCGCTGGTGCTGCTGTCTTCGGTGGCGGGCGTGGTGTTCGGGCTGGCCAGCATCGCGCTGCGCCGGCAGGAACGGGACACGCCCTTCCCTTTCGGCCCGTTTATCGCGCTGGCAGGGGCCGTGGTGCTGGTGTTCGGTCCGGGCGTACTGCCGCTGTGGCTGCCGTGAAGCTGGTATCGTGACGGCAACATCGCCATCGAATCGCACACGGATCTTCACATGCTGGAAATCGGACTGACCGGCGGCATCGGCAGCGGCAAGTCCCGCGTCGCGGACATGTTTGCCGCACGCGGCGCCGCGATCATCGACACCGACCTGCTCGCGCACCAGATCACCGCCCCCGGGGGGAGGGCCATCCCGGCGCTTGTCGAGGCCTTCGGCCCCGGCTGCCTGCGCCCTGACGGCGCCATGGACCGCGACGCCATGCGCGCGCTGGTGTTCGCCGATCCGGCCGCCAAGGCGCGGCTCGAAGGCATCACCCATCCGCTGATCCGCGCGCTGACCAACGAGCACGCCCAGGCGGTGCGCGACGCCGGCGAACACCCCTACCTGATCTACGTGGTGCCGCTGCTGGTGGAATCCGGCTCGTGGCGCGAGCGCGTGGGCCGCGTGCTGGTGGTGGACTGCAGCGAGGCCACCCAGGTGGCGCGCGTGATGGCGCGCAACGGCTTCAGCCGCGAGCAGGTGCAGGCGATCATGGCGAAGCAGGCAACGCGCGGCGCGCGCCTCGCATGTGCCGACGACGTCATCGACAACGACGGCCCGGTGGACGCGCTGGTGGCGCAGGTCGACCAGCTTGACCGCTACTACCGTGAACTGTCGGCGGCCGGAGAGGTCCATCCCGAGGTCGGCGTATAAGCCGCCTTGCAGTCGACGTATCAGGAATAAGCAGGCCGGACAACGCACCGCATCATGCACATGACATTGTCCTGTGCCCGCGACTCGCATAGAATGCGCTGGAACATGCCGGCAAATAGCCGCATACTGCACGGATCGCCACATGATGCGCCTCTCGATCAACCCGATGCGCCCCATGCATGCACCTTGCAATGCCGGTACGTCCCTCTGGACTTTACCGCTAGTACCCTCCCGCATTACCCGGGCCACCTTCTGCACCGGGCGAACTCCTGACACGGAGACCGCCCGACGCGCTGCACGGACATAGCACTTGATTCTGTACGAATATCCTTTCAACGAACGCATCAGGACGCTCCTGCGCCTGGAAGACCTGTTCGATCGGCTGGATTACTTCCTCGCCCAGGATCATGCCCAGCAGCACCACGTCGCGCTGACCACGCTGTTCGAGATCATCGACGTGGCCGGCCGCGCCGACCTGAAGACCGACCTGATCAAGGAACTGGAACGCCAGCGCCAGGCGCTGGCGCCGCTACGGGCCAATCCGCAGATCGACCAGGAAACGCTGGACGCCGTCATCGGCGAGATCGAGCAGGGCATCGCCATGCTCAACCAGACCGTGGGCAAGGCCGGCCAGCTGCTGGCCGACAACGAGTGGCTGACCAGCATCCGCAGCCGCGCCATCATCCCCGGCGGCACCTGCGAGTTCGACCTGCCGGCCTACTACGCCTGGCAGCACCGCCCCGCCGAAGACCGCCGCGCCGATATCCTCAAGTGGGCGCGCCCACTGGTATCGCTGCGCATGGGCACCACCATCGTGCTGCGCCTGCTGCGCGAAGCCGGCCAGAGTGGCAAGGTGATCGCCACCGGCGGCAGCTACCAGCAGATGCTGTCCGGGCGCAGCTACCAGCTGATGCAGGTCTACCTGGATGACTCGCTGCTGGCGTTTATCCCGGAGATGAGCGCCAACAAGTACATGCTGTGGGTGCGCTTCACGCAGCAGGACGGCGACCTGCGACCGCGCTCGGTTGATGCGGACATCCCCTTCCTGCTGAAACTCTGCAATTTCTGAAGCCCGCGTTTAAAGCTATGCCTGCCGTCGTCAAATGCCCCACCTGCGGCACCGAGGTGGCCTGGGTGCCCGACAACAAGTTCCGCCCGTTCTGTTCCGAACGCTGCAAGCAGATCGATCTCGGCGCGTGGGCGTCAGAGAAATACGTGATCGGCGGCAAGCCGGGCGAGACCCAGTCCGCCGACCTGTCCGACGAAGAGGACGACTGAGCGTCGTCCTCACCGGTCCGGCTTAGTGCGCCGCCGCCAGCACGCGGCGGTAGAACGCGACGCACACCAGCACGAACACCGCCAGGCCCAGCCACTGCGCGGTCGCTTCGAACCCTGCGCCGGCCAGTGCCAGCGGCGCATCCTTGCCCGACAAGCCGATCACCGCGGCCAGCATCACGCCGACCAGGCTTTCCCCGACGATCAGGCCTGAGGCCAGCAGCGTGCCGCGCCGTTCGGCATGTTCCAGCGCCAGCTTGACGTTATCGCCACGGGCGGTGGCGCGGCGGCGTTCGGCACGCAGCAATACCCACGACAGCACCGCCCCGACCACCAGCGCCGAGCTGACTGTCGGCGGCAGGTAGATGCCGATACCCACCGCCAGCACCGGCAGCCGCGCCACGCCGCCGCGGCGGCGCAGCACTTCGTCGACGGCGATCAGCACCACGCCCAGCGCGATGCCGATCAGGATCATGTTCCAGTTGAGCTGGTGGGTGAAGATGCCGGTGGCGATCGCGGTCATCAGCGTCGCCTGCGGTGCGGCCAGCGCCTGGTTCGGGTCCATGCCGGCGCGCGGCAGGGCACCGGCAAAGCCGTAGGCGTTGTAGAGCAGCTCCAGCACCGGCGGGATCACGGCGGCACCCACCGCGCAGCCGATCAGCAGCGCCACCTGCTGGCGCCACGGCGTGGCGCCGACCAGCCAGCCGGTCTTCAGGTCCTGCAGGTTGTCATTGGCGATCGACGCCACCGCCACCACCGCCGAGGTGGTAAAGATTGCCAGCGCAATCGCGAACTTGCTGCCCTCGGGCGTCGCCAGCAGCCCGTCGGCGTTGCCGGCCAGCAGGATCAGCAGCGACACCAGGATCACGGCGATGATGCCGATGCCGGAGATCGGGCTCGCCGACGAACCCACCAGTCCGGCCATATAGCCGCACGCCGCGGCCACCAGGAAGCCGAAGACAAAGGCGAATACCACCGCATAGATCACCAGCCGCCAGCGCGCGCCGCCCGCGACCGGCGCGGGTGCGAGGAAATACGCGAACACCGCCACCAGCACCGCCAGCAAACCCAGCATCACCAGCCCGATCCATCTGGCCGGCATGTCCTGCTGCGTGCGCGGCAGGTTGCCCTCACCGCCAGCACCGGACTGCAGCGCGCCGAACGAGGCGCGAATGCCGTACAGCATCGGTTTGGCCAGCGACAGCAGCGTCCAGATCGCGGCGATGCCGATGGTGCCGGCGCCGATAAAGCGCGCCTGCTGGCTCCACACCAGGGTGCCGAACGCGGACAGCGTAGCGCCATCCGGCCGCGGCGTGATCGCGGTCAGCCACGGCACCGCGACGCCCCAGGTCATCACCAGCCCCAGCAGCATCGCCAGCCCGCCCACGATGCCCACCAGGTAGCCGGCACCGACCAGCGCCAGCGAGAAACCCATCGACAGCCGCACCACCGACGTCCCGGCCGACAGCCAGAAGTTGGCGCCCTCGGCCAGCAGCCGCAGTCCGCCGGCAGCGAAGCTGAACAGCCCGGCCACCAGCCCGCCCGCCATCAGGTCGGCCATGCCGGTCGCCTGGCGCTTGCGGCCCGGCACCACATCATCCGGCGCGGCACTGCCCACGCGCAGGATTTCCGCCGCGGCCACGCCTTCGGGATACGGCAGCGTACTCTGCACCACCATCGCATGGCGCAGCGGGATGCTGAACAGCACGCCCAGCATGCCGCCGGCCACGCAGATCGCCAGCGTCTGCCAGAACGGGAAGCCCTGCCAGTGGCCCAGCATCACGAGGCCGGGCAGGATAAAGATGATCGACGACAGGGTGCCCGCGGCCGAGGCCTGCGTCTGCACCATGTTGTTCTCGAGGATATTGGCGCCGGGGAAGAGCCGCAGCACGGCCATCGAGATGACGGCCGCCGGGATCGCCGACGAGAAGGTCAGGCCGACCTTCAGCCCCAGGTAGATGTTCGAGGCGGTGAACACGACCGTGATGAGCGCACCGAGGATGATGCCGCGCAGGGTCAGTTCAGGCAGGGAAATGTCTTCGGCGATCAGATCGACGCGGAGCATGCAGGTTCCTTTCCTGTGAACTGGCGGCGCTCCGGCGCGGCCGCGGTCGCATGGCGTGGTCAGCCGTTGTGCGATTCCTCGTCCAGCCATTGCACCACCGGGATGGTGGCCGGCAGCAGCGGCCCGACCGTCACCGGCGTGCGCTGCCAGGAGAAGGCCTGGCCTTCGCGGCCGACGGGGTCGCCGCGCCAGGCCGTGACCTTGCAGAAATACAGCCGCACATAGGCGTGCGGGTAGTCATGTTCGAGGATGTGCCAGCGCTCGCATTGCGTTACGTCAAGGCCCAGCTCTTCATGGAGCTCGCGCGCCAGCGCGGCTTCCACCGTTTCACCGGGCTCCAGCTTGCCGCCCGGGAATTCCCAGTAGCCCTCGTAGGGCTTGCCGTCCGGGCGCTGCGCCAGCAAGAAATGGCCGTCGGGCTGCACCAGCACGCCTACGGCGACTTCGGTGACCTTGCGCGGCGGCTTGCCCGCGGTGTCGGCGGCCTGGTTCATGGCTTCGCTCATGCCTTGCTGCCGCCGCCCTGGCCCACGTCGGCGATATAGGGCTTGCCATGCTTGCCGCCCCAGTCGCGCGCGAACTGCCACGCCACGCGGCCCGAGCGCGAACCGCGCTCCAGCGCCCATACCAGCGCGTCGCCGCGCGCCGCGGCGATGTCCTCGTCGGTGCAGCCGAAATGCTTGAGCCAGTGCGCGACGATGGTCAGGTACTCGTCCTGCTTGGGCGGGTAGAACGACAGCCACAGCCCGAAGCGCTCGGACAGCGAGATCTTTTCCTCGACCACTTCGCCGGGATGGATCTCGCCGTCGTCGGTGTGGCGGTAGGTCTCGTTGTCCTTCATGTACTCCGGCAGCAGGTGCCGGCGGTTGGAAGTGGCATAGATCAGCACATTGTCCGACTGCGCCGCGACCGAGCCGTCCAGTGCCGACTTGAGCGACTTGTAGCCCGACTCGCCCTCCTCGAACGAGAGGTCGTCGCAGAAGATCACGAAGCGCTCGGGGCGCTGCGAGACCAGTTCGACGATATCGCCGAGGTCGCCCAGGTCGTCCTTGTCGACTTCAACCAGGCGCAGCCCCTCGTCGACAAAGGCGTTGAGGCAGGCCTTGATCAGCGACGACTTGCCGGTGCCGCGCGCGCCGGTCAGCAGCACGTTGTTGGCAGGCAGCTTGCCCACGAACTGGCGCGTGTTGGCGACGATGGCGTCCTTCTGGCGCTCGATATTCTTCAGGTCGTCCAGGTGGATCGGCGGCAACTGGCGCACCGGCTGCAGGTAGCCGATATTGCCGAACAGGCTTTGCCGCTTGCGCCAGCGGAACGCTACGGCCTCCTGCCAGTCGGCATCGCTCAGTTGCGGCGGCAGCCATTGTTCGAGTCGGGCGAGGAAGTTGTCGAGACGGGAGGCGAGGTCGGACATGGCGGCGTGACGGTGTCAGTAGTTGGGGAGAGGGGTGGATGAGCGGGGCATCGCGTATCCGGAAACGCCTGCCCTCTCCCCCGGCCCCTGTCCCGCATGCGGGAGAGGGGAGCAAACCCGGGATGCTTAAGAGCGGTAGTCGGCGTTGATCGACACGTAGTCGTGCGACAGGTCGCAGGTCCATACGGTCGCTTCGGCATTGCCGCGGCCGAGCGCGATGCGCACCGTGATCTCGGCCTGCTTCATCACGCGCTGGCCGTCTTCTTCGCGATAGTCGGGGTTGCGGCCGCCATCGCGGGCGACCCAGACATCGTCCAGCCACAGGTTGACGCGGTTGACGTCGAGGTCATCGACGCCGGCATAGCCCACCGCGGCCAGGATGCGGCCCAGGTTGGGGTCCGAGGCGTAGAACGCGGTCTTCACCAGCGGCGAGTGCGCGACCGCATAGGCGATCTGGCGGCACTCGGTGACGTCCTTGCCGCCTTCGACGCGGATGGTCATCAGCTTGGTCGCGCCTTCGCCGTCGCGAACGATCATCTGCGCCAGTTCCTGCGCCAGCGCGGTCACCGCGTCGCGCAGCGCTTCGAAGGCCGGGCCTTCGGCGCGGTCGACCACGGCGCCGGACTTGCCGGTCGCGATCAGCACGAAGGAGTCATTGGTCGAGGTATCGCCATCGATGGTGATGCTGTTGAACGAGTGGTCGGCGGCGTGCGACACCAGCGCCTGCAGGACCGGCTGCGCCACCGCGGCGTCCATGGCGATAAAGCCGAGCATGGTCGCCATGTTCGGGCGGATCATGCCGGCGCCCTTGCTGATGCCAGACATCGTCACGGTCTTGCCGTCGATCTGCACCGTGCGCGACGCGGCCTTGGGCTGCGTGTCGGTGGTCATGATCGATTCAGCGGCGGGCAGCCAGTTGTCGGCCTTCGCATTGGCGATGGCCGCGGGCAGACCGGCCACCAGGCGCTCCACCGGCAGCGGCTCGAGAATTACGCCGGTCGAGAACGGCAGCACCTGGTCGACGGCGATACCCAGTTGCGCGGCCAGCGCGTCGCAGGTGGCACGTGCATTGGCCAGGCCCGGTTCACCGGTGCCGGCGTTGGCATTGCCGGTGTTGACCACCAGCGCGCGGATGCCCCTGCCAGCGGCAAGATGCTCGCGGCAGACCTGCACCGGCGCGGCGCAAAAGCGGTTGTTGGTGAAGACGCCGGCCACGGTGCTGCCCTCGGCCACGCGCACCACCAGCACGTCCTTGCGGTTGGCCTTGCGGATGCCCGCCTCGGCCCAGCCGAGTTCCACGCCGGCGACGGATTTCAGGTTTTCTGCCTGCGGCAGCGGAAGGTTGACGGGCATGTGGACTCCTCTGTTCCTGTTCGCGGATATCTGCTTGCGGTTTTTGCCAGCGAATTGCTTGTCTCAGACGAACATGCCCGCGGAGGGCGGGCATGTCGTTTCCTTGCGCGTCACGCCCCTTGCAAAGGGCGCGACGTCATATCGGCACGCGGCTCAGCTCAGCCTGCCGTGGCACTGCTTGAACTTCTTGCCGGAACCGCACGGGCACGGGTCGTTGCGGCCGACCTTGGGCATGCCCGCCAGCGCCAGCTCGGCGGCGGCCATGGCCGTGCCGGTGCGCGGCGACGGCGCTTCCTCCACCGGCTCGCGCCCTTCGGCGAACTCGTCGTGCTTGTACTGCACGTTCTCCAGGTGCGACAGGCCCTCTTCGATCTGCTCCGAAGCCTGTTCCAGTTCTTCCGGCGACTGGATCTGCACGTTGAAGGTCACGCGCGTGACTTCGTTCTTGATCACGTCCAGCAGGCGTGCGAACAGTTCGAACGACTCGCGCTTGTATTCCTGCTTGGGATCCTTCTGCGCATAGCCGCGCAGGTGGATACCCTGGCGCAGGTGGTCCAGCGCGGCCAGGTGCTCGCGCCAGTGCGTGTCGATGCTCTGCAGCATGACCGAGCGCTCGAAACCGGCGAACGACTCGCGGCCGACCATCGCCACCTTGCCGTCGTAGCGCTCCTTGGCCGCCTGCATGATCAGGTTCAGCAGCTCTTCATCCTCGATGCTCTGCGCGCCTTCGATGGTCTGCGCCAGCGGCAGTTCCAGGCCCCAGTCCTCGCGCAGGTGCGTTTCCAGGCCGGCGATGTCCCACTGCTCTTCCATGGTGTCGGCCGGCACATGGTCGCGGAACAGCTCCACCAGCACGCTCTGGCGCAGGTTGGCCACCATGTCGCCGACGTCCTGCGCTTCGAGCACGTCGTTGCGCAGCTTGTAGATTTCCTTGCGCTGGTCGTTGGCGACGTCGTCGTACTGCAGCAACTGCTTGCGGATATCGAAGTTGCGGCCTTCCACCTTGCGCTGCGCCGATTCGATCGAACGCGTGACGATGCCGGCTTCGATCGGCTCGCCCTCGGGCATCTTCAGGCGCTCCATGATGGCGCGCACGCGGTCGCCGGCGAAGATGCGCAGCAACTGGTCGTCCAGCGACAGGTAGAAGCGCGACGAACCCGGGTCGCCCTGGCGCCCGGCTCGGCCGCGCAGCTGATTGTCGATGCGGCGCGATTCATGGCGCTCGGTGCCGACGATATGCAGGCCGCCCGCGGCCTTGACCTGCTCGTGCAGCGACTGCCACTCGTCCTCGAGCTGCTTGATGCGCACGGCCTTCTCTGCGTCGGCCATGTTCGGATCGGCCTCGATAAAGCCGGCCTGCTTCTCCACATTGCCGCCCAGCACGATGTCGGTACCGCGACCGGCCATGTTGGTGGCGATGGTGATCATCTTGGGACGGCCGGCCTGGGCCACGATCTCGGCTTCGCGCGCGTGCTGCTTGGCGTTGAGCACCTGGTGCGGCAGCTGTTCCTTGTCGAGCAGGCGCGACAGGTATTCCGACGTCTCGATCGAGGTGGTACCCACCAGCACCGGCTGGCCACGCTCGTGGCAGTCGCGGATATCGCGCACCACCGCGTCGTAGCGCTCCGTGGAGGTCTTGTAGATCTGGTCCTGCTGGTCCTTGCGCTGGGCCGGGCGGTTAGTCGGGATCACCACCACTTCCAGGCCGTAGATCTCCTGGAACTCGTACGCTTCGGTGTCGGCCGTGCCGGTCATGCCGGCCAGCTTGTTGTACATCCGGAAGTAGTTCTGGAAGGTGATCGTCGCCAGCGTCTGGTTTTCCTGCTGGACGGTGACGCCTTCCTTGGCCTCGACGGCCTGGTGCAGGCCGTCGGACCAGCGCCGGCCCGTCATCAGGCGGCCGGTGAATTCGTCGACGATGACGACTTCGTCGTTCTGCACCACGTAGTGCTGGTCGCGATGAAACAGGCTGTGCGCGCGCAGCGCGGCGTACAGGTGGTGCATCAGCGTGATGTTCTGCGGCGCGTACAGCGACTCGCCTTCACCGATCAGGCCCTGCTGCGACAGGATCTCTTCGGCCTTCTCGTGGCCGGCTTCGGTCAGGTAGACCTGGTGGCCCTTCTCGTCGACGTAGTAGTCGCCCGGCTTCTCGACGCCCGTGCCGTCGGCCTTTTCCTCGCCGATCTGGCGCTCGAGCAGCTTGGGGATGCCGTTCATGCGCTGGTACAGGTCGGTCTGGTTCTCGGCCTGGCCGGAGATGATCAGCGGGGTACGGGCCTCGTCGATCAGGATCGAGTCCACCTCATCGACGATGGCGTAGTTCAGCGGCCGCTGCACGCGCTGCGACGGGTCGTAGACCATGTTGTCGCGCAGGTAGTCGAAGCCGAACTCGTTGTTGGTGCCGTAGGTGATGTCCGAGTTGTAGGCCGCCTGCTTGGCGTCATGCGGCATCTGCGACAGGTTCACGCCCACCGACAGGCCGAGGAAGTTGTACAGCCGGCCCATCCACTCGGCATCACGCTGCGCCAGGTAGTCGTTGACGGTCACCACATGCACGCCCTGGCCGGTGATGGCATTGAGGTACACGGCCAGCGTCGCGGTCAGCGTCTTGCCTTCGCCGGTGCGCATTTCGGCGATCTTGTTGTCGTTCAGCACCATGCCGCCGATCAGCTGCACGTCGAAGTGGCGCATCTTCATGACGCGCTTGCTGGCCTCACGGCATACGGCAAACGCCTCGGGCAGCAGCGCGTCGAGCGACTCGCCAGCGGCGTGGCGCTGCCGGAAGGTCTCGGTCATGCCGCGCAGCTCGTCGTCCGAGAACTGCTCGAACTTCGGCTCCAGCGCATTGATCTGCGCTACCGTGCGGCGATATTGTTTGATCAGCCGCTCGTTGCGGCTGCCGAAGACTTTCTTGAGAAGGCCGGTGATCATCGATTGCTTTCACCTGCGCGGAACCGGATGCCCCCCAGGGATGCGGGCTGCTCCGGCGGCCGGGCGAGGAATGGATAGATTGGCGCGAAACGCCGAGTTTATCATGTGCCGGGGTCACGGCCGGAACGCGCCGGGCCCCGTCCGGCAAGGGCGGGCAAGCCTGCCGAATGTCGACCACGCGTGTTGGCTGCGCGCCGCACCCATCCCAGTTTGGGGCGGCCGCCGCAGCTTCAATCCAGAGTTGGGCAAGGCGTCCCCCGCGCCCCTTGCTAGAATGCACCCATGCGCCGCTTCACCCACCACGCCCTGCAAACCCCTGCCGCCAAGCCGCTCAACGACTGGCTGGCCAAGGCCGGCCCGGTCTCGACGCTGATGCAGACCGCGCGCCAGCTTTCGGTGCTGGAGGGCGAGGTGCTGTCGCTGCTGCCCGCCGGCATGCGCGACGGCCTGGCCGTGGCCGGCGTCAAGCGCGACGCCAGCGACCCGAACGCCCAGGTGCTGCTGTTGCTGGCCGCCCATGGCGCGGCCGCGGCGCGGGTACGGCAGGTGGTGCCGACATTGCTGAACCGCCTGCAGCAGCGCGGCTCGAACATCACCGCGATCCGGGTGCGGGTGCAGCCGGAGGTGTCGCGCCATGCGGACTGGGAGGTGGAGCCGGCGCCGCGCCAGCGCACCAGCGGGCGGATGACGCCGACGGGGCTTGCCAACCTGGACCAGCTTGCGCGCAGCCTGCCGGATTCGCCGCTGCGGGACGCGCTGAATACGCTGCTGGCGCACCATCGCTAAGCCAGTGCCGAGATAAAAAAGCCGACCCTCAGGTCGGCTTTTTTTCGCCAGTTCGCCCGGGCTCAGGCAAACGCCGGCTGCGCCTGCGGCAGGAACGCCGCGGGGGCTTCCTCGACCCGATCGAAGGTAACCAGCTCGTACGCTTCCTGGTCAGCCAGCAGCGCACGCAGCAACTGGTTGTTCAGCCCGTGGCCCGACTTGTTCGCCACATAGGCGCCGATCAGCGGATGGCCCACCACATACAGGTCGCCGATCGCGTCCAGGATCTTGTGGCGCACGAACTCGTCGCCATAGCGCAGCTCTTCGTTGTTGAGCATGCGGTGCTCGTCCAGCACGATCGCGTTGTCCAGGCTGCCGCCGCGCGCCAGGCCCATCTCGCGCAGCGCCTCTACCTCATGGGCGAAACCGAAGGTGCGGGCTCGGGCGATCTCGCGCACGTAGCTGGTATCGCCGAAGTCGATCTCGAAGGTCTGGCCGGTCTTGTCGACCGCCGGATGGCGGAAATCGATGGTGAACGAAAGCTTGAAGCCGAAATACGGCTCCAGCCGCGCCAGCTTGTCGCCCTCGCGCACTTCCACCGCCTTCTTCACGCGGATAAAGGTCTTCAGCGCGTTTTGCTCTTCGATGCCGGCCGACTGCAGCAGGAATACGAAGGACGCGGCGCTGCCGTCCATAATCGGGATTTCCTCGGCGTCGACATCGACATAGAGGTTGTCGATGCCCAGGCCCGCGCATGCCGACATCAGGTGCTCGACGGTCGAAACGCGCGCGCCATCCTTCTGCAGCACCGACGCCAGGCGCGTGTCGCCGACGGCCGACGCGGCCACGGGGATCTCGACGGCCTCGGGCAGGTCGACGCGGGTAAAGACGATGCCGGTATCGGCCGGCGCCGGGCGCAGGGTCAGCGTGACCTTGCGGCCCGAGTGCAGCCCGATGCCAACCGTCTTCACCAGGGATTTGATCGTGCGCTGTTTGAGCATGACAGCCTCAACTATTATTAAAATCTATCGTATGATTTTTTTGATTAAGGGATTTTACCACCACCTTAGGGGCGATGCAGCCGGGTTTTGTTTCCGGCCGTTAACACACCCTTTACAAGTTGCGTATTATCCACGTTTACCCGGATGACTGTGTCAACCGCGCAACGCCTCCAGCACTGCCTCGGCGCTGCTGACGCGGAATTCGCCCGGCGCCTCCACCTCGAGCCGGGTTACCACGCCATCGTCGATCACCATCGCGTAGCGCTTTGAGCGTACGCCCATGCCGCGCGCGGTCAGGTCCTGTTCGAGACCGAGCGCGCGCGTCCATTCCGCGCTGCCGTCGGCCATCATGCGCACCTTGCCGGCGACCTGCTGTTCGCGACCCCACGCGCCCATGACAAAGGCGTCGTTGACCGACACGCACCAGACCTCGTCGATGCCGGCGTCACGCAGCGCCGCGGCATGCTGCACATAGCCGGGTACATGCTTGGCCGAGCAGGTCGGCGTGAATGCCCCGGGCAGTCCGAACACCACGATCCTGCGCCCGCGCACCAGGTCGGCCACCTTGAAGGCGTTGGGTCCCAGTACGCAACCCTCGCTTTCCGTTTCAAAGAATTCCTGCAGCGTGGCGTCCGGGACGCGGGATCCGACAGTGATCATGGCTCGTGGTCTTCCTGGGTTTTCTGAAGAATAGGTCGAATGTGCCGGGACGCATGTCAGCGTCCTGGCGGCGGGCAACCTCACGATCATAGGCGCCTCGCCGGCGATGCCAAAGACGGATCACATCCGGTGACATTCGCGAGCAATCTGATACAGCTTGCTACAAAGACGTCCGCGCGACGCACCTTGTGGGTGCGCCGCGCGGACGTCGATACATCCCGACCGGGAAGGCGGGAAACCAGTCCGGGGAGGCGGCCAGCGGCACGCCTTGCCCGGCGACGGGATGCGGGTGAAGCCTCGTTCCGGCGGGCGGCGCGGCACCGCCGGCTGCCTGCCGGGTCACGTCAGTCCATGCAAGGCACGCGCGGATGGGGAGCGCACGTGCATCGCGACAAGGCGACGCGATCCGTCAGGCGGCCGGTGGAAGCACCGATGCAGCGCCGGTCGGGGCTCAGTCTGCCTGCTTGCGCAGGAAGGCCGGGATGTCGTACGTATCCACACCCTTCTCTTGCAGCGCCGCCACGTGAGCCGATGCCGACTCGCGCGAGCTGCGCCACACCGCCGGCGTGTCCAGCCCGCTGTAGTCCGGCGAGTGGTGCGTGGCCGCGGCCGCGGTCATGCCGCTCATCATCTGCACCGGCATGTTGTCGGTACCGGTCTTGAGCAGCGTCATCGGCTGTTGCTTCTTGGCCGAGCGGCCCAGGCCGGTCGCGACCACGGTCACGCGCAGCGCGTCGCTCATCGAATCGTCGTACACCGTACCGAAGATCACGGTCGCATCTTCCGCGGCATAGCTGCGGATGGTGTTCATGACTTCCTTCGTTTCCGACAGCTTCAGCGAACGGCTGGCGGTGATGTTGACCAGCACGCCACGCGCGCCGGACAGGTCAACGCCTTCCAGCAGCGGGCTGGCAACGGCCTGCTCGGCCGCCAGGCGGGCGCGATCCACGCCCGACACGGTGGCCGTCCCCATCATGGCCTTGCCCTGCTCGCCCATCACCGTCTTCACGTCTTCGAAGTCGACGTTCACCAGGCCGTCCACGTTGATGATCTCGGCAATGCCGGCCACCGCGTTGTGCAGCACGTCGTCGGCGCACTGGAAGCACGCGTCCATCTCGGCGTCGTCGCCCATCACTTCGAACAGCTTCTCGTTGAGCACAACGATCAGCGAATCGACCGACGATTCCAGCTCGCTCGAACCATGCTCGGCCACCTTGGCGCGGCGCGCGCCTTCGAACTCGAACGGCTTGCTGACCACGCCCACGGTCAGGATGCCCATTTCCTTGGCAACCTGCGCCACGATCGGCGCGGCACCGGTACCGGTACCGCCGCCCATGCCGGCAGTGATGAAGACCATGTGCGCACCGCGCAGGGCGTCGGCGATCTGCTCCCGCGCCTGGTCCGCGCAGTTGCGGCCGACTTCCGGCTTGGCGCCGGCGCCCAGACCCGTGTTGCCGAGTTGCAGCACGCGCGAAGCGCTCGAACGCTTGAGCGCCTGGGCATCGGTGTTCATGCAGATAAATTCGACGCCTTGCACGCCGCGGCTGATCATGTGCTGCACGGCGTTACCGCCCGCACCGCCCACGCCGACCACCTTGATGATGGTGCCGTCCTGCACTTCCGTTTCGATCATGTCAAAGTCCATCACTGCCTCCGAGAAAAATCAGTCCCCAGACGATGCAGCCTCCCCGCCGCAACCCCTGGTTCCTGAACAAGAAACCATTAAAAAGAAAAGAACCAGAAAACTGCTGAACCTACGCTCAACGCGCGACGCCCTGTGCGGTAGACAGGAGCGCACGCGCGCCGTTGCATCTTTATGCGGTCAATTTCAGTAATGCTTAGAAATTGCCGACGAACCATTCCTTCATGCGGGCCCACACCTGCTTGACCGATCCGCTCTGCACCGCCACCTTGCGTCCGCGCATGCGTTGCACGCGGCCTTCCAGCAGCAGGCCCATCACGGTCGCGTAACGCGGGCTCTTCACCACCTCGTGCAGGTTGCCGCGGTACTCCGGCACGCCCACGCGCACGGGCTTCAGGAAGATGTCCTCGCCCAGCTCGACCATGCCCGGCATCATCGCGGTCCCACCGGTGATGACCACGCCGGATGACAACAGTTCTTCATAGCCCGACTCGCGCACCACCTGGTGCACCAGCGAATACAGTTCTTCGATGCGCGGCTCGATCACCGCGGCCAGCGCCTGGCGGCTCAGCGTGCGCGTGCCGCGGTCGCCCACGCCGGGCACCTCGATCATGTCTTCCGGATCGGCGATCGCCTGCTTGGCGATGCCGTACTGGATCTTGATGTCCTCGGCGTCGGGCGTCGGCGTGCGCAGCGCCATCGCAATGTCGTTGGTGATCTGGTCGCCGGCGATGGGGATCACGGCCGTATGGCGGATCGCGCCTTCGCTGAAGATGGCGATGTCGGTGGTGCCGCCGCCGATATCGACCAGCACCACGCCCAGTTCCTTCTCGTCCTCGGTCAGCACCGCCAGGCTCGATGCCAGCGGCTGCAGGATCAGGTCATGCACTTCCAGGCCGCAGCGGCGCACGCACTTGACGATGTTCTGCGCGGCGCTGACCGCGCCCGTGACGATATGCACCTTCACTTCCAGCCGGATGCCGCTCATGCCGATGGGCTCGCGCACGTCTTCCTGGCCGTCGATGATGAATTCCTGCGTCAGGATGTGCAGGATCTGCTGGTCGGTCGGGATATTGACCGCCTTGGCGGTCTCGATCACGCGCGCCACGTCGGTCTGCGTGACCTCCTTATCCTTGATCGCCACCATGCCGCTCGAGTTGAAGCTGCGGATATGGCTGCCGGCAATGCCGGTAAAGACCTCCGAGATCTTGCAGTCGGCCATCAGCTCGGCCTCTTCCAGCGCCTTCTGGATCGACTGCACGGTGGCCTCGATATTGACCACGACCCCTTTCTTCAGACCCTTGGACTCCGACTGGCCCATCCCGATCACCTCGTAGCTGCCGTCGGGGCGCAGTTCTGCGACCACCGCCGCCACCTTCGAGGTGCCGATATCGAGACCGACCAACAGGTCCTTGTATTCCTTGCTCATCGGGTTTTCTCCGCGTTCTTGCTCTTCAGTCGCGTCGGATTGTTGTTGGATTTGCCGGCATTGTTTGCTGCATTCGTTGCTGCGTTGTTCGCCGCCGCCTTGGCCGCCCGGGCTGCCGCGGCAATCTGGGCATCGGTCAGGAAGCGCGCATTGGCCGCGCGGATCGCAAAGCCGTTGGGGTAGCGCAGGTCGGCGTAGTCGATCTGGCTGCCCCACTGCTCGGTGACCTGCGGCCAGGCCGCGACGAAGCGCCTGACCCGCTGCTCCATCGCCATGCGTTCCTCGTCGTTCTGCTCGCGGCCCAGTTCGACCACCATGCCGTTGGACAGCTTCGCGCGCCAGGCATAGCGGCCGGACAGCGCCACCGCCAGCGGCTCGGCCTTGAGCGGCTTGAACCACTGGCGCATTACCTCGAGCTTCTCGATCACGTCGCCCTCGCTGTCCGGCGGCCCGTCCAGCGCCAGCAGCTGTGCATCCTCTTCCGCCTCGGCGGTGTTGGCGACGAACACTTCGCCGTAGGTATTGAGCAGGCGCCCGCTTTCCGGCGGGCCCCAGGTACCCAGCGCCTCGTGTTCCTCGACCTCGACGGCCAGGCCGTTGGGCCATTCGCGCCGCACGCTGGCGCGCCGCACCCACGGCACCGACTCGAACGCCTGCCGCGCCGCGTTCAGGTCCAGCGTGAAGAAGTTGCCCGACAGCTTGCCCAGGGCGCTCGCGCGCACGCTGGGGGCGTTCACGTGGCGCAGCGCGCCGTCGTCCATCGGCGCGACTTCCACATGGGTGATGGCAAACACCGGCCGCTGCGCCAGCCACAGCAGGCCCGCCGCGAGCGCCATCAGCGCCACCACCGCGTACAGCGTGGAGGCGATCAGGTTGAGCAGGCGTGCGTTATGCCACATGGTCGGGGGCGATCCTGTCGGTTGCGGTGTTATTCGGGTTTCCAATGCTCGTTCGGGTGCAGGTCCAGCGTGGCCGCGGCCACCACCTGCAGCACGAAGTCCTCGTAGCTGATGCCAACCGCGCGCGCCGCCATCGGCACCAGCGAATGGCCGGTCATGCCGGGCGAGGTATTCATCTCGAGCAGGAAAGGCGTGCCGTCGGCGCGCAGCATCAGATCAGCGCGCGCCCAGCCGCGGCAGCCCAGTACGCGGTAGGCCTGCACCGCCAGCGCCCGGACTTCGCGTTCGACCTCGGGGTCCAGACCTGACGGACACAAGTATTGGGTATCGTCAGTAAAGTACTTATTTTGATAGTCGTAGTTGGCTTCGGGCGCAACGATGCGGATCACCGGCAGCGCTTCGGCGCTGTCGCCCTCGCCCACGATCGGGCAGGTCAGCTCGGCGCCGTCGATAAAGGTCTCGGCGATGACGTCGTTGTCCAGCGCCGCGGCCTTCTCGAAGGCGGCGCGCATCTGGTCGGCGGCGGTCACCTTGGTCAGGCCGATCGACGAGCCCTCGCGCGCCGGCTTGACGATCAGCGGCAGGCCCAGCTCGGCAACCACGGCGTCGAAGTCGGTATCCGCGTGCAGCATGGCAAAGCGCGGCGTGGGCAGCGCGTGTGTCATCCACAGGCGCTTGGTGGCCTGCTTGTCCATCGCCATGGCCGAGGCCAGCACACCGCTGCCGGTGTACGGCAGGCCGAGTTGCTCGAGCAGGCCCTGCATGGTGCCGTCCTCGCCGTAGCGGCCATGCAGCGCGATAAAGACACGGTCAAAGCCTGCAGCGGCCAGCTCGGCCACGCCTTGCAGGGCCGGATCGAAGCCGTGCGCATCGACGCCGCGCGACTTCAACGCAGCCAGCACGCCGTTGCCCGACATCAGCGAGATCTCGCGCTCGGCCGAGCGCCCGCCCAGCAGCACGCCGACCTTGCCCAGCGATTTCGGATCGATATTGGGATGGGCGACGAAGCTCATTGCTGGCCTCCCGCTTGCTGGTGCGACACCAGTTGTCCCGGCACGGCCCCGATCGAGCCCGCGCCCATCGTCACGACCACATCGCCGGGCCGGACGGCATTCAGGATGGCCTGCGGCATCTCTTCCATCTGCTCCACGAAAACAGGTTCGACCTTGCCGGCCACGCGCAGCGCGCGGGTCAGCGCACGGCCGTCGGCGGCCACGATCGGCGCCTCGCCGGCGGCGTAGACCTCGGACAGCAGCAGCGCATCGACCGTGCCGAGCACCTTGACGAAGTCCTCGAAACAATCCCGCGTGCGGGTAAAGCGGTGCGGCTGGAAGGCCAGCACCAGGCGGCGCTCGGGGAACGCGCCGCGCGCCGCGGCCAGCGTCGCCGCCATTTCCACCGGGTGGTGGCCGTAGTCGTCCACCAGCGTGAAGGTGCCGGCGCCGTCGGGCGTAGCGACCTCGCCGTAGCGCTGGAAGCGGCGGCCCACGCCGTGGAACTCGCGCAGCGCCTTGACGATGGCGGCGTCGGGCACTTCCAGTTCGGTGGCGATGGCGATCGCCGCCAGCGCGTTCTGCACGTTGTGCATGCCCGGCAGGTTCAGCACGATCTCGAGCGGCGGCTCGGCATGGTTGTTCAGGTGGCGCAGCACGGTGAAGTGCATCTGGCCATCGACCGCGCGCGCATCCACCGCGCGGATCTGCGCGTCTTCGGCAAAGCCGTAGCGCACCACCGGCTTGGACACGAGCGGCAGGATCTCGCGCACATTGGGATCATCGACGCACAGCACCGCGATGCCGTAGAACGGCAGTCGCTGCGTGAACTCGATGAACGCCTGCTTGAGCCGGGCGAAGTCGTGCCCGTAGGTGTCCATGTGGTCGGCATCGATATTGGTGATGACTTCGATGACCGGGAACAGGTTCAGGAACGATGCGTCGGACTCGTCGGCCTCGGCGACGATGAAGTCGCCGGTGCCCAGCCGCGCGTTGGCGCCGGCCGAGTTCAGCCGGCCGCCGATCACGAAGGTGGGGTCCAGCCCGCCCTCGGCCAGCACCGACGCCACCAGGCTGGTGGTGGTGGTCTTGCCGTGCGTGCCGGCGATGGCCACGCCCTGCTTCAGGCGCATCAGTTCGGCCAGCATCACCGCGCGCGGCACCACCGGGATGCGCTTGCTGCGGGCGGCCAGCACTTCGGGGTTGTCGGCGCTCACCGCGGTCGACACCACCACGGCGTTGGCGCCGGTCACGTTGGCCGCGTCATGCCCGTGCATGACCGTGGCGCCGAGCGATGCCAGGCGCCGCGTGGCGGCATTGCTGCCCACGTCGGAACCCGAGACCTTGTATCCCAGGTTCAGCAGGACCTCGGCGATGCCGCTCATGCCGGCCCCGCCGATGCCCACGAAGTGGATGTTCTTGACGATATGCTTCATTCGATTGCTGCTTAAATTGGCTTCAGTCCCTGGCCAGCTGACTGCAGATCTCGGCGACGCGCCGGGTTGCCTCAGGTTTGGCCAGTCCGCGCGCCAGGCGCGCCATGTCTTTCAGCTGCGGCCGGGTCAGGCTGGCGATGGTTTGCGCCAGCCCTTCGGCCGTCAGGTCTTTCTGCTGCACCAGCAGGGCCGCGCCCTGCTTCGACAAAAATTCCGCGTTGGTGGTCTGGTGGTCGTCCACCGCATGCGGGAACGGCACGAACAGCGCGGCCACGCCCGCCGCGGCCACTTCGGACACGGTCATCGCGCCGGCGCGGCAGATCACCAGGTCCGCTTCGGCATAGGCGCGCGCCATGTCGTCGATAAACGGCAAGGTCTGCGCCGGCACCTGCGCCGCCGCGTAGTTGGCCCGCAGCGTGTCGATCTGCTTCGCGCCCGCCTGGTGCGTGACCACCGGGCGCTCGCCCTCCGGCAACAGCGCGATGGCCTTGGGTACCACCTCGTTCAGTGCGGCAGCGCCCAGGCTGCCGCCCACCACCAGGATCCGCAGCGGGCCGCTGCGCTGGTCATAGCGCGCTTCGGGCGCGTCCAGGTGCGCCAGTTCCTCGCGCACCGGGTTGCCGGTCCATTCGCCGCCGGGCAGCGTGTCCGGGAACGCGCACAGCACGCGGTCGGCCACCTTGGCCAGCACCTTGTTGGCCAGGCCGGCGATCGAGTTCTGCTCGTGCAGCACCAGCGGGCGTCCCAGCAGCGACGCCATCATGCCGGCCGGGAACGTGATATAGCCGCCCATCCCCAGCACCACGCTCGGGCGCACCCGGCGCAGCGCGCCGATGCTCTGCCAGAATGCGCGCAGCAGGTTCAGCGGCAGCAGGAACTTGGTCACCAGCCCCTTGCCGCGCAGCCCGCCGAACTGGATGAACTCCATCGGGATGTCGTGCTTCGGCACCAGCGTGGCTTCCATGCCCGTGCGGTTGCCCAGCCAGACCACCTTCCAGCCTTGCTCGCGCAGCGCGTGCGCGACCGCCAGCCCCGGGAACACGTGCCCCCCGGTGCCGCCGGCCATCACGAGCAAGGTGCGCGACTGCGTCATACCTTCCCTCCACGCATCAGCACGCGATTTTCATAATCGATGCGCAACAGGATCGCCAACGCCACGCAGTTCATCAGAATCCCCGACCCGCCATAGCTCACCAGCGGCAGCGTCAGCCCCTTGGTCGGCAGCAGGCCCAGGTTCACGCCCATATTGATAAAGGTCTGCCAGCCGATCCACACGCCGATGCCCTTGGCCACCAGGCCCGCAAAGGTGCGGTCCAGCTGCAGCGCGGTGCGGCCGATATTGAATGCGCGCCGCACCAGCCAGTAGAACAGCACGATCACCACCAGCACGCCGATAAAGCCGAATTCCTCGCCGATCACGGCGAGGATGAAGTCGGTATGCGCTTCGGGCAGGTAGTGCAGCTTTTCGATGCTGCCGCCCAGCCCCACCCCGGTCCATTCGCCGCGGCCGAAGGCGATCAGCGAGTGCGTGAGCTGGTAGGCCTTGCCCAGCGCATTGCTTTCTTCCCACGGGTTCAGGTAGGCAAAGATCCGTTCGCGCCGCCAGGGCGACGCCGTGATCAGCAGCGCGAACGCGCCGATCGCCACCCCCACCAGCCCGGCGAACAATTTGCCGTTGATGCCGCCGAGGAACAGGATGCCCATCGCCACCGCGGCGATCACCAGGAACGCGCCCATGTCTGGCTCGAGCAGCAGCAGCATGCCAACCACCACCACCGCCACGCCCATCGGCAAGAAGCCCTTGGACACCGTCTGCATCCACTCCTGCTTGCGCACGGTGTAGTTGGCCGCGTACAGCACCACCGCCAGCTTCATCAGCTCGGATGGCTGGAAGTTCATCACGCCCAGCGGGATCCAGCGCCGCGCGCCGTTGACGCCCTTGCCGACAAACGGCACCAGCACGATCACCAGCAGGATCAGCGCGACGATAAACAGCTTGGGCGCATAGCGGTCCCACACCTTGACGGGGATCTGGAACGCGGCCAGCCCGACCGACAGGCCGATAAACAGCGCAAACGCGTGCCGCACCAGGAAGTGGCTCTCGCGGTAGTTGGCGTAGCGCGGCGAGTCCGGCAGCGCGATCGAGGCCGAGTAGACCATCACCAGGCCGAGCGCGAGCAGTACGATCGACACCCACAGCAGCGGCTGGTCGTACTCCATCATCCGCGAACGGGTCGGCTTGACGCCGGAGACCGCGTCACGCAGGCCACCCCAGGCATTGCCGATGGTGGCGCCAATGAAACCGCTGCGCTTGACCTGGGCTTCACTCATGGCAGGATCCCCCGGGACAGGGCCAGTTCTTCCACCGCGGCGCGGAATACCTCGGCGCGATGCACGTAATTGCGGAACATATCCAGGCTGGCGCACGCCGGCGACAGCAGCACCACGTCGCCGGCCTCGGCCAGCTCGGTGGCCTTGCTTACGGCTTCTTCCAGCGTGGCGGCATCGACCAGGCTGGCACCGCTGCCTTGCAGCGCGTCGCGCAGTTCAGCCGCGGCGCGGCCGATCAGCACCACCGCGCGCGCGTACTGCGCCACCGGCGCGGCCAGCGGCGAGAAATCCTGGCCCTTGCCTTCGCCGCCGGCAACCAGCACCACGCGCTTGTCCAGCCCCGACAGCGCGGCCACGGTGGCGCCAACATTGGTGCCCTTGCTGTCGTCGAAATACTCGACATCGTCGATGGTGGCGACCCACTCTACGCGGTGCGGCTCGCCGCGGTACTCACGCAGGCCGTGCAGCAGCGCATTCATCGGCAGGTCGATGGCGCGGCACAGCGCCAGCGCCGCCATCGCATTGGTGGCGTTGTGCATGCCGCGGATATGCAGCGCGTCGGCCGGCATCAGCCGCTTGTGGCGTACCGGCACGGCTTCAGCGGCCACTTCGGCGGCCTTGCGGCGGCGCGGCTTGCCCTCCCCTTCCGCGTCCGGATCGGGTTCGGCCAGCACCAGCCAGGGCATGCCGCCCTCGCGCAGAATGCCGAAGCTGCCCGGCGTTTCCGGCAGGTCGACGCCAAAGGTCACCGGTGTGGCACCCGGGCGCGCCATGTCCATGGTCAGGCGGTCATTGCGGTTCAGCACCTGCGCGCACCGGCTCCCGGCCGGGCCGAAGATGCGCGCCTTGGACGCGGCATAGGCCTCCATCGAACCGTGCCAGTCCAGGTGGTCCTGGGTCACGTTGAGCACGGTGGCCGCATGCGGCGCCAGCGTATGCGTGGTTTCGAGCTGGAAGCTCGACAGCTCCAGCACCCATACATCGGGCAGCGTTGCCGAGGCGATGCAGGCAGACAGCTTGTCCAGCGCCGACGGGCTGATATTGCCCGCCACCGCCACGCTCTTGCCGGCGCGCTCCACCAGCCGGCCGGTCAGCGCGGTCGTGGTGGTCTTGCCGTTGGTGCCGGTGATCGCGAGGATCTTCGGCGCGTAGCCCGACCCGGCTTCCAGGTGCGCCAGCGCGCGGGCAAACAGTTCGATCTCGCCCCACACCGGAATGCCGCGCTCGCGCGCGGCACCCAGCAGCGCGGCGGTAGCGCTTTCCAGCGGCGACAAACCGGGGCTGATCGCGACCAGGCCGATATCGTCCAGCAGGCCGTCGGCAAACTCGCCACCGACAAACTCGGCCGAGGGCAGCTCGGCCTGCAGGAAGACAAGGTTGGCGGGCGCCTCGCGCGTGTCGGCCACGCGCACCGCGCAGCCGTTCAGGCCACACCAGCGCGCCATGGCCAGGCCCGACTCGCCGAGGCCCAGTACCAGCACATGAGGTTTTTGCAGCTCGCCAAACACTTCGATTTCCTGCCTTTTGGTTTCCTGTATCTATATAGAGCGCGCCATCAGCCGCAGCTTCAGTGGCAACTTCAGCGCAACTTCAGCGTCGACAACCCGATCAGCACCAGCAGCATGGTGATGATCCAGAAGCGCACCGTGACCTGCGTTTCCTTCCAGCCGCCCAGCTCGAAATGGTGGTGCAGCGGCGCCATCCGGAACAGCCGCCTGCCCTCGCCATAACGGCGCTTGGTGATCTTGAACCACGTCACCTGCAGCATCACCGACAGCGTTTCCACCACGAAGATGCCGCCCATCACGAACAGCACGATCTCCTGGCGCACGATCACCGCCACCGTGCCCAGCGCGCCGCCCAGCGCCAGCGCGCCCACATCGCCCATGAACACCTGCGCCGGGTGCGCGTTGAACCAGAGGAAGGCCAGTCCCGCCCCGCCCAGCGCCGAGCAGAAGATCAGCAGCTCGCCCGCACCCGGGATATGCGGGAACAGCAGGTACTTGCTGTAGACCGCATTGCCCATCACGTAGGCGAACACGCCCAGCCCGCCGCCGACCAGCACCACCGGCATGATCACCAGCCCGTCCAGGCCGTCGGTCAGGTTGACGGCGTTGCTCGAACCCACGATCACCAGGTAGGTCAGCACGATGAAGCCGGCCACGCCCAGCGGGTAGCTGATCTCCTTGAAGAAGGGCACGATCAGGTTGGACTTGTACGGCATGTCCAGCGACAGCCCGCCCTCGACCCAGTTCAGGAACAGCTCCCAGACCCGGACATTGCTGCTTTCCGACACCGAGAACGCCAGGTAGACCGCGGCCACCAGGCCGATCAGCGTCTGCCAGAAAAACTTCTCGCGGCTCGACATGCCGCGCGGGTCGCGATACACCACCTTGCGGTAGTCGTCGACCCAGCCGATCGCGCCGTAGCCGAAGGTGACCAGCATCACCACCCAGATAAAACGGTTGCCCCAGTCGCACCACAGCAGCGTCGACACCGCGATCGACACCAGCACCAGCACGCCGCCCATGGTCGGCGTGCCGGACTTCACCAAATGCGTCTGCGGGCCGATGGTGCGCACGGCCTGGCCTACCTTCAGTTCGGTCAGCTTGCGGATCACCCACGGCCCGAACGTCAGGCCGATCAGCAGCGCGGTGAGGTTGGCCATCACCGCGCGGAAAGTCAGGTAGTTGACGACCCGGAGGAAGCTGTAGTCGTTTTGCAGCCACTGGGCCAGAGCCAATAACATCGTGTTGTCTTATTTAATGTGCGGAAGAGTCTGCGACCAGCGCCGCGACTATCCGTTCCATGCGCATGAAGCGCGATCCCTTCACCAGCACGGCGCCCGCCTGCGCCACCATGCCCCCGCTGTCTTCCTCCAGTGCCCCGACCAGTGCCTCGGCCGTGCCGAAATGGCGGGCGCCCGCGCCGAAGGCCTGCACCGCATGCACGGCCAGTTCGCCGGTTGCCCACAGCGTGTCGATGCCGCGCGCCTGCGCGTAGGCGCCGATCTCCTCGTGGAACGCCGGGCCCTGGTCGCCTACTTCGCCCATATCGCCCAGCACCAGCACGCGCGGCGCGGCAAAGCCGGCCAGCACGTCGATGGCGGCGCGCATGGAGTCGGGGTTGGCGTTATACGAATCGTCGATCACCACCTTGCCGCGCGGCGTGTACTTGACCTGTAGCCGGCCCTTGACCGCCTTGAAGCCAGCCAGGCCCGCCTGGATCGCCGGCACGTGCACGCCCGCCGCCAGCGCGCAGGCGATCGCGGCCAGCGCGTTGCGCACGTTGTGCTCGCCCAGCAGCGCGAGCCTGACTTCAAATGCATGGCCCGGTGCGCGCACCTGCATCACCTGCACGCCGTCGACCAGCGCCACGGTGGCATGCACATCGGCCCTCTGTGAAGTGCCGAACGACAGCGCGCGGCGCGCGCCGGCAGCTTCGCGCCACACCGGGGCGTAGGCGCCGCCGCTTTCCGCGTCGAGCGGGTACACCGCCACGCCGTCGGCCGGCAGCGCCGCGATCGCGGCCGCGTGCTCGTGCGCCACGGCTTCCACGTTGACCATGAACTCCTGGTGCTCGCGCTGCGCGTTGGTGATCACCGCCACGGTGGGCTGGGCGATGCCGGCCAGGTAGACGGTCTCGCCCGGATGGTTCATGCCGAGCTCGAGCACCGCCAGCTTGTGCGCCGCGCGCAGCCGCAGCACCGTCAGCGGCAGGCCGATATCGTTATTCAGGTTGCCGCCGGTGGCCAGGCGCTGGTCCTCGCCCACCGCCGCGGCGAAGATCGCCGCGATCATTTCCTTGACCGTGGTCTTGCCGTTGCTGCCCGTCACCGCCACGGCCGGGAGCGCGAACTGGCGGCGCCAGCCGGCGCCCAGCTCGCCCAGCGCGATGCGGGTGTCGGGCGCGACGATGGCGGGCACGCCGCTGTCGACCTCGCGGCTGACCAGCACCGCGGCGGCACCGCGCGCGACCACATCGGCAATGAAGTCATGCGCGTCGAAGCGTTCGCCCTTGAGCGCGACGAAGAGGTCGCCGGGCTCCACGGTGCGGCTGTCGGTATGCACGCGCGAGAACGCCACGGCGCCGTCGCCCGAAATGCGCGCGCCGGCGATCCAGCCGGCGGCCTGCTGCAAGGTGGTCATGATGGACTGGCTCATGCCGATACCCCCCGTGTGCCGAGGGTCAGGCGTACGTGTTCGCGGTCGGAGAACGGCCGCTTGCGGCCCTGGATCTCCTGCGTGGCCTCGTGGCCCTTGCCCGCCACCAGCACCACGTCGGCCGCGGCCGCGTGCTTGATGGCATAGAGAATGGCGGCGGCGCGGTCTTCGATCTGGCGCCCGCGCGCGCGATCGGCCATGCCGTCGGCGATGGCGTCGAGGATCTCCTGCGGATCCTCGCTGCGCGGGTTGTCGCTGGTCAGGATGACTTCATCGGCCAGGCGCTCGGCCACCGCGCCCATCAGCGGGCGCTTGATCGGATCGCGGTCGCCGCCACAGCCGAACACGCACCACAGCCGGCCGTTGCGCGCCTGCGCCACGGGGCGCAGCGCGGCCAGGGTCTGTTCGAGCGCGTCGGGCGTATGGGCGTAGTCGACCACCGCCAGCGGCGCATCCGCCCCGCCGTTGGCGCCGAACAACTCCATGCGCCCTTCGACCGGCGTCAGCGCGCGCAGCGCCGTAATGGCCGCGTTCCACGCCACGCCGTTGGCGACCGCCGCGCCCAGCACCGCCAGCAGATTGCTGACATTGAAGGCGCCGATCATCGGCGTGGCCATCTCGGCGCTGCCGAAGCTGCCGTCGACATGGAACGCGGTGCCGGTGGCCGTGGCGCGCACGTTGGTGGCGCGCAGCCACTCGCCGCGCGGGCGGCGCACCGTGGCGCCGGCGGGGCCGTCGATGCCGTATTCGATCACGTGCGGCGCGCCGACGGCGGCGGCATCCGCCGCCAGCAGGCGCTGGCCCATGGCGTCGTCGCGGTTGATGACCGCGGTGCGCAGGCCGTCCCAGCGGAACAGGCGCTCCTTGGCGGCCTCGTACTCGGCCATGGTGCCGTGGTAGTCGAGGTGGTCCTGCGTCAGGTTGGTCAGCACCGCCACCGAGAAATGCGTGCCCGCGACGCGCTCCTGCTCCAGGCCGTGCGAGGACACTTCCATCGCCACCGCGCGCGCGCCGGCGTCGTGCAGCGCGGCGAGGCTTGCCTGCAACTGCACCGCGTCGGGCGTGGTAAAGCCGGTGGCCTGCAGCGCGCCGGGAAAACCGGTGCCGAGCGTGCCGATCGCCGCGCACGGCATGCCCGCGGCCTGCAGCACGCGCGCCAGCCACTGGCTGCACGAGGTCTTGCCGTTGGTGCCGGTGATGCCGGTCACGGCCAGGCCGCGCGCCGGGTTGCCATGCCAGCCGGCCGCGATCGGGCCGACGAGCTGGTGCAGGTTGCTGATGCCCAGGTGCGGCACGGTGTCACCGAAAGGCCAGTCAAAACCCTCGGCCTCATAGACGATGGCGCCCGCGCCGGCGGCGATCGCCTGCTGGATATAGGGCCGGCCATCGGTGGCCAGGCGCGCGTTGCCGAGCACGTAGGCAAAGAATACGTCGCCGCGCGCCAGCCGGCGCGTATCGCCGGTGAGCTGCGCGGCAGGGGCCACGTTGGTACGCAGCCAGGCCAGCGCGTTGCTGGCCTGGGCGGTGACCTCGAGCGGGAGCAGGGGCTTGGCCGTCATTGCGTCGCGCTCCATGGTTCGCTTTCCGGCACCTTGTCGCTGACCACCAGCTGGCGGATCGGCGAATCGGGCTGGACATTCAGGGCGCGCAGTGTGCCGCCCGTGATGGCCGCGAACGCGGGGCCTGCCACCAAGCCGCCGTAATGGCTGCCGGCGGTGGGCTCGTCCACGCTGACGGCCACGATGATGCGCGGATTCGACATCGGCGCCAGGCCGATAAACGAAGCGCGGTACTTGCTGCGGTTGTAGCCGCGGCCTTCGTGCTTGTAAGCGGTGCCGGTCTTGCCGCCGACGCGGTAGCCCATTACCTGCGCCTCGGGCGCGGTACCGCCGGGCGCGGTCACGGTTTCCATCATCGCGCGCACGTCGCGCGCGACCTGCGGGGACAGGATGCGCTCGCCGGTGGCCGGGCCGTTGGTGCGGAACATCGACACCGGGATCAGCTCGCCGTCATGCGCGAAGATGGTGTAGGCATGCGCCATCTGGAACAGCGACACCGACAGGCCGTAGCCGTACGACATGGTGGCCTGCTCGATCGGGCGCCAGCTCTTGTACGGGCGCACGCGGCCGGCCACCGCGCCGGGGAAGCCGATCTTGGGCGCCTGGCCGAGGCCGATGCTGGTGTACATGTCCCACATCTCCTGCGGCTTCATCATCATCGCGATCTTGGTCGTGCCGATGTTGGACGACTTCTGGATCACGCCGGTGACGGTCAGCGCGCCGTAGTTGTGGGTATCGGTGATGGTGGCGCCTTCGAACTGGTACTTGCCGGTGGTGGTGATCACCGTCGACGGCGTCACGCGCTTGAGCTGCAGCGCCAGGCCCACGGTGATCGGCTTCATCATCGAGCCGGGCTCGAAGGTGTCCGTCAGCACGCGGTTGCGCAACTGCTCGCCAGAGAGCCGGGTACGGTCGTTCGGGTTGTAGGTGGGCCAGTTGGCCAGTGCCAGCACCTCGCCGGTCTGGGCGTCGAGCACCACCGCGCTGGCGGCCTTGGCCTTGTGCTTGTCGACCACGGCCTTGAGTTCGTTGTACGCCAGGTACTGGATCTTGGCGTCGATCGAGAGCTGGATGTCCTCGCCGTCGCGCGGGGTCTTCAGGATGCCGATGTCCTCGACCACGCGGCCCAGGCGGTCCTTGATCACCTGGCGCGCGCCGGGGCGGCCGGCCAGGCCGGTCTCGCGCGCCAGCTCCACGCCTTCCTGGCCGCGGTCTTCGACGTTGGTGAAGCCGACGATATGCGCCATCGCCTCCCCTTCCGGGTAGAAGCGCTTGTATTCGGGGGTCTGGTGGATGCCTTCGATCTTGAGCGCGGCGATTTTTTCGGCGACGTCCGGCAGCACCTGGCGCTTCAGGTAGACGAAACCCTTGTCTTCGGACAGCTTCTTGCCCAGGTCCTTCTCTGACATGCCGAGCAGTTTGGCGAGCTGGCGGATCTTGGCCGCCTCGACCTGGTTGGGAACGTCTTCGGGCACCGCCCAGATCGCCTTGACCGGCAGGCTGGTGGCCAGCACCAGGCCGTTGCGGTCCAGGATCTTGCCGCGCGTGGCCGGCAGCTCCAGCGTGCGCTGGAAGCGCTTCTTGCCCTCGGCCTCGTAGAACTGGTTGCCCGGCCCCTGGATCCACGCGGCACGCACGGCCAGCGCGGCAAAGGCCGCGAACATCAGGAACACCACCAGCTTGGAGCGCCACATCGGCAGGCGCAGGCCCAGCACCGGGCTGGCCGAGAACTGGCCGCTGCGCGGGCGCGAGGCGGTGCCGGTGCGGTCGCGGCGGGGCGGATTGGGGCGGGCCATGCTCATCGGCGCGCCTCCGCGGCACTGGCCGGCGCCGACTCGGCGGGCGGCGGCAGCACGATGCCGGACAGGTATTGGGTCTTGCCGGGATTGACCGGCGACATCTTGAGCTGCGCGCGCGCCGCATCGGCGATGCGCGCGCTCTTGCCGAGCGCGCTCTGCTGGTACTGCAGCCGCGACCAGTCGACATCGAGCTGGCGCTCTTCCGCCTGCGCGCGCTCGAGCGCGACGAACAGCGTGCGCGCCTGGTGCTGTGCGCTCACCAGCGACAGCGCGCACAGGATCAGCGCGGCGAGCAGGAAGAAGGTCAGGCGGTTCATGCGCGCGCACCTCCGCCAGCGGGTGTCACAGCGGGGGCAAGCTTTTCCGCCACGCGCATCACGGCCGAGCGCGCGCGCGGGTTGGCGGCCACCTCCTCGGCGCCGGGCTTGTAGCGGCCGAGCAGGCGCAGCGTCGGCTGCGGCAGGTCGGCCGCGCGCAGCGGCGCGCGCCGCAGCGCGGGGTCGGCATCCTGCTGGGGACGGGCGTGCGCCGCCATGAACCGCTTGACGATGCGGTCCTCCAGCGAGTGGAAGCTGATCACCACCAGGCGCCCTCCGACCTGCAGCAGTTCATACGCCGCCTTCAGCCCTCTTTCGAGGTCCTCAAGCTCTTGATTGACGTGAATCCGTAGAGCCTGAAAGGTGCGGGTCGCAGGGTCCTGACCCTTCTCGCGTGTCTTGACGGCTTTCGCCACGAGCGCGGCAAGGTCGGCAGTAGTGGCGATGGGTCCGCCATCGCCGGGATCGCTGCGGCGAGCAACAATCGCCTTTGCAATCTGTACAGCAAACCGTTCTTCCCCATAGTCTCGTATCACCCTGGCAATGTCCTGCTCATCCGCCTGCGCCAGCCACTGGGCGGCGGTGATGCCGCGCGTGGTGTCCATGCGCATGTCCAGCGGGCCCTCGAAACGAAAGGAAAACCCCCTCGCCGCCTCGTCGATCTGGGGCGAGCTGATCCCCAGGTCGAGCAGCACGCCAGCCACGTGGCCGCGCCCGGCCAGGCGCTCGGCCATCGCCGCAAAGCTCGCGTGCTCAATGGAGAAGCGGGCATCCCCGATGGTGCCCGCTTCTGCGATTGCTGCTGGGTCCTTGTCGAACGCGACCAGGGCCCCGTCTGGCCCCAGCCGGGCCAGCACCGCCCGGCTGTGCCCTCCCCTGCCGAAGGTGCCGTCCACATAGACGCCGTCGGGGCGCCAGACCAGCGCATCGACGGCTTCGTCCAGCAGCACGGTGCGATGGCGCAGGGCGGGGGTTGCCGGCGTTCCGGTTGGACTCATGACCTCTTCAGAAAGAGAAATTCTTCAATGCTTCGGGCATGCCCTGCGCCATCGCCTGCTGTTCCTTGGCGGCGTACGTCGCGGCATCCCAAACTTCGAAATGGCTGCCCATGCCGAGCAGCATGACCTCTTTGTCGAGCATGGCGGCATTGCGCAGCTCCGGGGCGATCAGCACCCGGCCCGCGCCGTCCATCTCCACGTCGGCGGCGTTGCCCAGGAAGATGCGCTTCCACCAGTGCGCATCCATCGGCAGCGCGGCAATGCGCGTGCGGAAGTTTTCCCACTCGGGCCGGGGAAACAGCAGCAGGCAGCCATCCGGGTGCTTGGTCAGCGTCACCCGGCCTTCGGCCTGCTGTTGCAGCGCCTCGCGATGCCGCGACGGAATGGACATCCGTCCCTTGGCATCCAGCGAGAGTGCCGATGCTCCCTGAAACAAGCTTGCTCCCGGTCACTGCCGGCGCCGTTGGCGGCCAGCATGCGCTCGATCCTTCTGTTCCCGACTGTGGAGATGATCCCACGGCCGGGGCCCGATTTCACACAAAAATACACTTCCTCACACTATTTCCCACTTTAGAGGAAGCGATATGGGCGGTCAAGGCTGGTTGCACAGCAGCAAACGAGAATTTGTGAATAAGAACAATGACTTAGCGCGCACACTTCACGCACCGAAAAAGTGAATCCTTAATGAAATGAAGATCTTAGGGAGGAATGCGGAGAAACCACCTGAGAACTGCCGGGAAGAGAGCTGCCGACGGCGCGGGGACGACCTGTCCCGCCACACGAGGAAAGGATACAACAATTGCCCGCCAGCCCCGGCAAATCAAGGGCAGGCGGGGCCGGACCGCACCAACGCGATCAGATCCGGTAGGCGGCGGTGGTCATGACGCGCGAAGCGCCGCGCATCAGTGCGCGCACCGGCGCGGGCAGCGGGATGCCACCGGCATCGCGCGCGGCGTCGCCGTGGCGGATCTCGTCGTCGCGCATCTGCTCAAGGATGGCGCGCGAGCGGCCATCGGCCTCGGGCAGGCGGTCCAGGTGACCGCCCAGATGGTGCTCGACCTGACGCTCGGTTTCGGCGACGAAGCCCAGGCTGACGCGGTCGCCGGCGCGGCCGGCTACCCAGCCGATGGCAAATGCGCCGGCGTACCACAGCGGGTTCAGCAGGCTCGGGCGCGAGCCCAGCTCGCGCAGGCGCTCGGCGCACCAGGCCAGGTGGTCTTCTTCCTCGCGCGCGGCGGCGTCCATCTGCGCGCGTACGGCTGCATTGCGCGCGGTCAACTTCTGCGCCTGGTACAGGGCCTGCGCGCACACCTCGCCGACATGGTTGATGCGCATCAGGCCGGCCACATGGCGGCGTTCGTCGGCGCTCATCTGTTCGGTGTCCGGAGTCAGCCGGTCGGCCGGGTTGTCGCGCGCGGAGCGGGTCGCGCCGGCAATGGCGCGCAATGCCACGTCGAATTCTTTGATCAGGGTGTCCATGTCGCAGAAGCGGTTGGTCTCGGTTCCCGGGCGCCCTGCCATGGTGGGGTACATGGCCGCGGCGCGGCATGCAGGGCATCCATCGGGATTACCCGTATTGTAGCTTGCCTCTAATCGGCGCCAGCCCGCACCACGCCTTGCATTGATGCGTATGGCTACTCAAAAACCCTGAGTTGTTAAAAGCAGACAAGGGGGTTGCGACCGAATGGTGAACGAAAGGTTGTTTGTTACATTACTTCGCAACTTCGCAGGAAGTTTGACGTACGGGGGATGGAGACCAAAAGGAGGTTCCCTTGCAGCGTCACCAATAATTCTTACAGTGGAGATCATCGAGCATGAAGAAATCGCTTCTGGCGCTGGCAGCGCTTGGCGCATTTGCTGGGGCGGCGCAGGCCCAATCGAGCGTGACGCTCTACGGTGTGGTCGATGCCAACATCGAATACGTGAGCAATATGTCGAGCGTTACGCCGTCGGCGGCCAATGGCTTTGCGACCGGCCCGTCGGAAAATCTCTTCCGCATGTCGTCCGGCGGCCTGTCCGGTTCGCGTTGGGGCCTGCGCGGCGTGGAAGACCTCGGCAGCGGCCTGAAGGCGCTGTTCGTGATGGAAAGCGGTTTCGGCCTGGATGACGGGCGCTCGCAGCAAGGCGGCCGCCTGTTCGGTCGTCAGGCTTACGTCGGCCTGGAAAGCGCTCAGGTGGGCCGCGTGACCTTCGGTCGCCAGTACACCTCGCTGTTCGACATGATGGCCAACTTTTCGCCGACCGGCTATGCCACCCAGTACGAGCCGGTGGTCGCTCAACTGGGCCTGAACTTCCGTTCGGACAACACCGCCAAGTACACCGGCAAGTTCGGCCCGGTGACAGCGGTCGCGCACTGGTCGTTCGGCAACGGCGTTGCCGGCGGTGGCGAAGTCCCCGGCCAGTTCCGCCGCGACACCGGCTACGGTGCCGGCGTGGCATGGGCAGCCGGCCCGTTCGGCATCACCGGCGCCTATGACCAGTACAACCCGACCCTGACCGCCGGCGGCGCCACTGGCGAATTCAAGAAGGCCGCGGTCGCTGCCAGCTATGCCTTCGGCCCCGCCAAGCTGATGGCCGGCTATCGCTGGGGCATGAACAAGCATGCCAACGACAATACGATCCTGAAGGACAACTACTACTGGGTCGGTGCAAACTATCAGGCCACGCCGGCACTGGGCCTGACGCTCGCGTACTACTACGACGACGTCAAGAACTTCAACCCGGCCGCCGCCACCACCAACGCCACCAACAACATCAAGAACCCCTGGCAGATCTCGTTCGTCGCCGACTACAACCTGTCCAAGCGCACCGACGTGTACCTGACCGCAGCCTTCGCGAAGAACGCCGGCCTGAACTTCGACACCTCGGCCATCAGCTTCGCCAACGGTTACTTCCTGGGTACCGGCGAAGACAAGATGATCGGCGCCGCCATCGGCATCCGCCACAAGTTCTGAGCAAACCCGGCCTGAACTGGAAAGGCACCTTCGGGTGCCTTTTTCATTGGCACGGCCCCACGCCCATAGGGCATCACCTCATCGGCGCCACCCGGGGCCGCCGACTAGAATGCACTCACCATAGCCGCCAACGGACACGGGAGCGGCGCCCACCAGGAGACTCATCCATGCAAGTCAATCGCCGGCGCGCCGTCGCGCTGCTGCTGTCCGCCAGCCTGGCCGCGCTCGCCAGCCACCCGGGCCTGGCGGCCGACCCCTACCCGGCCAAGCCGATCCGGCTGGTGGTCCCGTTTGCCGCCGGCGGCACCACCGATATCCTGGCGCGGGCGGTGGCGGCGGAGCTGGCCAAGCTGCCGGGGTGGAACGTGGTGGTCGACAACAAACCCGGCGCGGGCGGCAATATCGGCGCCGACATCGTGGCCAAGGCCGCGCCTGACGGCTACACGCTGCTGATGGGCACCGTAGGCACGCACGGCATCAACCAGTCGCTGTACGGCAAGCTGCCATTCGATCCGATCAAGGATTTCGCGCCGATCACCGAGGTGGCGGCCGTGCCCAACGTGCTGGTGATCAATCCCGCCTTTGCGCAGCAGAACAAGATCGACAGCGTCAGGGACCTGATCAACTACGCGCGCGCCAATCCCGGCAAGCTCAATATGGCGTCGAGCGGCAACGGCACCTCGATCCACCTGGCCGGGGAACTGTTCAAGACCCAGACCAGGACCTATATGGTCCACTTCCCGTACAAGGGCAGCGGCCCGGCGCTGATTGACATGACCGGCGGCACCATGCAGGTGATGTTCGACAACCTGCCCTCGTCGATGGCGCTGATCAAGGGCGGCAAGCTCAAGGCGCTGGCGGTGACCAGCGCCAAGCCGTCGCCGGCGCTGCCGGGCGTGCCTACGGTGGCCCAGGCCGCCGGCCTGCCCACCTATGAAGCCAGCTCGTGGTTCGGCATGCTGGCGCCGGCCGGGACGCCGCCCGACGTCATCCAGCGCATCCACCAGGAAGTGACGAAAGCGCTGAGCGCGCCGGCGGTGCGCGAGCGCTTGCAGGCACAGGGCGCCGAGCCGGTCGGCAACACGCCGGAGCAGTTTGCCGCGTTCATCCGCGCCGAGACGGCCAAGTGGTCGAAGGTGGTCAAGGATTCGGGCGCCAAGGTGGATTGACGGCGACCTGGCTGCTTGCCGGCGGTCAAGGCACGGACTCGTAACGGGCATATACTTGAGGTATCAAATTTCGGCGCCACCGACCGGCCGCCGCGCACCGTTGCCCTGAAGATGCCCAACCTGTCCCCTGACACCGGCGCCGAGAGCGCGCCGGTGGACCTTGAAACCCGTGCCGACCAGACCGAGCACGAGGCGCTGCGGCTGTGGCTGCGGCTGCTGACCTGCACCAACCTGGTCGAGAGCGATATCCGCACGCGGCTGCGCCAGGATTTCGCCTGCACGCTGCCCCGCTTCGACCTGATGGCGCAGCTCGATCGCCATCCCGAAGGGCTGAAGATGGGCGAGCTCTCGCGTCGCATGATGGTGACCGGCGGCAACGTTACCGGCATCACCGACCAGCTCCAGCAGGAAGGACTGGTCTCGCGCGAGGCCCTGCCCAGCGATCGGCGCGCCTACCTGATCCGCCTGACGCCGGCGGGGCGCGCCGCGTTCTCGCGCATGGCGCGCGCGCACGAGGACTGGATCGAGCAACTGTTCTCGGGCCTGGCCGAGACCGACCGGCGCGCGCTGTTCCGACTGCTGGGCCGTCTCAAGGCCGGCCTGATCTCGCCATGAAAACGCTGACTTACCTCACCCTGTGCGGCCTGGCACCGGTGCTGGCCGCATGCAGCACGCCGCAGCCGCCGCAGGTCACGCCCGTAAACGCCACCATCCAGCTCGGCCGCGTGACCGAGAAGACTTTCCTGACGCGCATGGATGTGGCGCAGGTCCCCGCCTACTATGGCGGCGGCACCAGCGTCGGCGTGGGGGCCGCGAGCGGGGGCAGGGGT
>NZ_JBEFLI010000041.1:0-61892 GCF_040578825.1 Cupriavidus necator | reverse complement strand
GTGGTAGTAGTGCAGGCGGTGGCTCGGGCGGCGGTCCAGGTGGCGGCGGTACCGGCACGCTGGCGCTTGCCATCTCCGGTCTGCCGTCAGGGACGCAGGCCGCGGTCACGGTGACCGGGCCGGGCGAGTATCGCCAGACCGTGACCCAGTCCACCACGCTGTCGAATCTCGCGGCGGGCAGCTATACCGTCAACGCCGACAATGTGCTGACCGGCACCAGCGTGTACAAGCCGCAGCCGGCAGCGCAGACCGTCGCAGTGGGTGCAGGCGCCGGCCCTGCTGCCAGTGTTGCGTACGGTTCGCCTGAAACGCTGCGGCTGTCGCTGACGCAGGTTGCCGCGGGCCTCTCCGCACCGATCTTCCTGACGTCGCCGCCCGGCGACGCGCGCCTGTTCGTGGTCGAACGCGCCGGCCGCATCCGCATCGTGCGCAACGGCGCGCTGGTCGGCACGCCGTTCCTCGATATCTCCGCGCTGACGACGACCGATGGCGAACGCGGGCTGCTGTCGATGGCATTCGACCCGGCCTATGCGGCCAACGGGCGCTTCTACGTCTATTACACCGACCGCAACGGCGCGATCACGATCGCCCGCTACACCGTGGCAGCGTCGAACCCGGACGTTGCCAATGCCACGGGCACCGTGCTGCTATCCATTCCCCACCCGACGTTCTCCAACCATAACGGCGGCCAGCTCGCGTTCGGTCCGGACGGCATGCTCTATCTCGGCACGGGCGACGGCGGCGGAGGTGGCGACCCGTCCGGCAATGCGCAGAACACGGCGTCGCTGCTCGGCAAGATGCTGCGCATCGATGTCAGCGGGGCATCCGGCTACGGCGTGCCTGCCGGTAATCCGTTCATCGGCCAGAGCGGCCGCCGCGGCGAAATCTGGGCACTGGGCCTGCGCAACCCCTGGCGGTTCACCTTCGATGCCGGCCTGCTGTATATCGCCGATGTCGGCCAGAGCCAGCGCGAGGAAGTCGACGTCGCGCCGGCCACCAGCGCCGGCCTCAACTACGGCTGGAACCGGACCGAGGGCACGGCCTGCTTCGGCGCGACTACTTGCGACAAGACTGGCCTGACGCTGCCGGTCTTCGAATACAGCCACGATGCCGGCGGCTGCGCCATCGTAGGGGGCTATGTGTATCGGGGTAGCGCCATTGCCGCACTGCAAGGACGGTATTTCCACTCCGACCTGTGCACAGGCCGGTTGCAGAGCTTTGTGTACCGGGACGGCGTGGCAGCGGAACAGGTCGACTGGAACGTGACCATTCCGGGCAGCGTGTTCTCCTTCGGCGTGGATGCCGGGCAGGTGCTGTATGTGATGGCGGATACGGGATCGTCGGCGACGAGCGGGCGGGTGTATCGGATCGATGCGGCGAGCGCCGCGCCTTGACCATCCCGGGCGCGTTCAGCCGGTCGACGCTGCGACGGGCAACAGGCTATTCCCTGTATTGGACATTCACAGGGAATCACCTGTGAGCAGGGTGTGCCCCAGGCGCTCCTGACGAATTCGCCATTTGCTGTTCGCGCCGCCTCGCCCTACAACTGGAGTGTGGGCCGGAAGGCACCGGGCCGCACTAGTCGAGGAGGAGCACCATGTGCCGCTGGCTGGCCTACTCGGGTAAATCCGTTCCGCTGGAAGCGGTGCTGTTCCAGCCGGAACACTCGCTGATTGACCAGAGCCTGAATTCGCGGCTGGGTCATACCACCACCAATGGTGACGGGTTCGGCGTCGGCTGGTACGGACGGCACTCTGAGGTGCCGTTCCGCTATCGCTGCCTGCACCCCGCCTGGAGCGACACCAACCTGCGCGAGACGGCGCGCGCGGTGCGGGCGCCGCTGTTCGTTGCCCACGTGCGCGCGGCCACCGGCACGCCGACGCAGGAAACCAACTGCCATCCGTTCCGCTTTGGCCGCTGGCTGTTCGTCCATAACGGCCTGATCCGCGAATACCCGCTGCTGCGGCGCGACCTGATGATGGCCGTGGCGCCGCACCTGTTCCGCTGGATCGAGGGATCGACCGATTCCGAGGTGATGTTCTTCCTGGCGCTGACTTTCGGCCTGGAGCGCGACCCGCGCGGCGCGCTGGAGCAGATGGCCGGGCTGATCGAGGACGTCGGCCACCGCTGCGACGTGCAGTTTCCGCTCAATATGACCGTCTGCGTGACCGATGGCCAGCAGGTGGTGGCGGTGCGTTATTCGAGCGAGACGGACTCGCGCTCGCTGTTCCACAGCACCTCGTTCCGGCAGTTGCGCGAGCTCTACCCGGATGACCCGCGCATCATCGCTGCCGGCGACAATGCCTTCCTGGTGCTGTCCGAGCCGCTGATCGACGTGCAGGGCGTGTGGGAGGAGATCTCCGAATCGACCATCCTGATTGCCCGGGGTGGCGAGATCGTGCACAGCCGCTTCGTGCCGCGGCTGCCTGACCCTTCGACGTGAGCGGCAAGGGCTCAGCCCTGGTCGCCCCCGCCCACGGGCAATACCGTTCCGGTGATGTACGAGGCCTCGTCCGACGCCAGGAACAGGATCGCGCCGATCTGCTCGTCGATGGTGCCATAGCGGTGCATCAGGCTCGACGCCACGGTCTGGTCGACGATGGCCTGGTACCACGCCGCTTCCTGCGCGGACTGCGGCGCGGCATTGCGGGGAATGCGGCGCGGCGGGGCCTCGGTACCGCCCGTGGCGACGGCGTTGACGCGGATGCCTTCGGTTGCATGCTCGAAGGCCAGGCTCGCGGTCAGTGCATTGACGCCGCCCTTGGCCGCCGCGTAGGGCACGCGGTGAATGCTGCGCGTCGCGATCGATGACACGTTGACGATCACGCCGTGGCGCCGCTCGACCATGCCGGGCAGCACCGCGCGGCAGCACCACAGCGTGGGAAACAGCGAGCGCCGGATCTCCGCCTCGATCTGGTCTTCCTCGTAATGCTGGTAGGGCTTGGCCCAGATGGTGCCGCCGACGTTGTTGACCAGCACGTCGATGCGGCCCCAGGCGTCGAGCCCGGCCTGCGCCATGGCGCGGGCACCGGCATAGGTTTCCAGGTCCGCGGTGACGGCGACGACCTTGCCGCCGCCCGCGGCGATCTCTCCGGCTACCTCATGCACGAGTTCAGAGCGGTCCACCAGCACCACCGACGCGCCCTCGGCCGCCGCGGCCAGTGCCACCCCGCGCCCGATGCCCTGCGCGGCGCCGGTAACGACCACCACCTTGTCAGCGAAGCGCGCGTTGCGGTCCGTTTGCATGCTTGCCTCCTTGTGCTCAGGCCGCATTGCTGGCCGAGAATTTTTCGTAGTAGAAGCCCGCGGGCGTGATTCCGGCCTGCTGCAGCCAGCTGCGCACGGCCTCCACCATCGCCACCGGGCCACACAGGTACACGTCGACGTCGCCGCCATTGAGCCAGGCGTCGTCAATATGCGCGGTCACGTAGCCCTTGCGCGGATGCGCGCTGGCGGGATCGGCGACGCAGGTGCGGTACTCGAAGCCGGGCACCGACTCGCGCGCGGCATCGAGCTGCGCCAGGGCCACCAGGTCGATGTCCTGAGTCACGCCGTACACCATGCGCACAGGCTGCGTGCTGCCGGACGCGTTTAGCACGTCCAGCATCGACAGGAACGGCGCGATCCCGGTGCCGCCCGCCAGCATCAGCACCGGCCGCGTCACGGGACGCAGGTAGAAGCTGCCATAGGGACCGGAGAACGAAATGCGCTGGCCCGGCTGCGCGGCGCTGGTCAGGTAAGTGCTCATGCGCCCGTCCGGCACATTGCGCACGACAAAGGCGGTGCGCGCATTGCCGGGAGCCGAGCTGAACGAGTAAGAGCGCGTCGCCTCGCTGCCCGGAATGCCGACGTTGACATACTGGCCCGCGAGGAAGTCGATGCCTTGCGCATTCTCGAGATCGATCGAGAAGCCGATGGTCGAGTCCGACAGCCGCGTCACCTCGGCGATGGCGCCGTGCCACGTGGCCACGCCGGTCTTGCACGCGGTCGACGAGGCGGGCACGCGGATCACGCAGTCCGAGCGCGGGCGCGTCTGGCACGCCAGCACGTAGCCCTGCGCGGCTTCCTCGGCGGTCAGCGCGTCTTCGATATAGCTCGATTCCGGCAGGTCGTACGAGCCGGACTCGCACAGCCCGCGGCAGGTGCCGCAGGCGCCGTCGCGGCAGTCCAGCGGAATGTTGATCCGCTGGCGATAGGCAGCATCCGACAGCGTCTCGTGCTCGCCGCAGGTGATGAAGCGCGTGACGCCGTCTTCGAATTGCAGGGCGATCGTGTGTTCCATGGCCTTGTCCTCCCGCCCGGTTCAGATGTGGTAGATGTCGATGACCTGGTTGATGTAGTCGTTCTTCAGGACCACATACTTGTCCAGGATGCGCGGCTGCTCCCCCGACAGATCGAGCTTGTAGCGCGACATGCCGAAGTAGCTGTAGGTGGCCTGGTAGCGATGGCTCAGCGTGTGCCAGTTGAAGCGCACCGTGCAGGTATCGCCGTCGACGCCAAGCAGTTCCACATTGCTGAGGTTGTGGCTGGTGCGCGTGTCGGGCATGGTGGCGCTGGAGCGCTCGGTCTTGATGCGGAACACGCGGTCCTCCAGTCCTTGCCGGCTGGGGTAATAGATCAGGGAGATCTCGCGCTGGGGATCGGTGACCAGCTTGCCGTCGTCGTCCCAGCACGGCATCCAGAACTGCGCGTCGGGGTGGTAGCAGTCCAGCCATTCATCCCACTGCTCGTCGTCCAGCAGGCGGCATTCCTTGTAGAGAAAGGCCTGGATCCGGGCGAGGTTCACGTTGCTGTCGATGGTGCTCATGCCTTGCTCCCTGCCTCGGCGGCCACCGCCTGCTTCATCACGTCCAGCCAGTAGCGATGCTGCACGGTGTACAGCCCTTCATCCTCGGTGCGCACGCCGCTCATGACCGGCTTCAGGCCGATGCGCTGCGCGGCTTCGTCGGCGCCGTCGACCCAGTGCGTAGCGCCGCGGCACATGTCGTTCCACGGCAGCGCCTGGCCGGCATAGCCCTGCTGGCACGCGCGGAATTCTTCCAGGTCGTCAGGCGTGGCCATGCCGCTCACGTTGAAGAAGTCCTCGTACTGGCGGATGCGGCGCGCGCGGGCTTCGTCGGACTCGCCCCTGGGCGCGATGCAATAGATCGTGACTTCGGTCTTGTCGACGGAAAGCGGGCGCAGCAGGCGGATCTGCGAGCCGAACTGGTCCATCAGGTAGACGTTGGGATACAGGCACAGGTTGCGCGAGTTGCGGATCATCCAGTCCGCGGTCTCGGCGCCGCAGCGCTGCGCGAATTCATCGCGGCGGCTGAAATTGGGACGGTCTTCCGGATTGGCCCAGCGCGTCCACAGCAGCATGTGGCCATGCTCGAAGGCGTAGAAGCCGCCGCCCTGCCGGCCCCACTTGCCGGCATCCATGGCGCGGATCTGGTCGGCCTGCGCGTTCTTCTGCTTGCGGTGGTTGGTGGTCGCGGCGTAGTTCCAGTGCACTGCTGACACGTGGTAGCCATCGGCGCCGTTCTCGGCCTGCAGCTTCCAGTTGCCTTCGAAGGTATAGGTCGACGAGCCGCGCAGCACTTCCAGGCCGTCGGCGGACTGGTCGACGATCATGTCGATGATGCGTGCGGCTTCACCCAGGAAATCCTTCAACGGCAGCACGTCCGGATTCAGGCTGCCGAACAGGAAGCCGCGATAGTTCTCGAAACGCGCTACCTTCTTCAGGTCGTGCGAGCCTTCCTTGTTGAAGCAGTCCGGGTAGCCGGCCTGTTCGGGGTCTTTCACCTTCAGCAGCTTGCCGCTGTTGTTGAAGGTCCAGCCATGGAAGGGGCAGGTGTAGGTGGCCTTGTTGCCGCGCTTGTGGCGGCACAGCATCGCGCCGCGGTGGCTGCACGCGTTGATAAAGGCGTTCAGCTCGCCCTGGCGGTTGCGCGCGATCACCACCGGCTGGCGGCCGATATGGGTGGTGTAGTAATCGTTGTTGTGGGGGATCTGGCTCTCGTGGGCCAGGTAGATCCAGTTGCCTTCGAAGATGTGCTTCATCTCCAGCTCGAACAGCGCTTCGTCGGTGAAGGCGCGGCGATGCAGGCGGTAGTCGCCGCGGGCCTTGTCTTCCACCAGGAAGGTATCGAGGTCCAGCGGCGCGCTGGTGTCGGGGCGAGCGGGGGCCGCGCCCTTATCCGGATAGATAGGGATCATGGAGTCGTCTCCTGCCGAGGTCTTGTCTGCCGTGGCGGCGCACCGCCCGGCCTGCTATGGGCGCCCCATCCGGGGCGGCCCGGCCGTGGGGAAAATCAGGCGGCGGCGCGCTGGCGTTCCACCTCGGCGGCGGGGGCGCCGGCGGTCTCCGGCAGCAGCCGGAAGTCGAAGTCGATCGAGGCGAACGGGCGGCTCACGCCATGCTTGTCGAGCGCGGCGGCATCGGCCACACGCGTGACTGCCGGCACCAGGCCCTCGCGGCTGGCGAAGGCGAAGTCGTCCCACAGGTATTCGTCGCCGTCGATATTGATCTGCGTGGTCAGCTTGCGGTGGCCGGGGGCCGACACGAAGAAGTGGATATGCGCGGGGCGGCGGCCATGGCGGGCCAGCAGGTCCAGCAGGCGCTGCGTGGTGCCTTGCGGCGGGCAGCCGTAGCCCATCGGCACGGTGCTGCGGAACTGGTAGCGGCCGTCGGCATCGGTGACGATGGTGCGGCGCAGGTTGAAGTGCGACTGGGTGGTATCGAAGAAGGAATAGTTGCCCAGCAGGTTGGCATGCCAGACTTCCACGCGCGCACCGGCCAGCGGCTTGCCGTCGGTGCCGTAGACCGTGCCCTGCATGAACAGGATTTCGCCCTGGTCCTCTTCGCTGCCGTCGTCCAGGCGGGCAAAGCCGGTGCTTTCCGGCGCGCCGGCCACGTACAGCGGGCCTTCGATGGTGCGCGGCGTGCCGCCGGCGAGCCCGGCGCGGGCTTCGGCCTCGTCGGCGCGGATGTCCAGGAAGCGCTCCAGGCCCAGGCCGGCGGCAAGCAGGCCGAGTTCCTGGCTGGCGCCGGCCTCGGCAAAGTACTCGATGCCCTTCCAAACTTCGCTCGGGCTCAGGTCCAGGTCTTCGATCGCCTTGAACAGGTCGGACGTCAGGCGCACCACTACCTGTTGCACGCGCGGATTGGCCTCGCCGGGGCGGGCGGTTGCAACGATAAAGCCCTTTACCAGCGCTTCGATTTCCGTGTGGGTCATAGCTGTCTCCAGTCTCGTGTTCGCGGGGTGTCGTTGATTGCTCAGACAATGCTTTTTTGGTATCAAGCTTGCTGTCTGGCCCGAGACGGAGCATAGTTGACGCGTATTTGCGCGGTCCAACACCGATTTAGTATCTCTTCGATACCCGGAAGGTATATTCGTGGAATTGCGTCACTTGCGTTACTTCGTCGCCGTGGCGGAGGAACGCAACTTCACCCGCGCCGCCGAGCGGCTGCATATTGCCCAGCCGCCGTTGTCGCGGCAGATCCAGCAACTCGAGGAGGATCTGGGCGTCCAGCTGTTCGAGCGCCAGACGCGCCCGCTCAGGCTGACCGACACCGGGCGCTTCTTCTACACGCATGCGCTGCGGGTGCTGGCGCAGACCGCGGAACTGGAGGCCATGACCCGCCGCGTCGGCCAGATCGAGCGCAAGATGCAGGTCGGCTTTGTCGGCTCCACGCTTTACGGCATGCTGCCCAGGATCATCCGGCGCTTTCGCGAGGAACACAGCGACATCGAGCTGAGCCTGCACGAGATGTCGACCATGGACCAGATCAGGGCGCTGAAAGAGGGCCGCATCGACGTGGGCTTCGGCCGCATCCGTTATGAAGACCCTGCCATACGGCGCGTGGTGCTGCGCGAGGAGCGCATGATCGTGGCGCTGCCGGTCGGCCATCCGCTGGGCGAGGGGCGGCAGGAGCTGTCGCTGCATGAGCTGGTGGGCGAGATGCTGATCATCTTCCCCAAGGCGCCGCGGCCCAGCTATGCGGACCAGGTGCTGGCCGCCTTCCACGACCGCGCGCTCAAGCCGCGGCGCATCCAGGAAGTGCGCGAGCTGCAGATCGCGCTGGGGCTGGTGGCGGCGGGCGAGGGGATCTCGGTGGTGCCGAGCAGCGTGCACGGCCTGAAGCGCGACGATGTCACCTACGTGGAGCTGGACGACCCCAAGCTGGTGTCGCCCATCATCATGAGCATGCGCATGCTCGACGAGTCCGCCGACCTGCGCGCCATGCAGGAAATGATCTACCGGTTGTACGAAGAGGCGGGCATTGCCTACCTGCCGCCCACGCAGGAGTAGGGCATCACGCCAGTTCCTGCTGCCCCTGCTGCAGCACCCATGCCACCGCGCGCGCCAGGAAGGGCGAGGTATCGCCGGCGCGCAGGCTCATGATCACCGGCGAGACGAAGCCGGGGGCGTCGATGGGGCAATAGCGCACGTCGTCGCGGTGCAGGCGCTGCACGGAGGCGGGCACCAGCGTAATGCCCAGTCCCGCCGCCACCAGCCCCAGCGCCGTCTGCAGCTCGTTGGCTTCCTGCACCACGCGTAGCTGCAGCCCGTGCGCGCGGAACAGCGACAGCACATGGTCCGCATAGCTGGGCCGCGGCCGCGCGGGGTACAGCACGAAGGGGTGTCGGGCCAGCGCCTCAGCGGTCAGCGTGCCGTCGCGCGGCATCGGCTGCGCGGCCGGCAGGGCGGCGACCAGCGGCTCGGCCATCACCACTTTCTGCGTGATGGCCGGATCGTTCAGCGCAATACGGCCAAAGCCCAGGTCGATGCGGCCGGCCTTCAGCGCCGCCACCTGCTGCACCGTGATCATCTCGGTCAGCCCCACCTCCACCTGATTGTCGGCGCCGCGCAGCTCGCGGATCAGTTCCGGCAGGAAGCCGTACAGCACCGACGGCACGAAGCCGATGCCGAACCAGCGTTTCTCGTTGCGGCCGATGCGGCGCGTGCCTTCGATCGCTTCGTCCAGCCGCTGCGTCAGTTGCAGCGACTGCTCCAGCAGGAAGCGCCCGGCCTCCGTCAGGCGCAGGCCGCGGCCGACGCGGTCGAACAGCGCCACCCCGATTTCTTCCTCGAACTGGCGGATCTGGCGCGACAGCGGCGGCTGCGCCATATGCAGCAGCGATGCCGCCCGCGTCACATTCAGTTCCTGGGCAACGGTCTGGAAATAGCGCAGGTGACGGAGTTCCATATCTGGCCTTATCGATACCTATGGGGTATGAGATCAGACATCATCGGTCTTGGACGCCAGCAAAGTCAAGGCGCATACTCCGATGCCATATCGAATTGCATCCTAAAGGTATGAAAGTGGGCACCCAAGCGACGATCACCGCAGTCCAGGCAATCCTGGTCGACCTGCCGACCATCCGGGCGCACCAGCTCGCCATGGCCACCATGCAGCAGCAGACGCTGGTCATCGTGCGGCTGCAGTGCAGCGACGGCATCGAAGGCATCGGCGAGGCCACCACCATCGGCGGGCTGTCCTACGGCGACGAAAGTCCCGAAGGCATCAAGCTGACCATCGACACCTACCTGGCACCGGCGCTGGTGGGCCAGGACGCCGCCAACGTGCATGCGGCCATGGCGCGGCTGAACCAGGTCGCGCGCGGCAACCGCTTCGCCAAGTCGGCACTGGAAACCGCGTTGCTCGATGCGCAGGGCAAGCGCCTGGGCGTGCCGCTGGCCACGCTGCTGGGCGGCGCCGTGCGCGACACGCTGCCGGCGCTGTGGACGCTGGCCAGCGGCGATACCGCGCGCGATATCGAAGAGGCCGAGCAGTTGCTGGAAGCGCGCCGCCATAACACCTTCAAGCTCAAGATCGGCCGGCGCGCGGTGCGCGACGACGTGGCCCACGTGGCCGCGATCAAGCGCGCGCTGGGCGATCGTGCCCGTGTGACCGTGGACGTCAACCAGGCCTGGAACGAGGCCGATGCCGCCACCGGCATCGCCATGCTGGAAGCCGCCGGCATCGACCTGATCGAACAACCGACGCCGCGCGAGCAGCGCGCCGCACTGGCCCGGCTGGCCGCGCGCTTCGTCGTGCCGATCATGGCCGACGAGGCAGTGTGCGGGCCGGAGGACGCGATGGAACTGGCGCGCATCGGCGGCGCCGATGTGTTTGCCCTGAAGATCGCCAAGTCCGGCGGCATCTTCGGCATGCTGCGCACCGCGGCCGTGGGCGATGCCGCCGGCATCGCGCTTTATGGCGGCACCATGCTGGAAGGCAGCGTCGGCACCATCGCCGCCGCCCACGGCTTCTGCTCGCTGCCCCAGCTGGCATGGGGCACGGAGCTGTTCGGGCCGCTGCTGCTCAAGGACGATATCGTTACGGCGCGCCCGGAATACCGGGATTTCGCGCTGCACCTGCCGCAGGGGCCAGGCCTTGGCCTGGCGCTGGACGAGGACAAGCTGGCGCACTATCGCCGCAAGCAGGGCTGAATATCGACCCAACCCTGCCCCCAAACACGATCGGAGGAACCCTCATGCTTTATCTGGTCCGGATGGACGTCAACCTGCCGCACGACCTGCCCGCGGCGCAGGCCGATGAAATCAAGGCGCGCGAGAAGGCCTATGCGCAAGACCTGCAGCGCCAGGGCAAGTGGCAGCAGCTTTATCGCGTGGTGGGCGAATACGCCAACTACAGCATCTTCGACGTGGAATCCAACGACGAACTGCACACGCTGCTGGCGGGCCTGCCGCTGTTCCCGTACATGAAGCTGGCGGTCACGCCGCTGGCCAGGCATCCGTCGTCGATACGCTGAACGACATCAGAAGAAAGGACTGGAGACACATGAAATCCCTGCTGCAACGGCTGTTCCTGCGGCCCTCGACGACACCTGGCGCCCGCACCGGCGCGGCCGCGCTGATGCTCGCCCTGGCCGCGGCCAGCGCGCCCGCGCATGCCGCGTGGCCCGACCACCCGATCCGCTGGATCGTGCCGTTCCCCGCCGGCGGCGCCATGGACAATATCGCGCGCACGCTGGGGGAAGATATGTCGCGCACGCTCGGCCAGGCCATCGTGGTGGAAAACCGCCCCGGCGCCGGCGGCAATATCGGCGCGGAACTGGTCGCGCGCGCGCCGGCCGACGGCTACACCATGATCATCGTCGCCAATGGCATGGCGGTGAATCCGGCGCTGTATGGCAGGCTCAGCTACGACCCGGTGAAGGACTTTGCGCCGGTGTCGCTGCTGGCCGTGGTGCCCAATGTGCTGGTGGCCAACAAGGCCAGGACGCCGGCGAAGACGGTGGCGGAGGTGGTGGCCAATGCCAAGGCAAAGCCAGGCAAGTACGCCTATGCGTCCGCGGGCAATGGCACGTCGATCCACCTTGCGGGGGAGTTGTTCACGTCGATGGCGGGCGTCGACCTGCTGCACGTTCCCTACAAGGGCAGCGGTCCGGCCATGACCGACCTGCTTGGCGGGCAGGTCGACTATATGTTCGACAGCATCACCTCGGCCAAGCCGCATATCGATTCCGGCAAACTCACCGCCATCGCGGTAACCACCAGCAAGCGCTCGACGGCGCTGCCCAATGTGCCTACGGTGGCCGAGTCGGGATTGCCTGGCTATGAGCTGTCGCCGTGGTTCGCCGCCTTTGTGCCGGCGCGCACGCCGCCCGCCGCCATCGAAGGGCTGAACCGCGCCATGCTCGAAGCGCTGCGCAAGCCTGATGTGCAGAAGCGGCTGGCGGCGATCGGCGCCGAGCCCATCGGCAGCACGCCGGCGGCGCTGCGCGACCACCTGGCGCGTGAGACCGCCAAGTGGGGCGAGCTGATCCGGGCGCGGGGGATTCGCGCGGATTGATGCTCAACCACAGGCTCTTGCTTACCGCTTGTGTACTCCCTCTCCCGCTTGCGGGAGAGGGGAGCAAACCGCCCCAATTCCCACATCCTGACCAAATCCCGCCAAGGAACACCCACCTCATGAGCACCGCCACACGCGACGATCTTCGCCTGCACTACGAACTCGAAGGCCCGGCCGATGCGCCAGTGCTTGTCATGTCCAACTCGCTGGGCACCACGCTGGCAATGTGGGACCCCCAACTGCCCGCGCTGCTCAGGCATTTCCGCGTGCTGCGCTACGACACGCGCGGCCACGGCGCCTCGTCGGCCAGCGCACAGCCGTTCGGCATGGCCGAACTCGGCGCCGATGTGCTCGCGGTGATGGACCATGCCGGCGTGCAACGCGCGCATTTCTGCGGCCTGTCGATGGGCGGCATGACGGGGATGTGGCTGGCGCGGCATCATCCGGACCGCTTCGGCCGCTTCGTATTGGCCAACACCGCGGCGCTGATCGGTCCCGCCTCCGGCTGGAACACCCGCATCGAGACTGTGCAGCGCGACGGCATGGCCGCCATCGTCGACGGCGTGCTGGCACGCTGGTTCACCCCGGGCTGGCTGGCAAGCCATCCCGCCCGTGTCGCCCCCGTGCGCGAGATGCTGGTTCAGGTCAATGCATCGGGCTACATCGCGAACTGCGCGGCAGTGCGCGACGCCGACCTCCGCGCGATCCTGCCGGCCATCGACGCCGAAGTGCTCGTCATCGCAGGCCTGCAGGACGCCGCGACGACAGCCGAGCAGGGGCGTGCCGTGGCCGATGCCATTCCCGGTGCCGAGTACCTTGCCCTCGATGCGGCCCATCTCTCCAACTGGGAGTTGCCTGCCGAGTTTGCAGATGCGGTGACATCGTTCCTGCAGCGCGGCTGACCGCGCCGCTGTGGCACGACGGCGAGCCCATGATCGTCATGGTGCGATGACGACGTTCAGGCCTGAGTCCCCAAAGACCACTGCGGCCCATCCTTCGTCAGGCTCTGTTCCAGCGCTTCAAGAAACACGCGCACCCGCATCGGCACGTACTTCCTGGTCGGCAATACCGCCCAGATCGATAGCTGCTGCGGCTGCGCGTCGTTCAGATCGATGGCGACCAGCGACCCGTCTGTCAACTCCCCCCGTACATCCCAATACGTCAGCAACGCCAGCCCAAGCCCTTGCAGGCATGCGGTGCGAACACCTTCGATGCTGCTGCACAGGAACCTGCCGTCGACCCTCACCGCTCGGGTCTGGTCGCCAACGATAAACGGCCAGTGCGCCATGTTGCTGAGCCGCACGCAGGAATGCCCCTCGAGGTCGGCCAGCACTTTGGGAGCGCCATGTCTTTGCAGGTACGCCGGCGTCGCGCACAGAACGCGAGGGTTGGGGGCGAGCGCGCGTGCAACCAGTTCGGAATCCCGCAGCGGCGCGATGCGGATCGCGACATCGATGCCGCTGCCGGCGATGTCCACGATGGTGTCGCTCAACTGAAGCTCGATGCGCATGGCCGGATTCTGCTCGAGCAGCAGGGGGATCAACGGCATGACGCCGATCCGGCCAAACGCGGCGGGGGCAGTGACCCGCAGCAGGCCGGTCGCGCCCCGGGACGCCGGCGTCAACGTGCCGCGCGCTTCTTCAGAGGCATCCAGTATGGTGCGCGCGTATGGCAGGAACTCTTCGCCTTCGGGCGTCAGCGACACCGAACGCGTCGTGCGGTGCATCAGGCGGACCCCCAGCTCGCGCTCCAGCGCGGCCAAGCCGCGGGAAACGGCCATCGGTGTCATCCCCATCTGCCGCGCGGCGCTGGCAAGGCTGCCGCCTGCGTTGGCCGCGACAAACACGGCGATGTCGGTGATGTTCATGGTGTAACGAAAACCGTTATGCTGGCCGATCACTTTCGGAGATTGTTTGGGTGATGCGCAGAAATTATATTCGTTTCCGTTATCCACAGCGAATATGTGCCCTGCCATGAACCCTGATCCGTCCCCTCTCTTTGCGCCCAGCGAGCTCCTCAACGTCAAGCTCGGCAACCGGCTCGCCGTAGCGCCGATGACGCGCGTGACGGCCACCGAAGACGGTGTACCGACCGATACGATGGCCGCTTATTACAAGCGCTTTGCGCGCGGCGGCTTCGGTCTCGTGATCACCGAGGGCAACTACATCGACAAGGCGTTTTCCCAGGCCTACGCCAACCAGCCGGGTCTGGCAGACGACGTCCAGGCAACTGGCTGGCACGCCCTGATCGATGCTGTCCACGCGGCGGGCAGCAAGGTGTTTGCGCAGATCCAGCATGCCGGCGCGTTGTCGCAGGGCAACCGCTATCGGCCCGGAACGGTCGCACCCTCGGCGGTGCAGCCCAGGGGCGAGCAGATGCCGTTCTACCGAGGCGAGGGTCCATACCAGGTGCCGCGAGCGCTGACCGACGAGGAAATCGCGGACGTGATCGCGAGCTTCGGCGCTGCCGCGGCACGTGCCGTCAATGTGGCTGGCTTCGACGGCGTCGAAATCCACGGCGCCAATGGCTACCTGCTCGATCAGTTCCTGACCGACTACACCAACCTTCGCAACGACCGCTGGGGCGGCGATATCGTGCAACGGCTGACACTCAGCACCGAGGTCGCGAAAGCCGTACGGCACGCCATCGGTGGCCGCGCGCCCGTGGGGATGCGCATTTCGCAGGGCAAGGTGAACGACTTCGTTCACAAGTGGGCCGAAGCGGAGGCGGGCGCCGAAGCCGTATTCGGAACGCTGGCCGACGCTGGCCTGGACTATATCCACGTGACTGAGTTCGAAGCGTGGCGGCCGGCGTTCGGCAATCATGGAGCGAGCCTGGTGAAGCTCGCACGCAAGTATGCGCCCGCGGTGACGATCATCGCCAACGGCGGCCTCCACGACCCGGCACGCGCCATCGAGGTGATGCAGCACGGCGCCGATATCGTTGCGCTAGGGCGCGGCGCGCTGGGCAATCCCGACTGGCCGCAACGGGTTCAGCGGCGGGGCACGCTGGCTGAGTTCGACCGCGCGGTGCTCGCGCCGATCGCAAATATCAAGGCTTCGGAACTTGCCGCGTGACCCCGTGATTGCGATGCGCTCCGCCGTCGGATCGCCTGCGTTCGGCCGCGCCGTATGGCCCGTTCGGTAAATCCGGATTGCCCTCCGGTGCGGTTATCGCGCACTCTAGTCTTCGTTTGATAACCGACCGGGCGCGATACAGCACGCCCCGGCGACATGGAGACGGTGATGATGCGTATGCGAACGGGCAAGGCCATGCTGGCCGGTATCAGGTGGATGTCGGGCGGAGCGCTCGGCCTGGCGTTTTCCGCGGGGGCGCTGGCGGCGGACGCCTATCCGTCCAAGCCGATCACGCTGGTGGTGCCGTTCTCGGCCGGCGGCCCGACCGATGTGGTGTCCCGGGCGCTTGGGCAGGCCATGGCGAAGGATCTGGGGCAGAGCGTGGTCGTGGAAAACAAGCTCGGCGCCGGCGGCACCGTGGCGGCCGCATTCGTGGCACGGGCGCAGCCGGATGGCTACACCATCCTGATCCACCACAACGGCATGGCGACGGCGCCGGCGCTGTACAAGAAGCTCTCCTACAGCCCCGTGAAGGACTTCGAGTACATCGGGCAGGTGGCGGATGTGCCGATGACGCTGCTGGGCCGCAAGGACCTGCCGCCGGCCAACGCGGCGGAGCTGATCAAGTACGTGCAGCAGAACAAGGAGAAGGTCTCGCTGGCCAATGCCGGCCTTGGCGCGGTGTCGCAGCTATGCGGCCTGCTGTTCGAGGAGGCAGTCAAAGTCAAGATGACTTCCATTCCCTACCAGGGCACCGGCCCCGCGCTGACGGCGTTGCTGGGCGGGCAGGTGGACCTGCTGTGCGACCAGACCACCTCGACGCTGCCGCATATCAACGCCAACCGGGTCAAGCTGTATGGCGTGACGACACCGAGCCGCATCAAGGCGCTGCCCAATGCGCCGACGCTGCAGGAAGGCGGCCTGAAGGGCTTCTCGATGAAGGTCTGGCACGGAATCTATGCGCCCAAGGGCACGCCGCCCGAGGTCACTGCCAGGCTGACCAAGGCGCTGCAGCAGGCACTGAAGGATCCTGCCGTGGCCAAGCGGCTTGACGACCTGGGTGCGGAGGTTGTTCCGGTAGACAAGCAGACGCCGGAAGGGCTGCGCAGCTGGCTCAAGGCGGAAAGCGACAAGTGGCAGCCGCTGCTGAAGACGATGAAGGTGGAGGCCGACTGACATCGATCGAAGCGATCCTGCTTATCAGAGATTAAGTCCGGCCGGGCTGCCGCCCGCAGCCTGCGCCACCTCGATCAGCTCATCGATCAACGCCTTGGCGCAACCCGGCAGCCCTTCCAGTTCCCGCACGATCACCGCACGCTCGCGGATTGCCCACGGCTCGTGCAGTTCGATAATCTCGATCTTCATCGTCTGCTTGTGGCGCAATGCCGCCGACAGCGGCACCACGCCGATGCCCACCCCCGCCTCGATCATCCGGCACATCGCTTCGAAGCTGCGGATCTGGATGCGGATCTGCAGCTTGCGCCGCTGGTCGCGCACGAGTTCGGTCAGAAAGGCGTGCAGGGTGCTGCCTTCATGCAGGCTGACGTGCTCGTAGTCGAGGGTATCTTCGAATGAAACCTTGTCCTTTTGCGTCAGCGGATGTCCGACCGGTGTCGCCAGTACCAGCTTGTCAGTGCTGAAATGGATGACCTCGAGGCCTTCCGAGTTCAGCGGTCCGGAAATGATCCCCAGGTCTGCGCTGCCGTCCAGCACGCCGCGAATAATGTCGCGCGTCAGGCGTTCCTGCAGGTCGACGGTGACGGCGGGGCGCTCTGACATAAAGCGCGCCAGCACCTCGGGCATGAACTCGGTGACGGCCGTGGTGTTCGCAAAGATGCGGATATGGCCGACCGAGTCCTTGGAATACTCTTCGAATTCGCTTTTGACATGCTCGAACTGGCGTTCGATCACGCGGGTATGCCGCAGCAGGCGCTCGCCGGCAGGGGTCAGGGCCAGGCCCTTGCTTTCACGGTAGAACAGGCGGGTACCGAGCTGGTCCTCCAGCGCCTTCAGGCGCGCGCTGGCTGCGGCGGGCGATAAAAATGCCTTTCTCGCCCCGCGCGACAGGTTTTCTTCCTCGGCGATGCGGGCAAACAGCCTGAGGTCGGCAAAATCAAAATGCATAGGTGCTCCTTGTCCTGAACTGTACCAAGGCGTCACATATGTCGCAAACCGGGAGGCTGCGATGCATTCGGCGCAAGCGAACGGCTGCTTCCGGAAATCGAGATTTACCGAATCGCCGCGCGCTGCGAGACTTGCTCCGACCGAATCCCAGCCGTTCGTTGCTGCCGTGGCAGTGACGAACGCAAATCTTCCCAAAAAGGCATGCTATGCGTCCCCTTGATGGCATTACCGTGGTTTCCCTGGAGCATGCAATCGCTGCGCCGTTCTGTACCCGCCAGCTCGCCGACCTGGGCGCGCGCGTGATCAAGATCGAGCGGCCCAGAGTCGGCGATTTCGCGCGCGGCTATGACGAACGCGTGGACGGCATGTCGTCGCACTTTGCCTGGACCAACCGCTCGAAGGAAAGCCTGGCGCTGGACCTGAAGCACGCGGAGGCGCCTGCCATCCTGCAGAAGATTTTTGACCACGCGGACGTGCTGGTGCAGAACCTGGCGCCGGGTGCCGCCGACCGGCTCGGGCTGTCCTACGAAGCGCTGTCGCAGCGCTATCCCGGCATCGTGGTCTGCGATATCTCCGGCTATGGCAACGACGGCCCCTACCGGGACAAGAAGGCCTATGACCTGCTGATCCAGGCCGAGTCGGGCTTCGTCTCCATCACCGGCACGCCGGAAAGCCCGTCCAAGGCCGGCTGCTCGATCGCGGATATCGCCGCCGGCATGTATGCCTACACCAATATCCTGGCGGCGCTGTTGCAGCGCGGCAAGACCGGGAAGGGCGCCCATATCGACGTATCGATGCTGGAAAGCATGGTCGAGTGGATGGGCTATCCGCTCTACTACGCGTTTGACGGCGCCACGCCGCCGCCGCGCGCCGGCGCCTCGCACGCGACCATCTTTCCCTATGGCCCGTTCACGGCCGGCGACGGCAAGACCATCATCCTCGGCCTGCAGAACGAGCGCGAGTGGGAGGCCTTCTGCCGGGTGGTGCTGGAGCGGCCGGAACTGACCACCGACGAGCGCTTCGTCACCAACTCGCTGCGCGCGAAGAGCCGTGTCGAGCTGACGCAGATCATCACCGACGTGTTCGCCGCGCTGTCCATCGACCAGGTGGTCGAGCGGCTGGAGCGCGCCCAGATTGCCAACGCCCGCATGAACGATATGCGCGATGTCTGGAACCACCCGCAATTGAAGGCACGCGAGCGCTGGACCTCGGTCAGCTCTCCCGTGGGCGTGATCCCGGCGCTGCTGCCGCCCGGCATGCCCAATGCCTTCGAGCCGCGCATGGACGCCATCCCGGCGCTGGGCGAGCACAGCGAAGCCATCCTGCGCGAGCTCGGCTACACCGGCGACGATGTGGCGCGGCTGCGCACCGAAGGCGCCATCTGATCCGCCTGTATCCAGAAAGGATGCCCATGACCGCCACCGCTATCGCCCGTTCCTACCTGTTCGTGCCGGCAAACCGGCCCGAGCGCTTTGCCAAGGCCCATGCGTCGGGCGCCGACCGCGTCATCCTGGACCTGGAAGACGCCGTCTCCGAGGCCGACAAGGACCGCGCCCGCCACTTGCTGGCTGAGTACCTGGCCGCCGGCGGCAGCGGGCTGGTACGTATCAATGCCACGCAGACGCGCTGGTTCGAGGATGATGTGCGCGCATGCCTGAAGCCAGGCGTGCAGGGCGTGGTGCTGCCCAAGGCGGAGAGTGCCGCGCAGATCGCGCAGGTCGTGCGGCATCTGCCACCGGAGGTCAAGGTGCTGCCGCTGATCGAAACGGCGGCGGGCATGACCAACGTGAAAGAGATCGCTGCCGCGCCCGGCGTCGAACGCCTGGTCTTCGGCACGGTGGATTTCCGCACGGAGCTGGCGATCGAGGGCGACGACCAGGAGCTGCTGTTCTTCCGCTCGATGCTGGTCCTCGCCTCGCGCGCCGCGGGCATCGCCGCGCCCGTGGATGGCGTGACGGTGGCCATTGCCGATCTCGACGAACTGCGCGCCGCCAGCACGCGCGGGCGCCGGCTGGGATTCGGCGCGAAGCTGTGCATTCATCCTTCGCAGGTCGAGGAAGTCAACAAGGCCTATCGGCCCTCTGAAGCGCAACTGGCGTGGGCCGAGCGCGTGCTCGAAGGCGCAAAGTCGAGCCCCGGTGCGTTCCAGCTCGATGGCGAGATGATCGATGCGCCGGTGATCGCGCGTGCCACCGACCTGCTGCGGCAGGCGGGCCGCGTTGTTTCCTGACAGGCGAGCCCCGCCTCGCTACTTCCCTTGCAGCCCGTCCTCGCGCAGGCGCGAAACCGTCTGCAGCGACACGCCAAACCAGTCGTAGAAGGACGCCTCCAGGTCCCCGCTGTCGGTCCACCCCACGCGCGCCTTCAGGTCGGCCACCGACAGGTTGGACTGGATCGACTCGAACAGCGCCCGCATCAGCCGCTGCGTGCGGCATATCTGGGTAAAGGCCGCCCCCTGCCTGAACAGCGCCGTGCGGATACGGTCCGGCGTGGTCTGCAGGGCCTGCGCCATCACCCGCGCATTCCATTCCTGTTGCGGGTGATGGAAGACCGTCCCTGAAATCAGATCGCGCAGGTATTCGACCCTGGGCGCCGTTCCCGCGCCCAGCTTCACCACCGAGCTCGCATCGCGCACATCAACGGTGTCGTCATCCAGCTCCAGATCGCATACACAGGGACTGAACACCCCACCCGTCAGGTGCAGGTCGATGCAGGCAAAGGCGGGAACGCTGACGGTCTGCCCTTCGCGCAGCGTGCGCGCGAAGCCGCGCGCGGCGAGGGTGTTCTGGCCGCGGGATGACGTAATCCGCATCGGGAAGGCGGGAATGAGCCGATGCAGGGACACACGGCTGCGGCAACGGATCTGGACTTGCATGGAAGCACTTCAACGCATCGGTGATGCCCAGATGCTCGCCCCACTTGGCGGTTCGGTAAATCCGTTTCTTCCGAACGCTGCATTCGGCCGGGCGGCAGGGCCATGCTTTCCGCCGCAGCGAACGGCTCGTTCCGAACTTGCGAATTGGAAGCAGCGGCGGCACGGTGCATAGTGGAGCCCAGGCAATCAAGACCAGAGAGATGTGATGGACGTTGTGAAGCTGAAGGAATGGATCGGGAAGACCACGGAAAGCCAGGACGAGATCACGGCGTTTCCCGTCAAGGCGCTCGCGGCGACCCTCGATTACGATGACCCCACTCCGGTTCGCGGCGACGCGATCGCGCCGCTGTGGCACTGGCTCTATTTCCTGCCACTGCACCGGCAATCCGAGATCGGCGCTGACGGCCATGCCAGGCTCGGCGGCTTCCTGCCGCCGATGCCGTTGCCGCGCCGCATGTGGGCGGGCGGCCGGCTCTGGTTCCACCAGCCGCTGCGCATCGGTGATGCGGCCACCAAGGTGTCGCGCATCCTCGACGTGAGCGCCAAGAGCGGGCGCAGCGGCTCGCTCGCCTTTGTCACGGTCGAGCACAAGTATTCCGGGGCCAACGGGCTCGCGGTGACCGAAGAGCACGACATTGTCTACCGCGAGAACGCCTCGCCGAACGCGCCCGCACCGGAACCGGTACCGGCCCCGACGGGTGAGGAGTGGGTGCATGAGGTGGCGACCGACCCGGTGCTGCTGTTCCGCTTCTCCGCGCTGACCTTCAATGGTCATCGCATTCACTACGACAAGCAATACGTGACCGCGGTCGAGCACTATCCGGACCTGATCGTCCACGGTCCGCTGCTGGCGATGCTGCTGCTCGAGCTGGTGCGCAAGAACCTGCCGGATGCGGTGGTCAAGAGCTTCTCGTTCCGGGGCGTGCGGCCGACCTTTGTGCCGCAACGCATCTTCGTCTGCGGCAAGCGCGGCGAAGACGGCAAGTCGGTCGAGCTGTGGATCCGCCACGAAGACGGTGCCCTCGCGATGAGCGCGTCCGCTGAACTGAACTAAGCCCCCAAAAGTTGTTGGAGACCAGGCTGTGCAGAACAGAATCGATGAGTACCAGGAAATCCGTGAAGCCGTGCGCGATCTGTGCGGACAGTTCTCGTCAGAGTACTTCCGCAAGGTGGACGAGGTACGTGGCTACCCCGAAGAGTTCGTCAATGCGCTGACCGCCGCCGGCTGGCTGGCAGCGCTGATCCCGGAGGAGTATGGCGGCTCGGGCCTGGGCCTGACCCAGGCGTCCGTCATCATGGAAGAAATCAACCGTGCCGGCGGCAATTCGGGCGCCTGCCACGGCCAGATGTACAACATGGGCACGCTGCTGCGCCATGGCTCGGCCGAACAGAAGAAGCTGTACCTGCCCAAGATCGCCAGCGGCGAACTGCGCCTGCAATCGATGGCCGTGACCGAGCCAACCACCGGCACCGACACCACCAAGATCAAGACCACCGCCGTGCGCAAGGGCGACAAGTACGTCGTCAACGGCCAGAAGGTATGGATCTCGCGCGTGCAGCATTCGGACCTGATGATCCTGCTGGCCCGTACCACGCCGCTTGCCGAATGCAAGAAGAAGTCGGAAGGCATGTCGATCTTCCTGGTCGACCTGCGCGAGGCCATCGGCAAGGGCCTGACGGTCCAGCCGATCATCAACATGGTCAACCACGAGACCAACGAGCTGTTCTTCGACAACCTGGAAATCCCGGCGGAGAACCTGATCGGTGAGGAAGGGAAGGGCTTCAAGTACATCCTCGACGGCCTGAACGCCGAGCGTACTTTGATCGCCGCCGAGTGCATCGGCGACGGCTACTGGTTTATCGACAAGGTGACCAAGTACGTCAATGAGCGTGTGGTCTTCGGCCGGCCGATCGGGCAGAACCAGGGTGTGCAGTTCCCTATCGCCAAGGCCTTTGTCAATGTGGAAGCGGCTAACCTGATGCGGTTTAAGGCGGCCAAGCTGTTCGATGCGCACCAGCCGTGCGGCGCTGAGGCCAATATGGCGAAGTTGCTGGCGGCGGATGCTTCCTGGGAAGCGGCTAATGCCTGCCTGCAGTATCACGGTGGTTTTGGCTTTGCGGCGGAGTATGACGTTGAGCGCAAGTTCCGGGAGACGCGCCTTTACCAGGTGGCGCCGATTTCGACGAACCTGATTCTTTCTTACGTTGGCGAGCATATTCTGGGGATGCCGCGGTCGTTTTGAGGGTTTGCTTCAGCGGTCTCAGGACTTCGTGACCCGTCACGGGTTTACGCTGCTCCGGGACTGGCTGCTTGGGGTGGTTGGCGATTCGCAATGAATGGCGGAAGCTGTCGCAGGACGCTCCGTTTTCAGGCTTGGTAGATTCGTCGCACGGTGAGCAGATTTGGCAAGGCGCAAATACTATTGGCGCCTCTGTGAGCGGCGGTGACTGCACGGTTGGCAAGCCTGGAACGACCTTTGCGTGGAATGTCATATCAACCCGCCGGCAGATGGCGGGCCCTGATCAGCGCCGCGGGACATGCATCTGCCATGGCCCAGGCCGGATGACCGCGGCTGTCATGGAGACGACCATGCCAAGGGCATCGAGCATAGCCCAAGCGAGGGCAGACAAGAGAGAAGGCAAGGCGCCGACCACCCAGGCCGGCCATTTCGTTCGCGACGAGATCGAAGCCGTGCGCAAGGGCAAGCACGGCGTGCGCTCTGCCAAGCAGGCCATAGCGATCGGGCTGTCGGAGGCCCGCCGCGCTGGCGTGGATGTGCCGCCGAAGAAGGGGGCGACCAAGGCGGAAACCAAGGCCGCCGCCGCCAAAGCCGCCGCCGCCAAGGCTGCACCGCGGCGGGCCAGTTCGGAAAGCACGGCCAAGCGCTCCCAGGCTGCGCTCAAGGCACTCAAGCGCGAGAGCACCGCCGGCGCATCGCCCAAGGCGCTGTCGGCGCAGGCCAAGAGCGCGGCCAGCAAGCGCACTGCCTCCGATCGTTCGGCTGCCGCGAAGAAGGCGGCGAGCACCAAGGGGGCTTCGGGTCGCTCCGAAGCGGCTCGCAAGGCGGCTCGCACGCGTGCGGCACGGAAGGATTGACATCCTCCCCTCCTTCGGCCTGCGGCCACTGCCTGACGGCGGAAAAGGGAGGGGATTCCTTCGGCGCTACGCGATGCGTTGCGCAGTCGCTGCGGTGGGTTCCTGCTTCACCGAGCGGCCCGACTGCACCGACTCTCCACAGGCTGCAACGCGATCCGGCGAATCGGCGCATGTCGCGCTGCTGCTCACCGCGCGGCATCAGTTCGAACTTGAAGGCCTGGAGTCGTTGCATCTGGCCAATGTACAGGTGGCCGAAGCGCCCAAACGTGAAACGCTGTAAGGTCGCCACTGTGTCTGCGATCTCGATGAGTGACCGTGGTCTGGCGCCTCAGGTCCGGTCGCGTCCTTTCCCGTACATACCGGGCGGGTAGATCGGATAACGCAGCGCCGCGAATACCAGGACGACGGTGGCGATCGCGGTGATCCAGTCGAGCAGGTCCATAACCCCTCCCCTGTGCGTGTTGTGCGTGTTGTTGCGCGTGGTGCGCGGCACGCGCCGATGGCTTGCATTTCCACCATAGCCAACGCGTGCCGGCTGCACAACTAAGCTCTGCGCATAACCATAGGCGGGCGCAGCCCGCGGCACGCGCCGCGCCGGACAGGGTGCAGCAGGGGACTCAGGACGCCAGCGCCGGCGCCATGGCGCTGAACGTCGCCACGCAGTTGCGCCCGGAGCGCTTGGCCAGGTAGAGCGCTTCATCGCCGGCGCGAAGGAACGCGCGCAGCTCGCCGAACGCTCTTTCGCTGCCGGGGCGATTGGTGTCGGTCACCACGCCGATGCTCACCGTCAGTTGCCCGTCGACGCCGGCCGCATTCGGGATCCGCAGTGCTTCGACTGCCGCGCGCACGGTTTCGGCGAGCGCTGCCGCCCCCGCCGTGTCGGTGTCGGGCAGCAGGATGGCGAACTCCTCGCCGCCATAGCGGCCCGCATAGTCGCCGGGCCGGCGCACATGCCGCTGGATGCAGGCACCCACCGCGGCCAGCGCGTCGTCGCCGGCCTGGTGGCCGTAGCGGTCGTTGAACTGCTTGAAGTGGTCGACGTCGAGCATCAGCAGCGACAGCGGCTGGCCGTGCCGGCGCGCACGGCGCCATTCCATGTCGGCGGCATCGTCGAGTGCGCGCCGGCTGCCGAGCCCGGTCAGGCCATCGGTATTGACCATCCAGCGCAGGTGTTCTTCCATCTCCGCGCGGCGGCGCCACTGGCGCGCCAGCGACACCGACAGCGCGATGATCGCGGCGTCCATCGCGGCAATCAGCGCGCCGAACAGCCAGGCCCGCCGATACCAGGCAGCGAGCACGTCGTGGGTCGCACGTCCCACCACCACAATCAGCGGGAAGCCCGGGATGCGCCGGAAGCTGTAGAGCCGCTGCACGCCGTCGACGGCCGCGACGCCGATAAACGAACCCTGCGTCCCCTGCAGCAGCGGCGCAAAGGAAGCACTGCCGGAGATGTCGCGCCCGATCGATTCCGCTTCGTACGGCCGGCGCATGATGATGGTGCCGTCCGTGCGCAGCAGCGTCAGCGTGCCACCCTCGCCCAGGCTCACGCCGTCGAACAGCTTGCGGAAGTACTGCAGGCGCAGGGTGCCGACGACGATGCCGGCAAAGCTGCCATCCGGCGCCGAGAGCCGGCGGCTGATGCCGATGGACTTGTTTTCCGGCGTCAGCCGCGGCTGGAACGGCCGGCTCAGGAACAGTCCGGCGTCAGTGGCATTGCGGTGGGCCTGGAAGTAATCACGGTCAGACACGTTGACCGGCCGCGGCGGCCATTGTTGCGAGTCGAGCACCAGCTTGCCGTTGCCATCGGTGACCAGCAGCGAGCCCATGTCCTCCGCATTGATGGAGCGGTCGAACAGCAGGCGCTGACGCAGCGCGGCAGGCTGCGCCATGATGGCCGGATCGTGCATGGCTTCGAACACGCCGCTGATGGCCAGCTCATGGATCTGCAGGTTGCGGGTGATGCTGCGCTCCAGCGTCAGCGCCAGGTTGGCCGACGCCTCCGTGGCATTGTCGAGGGCATCCCGGCGCATCTGCAGCAGGGCGAGCGTACCGAGCGCGGCGATCATGCAGACGAGCACGAGGCTCGCGGTGACGATCAGGGAAGCCGGTCGCTTAACGGCTTTGCGAACCGCGAAGTGATTCATGTGGCGCACGTAGGAGGGTCTTCTTTTTGTATGTGCCCATTGTAGTACCTGGCGGCGGGCCCGCTCAGCCGGCTTGTGCGTTTAGCGCACCCGGAAATGACGGCACCAGCGCGCTGTCGTCGTCCTTGCGCGTGACGGCAACGATGGTTGCGGTGCCCTTGAGCCCGGTGACCGGCACAAAGGCGATATCACCATCCATGAAGCCCAGGGCCAGAAGGGCGCGCTCGACGGCCGCCTGAAGCCCCGCGCAGCATATCGGCCTGGCCGGCCTGGTGATCCACGGCGCCGTGCGCGACGGCAATGCCATTGTCGAAACGGGCTTCCCGGTGTTCTGCCGCGGGTTGTCGATCAAGGGCACCAACAAGAACCAGCCTGGCAAGGTCCATGTGCCGGTGTGCTTTGCCGGTGTGTCGATCTCGCCCGGCGATATCGTGGTCGGGGACCGCGACGGACTGGTGGTGGTAGCCGCCGCCGGGGTCGAGGCCGTGCTGGCGAAAAGTGCCGAGCGGGAAGAGAAGGAAGACTGGATGCGCCGCCAACTGGCCGAAGGCAAGACCATGGTCGAGTTGTTGGGGCTGGCCGGGACGCTGGAGCGGCTGGGGCTGAGCTGACCCGTCGTCCCCGCGTGCGCGGGGATGACAGTAGTGGCGGGGACCGGCCCAATAACCTAAAGCAGCTTGTCCAGCGTGATCGGCAGATCGCGCACCCGCTTGCCGGTCGCATGAAACACGGCATTGGCGACGGCCGCAGCGGCGCCGGTAATGCCGATCTCGCCAACCCCGTGCGCGCCCAGCGGCGAATGCTCGTCCGGGATATCGGTGTAGACGATGTCGATATGCGGGATGTCCAGGTGCACCGGAATGTGGTACTCGGCGAGCGACCGGTTCATGATCCTGCCTTTGCGCTCGTCGAAGTACGTTTCCTCCGCCAGCGCCATGCCAATGCCCATCACGATGCCGCCGCGGAACTGGCTGGTGGCGGTCTTGGGGTTCAGGATGCGGCCGCAATCGAACGCACCCAGCCAGCGTGATACGCGCACCTCGCCGGATTCATCGTTGACGCGCACCTCGCAGAACTGTGCGCCGTAAGACGCCATCGAGTACTTGATGAACTCCAGCGGCATGCCGGACTTCTCTTCCGCTTCCACGTAGTCGCGGCCGGCGCGCCGCAGGATCGCGCTGTAGCTTTCCCCCTGGCTGTCGTCGCCGATGCGGTAGAGGCCGCCATTGCGCGCTTCGATATGCCCCCTGGCGCCGGCAAGCGGTGAGTCGCTGCCCGCCAGTGCCACCAATTCCCGGTGCGCCTTTTCCACCGCCGCCTGCACCGCCGCGGCGATGCTGGTGGTCTGGCTGGAGCCGCCGGCCAGGATCGGCGAATCAGGCATGGCGGAATCGCCGTAGATAAAAGACACCTTGTCGATCGGCAAGCCGAGCCGGTCGGCCGCGTGCTGCAGTTGCACCGTCGCCATCCCCATCCCCATTTCATGGGCCGCCACCTCGACTGCCGCGGTGCCATCCACATTGATCAGCACGCGTGCGGCGGCCTGGAACCGGTAGACCGGATAGTAGGCCGTGGCCACGCCCTGGCCGATCCACCACTTGCCGTCGCGCTGCGAGCGCGGCGCGGCGGGCCGTTCGTTCCAGCCGAAACGGTCGGCGCCTTGCTGGTAGGCCTCCAGCAGGTTCCTGCAGGAAAACTCGGTGTCCTTGGTCGGGTCCTTCTTCGGTTCATTGATGCGGCGCAGTTCGATCGGATCGATCTTCAGCGCGTAGGCGAGTTCGTCGATGGCCGATTCCAGCGCAAAGGTGCCGATCGATTCCCCTGGCGCGCGCATCCAGCTATTGGCGACGGTATCCAGGTTGACCACCTTCTGCCCGATAAACGTATTGGCCGCGGCGTACAGGTGCCGCGCGGTGAAGGAAAACTGCTCGGGGTAATTGGCGTGGGTCGTGGTCGCGGTGATGCCGGTGTGGATCAGCGCGGTGAGCCTGCCATCCTCGTTGGCGCCCAGGGCCACGCGCTGCTCGGACGGGGTGCGGCCGCCGACGATGCGGAAGACACCTTCGCGGGACAGCGCCAGCTTGACGGGTCTGCCGGCAATCTTTGCGGCCGCCACGCACAGCACGGTGTGGTTCCACAGCGCGGCCTTGCCGCCAAAGCCGCCGCCGACAAACGGCGCGATGACCCGGACATCGTCCGTGCGCAGGTGAAAGACCGAGGCGAGGGCGTGCTTGTACCCGTTGACGAACTGCGTGGCGTCGTAGACCGTGAGATGGTTGCTGTCATCCCATGCGGCGATGGTCGCATGCGGCTCGATGGCGTTGTGGTTGTGCGGAGGCGTCCGGTAGAGGTGGTCGACCTTGACGTGCGCCTCGGCAAGCGCCTTGTCCGCATTCCCCTTGCTGACTTCGGGTTCTTCGCTGAGGATGGCGGACGGCACGATGGCCCGGGGCTTCTCCGCCTCGAATGAGGTGATGGCCTGCTCGGTGTCGTATTGCACGCGTACCAGCCACGCCGCGTGTTCTGCCTGCTCCAGCGTTTCCGCCACCACCACCGCGACCGGCTGCCCGTCCCAGCGCACGGCGTCGTCCTGCATGATCGACAGCTCGCTGGCGGCGAAGCCCCGGTCCATATGCATCATGTTCATCAGCGGCGGGTTCTTCATCCGCGGCGCGTTCTGATGCGTGACGATGGCGATGACGCCGGGGCTGCCCTGCGCAGCAGCGGCGTCGATGGCAACGATTCTCCCTTTGGGGATCGTGCTGTGGACGAGGACGGCATGCGCCAGGTGGTCGGGCTGGAATTCTGCGGTGAAGCGCGCCTGGCCCCTGACCTTCGCCGGTCCGTCAACGCGGCTCATCGGCCTGCCCAGGTGCCCGTGGCTGTGGATCAGCGGATCGGGCGCCTTGTCCGGCACGAACTGGACGACCGTTTCGATGATCTTCTGCAGTACGCCCATGATCGTTCTCCGCTATGGTCTCGCTTGGGCTTGGGCTTGGGCTTGGGCTTGGGCTTGGGCTTGGGCCTGGTCAGCGTCAGGCCCGGTCCGCCAGTTCGCCGAGCACGCCGACGATGGTGCGCTTTGCCAGTTCGATCTTGAAGGCGTTGTGAGCCAGGCCCTGCGCCGGGGCAAGTTCCGCTTCGGCGGCCCGCGTGAAGCTCTCGGTATCGGCGGCAGCCCCGACCAGCGTGCGCTCTGCCTCGAAGGCCCGCCACGGTTTGTGTGCCACGCCGCCCAGGGCCAGGCGTACGTTCTTCACCTTGCCATCCTCCACCTCTATCGCCGCCGCCACGCTGACCAGCGCGAACGCATAGCTGGCCCTGTCGCGCACCTTCCGGTACAGCGAATGCCTGGCGAACGGCAGCGGCGGAATGGCGATCCTGGTAATCAGCTCGTCCGGGCGAAGCTCAGTCTCGATATGCGGCGTATCGCCCGGCAGCCGGTGAAAATCCACCAGCGGCACCGAGCGCTCGCCGTCCGGTCCGAGCACGTTGACCATCGCGTCCAGTGCAGCCAGCGCGACGCACATATCGGAAGGGTGCGTGGCGATACAGTGTGCCGAAGCGCCCAGGATCGCATGCATCCGGTTGAAGCCGTCGATGGCATCGCAGCCGGAGCCCGGTTCGCGCTTGTTGCACGCCGCGGCGCCGTCGTAGAAGTAGAGGCAGCGGGTCCGCTGCATCAGGTTGCCGGCCACCGTCGCCATATTGCGGATCTGGCCGGAGGCGCCGAAGAGGATTGCCTGCGCCAGCAACGGATAGCGTTCGCGCACTACCCGGTCCAGGGCCACCGCCGTGTTCTTCATCGCCGCGCCGATCACCAGGCCACCATCGGCGGAGGCCTCGATCCGGTCCAGCGGCAGGCCGGAAACATCGATCAGCGCGTCGGGCTGCTCGATGTTCTCCCGCATCAGGTCCACCAGGTTGGTGCCGCCGCCGAGGAGCCTGGCATTGTGATGGCGGGCCAACAGTTGCAGCGCGGACTGTGCATCCGCGGCCTTTTCATAGGCGAAGTTCTTCATGGCGCGGCCCCTGGCTCGCCCGCTGTGTCCCCCGCGGCGTCTCGAATCGCCTCGCAAATTCCGACATAGGCACCGCACCGGCAAAGATTGCCGCTCATGCGTTCCTTGATTTCCTCGTCGGTCAGGGCGTGTGGGCCACCGGTCATATCTGCCGAGACGGCGCTCGGCAGGCCGCGGCGGAATTCGTCCAGCATGCCGATCGCCGAGCAGATCTGCCCGGAGGTGCAATAGCCACACTGGAAGCCGTCGCGCTCGATAAAGGCGGCCTGCAGCGGGTGCAACGCCCCCTTGTCCGCAAGGCCCTCGATGGTGGTGATCTCGCGCCCTTCATATTGGATGGCCAGCGCCAGGCAAGCGAGGATGCGGTTGCCGTCCACCAGCACCGTGCAGGCGCCGCAGGCCCCCTGGTTGCACCCTTTCTTCGATCCGGTCAGCCGGAGATATTCCCGCAGGGCATCGAGCAACGACGTGCGTGGCTCCAGCGTCAGTGCATGCTCGGTGCCGTTGATCCTCAGGTGCACCAGCGCCTTGCCCACCGGTGGGCTGCCGCCTTGCGGCTGGTCGTCGGAAAGTTGCATGCTGGCCTCCTGGATGCTCTCGCCAAGAACGGTCAATCCAGATTAGCAACTGAGACGGGAACAGGTGTCGGAATTCGTCAGATGCGAGCGGCGTTCGGTAGAGCGGAGATCACGTTGGCGGGTCGCGCCGCGTCGGCTCTCCGCTAGGACCCGACCGCGAGCCGCGCAGGGATCGTTGCATGCTCGGCGCAGGCACGGGAAATCGAATTCACTTCACGCACCTGCCGCGCATCGTTGGCCGGCACGTCGCGTTCGACCTGCTGTTCACCGGGCGTGCGTTCAGTGCCGAGGAAGCCATGACGTTGCACCTCGTCAACCGCGTAATACCCGAGCATCAGGTGCTGGCGGAGGCCCGGGCGCTGGCGCAGGCGTTGGCAGCCAAATCGCGTAGTGCGATGACCATCGGGCGGGCGGCGTTTCACCGGGCCGTGGACAGTGACTATCGGCGCGGTGTGTCCTATGCGGTCGATACGTTTTGTCAGGTGGCCGCGACCAGTGGTGCGCGGGAAGGGATTGCAGCGTTTGTGGAACAGCGTCGTCCGCGGTGGCCAGACTGAATTCAATGGCGGCTTGAGTCGACGCAGCGAGCCCGATTGCGTCAGGATGGGTCGCATCAGAGTGGCGGCTGGCCGCGCATCAGCCGTGTCCGCTAGCGGATTCCTCTGCGAAACCGCTGCGCAAGCGCACCGTGCCGTCTTGACGGTGGATGTGCAGTTCGCATTGTTCGCGTTTGGCTCGGTCCCATCCAGCCGCTATTGCCGCTTCAAGAGAGGAAAATCGCTGGGGCCTTTCGACAAGACCTTCTGTTTCGAGTGCCCACCCTGATTCGGCTGGCAAAACGCGAATGATTCGCGTATGCATTTTTGTCTCCCACTGTCTGTAGGGTACACCCCCGAAAAAAGCGCCCGCTACGTAGAGCGGGCATTGGGAAAGACGAATTGGTGAACGAATTCGTCTTCGCTCATATTGCGCTTATGTGTTTGGCGTTGGATATACCCTCTTAAGAGGGGCGTAGCCCTAATGCAAGCCAAACGAGCGTCTCAATCCTCAATCAGCCTTGCGCGGCGGACACTAGGCCGTTTGCACGATGGGCACGCGCGCCCCCGTGCACTACGCTTGCAGTAACGATCACACCACTGAAACCGGGGGGAAATCATGGGTGAGCGAAATTCGCGCCGCCGCCACGCGCCGGCGGGCCTTGCGCTATGCGAGGCGCCGGCACAAGACATAGAAGTTGCATCAGCGCCATGGCGGCGAACACAGCAACCCAGGACGCTCCCCACCGAGCATCCCGGCACTTCCCACCTGTATTGCATTGCCGACCGCTGGGAATCTCCTGCCGCAATGCAGCTGACGGGCGCGGATGATCCCATGCTAGGCTGCCTGCTGTTGCTGAACCGGACCTTGCAGCAGCCGATTCCGTCCGAGGTCTTACTGGAAGGACTGCTGCTGGAGGGGCAGCGCCTGACGTTGCCGCTGCTCTGCGCGGCGGCGGCGCGTACCGGCTTGTCGACCAGGCTGGTCGAGCAGGACCTCGACGATATTCCGGACACCTCGCTGCCGGCCATCCTGTTGCTGGGCAAGAACTGGCCGTGCGTACTGCTGCAGCGCTGCCAATACGGACGGTTTATCGTCGCCCTGCCAGGTTGGGGCGGTGGGGTTCTCGACGTCAGTCGCGAGGAACTGCTGGCCCAGTACAGCGGACACGCCGTCTTCGCGCAGCCCACGCTGAAAGCGGATGCGGCAGCCGATACGGAGGCGGCGCAGCCGTTCCCGTCGCCTGGCGCCGCGCTGAAACCAACATGGCGGCTCCATTGGGAGCGGCTGCATGCTTCGACGCTCAGGATGCTATCCCTGCGCGGCAGGCAGCCGACTGAGGACGCGGCGCCCGCTGGTGGCTAGCCGGTGTGCGGTCTGTTGTTCTCAGCCGCAATGCTGTGACCAATGACGGCGCGGCCTGGGCAACTACCACCATGCGCGCTTGAACAGGCTTAGCTGATTCACCTGGAACAGGCGCGCCGGCCGCTGCTTTCCGCCCCGAAACTCATCTGTCGCCGCCAGGATGTCAGCTTCATCGGCCGCCTGGCCGGGATTGACGTCGGCGCTGTGCGCAATCACCCGTCGCCGCCATCCACCCTCCCGAAGAAGGGTGTAATCCGTTCACAACGTGCCGATGATCGGGGCATCCGCATAGTCTGCCAACAGGGCGACGCTTGAGGTAAATTGCCAGTGCGCCGCCCTGGGAAAGCGGCGCCGCATCCAATAGCCGCGGCGGGGCAAGGTTCGCCTGGCAATCATCCATAACAACAAAATAAGAGGGTAGCTCCGTGGGTCGTTTTCTCTCGTCGCTGGCGCTGTCCGCGCTGGCTGTGGTCGTCTCCGGCTGTGCCGTCGTGGCACCCGCCTATACCCCGTCCATCGACAACGTGCAGGCGTTGAAGGGCAGCGGTGCCGGCAAAGCCCGGGTCGGCGCCTTCGATGCCGTGCAGGGCACGGCAAATCCCAATCCGATACCGCTGCGCGCCAATACCATGCGCTCGCCTTATGGCGGTACGTTTTCGGCATACCTGTCCGAAGCGATCACGCGCGAGCTGACCATGGCCGGCAAGCTCGCTCCTGACTCGGATATCGAGATTACGGGAACGCTGCTGAAAAACCAGGTCGACCCCGCCATCGCAACCGGCACCGGCACCATCGAGGCCCGCTTTGTCGTGAAGAAGGGCGGCGCGGTGCGCTACGACCGCGTCAAGTCCGCCCGGCGCGAATGGGAATCCTCATTCGCCGCCGCCATTGCCATTCCGCGCGCGGTGCAGGAGTACAGCATTTCCGTGCAAACGCTGCTGGCCAGCCTCTATGCGGATCCGGATTTCATCAACGCTCTTAAATAACGAGAAAGGAATCAGCAATGCGGTCATTGGTTCAAATCGGCGCCGTGCTGGCGAGCGCCGCGGTACTTGCCGGCTGTGCGCATCCGATCGTCATGGCGACGGAAAAATCCGCGCCCTCGGAACAGGTGGCACAGAAAATTGACAAGAATGTCGGCTATGTCATTCCCGCCGCATTGCGTGAGAAGGAAGTCATTACGCCAGGAGGCGGCGGCGACAAGGTCAGCTATTTCCCATACCGCGATATCGAATTGCCGCTGTATTCGACGCTTTCCAATGTCTTTGCCCATGTCAGCAAGCTGAAGGCGCCCAATGACGAGGCCGCCATCCGCAGTGGCCAGGTCAGCTATATCGTGACGCCGGAGATGGTTACCGACTCGTCGTCCGAGAGCGCGCTGACGTGGCCGCCGACGCAATTCTCGGTCACGCTGACCTGCACCGTGACCGATCTTGCCGGTGCCGTCGTGCTGAAGAAGGAAGTGCGCGGTGTCGGCAAGGCGGAATTCTCGGAATTCAAGCGCAATTTTGCCCTGTCGGCGCACCGCGCCAGCGAGGATGCCCTCAAGCAGTTGCAGGCCGCCCTGGCATCGGCACCCGAACTGCGCAACGCATCGGCCCAGACCTCGCCAAACGCCGTTGCGCCGAAGGCGACAGCGGCTCGCTAGACCGCCCCAAAAGACCGCCCCAAAAGACCGCCCCAAAAGCGGACAGGCGGCAATCATCCGGGGCGGCACGCTGGCGTGTCCGCCCCGTTTTTTTATTCCGTGCGGTGGTCCGCCGTTATGCCGGCGCGCCCAATACAGGGCGCTGCATGCTTGCGTCTGCAGCCCTCCAATTAGCAGATCGCTTTTGGTCAAGGCGCCCGAAGCGGTTATACTCCGCGCTTCTCCAATTAACGGGAAATAAACATGGTCGCAGCTACCAAAAAAACCACTCAGGCGAATGCAGCAGTCACCAAGAGCAAGCCTGCCGCAAAGAAGTCGGCCGTGCCGACGAAGAAGGCCAGCGTGCTCGCACGCGAAGCCCAGGCAGCGAAGAAGGCCTTGCTGAAACTGCGCGCCGACACGAAGAAGGCAATCGAAGCGGCAAAGCGTGAGGTCGCCCAGGCAGTGGAAGCCGCCAAGGCCGCGGTGCGTTTCGAAAAGCAAGCCGCAAAGGAAAAGCTTGCTGCGAAGAAGGCCAAGGGCGGCAGCGCCAGGAAGGCAACGGGCACCAAGGCCGCCGCCCCGAAGGCGGCTGCGAAGAAGGCCGCTGCCGGCAAGCCGGCAGTGAAGGCTGTCGCGAAGAAGGCGGCAGTGAAGCCGGCCGCGAAGAAGCGGGTTGCGAAGGCACCTGTCGCAGCGCCGGCCGTGTCGGTGTAATTGCTGCTTCGGCCGGTACGGAAGTTAAAAAACCGGCCGATTGACGGAACTGGGCGCACCGCTTGCGCCCGGTCCAGAAGCATTACCCCTGCTGTTTTCCTTCGAGTTCGGCAAGCAGCGCCCTGGCTTCCCGCAGGTCTGCCGTGTCCAGGCCTTCGCTGAATCCGCCATAGCTGTCGGCCAGCATCCGGTAGGCGTCAGCCTCCTTGCCTTGCTGCTGCCACAGCCGGGTCAACGCCATCACCCCGCGCAGTTCGAGAGAATGGGCTCCCTGGCGGCGTGCGATTTCAATCGCCCGCAGGAAGCAGGCCTCGGCTTCGCCCTGACTGTCATGCCCATTGCCTTCGCCGGCCGGCACCATCAGCGTGAGCTCCCCCTTGAGCCGGTGCAGTTCGGCTTCGTATACGCGTTCTTCGGTTCGGTCCGCCACGGCCAGCGCCTCGGCCAGCGTCGCAAGCCCGGTCTCGGCTTGACCGGCCTTTGCGCAGGCCTCGGCCAGTATCGCCAGGTAATGGGTCCGCAATAGCTCGGCCCCGGTGGCGCGATATGCGCTCAGGCCCTGTTGTATCAGCGCCATGCCCTCGGCCGCACGTCCCTGCGCAGCCAGTGCCCAGCCAGAGACGATGGTTCCGCAAGCCAGCCCGTACGGCAGGCCGTAATCGTATGCGAGGGCGACCAGTGCCTGTGCGAGATCCTGTGCCGGCTGCGTTTCGCCGCGCAGCAGCCGCACCTCGGCGGCGGACAACAGGGCATCGGCCGAGTCCGAAGGATGGGCAGGGGTCTGGGTCAGGACCAGCGCTTCCTGGCTACGCGCCCACGCCTGATCCGGATAGCCGAGCAGCCACAGGTCCATGGCGAGCAGGGCCAGGCCCTGCACGCCGGGTTCCAATCCATAAATAAAGCCGTGCGAGCGGTGCTGGCCGGGATCATAGAGGGCCATGGCCTGCTCCAGCTGTGCCCGGGCGGAGGTCAGTTCGCCGAGATAGGACAAATTGGCGCCTAACGCCCGATGCGCCTGGACGAGCAACCCGGTGTCCTGCGCCTGTTGGGCCAGCGCAAGCAGTTGCTCCGCCAGCTCGCGCGCGGTCCGGAGTTCGGCATGGACTGTGTAATAGGTGCGCAGCCCCAGCAGGGCAGGAAACAGCTGGACCGTCTCCCCGAGCTGCCGGCACAGCGCCAGCGCGCGCGTGTAGGTGGCTTCCACTTCCGGGGCAGCGAAGCCCTTGTTGGCCATCCAGGCCGGGCCCAGGGTGAGCTGGAGTGCGAGTTCCTGCCGCGCGCGCTCCGGCGCATCGGGTAGCGTTGCGAGCAAGGCCAGGGCCATGGTGAGGTGCGTGACCGCCTCGGCGTCGGCCGAGCGATGCACTGCCTGGCGTCCGGCGCGGTGCAGGTATTCCACCGCCTTCGGCGTGTTGCCGCTGCGGCTGAAGTGATAGGCCAGCTCGCTGCAGTGCTCCTCGAGCTGGGCGCTGAACAGCGCTTCGATCGCCTGGGCGGTGCGCTCATGCAGTGCACGGCGCCGCTCGCTCAGCAGCGAGCCGTAGGTCACCTCCTGGGTCAGCGCATGCTTGAAGCTGTACTGCACCTCCGGAAATGCCGGCTGCTCGTAGATGAATTCGCCGGCCTGCAGCCGCGCCAGCAGGCTCTTCGTCGTGTCCTCCGGCTGCTCGACCACGCGCGCGAGCAGGCTCCAGGGAAATACCTTGCCGATCACCGCCAGCGTCTGCAGCAGCGCCTTCTCCGCTGGCTGGAGGCGATCGATGCGGGCGGCGAGCACGCCCTGCACGGTGGCCGGGATGTGCAGCTTGCCGGGGACCTGCTCAAGGCGGTAATGCCCGCGCTCGCCGCGCAAGACCTGGCCCTCGACCAGTTCCTGCACCACTTCCTCGATAAAGAACGGATTGCCTTCGGTCTGCGCCAGGATCAGCTGCTCGAGCGGAGCCAGGCCGGCGGCATCGCCCAGCAGGGCGCCCAGCAGTTCGCGGGCTTCGGCTTCGCCCAGGGGATCCAGGCGTAGCTGGGTGTAGTAGCTCTTGCGGCTCCAGTCGTGCCGGTACTCCGGCCGGAAATTGACCAGCAGCAGGATGCGGGCGCTGGCCACGCTCTCGCCCAGGAAGCCCAGAAAGGCCTCGGTTTCGCTGTCGAGCCACTGCAGGTCTTCCATGACCAGCTCCACCGGCTGGGCCAGGCTCTCGCGCACCAGCAGCCGCTTGATCGCCTCGAAGGTGCGCTGCTGGCGGACCTGGGAGTCCATCTGCGCCAGCGCCGAGCCCGGCTCGGCGGCCCCGAGCAGGTGGAACAGATAAGGCAGGCTGTCTTCCATGCCACGGTCCAGCGTCAGCAGCTTGCCGGTGAGCTTCTCGCGCCGCCGGCGCTCATCGTCCTGCGCCGTGATCTGGCAATAGTTGCGCAGCAGCTCGATCAGTGGCAGATACGGATAGGCCTTGCCGTGCGAAACCGAGAAGGTTTCGAGCACCAGGCAATCGCGCGGCGCGAGCAGCTTGAACTCATGGCAAAGGCGCGACTTGCCGACCCCTGGCTCGCCGACCACGCCAACGATCTGGCCATGTCCGGCCTGCGCCCGTGCGCGCGCCTCGCGCAGCAGCTCGAGCTCGCGGACGCGGCCGACAAAACGCGCCAGCCCGCGGCTGGCCGACACCTGCAGCCGGGTGCGCAGCGGGCCGAGCCCGAGCACTTCGAAGACCGCGAGCGGCTCGCGCAGGCCCTTGATCGGCGTCGCGCCGAGGGGCCGGAACGCGAAATAGCCTTCGGTCAGGTTGCGGGTGTGCTCGCTCGCGACGATGGAGCCGGGCACCGCGATGCTCTCCATGCGCGAGGCAATGTGGATCGAATTGCCAACCGGGTCGTAGTCGGTATGCAAATCCTTGATGCGGATCGTGCGCACCACCACTTCGCCGGAGTTGATGCCGACGCGGATCTGCAGCGCGATGCCCTGTGCCACCCGCACGCCGTCCGCGTACTGGCGCATGGCCTCCTGCATGCGCAGCGCCGCCAGCAGGGCCCGCTGCGGATGGTCTTCGTTGGCGATGGGTGCACCGAACAGTGCCAGGATGCCGTCGCCCATCGACTTGGCGACAAAGCCCTCATAGTGATGCACGGCCTCCATCATCAGCGCCAGCACCGGGTCGATCAGCCGGCGCGCGTCTTCGGGATCGAGGTCATGGATCAGTGCGGTCGAGCCGGCCATGTCGGCGAACAGCGCGGTGACCGTCTTGCGCTCGCCGTCCGCCGGGCCGCGCGCTTCCATTTCTGCCTGCGCTGCGCGGATGCGCTCGGCCAGATAGGGCGGGGTGTAGTCGATGGGGGTGCTGGGGGCCGGTGCCGAGACCGGTTGCGTCGCGCCCGATGGCGTCGGCGGCGTCAGTGGCGCGCCGCATTCGCTGCAGAACTTGGCGCTCGCATTCGCTTCTTGCCCGCAGGCGGGGCAGACGCGCACAAGCCTGGCGCCACATTCCTCGCAGAACTTGGCGCTTGCCGGATTCTCGAACCCGCAGCTTGCGCAGCGCATGGGGCTTGCCTCCCTTTCCGGGCCTGCAAGTTTCAACCATTGAATGGTAGCAACGGGGCCGGAAAACGGAATATGTTGCCCCGCCAGGCCCTGGGAACCGCCGTACCAGGCCGGCCTGCGCGTGAGGCATCAGCCACACGGAATCGCGTCGTTCTCCGGGATCGTGCCGGCATCGCTGTCGGGCAGCACCGGCTCGGCCGCGGGCACACCCTGCTCGCGGTAGGTCGCGGGCGGCACGCCGAACTGCTTGCGGAACTCGCGGCCGAGGTGCGATGCGTCGGCGAAGCCGCAGCTCAATGCAATGTCCGCCACGGTACGGTCCGAGCTCGTCAGCAGCCACGCGGCGGTGCGTAGCCGCACATGCTTGGCGAATGCCTGCGGGCTTTTGCCGGTCTCCGCCTTGAACAGCCGCTCCAGCTGCCGTGCCGACAGGTCGAGCTTGCACGCGAGCGCCTCGAGCGGCAGCGCGCGCCCGACGTGCTGTTCCATCAGCAGGATCGCGCGCTTGACCTTCGGGTGCGTCGCGGGCTCGAGGCCGGGCGGATGTGGCTGCGGCGCGTTGCCCTTCTGCATCTCGCCGACGAGCAGGATCCGCAGCGCCTTCTGCACGGTCGCGTGATCGAAGTGGCGCAGCAGGATGGCGGCGGCGACGTCGATCGACGCGCGCCCGCCCGAGCAGGTGATGCGCCGGCGATCGATCACGAACAGCCGGTCGGCGATCAGCAGGTCCGGATCGACCGCCGGGAAGCGCTCGATGAAATCCCAGTAGTGGAACCAGCTGACGCAGGCCCGGTGCCCGTTGAGCACGCCCGCGCGCATCAGGGTAAACACCCCCGTGCAGATGCCGACGATCGTCGCGCCGCTGCCGGCGGCGCGGCGGATGAAGTCGATCGTCTCGGGGCCGGCCTGCGGCCCCGAGTGCAGCAGCCCGCCGACGACGACCACGTAGTCGAACGGCTCGGCGGCATCGAATGTCTCCCACGGCGCCACCTGGATCCCGCAGCTCGCGCGCACCGGCGCCAGCGTGTTGCCGATCACGCTCCACATGCAGCGCACCGGCTTGCTGTAGTCGCCGTCGTCGGCCGACAGCCGCAGCATGTCGACGAAACCCGAAAACGCGGTCAGCGTGAAGTTCGGCAGCAGCACGATTCCGAAGCGGATGCGCCGCGGTGCCGGCTCGGCGACGGGAGAAACGGGAACGTCGGATGTCATGGCGGCTTCAGTCTGGACAGGCTTGCGGGGGCGGTCTGGCGCGGGTTGCGGGGTGGCAGCGTCGGCTGGCGAGCGCCAGGGATGCGTACGGGACGGCACCCATGGCGCGCTCGCCGCCGATCGGGCACAACCCGGCGCCGTCGCAGCCAGCGTCGCCGATCGGCACGCCGCCGGCTTTCGCTTTTCCGACGGGAACCATCGGCAAAGCGAACTTCCGGCGCACGTGGCGCCGCGACTGGCGGTGCCATCCCACGTCGATGCCGTTTTTGTTCTATCGGGGAATTCTACGTTTTGATGTACTGCCACACAACGCTACTACCACGCAAAAGCACAGGGGCAGTCAGATGAACGTCAGTGTTTTCGACCTGTTCAAGATCGGCATCGGGCCGTCCAGTTCGCATACGGTCGGCCCGATGATCGCCGCGTGCCGCTTCGTGTCGCACGTCGAGGACGCGAACCTGCTCGGCTTCGTGCGCAGCGTGCGGGTCGAGCTGTACGGCTCGCTCGGCGCGACCGGCAAGGGCCACGGCACCGACAAGGCCGTGCTGCTCGGCCTCGAAGGGCATTTGCCCGACCGGATCGAGCCGGACATCATTGAGCCGAGCCTTGCCGCGATCCGCGCGCAGAAGTCGCTGAACCTGCTCGGCAAGCAGGCGATCCGCTTTGACGAGAAGGAGCATATCAGCTTCTACCGCCGTCTGATGAGCGGCACGGGCAGCGTCGTGCATTCCAATGGCATGCGCTTCCAGGCGTTCGACGAGCAAGGCCAGTTGCTGGTCGAGAAGGAGTATTACTCGATCGGCGGCGGCTTTGTCGTGAACCGCGATGGCGATCGCGTGAACGGTGTACGCGCGGCGGCGGAGGTACCGTATCCGTTCCGCACCGGCGCCGACCTGATGCGCGCATGCAGCGACAGCGGGCTGTCGATCGCCGGGCTGATGCTGCGCAACGAATGCGCGCTGCGGCCGGCCGAAGAGGTGCGCGCCGGATTGCTCGCCATCTGGCGCACGATGGCCGCCAGTGTCGAGCGCGGCTGCAAGGTCGAGGGCGAACTGCCCGGACCGATGCGCGTAAAGCGCCGCGCTGCCGACCTGTACAGCCGGCTGCGCGCGCGTAGCGAGGAATCGCTGCGCGATCCGCTGTCGATGCTCGACTGGGTCAACCTGTATGCGATGGCGGTCAACGAAGAAAACGCGGCCGGCGGCCGCATCGTCACCGCGCCCACCAACGGTGCGGCTGGCGTGATCCCCGCGGTGCTCCACTACTACGTGAAGTTCGTGCCCGGCTCGGACGAGGACGGCATCGTCGAGTTCCTGCTGACCGCGGCCGCGATCGGGATCATCTACAAGGAGACCGCGTCGATCTCGGGCGCGGAGGTCGGTTGCCAGGGCGAAGTCGGCGTTGCGTGCTCGATGGCCGCGGCTGCGCTCGCCGCGGTGATGGGTGGCACGCCCGATCAGGTCGAGAATGCCGCCGAAATCGGCATGGAGCACAACCTGGGGATGACCTGCGATCCGGTCGGCGGGCTCGTGCAGATCCCATGCATCGAGCGCAACGCGATGGGCGCGATCAAGGCGCTCAACGCGTCGCGGATGGCGCTGAAGGGCGACGGCCAGCACTACGTGTCGCTCGATTCGGTGATCAAGACGATGCGCGAGACCGGCGCCGACATGAAGACGAAATACAAGGAGACGTCGCGCGGCGGCCTGGCCGTGAACGTCATTGAATGCTAAGGAAGGGGTCCACAAAATGAGCCGCTATTCGATATTCAGTCTGTTCCGCAACGGCCTGTCTTATCACGAGAACTGGGAGAAGCAATGGAAGAGCCCGGAGCCCAAGCGCGAGTATGACGTGGTGATCGTCGGCGGCGGCGGGCACGGCCTGGCGACCGCGTACTACCTCGCCAAGGAACACGGCATCACCAACGTCGCCGTGCTCGAGAAGGGCTGGATCGGCGGCGGCAACACCGCGCGCAACACCACGATCGTCCGCTCGAACTACCTGTGGGACGAATCCGCGGCGCTCTACGAAAAGGCGATGAAGCTGTGGGAAGGGCTGTCGCAGGACCTGAACTACAACGTGATGTTCAGCCAGCGCGGCGTGATGAACCTGGCGCACACGCTGCAGGACGTGCGCGACACCGAGCGCCGGGTCAACGCGAACCGCCTGAACGGCGTCGACGCCGAGTTCCTGACGCCGCAGCAGATCAAGGAGATCGAACCGACGATCAACCTGAACAGCCGCTACCCCGTGCTCGGCGCGTCGATCCAGCGCCGCGCCGGCGTCGCCCGGCACGACGCGGTCGCGTGGGGCTTCGCGCGCGGTGCCGATCGCGCGGGCGTCGACATTATCCAGAACTGCCAGGTGACCGGCATCCGGCGCGACGGCGGCGCGGTCGTCGGGGTCGAGACGGTGAAGGGCTTTATCAAGGCGAAGAAGGTCGCGGTGGTCGCGGCCGGCAATACGACCACGCTCGCCGACATGGCAGGCGTGCGCCTGCCGATCGAGAGCCATCCGCTGCAGGCGCTGGTGTCGGAGCCGATCAAGCCGGTGGTCAACTCGGTGATCATGTCGAACGCGGTGCATGCGTATATCAGCCAGTCCGACAAGGGCGATCTGGTGATCGGCGCGGGCATCGACCAGTACACCGGTTTCGGCCAGCGCGGCAGCTTCCAGGTCATCGAAGGCACGCTGCAGGCGATCGTCGAAATGTTCCCGGTGTTCTCGCGCGTGCGGATGAACCGCCAGTGGGGCGGCATCGTCGACGTGTCGCCGGATGCCTGCCCGATCATCAGCAAGACCGATGTAAAGGGCCTCTACTTCAACTGCGGCTGGGGCACGGGCGGCTTCAAGGCGACGCCGGGCTCGGGCTGGGTGTTCGCGCACACCATCGCGCGCGACCAGCCGCATCCGCTGAACGCGCCATTCGCGCTCGACCGCTTCTATACCGGCCACCTGATCGACGAGCACGGCGCCGCCGCCGTCGCGCACTGAAGGCCACCGCCACCAGGAGAAAGAAATGTTGCTGATCGAATGTCCGTGGTGCGGACCGCGCGCCGAATCCGAATTCTCGTGCGGCGGCGAGGCCGACATCGCGCGCCCGCTCGAGACCGAGAAGCTGTCCGACCGCGAATGGGGCGACTACCTGTTCATGCGCACCAATACCCGTGGCACGCATCGCGAGCAATGGATCCACGCCCAGGGCTGCCGCCGCTGGTTCAAGGTGGAGCGCGATACGGTCACCTATGACATCAAGGGCTACGAGACCTTCGGCCAGCCCGGCGCAAGCGTACCGCATCAAGCAGCGCAAGAAGCACCGCAAGAAGCACCGCAAGTAAGGGGCAAGAAATGAGCCAGAAAGACCGTCTCGGCACCGGTGGCCGCATCAATCGCGCGGCGCCGCTGACCTTCACGTTCAACGGACGCACCTATCAGGGGTTCCAGGGCGACACGCTTGCGTCGGCGCTGCTCGCGAACGGCGTGCGCTTTGTCGCGCGCAGTTTCAAGTACCACCGTCCGCGTGGCATCGTGACGGCGGATGTCGCCGAGCCGAATGCCGTGGTGCAGCTGGAACGCGGCGCGTACACGGTGCCGAACGCGCGCGCAACCGAAGTCGAGCTGTATCACGGACTCGTCGCGACGAGCGTGAATGCGGAGCCCGACCTCGAACGCGATCGCATGGCGATCAACCAGAAGTTCGCGCGCTTCATGCCCGCGGGCTTCTACTACAAGACCTTTATGTGGCCGCGCAAGATGTGGCCGAAGTACGAAGAGAAGATCCGCCATGCGGCCGGTCTGGGCAAGGCGCCCGACATGCGCGACGCCGATCGCTACGACAAGTGCTACGCGCACTGCGACGTGCTGGTGGTTGGCGGCGGCCCCACGGGCCTGGCGGCCGCGCATGCGGCGGCCGTGTCCGGCGCGCGCGTGATCCTGGTCGACGATCAGTGCGAACTGGGCGGCAGCCTGCTCTCCGGGCGCACCGAGATCAACGGCAAGCCCGCGCTGCAGTGGGTCGAGCAGATCGCGGCTGAACTGCGCAAGCTGCCGGACGTGACGATCCTGTCGCGCAGCACCGCGTTCGGTTATCAGGACCACAATCTCGTGACCGTGACGCAGCGGCTCACCGACCACCTGCCGGCGTCGAAGCGCCAGGGCACGCGCGAGCTGCTGTGGAAGGTCCGTGCAGGACGGGTGATTCTTGCGACCGGTGCGCACGAGCGCCCGATCGTGTTCGGCAACAACGACCTGCCGGGCGTCATGATGGCGTCGGCGGTGTCGACCTACATTCATCGCTACGGCGTGCTGCCGGGACGCGACGCGGTCGTGTTTACCAACAACGATCGCGGCTACCAGGCGGCGCTCGACCTGAAGGCGTGCGGCGCGAAGGTGACCATCGTCGATGCGCGTGCTTCGACCAATGGCGCGCTGCCGGCCGCCGCGAAGCGGCAGGGCCTGACCGTGCTGAATGGTGCGGTGGTGACGGCCGCATCCGGCAAGCGGCACGTCGCGTCGGTGGACGTGGCGGCTTATGCGAACGGCAAGACCGGCCGCAAGGTGTCGACGATCCAGTGCGATCTGGTCGCGATGTCGGGCGGCTTCAGCCCGGTCCTGCACCTGTTCGCGCAATCGGGCGGCAAGGCGCGGTGGGACGATGAGAAGGTGTGCTTCGTGCCGGGCAAGTCGATGCAGGCCGAGGTGAGCGTTGGCGCGGCCGCGGGCGAGTTCAGCCTGGCGCAGGCGCTGCCGCTCGCGATCGAGGCGGGCGCCGCCGCGGCCAAGGCCGCCGGCTTCAGTAACGCCAAGCGCCCCGCGGCGCCCAAGGTCGCATCCGTCACGGAAGGCGCACTGCTGCCGCTGTGGCTCGTCGGCAGCCATGAGGCCGCCGCGCGCGGGCCGAAGCAGTTCGTGGACTTCCAGAACGACGTCGCCGCGTCCGACATCCTGCTCGCCGCGCGCGAAGGCTTCGAGTCGGTCGAACACGTGAAGCGCTACACCGCGATGGGCTTCGGCACCGACCAGGGCAAGCTCGGCAACATCAACGGCATGGGGATCCTGGCGCAGGCGCTGGGCAAGTCGATTCCCGACACCGGCACGACGACGTTCCGCCCCAACTACACGCCGGTCACGTTCGGCACGCTGGCGGGACGCGAACTCGGCGACTTCCTCGACCCGGTGCGCAAGACCTGCATCCACGAATGGCACGTCGAGCATGGCGCGCTGTTCGAGGACGTCGGCAACTGGAAGCGGCCGTGGTACTTCCCGAAGAAGGGCGAGGACCTGCATGCGGCGGTCAAGCGCGAATGCCTCGCGGTGCGCAACAGCGTCGGCATCCTCGATGCATCGACGCTGGGCAAGATCGACATCCAGGGCCCGGACGCGGTGACGCTGCTGAACTGGATGTACACCAACCCGTGGAACAAGCTCGAAGTCGGCAAGTGCCGCTATGGCCTGATGCTCGACGAGAACGGCATGGTGTTCGACGACGGTGTGACGGTGCGGCTCGGCGAGCAGCATTTCATGATGACGACGACCACGGGCGGCGCCGCGCGCGTGCTGACCTGGCTCGAGCGCTGGCTGCAGACCGAATGGCCGGACATGAAGGTGCGCCTTGGGTCGGTGACCGATCACTGGGCGACGTTCGCGGTCGTCGGCCCGAAGAGCCGCAAGGTGCTGCGCAAGGTCTGCGATGACATCGACTTCGGGAACGCAGCATTTCCGTTCATGAGCTATCGGAACGGCACCGTCGCCGGCGCGAAGGCGCGCGTGATGCGGATCAGCTTCTCGGGCGAGCTTGCGTACGAAGTGAACGTGCCCGCGAACGCCGGGCGCGCGGTGTGGGAAGCGCTGATGGCCGCGGGTGCCGAGTTCGACATCACGCCGTACGGCACGGAAACGATGCACGTGCTGCGCGCGGAGAAGGGCTACATCATCGTCGGCCAGGACACGGACGGCTCGATCACGCCGTACGACCTGGGCATGGGTGGTGTCGTCGCGAAGTCGAAGGACTTCCTCGGCAAGCGCTCGCTGACGCGTTCGGACACCGCAAAGGAAGGCCGCAAGCAGTTCGTCGGCCTGCTGACGGACGACGCGCAGTTCGTGCTGCCGGAGGGTGCGCAGATCATCGCGCCGGACACACAGGTGTCGACGACTGACCCGACGCCGATGCTCGGCCATGTGACGTCGAGCTATTACAGCCCGATCCTGAAGCGCTCGATCGCGCTTGCCGTGGTGAAGGGTGGCCTGAACAAGATGGGCGAAAGCGTGGCGATTCCGCTGGCAAACGGCCGGCGCGTGACCGCGAAGATCTCCAGCCCGGTTTTCTACGATACGGAAGGGGTGCGCCAGAATGTGGAATGAAACGAATATCGCTACGCCGGTGGCAGACAGGCCGGCGTCTGACGCGCGCACGCGCGGCGTGCGGCTCGAGTCGCCGTTCATCGGCGCGGCCGAGCTGCTGAACGCGCACCAGGCGCGCGCGTCGAAACACTTCGTGATGCGCGAGCGCGCCTTTCTCGATCTCGTCAACGTGCGGGGCGATCTCTCCGACCCTGCGTTCGTCGACGCGTTCGAGGCGGTGGTCGGCTGCCGTCCGCCGGCCGCACCGAACACGGTCGCGCGCGGCACCGCCCATGACGTGCTGTGGCTGGGCCCCGACGAGTGGCTCGTTCGGTCGAACGCGCCGGTGCCGGCGGGCGTGCTCGAGCCAAAGCTCGCCCAGGCGATCGCCGGCGCGTATGCGGCGGCGGTCGACGTCGGCAGCGGCTACACGGTCGTCGAGATCAGCGGCGAGCGCGTACGTGACGTGCTGGCGCGCGGTTGCCCGCTCGACCTGCATCCGCGCGTGTTCAAGCCGGGGCAGTGCGCGCAGAGCCACTACTTCAAGGCGTCGATCGTGCTGGTGCCGACCGGCGTCGACCGCTACGAGATCGTGGTGCGCCGCAGCTTTGCCGATTATTTCTGCCGCATCATTCTCGACGCCGCGGCGCCGTTGACAGCATGAAGCCGGTCGACAACGCGTTCAGCGCGCCGCTTGAGGGGCTCGCTACGCTCGATTCGCAGCTCCTGCCCGGTCGGGGCTGGAGCGTGTTTATCGATGCGTTGACGGTGCCGGTGCGGATCGGCGTCTATCCGCACGAGCACGAAGCCCCGCAGCCGATCGTGATCGATGCGCGTCTCGGTTATCGCCACGAGCCGCGCGAGGATGGCGAGTGGATCGACTACGACGGCTATTGTGCGCGCCTCGCCGCGTTTCTGGCGCACAAGCCGCATACGCGGCTGCTCGAGACGCTGGTGGCCGAAATCGCGGAGCTGTCGTTTCGGGAATGGCCGGCGCTCGACACGCTGACGCTCGCCGTGCACAAGCCGAAGATCCGGCCCGGCACGCAACGCGTCGGTGTCGCGCTTGAATGGACACGGGCCGATTACCTCAGGCGCAGCGGGCAGGCGGCCTGAGCATTGCCTCCGGGCCGTATCGGCACCGTGCTAACGCGTGTCGGTATTGGACACAGGTCTCCCGGTCTCAGCTACACCACGCGTCGGCGGTCGCGGCGATGTCGGCGCTGTGCAAACGCTCGTCGGTTTTTGCACATCGGCACCCCGGTCTCCCGGACTACTCTCGAAGACACGTGCCGCGCATGCCGCGCCCACGGGTGTGGCGCGCGGCGCGATTCAACGAGACATGGAGACAATGCGATGAGCAGCAACCGAGGTGTCGTATATCTTGAGCCGGGCAAGGTCGAGGTACAGAAAATCGACTATCCGAAAATGGTGGATCCGACGGGCCGCGCGATCGGCCACGGCGTGATCCTCAAGGTCGTGACCACGAATATCTGCGGCTCGGATCAGCATATGGTGCGCGGCCGCACGACTGCGCCGATGGGGCTGGTGCTCGGTCACGAGATCACCGGCGAGGTGATCGAGATTGGCCGCGACGTCGAGACGCTGAAGATCGGCGATCTGGTGTCGGTGCCGTTCAACGTCGCGTGCGGGCGTTGTGCGATGTGCAAGGAGCAACACACCGGCGTATGCCTGAGCGTGAATCCGTCGCGTGCCGGCGGTGCGTACGGGTACGTCGACATGGGCGGGTGGATCGGCGGGCAGTCGGAGTACGTGATGGTGCCGTATGCCGACTTCAACCTGCTGAAGTTCCCCGACCGCGACCAGGCGATGGCGAAGATCCGCGATCTGACCTGCCTGTCGGACATTTTGCCGACTGGTTATCACGGTGCTGTCACCGCGGGGGTCAAGCCTGGCTCGACGGTATACATCGCCGGCGCGGGTCCGGTCGGCATGGCGGCGGCGGCTTCGGCGCGGCTGCTCGGCGCGGCCTGCACCATCGTCGGCGATATGAACCCGGCGCGTCTGGCCCATGCGAAGGCGATGGGCTTTGAAGTGGTCGATCTGTCGAAAGATGCGACGCTCGGTGAACAGATCGCCGAGATTCTTGGCACGCCGGAGATCGATTGCGCGGTCGACTGCGTCGGTTTCGAAGCGCACGGGCATGGTGCGTCGGGGCACGCGGAGGAGGCGCCGGCTACGGTGCTGAATTCATTGATGGAAATCACGCGGCCCGCGGGGGCGATCGGGATTCCCGGGCTGTACGTGACCGACGATCCGGGCGCAAAGGACGCAGCGGCGCAGCACGGCAGCCTGAGCATCCGCTTCGGGCTTGGCTGGGCGAAGTCGCACTCGTTCCACACCGGCCAGACGCCCGTGCTGAAGTACAACCGCAACCTGATGCAGGCGATCCTGCACAATCGCCTGCCGATCGCGGAGATCGTCAACGTGTCAGTGATCTCGCTCGATCAGGCCCCGGAAGGGTACAAGCAGTTCGATGGCGGTGCGCCGCGGAAGTTTGTCATCGATCCGCATGGGATGCTGGCGGCGTGAACGGTTGTACGTGAGGCTGCTGACAGAGCGAAAACTGAGAGTTTTTCTCCCCTCTCCCCGCTTGCGGGAGAGGGGCGGCGGAGAGGGCAGGCCTGTGCCTTGCGATATGGCTTGGTGGTTCGCGACGTCCTGGCCCTCACCCTAGCCCTCTCCCGCTAGCGGAAGAGGGAACCGGTCAGCGGTCATTCAGGCACCATCGTCCAACGCACCGCTTGTTTTCTCTCTTCTCCCGCAAGCGGTAGAGAGAAGCAAACAGCGTGGATCACGCGTGCATCACCGCAGAATACTTCGCCGACCCCGCCATCCCCGCCGCCTTCGCCAGCGGCGCGACCTGCTGCCTGCGTTCGCGCGTCGGCGCGACGCCGAACGCATCGCGGTAGCTCTTGCTGAAATGGCACGCGGACTGGAAGCCGCACACCATCGTGATATGCATGATGGACATGTCGGTCTGCAGCAATAGCTCGCGCGCCCGGCGCAGACGCAGCGTCAGGTAGTAATGCGTCGGCGTCATCCCGAGATGGTCGCGGAACAGGCGCTGCAACTGCCGCTGCGACATGCTCGCCAGCCGTGCGAGCTCTTCGCGCGACAGCGGCTCCTCGATATTGTTTTCCATCAGCGAGATCACCTCGAACAGCGACTTGTTCGCCGAGCCCAGGCGCGCGACCAGCGGCATCTTCTGCTGCGCGCTCGTGTCGCGCACATGTTCGACGATGAACTGCTCCGCGATCTGGGTGACGCGTGGGGTGCCGATGCGCTTGGCGATCAGGTGCAGCATCATGTCCAAGGGCGCGACGCCGCCCGTGCAGGTGACACGGTCGCGATCGATCACGAACAGTTCCTTCAGGAAGCGCGTGTCGGGAAACTCCTCCTTCAGCGCCGACATGTTCTCCCAGTGGATGGCGCAGGCATAACCGGCGAGCAACCCCGATTTGGCCAGCGCGTAGGTGCCGGTACACAGGCTGCCCAGCACGATGCCCTCGCGCGCCGCGCGGCGCAGCGCCGACAGGTGTTCCGCCGTCGTCGCGCGCTGCACGTCGACGCCGCCGCAGACGAAGACGATGTCCGGGCGCCCGATGCTGTCCGTGCGGCAGGTGTCGAGCGCCAGTCCATTGCTCGCCGTTACCGGGCCGCCCTCCGGGCTGACGATGGACCAGCGGTACAGCTCCTGGCCGCTGAGGTAGTTCGCCATCCGCAGCACCTCGATGGCGCTGGTAAACGCAATCATCGAGAAGTTGGGCAGCGGCATAAAGGCGAAGTGGGACAGCGACGCGGTTCGGTCGGGTGACATGGGGGCGTTCCTTGATTTCAGATGGCTTTCAGGTCTGATGCCTGGATACCGTCGAAGGCTTTATTGATAAAGCGGGCGCAACAAACGTGCCATACGGCGAAACCCTACATTTGTGGGGCCGTGGCCCCGGCGCCGCGCGGCTGTTGCACCGCAGGGGTGACAAGCCGCACTTGCGCCGCGCCAGCGGCACTGCCGTAGTGCAATGCAGCATCCGGCGAGTGCGCGGCACGGCGGCTTTGCTGTGGTCCGGCTGCGTCCCATGGCCGACTTGTGCAAATCGGACGCGAATGGCGGAAAAGGAAAAGATCGCGTCTGAATTCATCAATCGACGGAAAACCCGAACGACAAGAATAGAGCCGTCGGCAACGTGCGCTGACCACCCGGGAATACCAGGCGCAGCGCACCTTACCCGCCTGTCAGGCAGCCACCTCAATCCCTCACGGAAGCTCTATGTCGAACACCCAGTCATTCTTCTCGCAGCCCCTGGCCGAGCGCGACGCGCTGGTGCGCGGCGCCCTCCTGAAGGAACTCGAGCGGCAGCAGTCGCAAGTCGAGCTGATCGCTTCGGAAAACATCGTGTCGCGCGCCGTGCTCGAAGCGCAAGGCTCGGTGCTGACCAACAAGTACGCGGAAGGGTATCCGGGCAAGCGCTACTACGGCGGCTGCGAGTTCGCTGACCAGGTCGAGTCGCTCGCGATCGAGCGCGTGAAGCAGCTCTTCAACGCCGGCTTCGCCAACGTGCAGCCGCACTCCGGCGCGCAGGCCAACGGCTCGGTCATGCTTGCGCTGACGAAGCCGGGCGACACCGTGCTCGGCATGTCGCTCGACGCGGGGGGTCACCTGACCCATGGCGCGAAACCCGCACTGTCGGGCAAGTGGTTCAACGCCGTGCAGTACGGCGTAAGCCGCGACACGATGCTGATCGACTATGACCAGGTCGAAGCGCTGGCCCATGAGCACAAGCCGAGCCTGATCATCGCCGGCTTCTCCGCCTATCCGCGCAAGCTGGACTTTGCCCGCTTCCGTGCGATTGCCGATAGCGTGGGCGCGAAGCTGATGGTCGACATGGCGCACATCGCCGGCGTGATCGCCGCGGGCCGCCATCCCAATCCGGTCGAGCACGCGCACGTCGTCACCTCGACGACTCACAAGACCCTGCGCGGCCCGCGCGGCGGCTTTGTGCTGACCAACGACGAAGAGATCGCGAAAAAGATCAACTCGGCCGTGTTCCCCGGCCTGCAGGGCGGCCCGCTGATGCATGTGATCGCGGGCAAGGCGGTCGCCTTCGGCGAGGCGCTGCAGCCCGAGTTCAAGACTTATATCGACAACGTCCTCGCCAACGCCGCGGCGCTCGGCGAAGTGCTGAAGGCGGGCGGCGTCGACCTGGTCACGGGCGGCACCGACAACCATCTGCTGCTGGTCGACCTGCGTCCGAAGGGGCTGAAGGGCACGCAGGTCGAACAGGCGCTTGAGCGCGCCGGCATCACCTGCAACAAGAACGGCATTCCGTTCGACACCGAGAAGCCCACCATCACCTCGGGCATCCGGCTCGGCGCCCCGGCCGCAACCACGCGCGGCTTCGGTGTTACGGAGTTCCGCGAGATCGGCCGCCTGATTCTCGAAGTGTTCGAGGCGCTGCGCGCCAACCCGGAAGGCGACCAGGCCACCGAACAGCGCGTGCGCCGCGAGATCTTCGCGCTTTGCGAACGCTTCCCGATCTACTGACCCCCGTACCAACAAGACTGGAGCAACCAATGAGCGCGCTGCATCAAGACAGCATCATCATCGACGGCCTGAACATCTCCAAGTTCGAGCGTTCGGTGTTCGAAGACATGCACAAGGGCGGCATCACCGCCGCGAACTGTACGGTGTCGGTCTGGGAGAACTTCACCAAGACCGTCGACAACATCGCGCTGATGAAAAAGCAGATTCGCGATAACGGCGAGCTGCTGACGCTGGTGCGGACCACCGACGACATCCTGCGCGCGAAGCGTGAAGGCAAGACCGGCGTGATCCTGGGCTTCCAGAACGCGCACGCGTTCGAGGACAACCTTGGCTATATCGAAGCGTTCGCCGACATGGGCGTGCGCGTCGTGCAGCTCTGCTACAACACGCAGAACCTGGTCGGTACCGGATGCTATGAGCGTGACGGCGGACTGTCCGACTTCGGCCGCGAAGTCATCACCGAGATGAACCGTGTCGGCATCATGGTCGATCTGTCGCACGTCGGCGGCAACACCTCATCCGAAGCGATCGCGTTCTCGAAGAAGCCGGTCTGCTATTCGCACTGCCTGCCGTCGGGCCTCAAGGAACATCCGCGCAACAAGAGCGACGCGCAATTACGGGAGATCGCCGATGCGGGCGGCTTCGTCGGCGTAACGATGTTCGCGCCGTTCCTCAAACGCGGCATCGACGCAACGGTCGACGACTATATCGAAGCGATCGACTACGTCGTGAACCGGATCGGCGAGGACGCGGTCGGCATCGGCACCGACTTCACCCAGGGCTACAGCACCGAGTTCTTCGACATGCTGACGCACGACAAGGGCCGCTATCGCCGGCTGACCAACTTCGGCAAGGTCATCAACCCGGAAGGCATCCGGACCATCGGCGAGTTCCCGAACCTGACCGCGGCGATGGAGCGCGCGGGCTGGAAGGCGTCGCGCATCCGCAAGATCATGGGCGAGAACTGGGTGCGCGTGTTCAAGGACGTCTGGGGCGCATAAGCCCGCATAAAGCCGCCAGTTTTTTTTACGCGAATCACAAGACACGGGACGTGCCCGCGCGACAGACGCGGGCACGCGGGCGATGCCGCGCCTGCGCGATGACGCAAACGGCCATTTTTCCTCACGGAGTCACCACGATGCAACCGCAACTGCCGATCAACGTCGATCCCGATACCGGCGTCTGGACCACCGACGCGCTGCCGATGCTGTATGTGCCGCGCCACTTCTTCACCAACAACCACGTGGCCGTGGAAGAGGCGCTCGGCCGCGATACGTACGCGGAAATTCTCTACAAGGCCGGCTACAAGTCCGCCTACCACTGGTGCGACAAGGAAGCGAAGCTGCACGGGATCAGCGGGATGGCGGTGTTCGAGCACTACCTGAAGCGGCTGTCGCAGCGCGGCTGGGGGCTGTTCTCGATGCTGGAAGCCGATCCCGCGGCGGCCCGCGCGCGCATCGCGCTGCGCCACTCGTCGTTCGTGCTGGCGCAGCCGGAAAAGGAAGGCAAGCTTTGCTACATGTTCGCCGGCTGGTTCGCCGGCGCGATGGACTGGGTCAACGATACGACCCCGGCAGGCAAGGGCGCCCCGCGCGCGCAATCGAAGGAAGTGCAGTGCGCGGCCGAGGGTCACGATCATTGCGTGTTCGAAGTGTCGCCGGTCGCCCCCTAACTCCCCACTGACCGCACCCGTCCGCAGTACGAAACATACAAACGCCAGAGGTCGTCCGCGATGCGTTATCCCCACTTGTTCAAACCTTTGCAGCTCAACCAGCTGACGCTGCGCAACCGGATCGTCAGCACCGCGCATGCCGAAGTGTATGCCGAGCCGGGCGGCCTGCCGGGCGACCGCTACATTCGCTATTACGAGGAGAAGGCCAAGGGCGGCGTCGGGCTGGCGATCTGCGGCGGCTCGAGCCCGGTGTCCATCGACAGTCCCCAGGGCTGGTGGAAATCGGTGAACCTCGCCACCGACCAGATCATCGATCCGCTGTCGCGTCTCGCCGAGACGATGCACCGCCACGGCGCCAAGATCATGATCCAGGCCACGCACATGGGGCGCCGCTCGGCATTCCACGGCGAGCACTGGCCGCACCTGATGACGCCGTCCGGCGTGCGCGAGCCGGTGCACCGCGGCAACGCCAAGATCATCGAGGTCGAGGAGATCCGCCGGATCATCGCCGACTTCGCGGCCGCCGCGAAGCGCGTGAAGGACGCGGGGATGGACGGCATCGAGATCTCGGCCGCGCACCAGCACCTGATCGACCAGTTCTGGAGCCCGCGCACGAACTTCCGCACCGACGAGTGGGGCGGCAGCCTGCAGAACCGGCTGCGCTTCGGCGTCGAGGTGCTGCAGGCGGTGCGCGAGGCGGTCGGCAAGGATTTCTGCGTCGGCCTGCGCATGTGCGGCGATGAATTCCATGAGGACGGGCTCGATCACGAGCAGCTCAAGGAGATCGCGCAGGCGATGTCCGAATCGGGGCTGATCGACTACCTCGGCGTGATCGGTTCCGGCGCGGATACGCACAACACGCTCGCCAACTGCATGCCGCCGATGGCGCTGCCGCCGGAACCGTTCGTGCATCTCGCCGCGGGTATCAAGGCGGTGGTCAAGGTGCCGGTGATGCACGCGCAGAGCATCCGCGACGCGGGCCAGGCCGAGCGCCTGCTCGCCAGCGGCATGGTCGACCTGGTCGGCATGACGCGTGCGCAGATGGCCGATCCGCATATGGTCATCAAGATCCGCGACGGGCGCGAGGACGAGATCAAGCAATGCGTCGGCGCCAACTACTGCATCGACCGGCAGTACAACGGCCTCGACGTGTTATGCGTGCAGAATGCCGCGACGTCGCGCGAGGCAACCATGCCTCACCTGATCGAGAAGTCGCGCGGCCCGAAGCGCAAGGTGGTCGTGGTCGGCGCGGGCCCGGCGGGGCTGGAGGCGGCGCGCGTCGCGCGTTCCCGCGGACATGAGGTCGTGCTGTTCGAGAAGAACGCCGAAGTCGGCGGGCAGATCATGCTGGCGTCGAAGGCGCCGCAGCGCGAGCAGATGGCGGGCATCGTGCGCTGGTTCGACATGGAGACCAAGCGCCTCGGCGTCGACCGGCGCCTGGGCGTCGAAGCCGACGCGAAGATGATCATGGCGGAGAAGCCGGACATCATCGTGCTGGCGACCGGCGGCCGCGCCTTCTCCGACCAGGTGCCCGCATGGGGCGTCGCCGAGGGGCTGGCAGTCAGTTCGTGGGACGTGCTGTCGGGGCGGGTCGAGGGCAAGCAGAACGTGCTGGTCTACGACGGCGTGAGCACGCACGCCGGCGCGGGCGTGGCCGACTACCTGGCCAGCCGCGGCGCCAAGGTGGAAATCGTCACGCCGGACGTGAAGGTGGCCGATGACTGCGGCGGCACGACGTTCCCGATCTTCTATCGCCGCCTGTACGCGCAGGGCGTGATCCACACCCCGAACTACTGGCTCGATCGCGTCTACGAGGAGGACGGCAAGAAGATCGCGGTGCTGCGCAACGAATACACGGAAGAACTCGAGGAGCGCGCGGTCGACCAGGTGGTGATCGAGAACGGTTCGACGCCGAACGACGCGCTGTACTGGAAGCTGAAGCCGGAATCGGTCAACCGCGGCCAGGTCGACGTGCATAAGCTGTTCGCGGCGGAGCCGCAGCCGTGCCTGTCCGAGACGCTCGGCAACGGCCGCTTCCTGTTGTTCCGGGTCGGTGACTGCATCTCGATGCACAACATCCACGGCGCGATCTACGACGCGCTGCGGCTCGTGAAGGATTTCTGACGATGAACCCGTCCAACCTGATTACCGTCCTGCTCTGGCTGTCGGTGGCGGGACTCGCGTTCGCGGTCGTGAAGCGCGCGTCGTACTGGCGGCTCGGGCGGGCGAGCGCGCCCGGCACGTTCGGCATAGCCAACCTGTTCGCGATCCCCAAGCGCTATTTCGTCGACCTGCACCACGTCGTCGCGCGCGATCCGTATATCGCCAGGACGCACGTCGCGACGGCCGGCGGCGCGATCGGCGCGCTGGCGCTGGTGTTCGTCAACTACGGTCTCGCCATCTACTCGCCGTGGCTCGACAAGCTGACCTTTGCCGCGGCGCTGGTGATGCTGGTCGGTGCGGTGTTCGTGTGGCGCCGCCGCCGGGCAAAGGACGTGCCCGCGCGTCTGTCGAAGGGGCCGTGGAATACGCTGCCATGGCTGCTCGGTTCGTTCGCGCTCGGCCTCGCCCTGTTCTCGCTGGTGCCGGCCGGTCTGATGTCGGGCGCGTTCGCGGTGTTCTGCGCGGTGCTGATCGCCGTCGGCGCGCTGGCCATGACGGTCGGCGCAGCGCAAGGCGGGCCGATGAAGCATGCAATCGCGGGGCTGCTGCATCTCGCATTCCATCCGCGCCAGGAGCGCTTCGCGGCATCGCCCGAGTCGTATACCGGAACCGGCACCGCCACGCCGCCGACCGCGCTCAAGCTGCCCGACATCGAGCACCAGGAGTATGGCGTCGCCAAGCCGGTCGAGTTCCGCTGGAACCAGCTGCTGAGCTTCGACGCGTGCGTGCAGTGCGGCAAGTGCGAGGCCGCGTGTCCGGCGTTCGCCTCGGGCCAGCCGCTGAACCCCAAGAAGCTGATCCAGGACCTGGTCGTCGGGATGGCGGGCGGCACCGATGCCGCGTACGCAGGCAGCCCGACGCCGGGCATTCCGGTCGGCCGGCATCGCGGCGAGCCGGACAGCCAGATCGTGTCCGGCCTGATCGAGGCGCAGACGTTGTGGTCGTGTACGACCTGCCGCGCGTGCGTGCAGGAATGCCCGATGCTGATCGAGCACGTCGATGCGATCGTCGACATGCGCCGTAACCAGACCCTTGAGCATGGCACCGTGCCGGGCAAGGGCGCCGAAGTGCTCGCGAACCTGCGTGAAACCGGCACGATGGGTGGCTACGATACCGCTGCGCGCTATGACTGGTCGGTGGACCTGAATGCGCCGGTGGCGCAGCCGGGCAAGACGGTCGACGTGCTGATCGTCGCCGGTGAAGGCGCCTTCGACATGCGCTACCAGCGCACGCTGCGCGCGTTCGTCAAGGTGCTGAACCAGGCGGGCGTCGACTATGCGGTGCTCGGCGAGGTGGAAACCGACACCGGTGATGTCGCGCGCCGCCTGGGCGACGAGGCGACCTTCCAGCAGCTGGCGAAGCATTTGATCGGCACGCTCGGCACGCTGTCGTTCCGCCAGATCGTGACGGCCGATCCGCACGTGATGCATAGCCTGCGTAACGAGTACCGCGCGCTGGGTCTGCGTGTCGAGGTCAAGCATCACACCACCTATCTGGCCGAGCTGGCATCGAGCGGGCTGATCGCGCCGAAGGCGGTCGAGGCGCTGCGCGAGAAGCGCATCACCTATCACGATCCCTGCTATCTCGGGCGCTACAACGGCGAAACCGAAGCCCCGCGCAAGCTGCTGAAGACGATCGGCATCCAGGTGGTCGAGATGGAACGCAACGGCATGCGCGGCCGCTGCTGCGGCGGCGGGGGCGGCGCACCGTTGACGGATATCCCGGGCAAGCAGCGCATCCCCGACATCCGCATCGCCGATGCGCGCGCGGTGGGCGCGGACGTGGTCGCGGTCGGCTGCCCGAACTGCACGGCGATGCTCGAAGGCGTGGTCGGCCCGCGCCCGGACGTGCTCGACGTGGCCGAACTGGTCGCCGCCTCGCTGGAGTGAACCGATGAACACGATTAAACGAATCGACCCGCGCCGGCCGTTCATCATCACGGCGGCGGGCCTCAGGCGGATCACGCTGGGCGAGTCCGGCAGCGCGGACGCAAGCGCCGCGCACTGGCCTGCGCACGGCCATGGCGCCGAGGCGGCAAAGCCGCGGCGGATGGTGAAGGATCCGCGCCACGTGCTGCTGGTGGCCGCGCACAGCGAGCGCGGGGCGCTCGACGAGCATGCGCGCCAGGCAGTCGCGGCGGCCGCGCTGCTGGCCGATGCGCAGACCGAAGTCGCGCTGATGGTGTTTGGTGACATGAAGGATGACGCGGCGGCACTCGGCGCCGACAAGCTTGTCGTGCTGCCCGAGTTCGACCGGCGCACGTTCGCGCCCGACAGCGAACTGCGCGCGCTGCAGGCGTGCGCGACGGCGCTGTCGCCCAGGCATGTCTTCCTGCCGGACAACGCGAGCGGGGACGGCGACCTGGGTCGCCGGTACGCGGCTGCGACAGGCGCGAGCGTGGCGACGGAAGTGGTCGAGATCGACGCGCGCCACGTCGGCGTCTATGCGCATGCGAAGCGCGCTTTCGCCACCCGCGCGCTGCCGGAGGTGATCCTGCTCGCGCCGGGCGCGGTTGACACGAAGCTGCCGTTCACCGGCGCTGGCGAGCAGCTGTCCGGCGATTTCCTGCACGCCAGGGGCGGAACGCAACTGTATCGCGACCTCGGCCTGGAGGAGATCGACGCCGCGCAGGTCGCGCTGGAGGAGGCGGACTTTATCGTGGCGGCCGGCAATGGCGTGACCGATATCGGCGCGTTCGAGCGGCTCGCGGGCGCGTTCGGCGCGGCGATCGCCGCGAGTCGCGTGGCGGTCGATAACGGGCATTTCACGCGCGACAAGCAGGTCGGCGCGACCGGCAAGACGGTCGAGGCCAGCGTCTACATTGCGTTCGGCATTTCCGGCGCGGTGCAGCACCTGCAAGGCATCAAGGACTGCCGTCACGTGATCGCAGTCAACCTGGACGGCAGCGCGCCGATCGCCAAGCGCGCGAACCTGACCATCGTCGGTGACGCGCAGGCGACCATCGCCGCACTGATCGAGCAGGTACAGGCCGCGCGCCCCGCACGGGGACAGCAACCGGCCGCAGCCCGCGCCCGGCAATCCGCAGGAGCCGCAGCATGAACGCCCCCAGACAAGTGCAACGCATCGCGGTGCTGGTGTCCGTAGGACGCCATCCCGTCAGTGGCGCGCCGCGCTACAGCCGCAACGACGCGGCCGCGCTCGAGATCGGCCGCGGCCTGGCGGACAAATATCGCGCGCAGCTCGCGGTGATCCACGCCGGCGACGCCGCCGATCCCGCGCTCAACGACTACCTGGCGCTTGGTGCACGCGAAGTCCATGTGCTCCCTTGCGCGGGTGGCGAAGATGCCGCACGCGTGCTCGCGGCCCATGTGAAGGACTATGACCTCGTGCTGACAGGCACCCGCGCGGAGGGTGCGTACGACACAGGAATGCTGCCGTACCACGTCGCCGCGGCGCTCGGCCGGCCGCTGGTGGGTTCGGCCGTCGACGTCGACATTTCCGGCGGGCGCGTCGCCGTGCGGCAGTTCCTGCCCAAGGGCCTGCGCCGGCGCGTCGATGCGGCGCTGCCGGCGGTGGTGGCCGTCCATCCGCTCGCGAACGCGCAGCCCCGCTACGCATACGCGCGGCTGCGCGCGGGCACGGTCCGGCCGGTGCCGGCGGCACGCTTCGAGGACGGCGCGGCCGCCGCCTGGACGCTCGGCGCCGTCGAGCGCAAGCCGGTCCGGCTGGCCGCCGCCGAGAAGCGGTCCGGGCATGCCCGGATGCTGTCGGCGACGACGACCGAGAGCCGCGGCGGAAACGTCGTAAACGGTGGGACTTCGGTCGAAAAAGCACAAGTGATCCTCGCCTACTTGCGCGAGCATCAACTCATCGACTACTGACACGTTGCCGGTCTGTCGGCAAGCAACCAGGGATGCAGGAAATCCGGAGCAAACAATGAAAGTATCGGCAGACATTCGTGCGCTGGTGGAGCGGCGCAAGACGGGATACAGCCTCGAGGCGCCTTTCTATCTGAGCGAAGAGATCTTCGCGCTCGACATGGAGGCGATTTTCCGCAAGCACTGGATTCAGGTGGCGGTCGAGCCTGACGTGCCGGAGCCGGGCGATTACGTAACGGTCGAGCTCGGCCAGGACTCGATCCTGATCGTGCGCGACGACGACATGCAGGTGCGCGCGTTCCACAACGTCTGCCGCCATCGTGGCGCGCGGCTGTGCAACGCGGACAAGGGCACGGTCGGCAACATCGTCTGCCCGTATCACAGCTGGACCTACAACCTGAACGGCGACCTGATGTTCGCCGAGCACATGGGCGAGAAGTTCGACCGCTGCAAGCACAGCCTGAAGTCCGTTCACGTCGAGAACCTCGCCGGCCTGATCTTCGTCTGCCTCGCGGACGAACCGCCAGCCGACTTTGCGGCGATGCGTGCGGCCATGGAGCCGTACCTGCTGCCGCACAACCTGGCGGACACCAAAATTGCCGCGCAGATCGATGTGCTCGAGAAAGGCAACTGGAAGCTCACGATGGAGAACAACCGCGAGTGCTATCACTGCGTGGCGAACCATCCCGAGCTGACCATCTCGTTGTACGAGTACGGCTTCGGCTACCAGCGCTCGCCCGCCAATGCCGAGGGCATGGAAGCGTTCGAGCGCACCTGCATCGAGCGTGCCGCGCAATGGGAAGCGATGAGCCTGCCGTCGGCCGAGATCGAGCAACTGCTCGACACCACCGGCTTCCGTACGCAGCGCCTGCCGCTCGACCGCAGCGGCGAATCGCAGACGCTCGACGCCAGGGTTGCGTCGAAGAAGCTGCTCGGCAAGTTCGAGCAGGCCGATCTGGGCGGGCTGTCGTTCTGGACGCAGCCGAACTCGTGGCATCACTTCATGAGCGACCACATCGTCACGTTCTCGGTGATTCCGCTGTCGGCCGGCGAAACGCTGGTGCGCACCAAGTGGCTGGTCCACAAGGATGCGCAGGAGGGCGTCGATTACGACGTGAAGAACCTGACCGCGGTCTGGAACGCGACCAACGACCAGGATCGCGCGCTGGTCGAGTACTCGCAGCGTGGCGCGGGCAGCAGCGCGTACGAGCCCGGCCCGTACTCACCCTTCACCGAAGGCCTGGTCGAGAAGTTCTCGGCCTGGTATATCGGCCGGCTGGCCGAGCAGATCGGCGCGTAGGCGCAACAGCGGAGGCAGACATGATGCGCGATGCGGTCTTTACCGAGCCAGCGGACAGCCGGGTGACGCGCCCGGCGTTCTGGAGCGCGCTCCCCGAGCGCTGGACGAGCGAGGTCGAGGAGACGCTCGTGTGCTGCCACGTGCGGCAGGAAACGCACGACGTGAAGAGCTTCTTCTTCCGTTCGCCAGGAGGGCGCGCGTTTGTGTTCGAGCCGGGGCAGTTCATCACGCTGGAGCTGGACATCGATGGCGAGACGATCAATCGCTGCTACACGATCTCGTCGTCGCCCGCGCGGCCGCACACGATTTCGATCACGGTCAAGCGCGTGCCGGACGGCAAGGTGTCGAACTGGCTGCATGACCACCTGAAGCCGGGGGCGTCGATCCGGGTGCTCGGCCCGGCTGGCGAGTTCACGTGCGCGCGGCATCCGGCGCGCAAGTACCTGTTCCTGTCCGCGGGCTCCGGCATCACGCCGCTGATGTCGATGAGCCGGGCGCACCACGACCTCGCCGAGGACCGGGACATCGTGTTCGTGCACAGCGCGCGCACGCCGGACGACATCATCTTTGCGCGCGAGCTCGACCTGATCGCAGCGAGCCATGCCAACTTCCGCACGTCCTTTGTCTGCGAGCGGCTTGGCGCGCGTACCAGCTGGCCGGGCGTGACGGGCTTCCTGTCGCTGCCGCTGCTGAAGCTGATCGCGCCGGACTTCATGGAGCGCGAAGTCTTCACGTGCGGGCCCGCGCCGTACATGAAGGCGGTGCGCGGCCTGCTCGACGAGGCGGGTTTCGACCGCAGTCGCTACCACGAAGAAAGCTTCTCGTTCGAGACGCTTACGGCGGAAGCCGAGGCCGACGAGGCTGCCGGCGACGCCGTGCCGGCGACAAACGGCGATGCAGCCACGGCGCAGTTCAGCGTCAGCTTCGCGAAGAGCCAGCGCGAGATCCTCTGCGGCGAGGGGCAGCACGTGCTCGATGCGGCGCGACAGGCAGGCGTGCGGCTGCCGGCGTCGTGCACGCAGGGGATGTGCGGCACCTGCAAGGTCAGGCTGGTTTCCGGGCAGGTCGAGATGAAGCACAACGGCGGCATCCGCCAGCGCGAGATCGACCAGGGCATGGTGCTGCTGTGCTGCAGCAAGCCGCGGTCGGATCTCGTGATCGACAAATAAACGGGGAACGCCTGCCAGGCAGCGGGCGGAGCATGACGTCTGTCGCGGAGCCTGGCCACGGCGGATAACGATTCTAACGATACGGGGCGCTACCGCTCCGGCCACTGGAGGTATGCCATGAAGCTTCTCGCAAAGCTGTTTTGTGCCGGCGCAGCGTCGGTGATGTTGACATGGAGCGCGCTGGCGCTCGGGGAGACCAAGCCGACCTTGAAGATAGGCTACGTGGAGGGCTGGGACGACAGCGTCGCGACGACGAACGTCGCGGCACGGATCATCGAGAAGAAGCTGGGCTACCCGGTGCAGCTCGTGCCGGTCGCGGCGGGCGTGATGTGGCAGGGCGTCGCGCGCGGCGATCTCGATGCGACGCTGTCCGCCTGGCTGCCGGTGACGCAGGGCGCGTACTGGGACCAGTTCAAGGCCAAGGTGGTCAATCTCGGACCGAACTTCACTGAAGCACGGATCGGCCTGATTGTTCCCGCATCGGTGAGCGCGAAGAGCATCGACGACCTGAACGCGCAGAAGGGGACATTCGAAGGCCGTATCGTTGGCATCGATGCCGGTGCCGGCGTGATGCGCAAGGCGTCCGAGGCGATCAAGAGTTATGGGCTCAGTTATTCGCTGATGCCGAGTTCGGGCAGCGCGATGACCGCTGAACTGGCGCGCTCGATGAACGCGAACAAGCCGGTGATCGTCACGGGGTGGGCGCCGCACTGGATGTTCGCGAAGTGGAAGCTGCGTTTCCTGGAGGACCCGAAGAAGGTGTTCGGCGATGCCGAGCATGTCGACAACATCGTGAACCCGGGCCTGGAGACGAAGGCCAAGCCGGTCGTCGCCTTCCTGAAGAAATTCCAGTGGAAGGCGGGCGAGATCGACAGCGTGATGCTGGCGATCCAGAACGGCACCAAGCCCGATGCGGCGGCCGATGCGTGGATTGCCGCGAATGCTGAACGCGTGAATGCGTGGGTGGAGGGCGCGCGTTAGGCCCCGCTGATTGCGGAAAAAGTCTCTTATGCCGCCGGTTTGCTCCCCTCTCCCGCTTGCGGGAGAGGGGAGCATACAAGCGGTCATTCATGGGCCGTAGGGTGCTTTTCCTACTGAATAATCCCCCCGCCCAAACAAACCTCCCCGTCATAC
>NZ_JBEFLI010000040.1:0-66620 GCF_040578825.1 Cupriavidus necator | reverse complement strand
TTTGGCGGAGTGGACGGGACTCGAACCCGCGACCCCCGGCGTGACAGGCCGGTATTCTAACCGACTGAACTACCACTCCTTAGTCGGCGTCTTCCGAAGCTTCGCTTCGGTCGACTGGGCGTCTGATTACGCCCTGTTGTTATGGCGTCCCCTAGGGGATTCGAACCCCTGTACTCACCGTGAAAGGGTGATGTCCTAGGCCTCTAGACGAAGGGGACAGAAACTTGTTTTGCAACGCGTTTTCTGTCTTGCGCTGGAAAGTCCGCTATTCTAGCAGGCTTTTTCGCGCCTGGGAAGCTCTTTTCGATGCTTCCCTGAAACCTTGGTGGAGCTAAGCGGGATCGAACCGCTGACCTCTTGCATGCCATGCAAGCGCTCTCCCAGCTGAGCTATAGCCCCGTATCCGGTACTGCTTGACGGTTACTGCCGGTACTGCTTTTCGCCGCAGCATTTGCAGCGTAGACAGGATTATATAGCTGATTTCGCAACGAATGCAATACTTTTTATTGCTTTCACGGCGATTAACGACATAATCCCTCACCCTAAAAGAAAAACCCGCATGGCGATTAACCATGCGGGTTTAGTTTTGGCGGAGTGGACGGGACTCGAACCCGCGACCCCCGGCGTGACAGGCCGGTATTCTAACCGACTGAACTACCACTCCTTAGTCGGCGTCTTCCGAAGCTTCGCTTCGGTCGACTGGGCGTCTGATTACGCCCTGTTGTTATGGCGTCCCCTAGGGGATTCGAACCCCTGTACTCACCGTGAAAGGGTGATGTCCTAGGCCTCTAGACGAAGGGGACAGTAACTTGTCTTTCAACACGTTCCGTCTGGTGCCACCCGATACAACCTGGATGACACCGAAATTCTTGGTGGAGCTAAGCGGGATCGAACCGCTGACCTCTTGCATGCCATGCAAGCGCTCTCCCAGCTGAGCTATAGCCCCATGGTACTGCCATTTACTGCAACTTGCCTTGTTTTCGCCTGATTTAACTACCGTTTCAAGCGAAGCCAAGATTATATATCAACTACTAATCTTTGCAAGCTCCCGTTTCGGCTTTTTTCGCTTTCTCGTCGCTTTGAAAATCAGCCCGGAAAAGCGTGGATCCTTGAGGATCCGCCAGCCCGCTTGGTCTGGAACCGCGCTGCAGGGAGAACGAGATTATGCGCAAGTCCGGGCCGGAGCGCAAGCCCCCGGCGCGGACTTTTGCAGGATTTTTTATGCGCCCGTGCCCGCGGCCAGGCGGCGCAGCACCGTGTCGCGGCCGAACAGTTCCAGCACGGCGTCGATGCTCGGCGTCTGCAGCTGCCCCGCCACCAGCAGGCGCACCGGCATGGCCAGCCTGGGCATCTTCAGGCCGAACTCGGCCAGCACCGCCTTGAAGGTGGCGCTGATGGCTTCGCGCTTCCACTCGGGCAGCGCGGCAAGCTGCGTCGCCAGCGCGGCCAGCGCCGGCTGGATCTCCGGCGTCAGGTGCTCGGCCTTCAGCGCGGCATCGGGCTGCGGCTCGCCGCGATAGAACAGCAGCGCGGCTTGCGCCACTTCCTTCAGCGTATTGGCGCGATCCTTCACCAGCGCGATCACGCCGACGAGGTCCGCCCCTTCCACCTTGCCGCCAAGCGCTTCGATAAACGGCTTGGTCAGCGTGGCCAGCCGCTGGTTGTCGCCGACCTTGATGTAGTGGTTGTTCAGCCAGGCGAGCTTCTCGGGGTTGTACTGCGCCGGCGACTTGCCCAGGTGCTCCAGGTCGAACCATTCGATGAACTGCTCGCGCGAGAAGATCTCCGCATCGCCGTGTGCCCAGCCCAGGCGCGCCAGGTAGTTGAGGACGGCCTCGGGCAGGTAGCCCTCGTCGCGGTAGCCGGTGACGGCCATCGCGCCATGGCGCTTGCTCATCTTCTCGCCCTGCTCGTTCAGCACCGTCGGCAGGTGCGCGTAGACCGGCGGCGTGCCGCCCAGCGCGCGGATGATGTTGATCTGGCGCGGGGTATTGTTGACGTGGTCGTCGCCGCGGATCACGTGGGTGATCTTCATGTCGAGGTCGTCCACCACCACGCAGAAGTTGTACGTGGGGGTGCCGTCCGGGCGCGCGATCACCAGGTCGTCGAGTTCGTCGTTGGAGATCTCGATGCGGCCCTTGACCGCGTCGTCCCACACCACGCTGCCGCCGATCGGGTTCTTGAAGCGGATCACCGGATCGACACCGGGCGGCGGCTCGGGCAGGACCTTGCCCGGCTCGGGGCGCCAGAAGCCGTTGTAGCGCGGCTTCTCGCCACGCTCGCGCTGGGCTTCGCGCAGTGCATCCAGTTCCGCCGTGCTCATGTAGCAGCGGTAGGCCAGGCCGGCTTCCACCATCTGCGCGACCACCTCGCGATAGCGGTCCATGCGCTGCATCTGGTAGAACGGGCCCTCGTCGATATCCATCTCCAGCCAGGCCATGCTTTCGAGGATCACGTCGACCGCTTCCTGCGACGAACGCTCGACGTCGGTGTCCTCGATGCGCAGGATGAAGTCGCCCTTCATGCGGCGGGCGAAGGCCCAGGGATAGAGCGCGGAGCGGATATTGCCGAGGTGGATAAAACCGGTCGGGCTCGGCGCAAAGCGGGTGCGGACGCGTTGGGTCATGGTCAGGGGCAGAAACAAGAAAGCCCGCGCGCAGCGGCGCGCGGGCTGGTATGTGCAGGCATTGCATTATACCAATGCGCCTGCCGCCGCCCTGCCCGCTGTGCCGGGCGCGCGCGGAATCATTTATGCTTGCGCCGGTCTGAGGGCGTGCCGGCCCTCGGGCGATGCGATGCCAGCCTCCGACAAGGAACGCCGGCATCACACCGCCAGACTTGCCGGTCCCCCCCTGGTTACTGATCCCGCTTCATGCAACGACGTCATTTCCTCGGCATTTCCGCGGCCGCCTTGCTGGCGGGCTGCTCGTTCGGCCCGCGTCCCGCGCCGCCGGTCGCCACCACGCCCGCGCCCCGGCCCATTAAGATCGGCCTCGCGCTCGGCGGCGGCGCCGCGCGCGGCTTTGCCCATATCGGCGTGATCAAGGCGCTCGAGGCGCAGGGCATCCATGCCGACGTGGTGACCGGCACCAGCGCGGGCGCGGTAGTCGCCGCGCTGTACGCCAGCGGGCTCAATGGCTTTGCACTGAACAAGCTGGCCCTGACCATGGATGAAGCCTCCATCGCCGACTGGGCCCTGCCCTTTGGTACCCGCTTCGGCGGCTGGCTCAAGGGCGAGGCGCTGCAGAACTACGTCAACCGCCAGGTGCAGAACCGCCCGATCGAGGCGATGAAGCTGCCGCTGGGCATCGTCGCAACCGACCTGAAGACCGGAGAGAAGATCCTGTTCCGCCGCGGCAATACCGGCCAGGCGGTGCGTGCGTCGAGCAGCGTGCCGGGCGTGTTCCAGCCGGTTTCGATCCAGGGGCACGACTATGTCGATGGCGGCCTGGTCGAGCCGGTGCCGGTGGATTCCGCGCGCAGCATGGGCGCGGACTTTGTCATCGCGGTCAATATCTCGGCCGACCCGTCGGCGCAGAAGAATGCCGGCCAGAGCGGCGTGCTGCTGCAGACCACCGCGATCATGGGCCAGTCGATCAACAAGATGGCGCTGGCGCGCGCCGACGTGGTGATCCGCCCGGAGTTGCCCGATATGGCCGGCAGCGACTTCAACGCCCGCAACCGCGCCGTGCTGGCGGGCGAACAGGCCACCGCAGCGGTAATGACCACGCTGCGCCAGAAACTGGACCAGGCGCGGCTGCAGCCGGCCGGGACCGTGGCTGCGCAGTAGCCCTGCGCGTTGGCGGCAAAACAAAAAGGACTGCCGCGGCAGTCCTTTTTTGTTTAAGGTGGCGAAACTCAGCCGCCGTACATCGTGGCGCGGCCCGCCTTGGGATCGTAGCGCTTGAGCGTCTCGACCATATCGCCGAGGCTTTCGCCGCGGCTGCCGCCTTCCTTGTCGTCGATGCGGCGCGCGCCGTTATAGCGCGTCACCCAGTACGCGGCACGCATGTCGTCGACACGGATCTTGCTGCCCGTGGACGGGGCATGCACGAACTTGTTGTCGCCGATATAGATGCCGACGTGCGAGAAGGTCTGGCGCATGGTGTTGAAAAACACCAGGTCGCCCGGACGCAGGTCGGTCACCGCGACATTGGTGCCGACACGGCTGATTTCGACAGAGCGGCGCGGCAACATGAAGCCGAAGGTGTCATGGAACACGTAGCGGACGAAGCCGCTGCAGTCCAGGCCGGATTCGGGGCTGTTGCCGCCGAAGCGGTAACGCACGCCGATCAGGCCCAGCGCATTCATGACCAGGTCGCCAGCCTTGCTGGCGACATTGCTGGTGGAATTCACCACCGACGACAGCAAGCCGCGCTTGCCTTCCGCATGCGAGTCCGCGGCCGGGGCCGGGGCATCGATACGGGCGTCGGCATCCTTGAATACCGTATCCGCCAGCACTCCATTCGACACAGTCGCACCGCAGGCAATGGCAATTCCGACGGCGGCACGCGCCAGGGAATGAAGCACCGATCGCTGCATTGGTTCTCCCGTTGATCGTTCCCAAAGCAAGCCCCGGTACAAGACCGGGGCGGCTGAGGCATTTTGAAATTCTTGTGAACTACGGGGCGATCCTTACGCAACACCAGCAAAATCGCCGCAAGCGCACCAGAAACGTGCCTTGCACGATCGAATGCGCCGGACAGACCACCCCCGAAAGTAGTACTCGCGGGATGGTAAAGGGTTGTCATTCACATGTCAAAGTCCGTTACAAATTCCGGGCTTTTGACTTGTGAATCAAGGATATAGACCGAACTTCGCATCTTGTTTGTCGGATTGCGAATATCAAGCAGTGCTAGCCGCCTGGCCGGCGGCGCCGTTGTTGCAGGCACACGGATCAGGCCGCGCCGACCTGCGCCGCGGCCATCAGCTTGCGGGTATACGGATGCTGCGGCGCACCGAGTACCGCCTCGGTTTCGCCGGATTCGACCACCTCCCCCGCCTTCATCACCAGCACACGGTGGGCCATGGCCCGGATCACCGCCAGGTCGTGGCTGATAAAGAGGTAGCTGAGGTTGTACTTGTGCTGGAGCTGCGACAGCAGCGCCAGCACCTGCTGCTGGATCGAGACGTCCAGCGCCGAGGTCGGTTCGTCCAGCACCAGGATCTGGGGCTTGAGGATCAGCACGCGCGCGATCGCGATGCGCTGGCGCTGGCCGCCGGAGAACTCGTGCGGATAGCGTCCCAGCGCGGTGCGGTCCATGCCGACCTCGCGCAGCGCGTCAATCACGCGCTGGCGCGTGGCCTCGCGCGACAGGCCGCGCTGGTGCAGCGCCAGCCCCTCGCCCACGATCTGCTCGATGGTCATGCGCGGCGCGAGCGAGCCGAACGGGTCCTGGAACACCACCTGCATGCGCGAGCGAAGCTGGCAGCGGTCCTTGCGGGTGGCGTCGTCAAAGCTGCGCCCCAGGAAATGGATGGTGCCCGCGCTCTTGCGCTGCAGCGCCAGCACCGTATGCGCCAGCGTGGTCTTGCCAGAGCCGGACTCGCCCACGATGCCGACGGTCTCGCCCTCGCGCAATTCGAAATCCACGTCCTTGACCGCCGCGAACTGGTCCTTGCCGAACCAGCCCGCCAGCCCGCGGCGCTTGCGCGCGTAGTTGACGCTCAGGTTGCGCGCTTCCAGCAGCACCGGCGCCAGCGGCACCAGCGGCAGCACCTCGCGCTTCGGGCGGCTGTCGATCAGCTTGCGGGTATACGGGTGCTGGGGCGCGGCGAACACCTGCGCGGTCTCGCCGGTCTCGACCAGCACGCCCTTCTCCATCACGCCCACGCGCTGGGCAAAGGAGCGCACCAGGTTCAGGTCATGGGTGATCAGCATCACCGCCATGCCGAACTCGGCCTGCAGGTCGCGCAGCAGGTCCATGATCTGGGCGCGGATGGTGACGTCCAGCGCGGTGGTCGGCTCGTCGGCCAGCAGCAGCTTGGGCCGGCAGGCCAGCGCCATGGCGATCATGGCGCGCTGGCGCTGGCCGCCCGACAGCTGGTGCGGGAAGCTGTCGAAGCGGTGCTCGGCGTCGCTGATGCCAGTGCGCTCCAGCAGCGCGATGGCGCGTTCGCGCGCGGCGCGCCGGTCCAGGCCCTCGTGCAGCGCGAGCGTCTCGACGATCTGGTTGCCGATGGTATAGAGCGGGTTCAGGGCGGTCATCGGCTCCTGGAAGATCATCGCGATCTCGGCGCCGCGGATCGCGCGCATCTCGTGGTCCGACACATCCAGCAGGTTCTTGCCCTCGAAGCGGATCGCGCCGTCGTAATAGGCGTCTTCCACCAGCCGCAGCATCGCCAGCGCGGTCACGGTCTTGCCGGAACCGGATTCGCCGACCAGCGCATAGCGCTCGCCGGCGCGCAGGTCGAAGCTGATCTCGCGCACGGCGCGCGTGGCATGCTCGCCGTGGCCGAAGGTGACGGACAGCTTGTCGACGCGGATCAGCGTGGAACCGGGCGCCGGCGCGGCCGCTTCAGGGCTCATCTCGGGTTGCAGCACGGGAGACACCGCGGTCATGGCGTGACCTCCGGTGCCGCCCCCGTCGGCGCGCCGGCCGGGACCTTGGGCTCGACCCGGCCGCGCAACGCGGCCAGCCCGAGCCGGGTATCGAAGGCATCGCGCAGCGCGTCGCCCATGAAGGTCAGCAGCATCAGCGTCACCACCAGCACCGTGAAGGTCGACAGCGAGATCCACCATGCGTCGAGGTTGCCCTTGCCCTGCGCCAGCAGCTCGCCCAGGCTGGGCGTGGTCGGCGGCACGCCCAGGCCGAGGAAGTCCAGGCTGGTCAGCGCCAGGATCGCGGCGCTCATGCGGAACGGCAGGAAGGTGATTACCGGCGTCAGGCTGTTGGGCAGGATATGGCGCCACATGATCTGCACATTGGACAGGCCCAGCGCGCGCGCCGCCTTGACGTAGTCGAGCGAGCGGTTGCGGTAGAACTCGGCACGCACGTAGTCGGACAGCCCCATCCAGCCGAACAGCGACAGCAGGATGATCAGCAGCGCCAGGCTGGGCTCGAAGATCGAAGCGAAGATGATCAGCAAATACAGCTCGGGCATCGAACTCCAGATCTCGATCGCCCGCTGCGAGAACAAGTCGAAGCGTCCGCCGAAGAACCCCATCAGCGCCCCGGTCAGCGTGCCGACCAGCACGCCGATCACCGTCAGCGCCATGCTGAACAGCACCGACACGCGGAAGCCGTACAGCAGCCGCGCCAGGATGTCGCGGCCGCGGTCGTCAGTGCCGAGCCAGTTGTCGGCCGACGGCGGCGCCGGATTGGGTTCCTTGGCGAAGTAGTTGAGCGAGTCGTACGAATACTGGTTCAGCGGGAAGATCGCGAAGTTGCCGTTGGTGGTGATGCGGTCGCGGATAAACGGATCGAGATAGTCCGCGGGCGTCGGGAAGTCGCCGTCGAACGTGGTCTCCGGGTAGACCTTGACGATCGGGAAGTAATACTCGCCCTTGTAGCGCACCACCAGCGGCCGGTTGCTCGACAGCAGCTCGGCGCCCAGGCTCAGCACGAAGATGATGACGAAGATCACCAGGCTCCAGTAGCCGCGCCGGTTGCGTCGAAAGCGCTGCCAGGCGCGCTGGCGCGGCGAGGGCGAATGCGGCAGCCCATTGGGCGCCGCGTGCGTGAAGGGTTTCATCGGTGCAAGCCCTCGAAATGGATGCGCGGGTCCACTAGCACGTAGCAGACATCGGAGATCAGGCGCGTGACCAGACCGATCAGCGTGAACAGGTAGAGCGTGCCGAGCACCACCGGATAGTCGCGGCGCAGCACCGCCTCATAGGACAGCAAACCCAGCCCGTCGAGCGAGAACAGCGTCTCGATCAGCAGCGAGCCGGTGAAGAAGGCGCCGATGAACGCCGCCGGAAAACCGGTCACCAGCGGGATCAGCGCATTGCGGAACACGTGCTTCCACAGCACGCGGCGCTCGCCCAGGCCCTTGGCGCGCGCGGTCAGCACATACTGCTTGCGGATTTCCTCGAGGAACGCGTTCTTGGTCAGCATGGTCACCACCGCGAAGCTGCCCACCACCGATGCCGTGATCGGCAGCACCAGGTGCCACAGGTAGTCCATCACCTTGCCCATCAGCGACAGCTGCTCCCAGTTGTCGGAGGTCAGCCCGCGCAGCGGGAACCACTGCACGAAAGTGCCGCCGCCGAACAGCACCAGCAGCAGCACGCCCAGCACGAAGCCGGGAATTGCATAGCCCACCAGCACGATGATGCTGGTGACCACGTCGAAACGGCTGCCCGCCCGGATCGCCTTGGAGATGCCGAGCGGCACCGATATCAGGTAGGTCAGGAAGAAGGTCCACAAGCCCAGGCTAACCGAGACCGGCAGCTTCGACTTCACCAGCTCCCACACGCTGCGGTGCTGGAAGTAGCTCTGGCCCAGGTCGAACTGGGCAAAGCGCTTGAGCATCAGGAAGTACCGCTCCAGCGGCGGCTTGTCGAAGCCATACAGCGCCTGGATCTCCTTGATCTTGTCGGGATCGACGCCACGGCGTCCGCGGTATTCGGCACCGCCGCCGCTGGCTTCGCCGGCGCCGCCCCGCCCTTTCAGTTCCATCATCATCTGTTCGACCGGGCCGCCCGGCACGAACTGGATCACGACGAAGGTCAGCGTGATGACACCGATCAGCGTCGGGATCATCAGCAAGATGCGTTTAAGCAGGTAGGCAAGCATCGGCCGGTCCTCTTCCTTGTACTTATCCTCGCTGAACGCGTCAGCGCGCTTGCGGCTGGACGTCCTTGCGCCACCAGTGGCTCAGGATCCAGCCTTCGGCCGTGTAGAAATAGGGAAGCCGTTCGGGATACGCCAGTGCCTTGCGGTACGAGATCCGGTGCGATGCGCTGTACCAGTTCGGCACGATGTAGTAGCCATGCATCAGCACGCGGTCCAGCGCCCGTCCGGCGGTGATCAGTTCCTGCCGGGTATGGGCGCGCAGCACGTTGTCAACCAGCTTGTCGACCGCCTGCGACTTCAGCCCGAACAGGTTGTCCGAGCCGGGCGTGCCGGCGGCCTCGCTGGAAAAGCGGTCGCGCAGCTCGTTGCCGGGGCTTTGCGAGTCGGGGAAGCGGATCGACACCATGTCGAAGTCGAAGTCTTCCAGCCGCTTCTGGTACAGCGCGAAGTCCGTGGTGCGCTGGTGCACCTGGATGCCTAGCTTCTCCAGGTTGCGCACATAGGTGGTGATCACGCGGCTCATGGCGCCGCCATCGTCCAGGAACTCGAACACCAGCGGCTCGCCCTTGGCGTTGCGCAGTGCACCGTCGGTATAGGTCCAGCCGGCTTGCGCCAGCAGACGCCGCGCCAGGCGCAGGTTGTCGCGCAGCGAACGCGGCGCCGCGGTGCTCGGCTGCGCCACGCTCGGACCAAACACTTCGGCCGGCAGCTCGGCGCGCATCGGCTCCAGCAGCGCCAGCTCGCCCGGGCCGGGACGGCCGTCGAGGGTGGCGCTGGCAGCCAGTTCGCTGTTGGAGAACCAGCTATCCAGCCGCTTGTAGGCGCCGAAGAACAGTTGCCGGTTCAGCCATTCGAAATCCAGCGCGAGGATCAGCGCCTGGCGCACGCGTACGTCCTGGAACACCGGCTTGCGCATATTCATCACGAAGCCCTGCATGCCCGCGCCGTTGCGGTGGGGGAACTCGGTCTTCATCAGCTCGCCGTTGCGAAAGCGCGTGCCCTGGTAGCTCTTGGCCCAGTTCTTGGCGCGGTATTCGACGATGGCATCGAACTCGCCCGCCTTGAAGGCCTCCAGCTTGGCGGTCTCGTCCTTGTACAGGCGGTAGACCACGCGCGCGAAATTGAAGGTGCCGCGGCGCGCTGCCAGGTCCTTGCCCCAGTAGTTGGGATCGCGCTTGAAGACGATGCCGCGGCCGGCGTCGTAGCGCTCGATCAGGTAGGGGCCGCTGGTGATCGGCGGCTCGAAGGTCAGCTTCGCGAACGGCACCTTGGCCGTCCATTTCTTCGAGAACACCGGCAGCGCGCCGACGATCAGCGGCAGCTCGCGGTTGCGCTGCTTGAACTCGTAGCGCAGCGTGCGCTCGCCGGTCACCACCACTTCCTTGACGTCGGTGCACATGCTGCGATAGCCCGGGCTCGAGGCCTTGCTCATCAGCATGTCATAGGAGTATTTGACATCCGATGCCAGCACCGGGTCGCCGTTGGAGAAGCGTGCCTGCGGGCGGATGCGGAAGGTGACGGACATTTCGTCGGGCGCCACCGTGACGTCGTCGGCCAGCAGGCCGTAGGCGCTGGCGGTCTCGTCGGCGCTGCTGACCAGCAGCGACTCGAACATCAGCGCATTGAGCCCGGGCGCCGAGGTGCCCTTCAGCGTGAACGGGTTGAACTTGTCGAAACTGGTGCGCCGGTCGGGATTGGCGAGCGTCAGCGTGCCGCCGACCGGTGCATTCGGATTGACGTAGTCGAAGTGCCGGAAATCCGCGTTGTACTTCAGGTCCCCGTGCAGCGCGAAGCCATGCGCCGCCATTGCAGAAACAGGAAACAGGGAGACCCCCGCCGCCAGCATCATCGCCAGCCAATACCGCAGTACCGCATCCCGCCGGAAGCACTGCCATGCCGCCTGAAGCGGCCAACGTGCTTGAATAGGCATCCCGTTGGATTCCTCCACTATGACCTCTGGGGGTCCCGGCGTTCTGCGGCCGGGCCAAGTATGAGACAATTTTACATGCGTCCGGGGTGGCCCCAGCCATCCGGACATTCCCTCTGCGCGGCGCAATAAAACGGCCGCAGGACAGCAAAGGCATGCGCACGGCCGCACGGCGGACGCAGGAAGCGTGCCTGATACACCACCTTGGAGAACTTATGGGATTTCTGGCAGGTAAGCGGATCCTTATCACCGGCTTGCTCTCGAACCGCTCGATCGCCTACGGCATCGCGTCGGCGTGCAAGCGCGAAGGCGCCGAGCTCGCCTTCACCTATGTCGGCGAACGGTTCAAGGACCGGATCAGCGACTTTGCCAAGGAATTCGGCAGCGACCTGGTGTTCGAGTGCGATGTCGGCAGCGACGAGCAGATCGCCGCGACCTTCGCCGCGCTGGGCCAGCGCTGGGAGAAGTTCGACGGGCTGGTGCACTCGATCGGCTTCGCGCCGCGCGAGGCGATCGCCGGCGACTTCCTGGAAGGCCTGTCGCGCGAAGGCTTCCGCGTCGCCCATGACATCTCCGCCTACAGCTTCCCGGCGCTGGCCAAGGCCGCGCTGCCGCTGCTGTCGGACAAGGCCTCGCTGCTGACGCTGACCTACCTGGGCGCCGAGCGCGTGGTTCCCAACTACAACACCATGGGCCTGGCCAAGGCCTCGCTGGAAGCCAGCGTGCGCTACCTGGCCTCGTCGGTCGGTCCGCGCGGCATCCGCGCCAACGGCATCTCGGCCGGCCCGATCAAGACCCTGGCCGCCTCGGGCATCAAGGGCTTCGGCAAGCTGCTCGGCCACTTCGAACAGGCCGCGCCGCTGCGCCGCAACGTGACCATCGAAGAAGTCGGCAACGTGGCCGCCTTCCTGCTGTCTGACCTGGCCAGCGGCGTGACCGGTGAGATCACCTATGTCGACGGCGGCTTCAACGTGGTCGGCGCCAGCGTGACGGACGCCGAATAAGCCTGCCCTTCAGGCTGGAACGAGCGCGCCGGGCACCGGCAGCCAGGCTGATGCAGATCAGCGGCTGGCCGCAGGAACTGCGCCAGGTCGGGAGGGAAAGGGTGGTCTCGCCGCGCGCTGACGGCTATGCCGCCGCGGTAGCGCCGCGCCGGTCCATGTCGAGCAGCGACCAGGCATAGATCACCAGCCCACCGAGCGCCAGCAGCAGCCCGACCCAGCCGGTCGAGGTCCAGCCATAGCCGGCGGCAATGGTCACGCCGCCCAGCCACGCGCCCAGCGCGTTGGCCATATTGAAGGCCGAGTGATTGAGCGCGGCCGCCAGCGTCTGCGCATCGCCCGCGACGTCCATCAGCCGGATCTGCAGCGCCGGGCCGAGCGCCACCGCGGTGCCGACCAGCAGCACATTGAAGGCCGCCAGCCACGCATGCGGCGCGGTGAAGGTGAAGGCGGCCAGCACCAGCGCGGTCCACGCCAGCACGCCGCCGATGGTCGGCATCAGCGCCTTGTCCGCCAGCCGCGCGCCGGCGAGGTTGCCCGCCACCATGCCGATGCCGAACAGCGCCAGCACCACCGGGATGCCCGCGGCCGGCATATGGGCCAGTTCCAGCATGGTCGGCTTGATATAGCTGAACACGGAGAACATGCCGCCAAAGCCGATCGCGCCGATGCCCAGCGTCAGCCACACCTGCTTGCGCCTGAACGCGGACAGCTCGCGCAGCGGGCTGGCATGCCGGTCGGCCGGCACGAACGGCACCCAGCGCCACACCAGCAGCGCCGTCAGCGCGCCGATCGCGCCGACGATCAGGAAGGCCGTGCGCCAGCCCAGCCAGGTGCCGACGGTCGCCGCGATCGGCACGCCGACCAGCGTGGCGATGGTCAGCCCCAGCATCACCAGCCCCACCGCCTGCGCGCGCCGCTCGCGCGGCACCAGGCTGGCGGCGACCAGCGAGGCCACGCCGAAATACGTGCCGTGCGGAAAGCCCGTCAGCAGCCGCGCTACCATCATCGACGGGTAGGCGGGCGCCAGCGCGCTGGCGATATTGCCGGCGGCAAACACCGCCATCAGCGCGATCAGCAGGTTGCGCCGCGGCCAGCGCGCGCCCAGCACCGCCAGCAGCGGCGCGCCGATGACCACGCCCAGCGCATAGGCGCTGATCAGGTGGCCGGCTTCGGGGATCGAGATGGCGAGGTCGCGCGCGGCATCGGGCAGCAGGCCCATGATGACGAACTCGCCGGTGCCGATGCCGAAGCTGCCGACGCCCAGCGCGAGCAAGGGCAGGCGGCCGTCACCGCGGGACGCTTCGGTGTCCGCGCCGGGAAGATGGGAGGACCGGGAGGAAGACTCAGGGAAAGACTGGGCGCCGCGGACGGTATCCGCGGCGGAATGTGCATGTGGGGCGGCCATGGACAGGATCGCAAGGTGTTCTTCGGATTGCCGCCCGCTGACGGGCGGGGTCCGTGCCCTCGCCTCTGCTGCTCCAGCGTGCTCCTGTGCGGCGCGCAGGGCGTATTGTGCGACAAATCGGCGAAACGTGCCGTGGCCGCCTCAGGCCACACGCCCGCGGGGGTACCGGCAGCACTCAAGAAGGATGATTGCCTCGACGGCCGCGATGGTGACGGACCGGATGTGCGTGACCAGCCCTACTTGGTCACATGGGCCACGCGATGCCACCAATACTGCAGCGAGTGCTTCGACATGCCGAACACCGGCTTGTGGTGGATGCCCACCCGGATAATGTAGCCATAGAGGGCGATCAACACGCCCAGGAAGACAAGGGACCAGATCAACATTCCAGCTCCTCAGCGCGTACTTCCCTTCATGCCCTCAGCCTCCATCGCGGCATGCCACTCCTCGTAAGCCTCGATCGGCTCCATGGCCTGGTCGACAAACGCGCTGGCGCGTTCAGCGGCGGCGGATGCACTGAGAGGGATGTCGGCCTGGCTGTCTTCCTCGGTACCGGGAGGCGACAACATGTCCTCGAGCATGCTGCGCAGCTCCGGCGTATTCCATGGCTGACCCAGCCGCGCCTTTCTTCTCAGGTAGTGACGGATCTCCGAGTCTTGTTCGTCGATAAGCGGAAGCCCTCGGAACGTAGCGGCCTTGTTGTGATCGATCATATGCGCCTCCCGACATGGTCTGCGCTTCCAATACAGGCATCTCGAATCTCGACGCCTTCTGTTGAACCGCATCGGCCGCGGGTAGTCATGGTTCCGCGCCCGCGCGGCAGGGTTCGCTTATTTCTTCTTTTTGCTGTCGTCGTGCCCGACACGGGACTGGACCGTGCTGAAGGGGCTCGCCGGCACCGACGGCTTCTTCGGCTGCTTGGGTTTCTTGGCTTCGCGGTTGCCGCGTAATTGACTCTTGGCCATGGTGGGACTCCTGTTGACTTGCCTGGAGAATCTGGCAATCCCAGCATACGCGCTAATGCTCCGGGAAAGGGAATATCTTTCCGGTCGCGGCGGTAAAGATCGCTATCAGACGGATTCTGGACGGAAACGCAAGCCGGTTCAGGAAAACGCGCGCATACTGGGTTCGTCAGCACCGGCCGGCGAACCGTGACCGGACAGGAGTCTGCCATGGCACTGATTTTTCCCAACCCGAGCCGCAGCCACGATGCGGCACGGCACTGCGTTTGCTTCTGGGGCTACGACAACGCGCGCGAAGTGGCATTCCAGGTCACTGACGATATTCTTCTGCGCCTGAGCCACCAGGCTGCGCTGGAAGAAGCCGCCCTTCTCGCCACCTTCGACCAGCACCGCGACCAGATCCTGGAGCTCGCAAGAGATATCTACGAGCCCGGGACGCGCACCACCTACACAATTGCCTGAGGGCAGCCGAAAGCGAGGGCAGCGCAATGCCATGCGGTGACAACGATGGTGAATGAGAGCGTGCCCGCACAAGACTGGGCCAGTGAATACCGGGGCTTCGAAATCCGCGTCGTGCTGGTACGCACGTCGGAGGATATGTTCGACGCCTGGTTCCAGATTGAGGGACCGATGAAGCCACCAGGCGTGGCTGCCATCGGCAAGCGCGTAAAAGTGCATGGCGGGCCGTTCAGCAAGCGCTGGGCGCACCTGGTCGGAGAACTCGCCGGCAGGGCCGCGGTGGATGTGATTCTTGGGGTGGAAGAGTGAAGCGGGGCTGGTGACTGGCGCGTCAGATCACGAAAAGGCTTGGCGCGTCCTAGAGGATTCGAACCTCTGACCGCTCGCTTAGAAGGCGAGTGCTCTATCCAACTGAGCTAAGGACGCGAAGGCGTGCATTCTACCGCAGCGCCGGGCCAGGGTGACAAGCGCGTAATGCAGGCGGGCCCGACTAGCACAACATGTCAGGACACCACCCGCGGCTCGCTGCGCGTGACGTAGCGGCCATTGGCCGCGGCGCCGTCATTGCGGGCATCGCTGCCGGCATCGCTACCTGAGGGGTGCATGGACACGCAGTTGCGCCCCTTCAGCTTGGCGTCGTACAGCGCGCGGTCGGCGCGGCGCATCAGCGCGTCGGCGCCCTCGCCGGGCTGGCGCGCGGCCAGGCCGATGCTGACGGTGTAGGCAATCGGGTCGGGCTCGGACGGGCACGGCGCGGCGCGCACCGAGGTGGCCAGCCGCATGCACGTGTGCCGGCCGTTCTCCAGCGGGGTATCGGGCATCACGATGGCGAATTCCTCGCCGCCCAGGCGGCCCGCCACGTCGCGGGGGCCACAGGCTTTGCGCAGCAGCCCGGCAAAATGCCGCAGCACGCTGTCGCCGGCCAGGTGGCCGTAGACATCGTTGATTGCCTTGAAGTGATCCAGGTCGACAAACGCCACCGTCAGCGGCCGGTGCAGGCGCTCGGCCTGCAGGCACGCCGCCTCCAGCTCTTCCCAGAACGCGCCGCGCAGCAGCACGTCGGTCAGGTCGTCATGCCGCGCGCGCCGCTCCAGCATGCGGCGCAGCCGGTCGTGCGCCATCAGCGCGAAGCTGACCGAGATGCCCACCAGCGCAAACACGTTGAGCATGGCCAGCTCGCCATCCCACGGCATCGGCCGTGGCAACGCGCCGCCGTGCACCACCTCGGCCAGCGGTCGCGCCATGGTCCAGGCATTGATGGCTGCCGCGGCGATAGCGATCAGCACCAGCGACAGCGCCGCAAGCCGGCCGGTGCCGCGCGTGGCCGGCACCGATGGCACGATGCTGCGCGCAAGGTCCAGCAGCAGCACGATATGGCAGCCCGTCAGCACCAGCGCCATTTGCGGCATGGCAGGCAGCGTGGCAAGGAATGGCGCCGACAGGTAGTACGGGGCGAGTTCAAGCCAGGCCACCGCGGCGGCAGCCGCCAGGTTCAGCACCAGCAGCGGCGCGGTGCGGCCAGACCGGCCCGCAAAGTGCCGCGCGCCCACGGCCATCACGGACAGCGCCGCCAGCAGCGCCAGGTCGGTCGACTCCGGCATCAGCCACAGCGGCCGCAATACCTGCACGGCTGACAGCACCGAAGCCAGCGCGACGAATACGTTGCCCAGCGCCCACGACGTCAGGCCGCTGCGCTCCATGCCGGCGGACCGGCGCAATACGACGCTAACCACCGCCATCTGCAAGGCGAACAGCCCCGCGATGAGCACAACTATGTGCGACTGAAACATCTTCATTCCCGTCCAAGGCGACAAGCGGCGCACCGCATGGCGCCACCGTTCCCATTTTTATGCCGGTCCTGCGCCGGACCGTGTTATCGATTGCCGCATATCCTGTATCCGGCCGTCCCGACGGCTGCCGGGCGGCGGGCGCAAACGCGCCGATGCGCTGTCCGGGGGGACCGGGCGCCGTTCTTGTTGTGGTGATCAGATCAGTCCGGAAGGAATACGCAAACCGGGCGTTCCCAATAACACGCCGGTCGGACTGGAGCGGTGTGCGGATTATCGCAGCGCGCAAACCCAAGTCAAGCCAAAGCGCCCCCGCCAGAAGGGGGAGCATGCCCGGGCACTTCCCTGCGGTGACCCGCGCGCCACCATATAAGTTTGACCGCGGTCGCGAGAGCGGGCTACAATGGCCGGCTTCGGGGCGTAGCGCAGCCTGGTAGCGCATCTGATTTGGGATCAGAGGGTCGCATGTTCGAATCATGTCGCCCCGACCAGTTTTAGCTTTGAGCAGTTAGCATTGAGAACAACGGCCTGGACAGCGATGTCCGGGCCGTTTTTCTTTGGGCGATGCAGTCGGGTGCAAGCGCGCGCGCTCACCACCTCGGCACCATGTCAGGCCAGATCAGCGCCGCCGCGGCCAGGATCAGGAACATCGCCACCAGCACCAGCCCCCGCATGGGCCGGTCATAGCGAGGCTCGCCCTGCGGCACCCATGGCTGGGCGCTTTCGTCCCGGGAATGCTGCGCCGGGCGGGGCGGTGCCGGCGCGAGCCCAGGCGCCTGCTTCGCGACACGCGCGACGAAATCAGGCTGGGCCAGCAGGAATCCCATCGGGGTAGCCTGGGTCACCGCCCCCATGTGCCGGAACAGCAATTTGGAGAGCGCAAGGCAGTCGTCCAGCGCAACCTGCGGGCGCGGCCGGAAGATGCGCAGATGGTCGCACAGGGTATCGAGCTTGTGATTGGGCACATGGAAGTACTGTGCCCAGCGCACCTGCCGCACCGAGCAGCGCCAGCGCTTGCGATGTACATCAGGCACGACTTTTTCAAGCATCCGGACATTGAACTCGGCACCGTGCGCGACCAGCACATCCGCCTCGTCAACGATGGCGCGGATGGCGTCCACGTCGAAACGCTGGCCGCGCAGCATCTCCGCGGTCAGGCCGTGCATGCCGGTGGCAGCGGCACTGATGGGCACACGGGGTTCCTGCGAACCGTAATACTCCGTAATCTCGCGCACGAGGCTGCCCGCCTTCGGCGCCACTTCAACTAGCAGCAGGCCGATGCTGACAGGCTCGTCCGCTGGCGTGAGCCCCGTGGTTTCGGTACTGACGATTGCGACCCGCATGGGCACTCCGGTGTGGCCGTCCGCTACGCTGGTTGACGGCGGCCGCTCTGATCGTTTTGCCTCTAAGGTTAGTGCGGGCGTGCCAAACGTCATATCAACCAGATGGGCTAGCCGATGGCGCCGGCCAGACGGATACCGGCCGGCGCAATGGCCCCATCCGGCCGGGCCGGGCCGTTCAGGCGGGCTGCTGCTGGTCTGCCGCGTCGGTGCGCCGTCGCTCCAGGTTGCAGTACACATCGGCCGCCACCAGCCCGAACAGCGCATGGGCGAACAGGCTTTCCCAGCCGCGCGCCTCGTCGAACCAGTTGAAATAGCGGCCGAACACGTAGAAGTTGATCATGTAGACCACCACGCCGAACACAATGCCGGCCACCGACGCGAGGGCCATGCTGGAATCGAGCCGGAACGACGACAGGATCATGGCCAGCACCGCCGACAGGATGATCGACAGCGCGAAGTGCACGGTAAATGCCGACAGCACCACCGTCCAGTTGAAGGCGTCCGCCGACAGTGCCTCGCGCCCCAGGATGATGGCAGCCACCATCTTCACCGTGCCCCAGGCACCCTGGTACAGCAGGAAACGCGCCGTCAGCAGCTCCAGCACCATATAAACCGCGCCGGCGATCAGGCCCGCCACCACGGCGGCGCGCCAGTCCGGCGTGCACCGTACAAAGCGGTGCGATTGCAGATGGAGTTCCATGGGAACCTCCTTGCGAAAGCCGGCCCGCGGGCCGTACCAGATAGTTCTAGCTCATACCGCGCAAATACCAAGGCACCTTCGCGCTTACAGGTGGATCATGCAGCACCCATAACCCGCCCGATATCGCGTTGCGCGTACGCGTGCTTGCCCACACTACGCCACCGCGACGGGTAATGCTGCAGGTGCGTACGTGGTATACTCCCATAGTAGCCCCCGGGGTGTCCGTGCATCCCTGTAACCGGGCGTTCTCACCAGCGCGCTCGGCCGAGCGCACAGCAGCCGCCGGCGCGGTCTTCCGCGACGACAAGAACTGGCGAACCACCGGGTACACCTGCCCGCCCACCCTGCGTAGCGAACGGCCTCCCCGGCCGTCACCGGCAAGGCCGGCGTCCACGCAATCCGCGCCCGCCGGACGAATCCGTTGACAGGATCGCGCTGCAGGACTGATCAAGCACCAGGCCACGCGCGCCTCAGACCGCGTGCGCTGGCTTCGAACAACCCCAGAGGCATGCTTCGCCGTCAACGGCGCATTGTGCCCCGGCCCGCGCCGCGCCAGGTTGGCCGGACGAGCCGACCGGAATTTTTGATAACGCAACCATGCAGCCTTCGCTGGCTGCCGCAAAGGAAGACAGATTGGCTAAGGAAGAACTCATTGAATTTGGCGGCGTGGTGTCGGAAGCCCTGCCTGACAACCGCTATCGTGTCACGCTGGAAAACGGCGTGGAAATCTGGGCATACGCTTCGGGCAAGATGCAGAAGCACCGCATCCGCATCCTGGCCGGCGACCGTGTCACCCTGGAAATGTCGCCCTACGACCTGACCAAGGGTCGCATCAACTTCCGCCACAAGTCCTGAGTTTCTGTACGGGCGGGGCGCCGCGCAGGCCGCCTCGCCCGCTACCCTTGCGCGCCGACGCGCTGTCACACCGCTGACACCGCGCCCGGACACACTCGCGGGCTGCCCGACAGACAGACTGTCATGCAGCCTGTTTTCGTTTACGGTTCCGTGCTGTTTTATGCATGACGCCTTGCGCTGCGCCTGCGCTTGCGCCGGTCGGGCCGCTTCACCATACTCGAAGCACGCATACTGCCCGCCCCGACATGAACCTGATCCTGTGGCGCCACGCCGAAGCCGAAGCCCTCCCCGACGCGCTCAGCCTGAGCCGCCATGCCGACCTGCAGCGACCGCTCACGCGCCGCGGACGCAAGCAGGCGGAATCCTCCGCCAAATGGCTGCGCGCGCATCTGCCGGCCGATTCCCGCGTGCTGTGCAGCCCCGCGCTGCGCGCGCGTGAGACGGCGGCAGCCCTGACGGGCGAGGCGGAGATCGTCGAAGCGCTCTCGCCCGGCGCCGACGTCAGCGCAGTGCTGGCCGCCGTCGAATGGCCGGAGCGCCCAGAGCACGTGGTGGTGGTAGGACACCAGCCGTGGATCGGCCGTGTCGCCAGCCTGCTGCTGGCCGGCACCGAGATGGACTGGAGCGTGCGCAAGAGCGGCGTCTGGTGGCTGACCGGCCGCACTCGCGAAAGCGAAGCACAGACCGTGCTGCGCGCCGTGATCAATCCAGAGTTCCTCTAAGCACAGGCTCGGGTATTTCGGAGGCGGTGCGCCGCCTCACACCTCTGCTGTACACCTCAGTCGCCGCCGAGCAGATTCGGAATTTGCTGATGGCCGGCGGAATCTCCCGTCACTAGAGTCGTTACGGCGCCGCCCGCCGCGGCGCTCACCCGCGCCCATCCCCCGGGCATGGGCGCCGACCGCAGGTGTCACGGAGATTCCCTCATGAACGGCCCGACCGACCGCCGGCCCTCCACCCCAGCCCCCCCGGCGCACACGTCAGCGCACACGTCAGCGCACACCTCGGCGCACACGTCCGCCCACGACACGGGGCACGACCCGTCACACGAAGATTCCCAGCCGGCCACTGTGACAGCGGGCGTCACGGAAGCGTCATCCCGGGGTCACGGCACTGTCACCGGGCCTCACTACATTGCATCGCAACAGTTTCGTCACCAAAAGGACATACTGATGCGAGACCTCCCGACGCCTACTCAGCCGCTCTTCGACTCTCTGCCCAATGGCCTCGGCGGCCAGACGGCGCGGAGGCGTCTTCCTCGTCAATCGGATACGCCAAATGAGTCGCCTGCTCTCAGCGTGGCGTGGGCGCGCCACCAGGACGAAGTAGTCGAAGCGCAGCGCCTGCGCTACAAGGTATTTGCCGAGGAGATGGGCGCACGCCTGACGTCCTCGGTGCCCGAGCTGGACATCGACATGTTCGATGCCTACTGCGACCACCTGATCGTGCGCGACCTGGCCACGCTGCGCGTGGTCGGCACCTACCGAGTCCTGCCGCCGCACCAGGCCAAGCGCCTGGGCTGCCTGTACGCGGAATCCGAATTCGACCTGGTGCGCCTGGCCCATCTGCGCCCCAAGATGCTGGAGCTGGGCCGCTCGTGCGTGCATCGCGACTACCGCTCGGGCAGCGTCATCATGGCGCTGTGGGGCGGCTTGGGCGAGTACCTGCAGCGCTGGGGCATCGAGTCGATGCTGGGCTGCGCGAGCGTGCCGATGAGCGATGGCGGCCACTATGCGGCCAGCCTGCACCGCCTGTTCACCGAGCGCTCGCTGGCGCCGATCGAATACCACGCGTTCCCGCGCCTGCCGCTGCCGGTCGAAGACCTGAACCAGCAGCTCGAGGTCGAACCGCCCGCGCTGATCAAGGGCTACCTGCGCCTGGGCGCGAAGATCTGCGGCCAGCCTGCCTGGGATCCCGACTTCAACGTGGCGGACTTCCTGACGCTGTTGCGCGTCAACGACATGAATCCGCGCTACGCCCGCCACTTCCTGGGCCTGAACAACGCCGCCTGAGCGGCGCCGCCCTGTCACCCACGATCGCCACGGCCGCCTGTGCGGCGGCCGCCTTCCGCGCTGTTAGTCGTAGATGACCTTGTAGCGCTTGCCGATCCGCTGCCACTCGTCGGCCTCCTGAGCAAGGCTGTACTCGATCAGCGGATTGGCCTCGATCCACGCCTTGGGCAGCTTCACGGTGAAGCCCTCGTCCAGCACCTCGGCAAGCTGGCTCACGCGGATATCGGGCAAGGCCACGTCCGAACGGCGCCGGCACAGCACGAAGGCCAGCCGCAGGCTGAACAGCATGCGCCAGTCGACAAACTTGCCGCTGCCTGAGAGCTTGCCGAGCTTGCCGGCATGGCCCAGCAGCAGCGTCGCCAGCCGGGCCTGGTCGGTCTTGGAAAACCCCGGCATGTCCGCGTGCGTGGCGATATAGGCCGAATGCTTGTGATAGCCGCTGTGCGAGATCGACATGCCGATCTCATGCAGGTTGGCGGCCCAGCCCAGCAACAGCAGGTTGTCCTCGCGCCGTTCGTTGGCGGGCTCCGGGAACTGTGACAGCAGCGCCTGCGCGGTGCCGCGCACGCGCGCCGATTGGGCACGATCGACGCCGTAGCGACGCATGAACTGGTCGACCGTGACCGTGCGCATGTCCTCGTGGTGGCTGCGGCCGAGCAGGTCGTACAGCACGCCCAGGCGCAACGCGCCGTCGGTGACGTCCATGCGGTCGATATCGAGTTCGGCGAATACGCCCAGCATGATCGACAGGCCGCCCGGCAGCACCGGGATGCGGTCCGCCTTGAGACCGGTCAGCTTGACGCGGTTGGTGTTCTCGGCCTTGATCAGCGCGCGCTTGAGCCGCTCCAGCCCTTCGCGCGTGATGCCATGCTCGGACGCGCTGTCGTTCATGCCGTTCAGCTCGATCAGCTCGGCCAGCGCCCGCGCGGTGCCCGACGAGCCCACCGCCTGCTCCCAGCCGGCGGCGCGGTACTGGCGCACCAGCACCTGGATCTCGCGGCGCGCGGCCAGCTCGGCCTGCTTCATCGCGTAATCATCGACATTGCCGCTGGGGAAGAACTGGCGGCTATGCGAGACGCAGCCGATATACAGGCTTTCCATCAGCTTGGACTGGTAGCCGCCGCCGATGATGAATTCCGTCGAGCCGCCGCCGATATCCACCACCAGCCGGTTGCCCTGGCACGCCGGCGCGTCATGCGAGGCGCCGAGGTAAATCAGCCGGGCCTCTTCGCGTCCGGCGATCACTTCGATCGGGAAACCGAGCGCGGTCTCCGCCTCGATCAGGAACTCCGACGCGTTCTTGGCCACGCGCAGGGTATTGGTTGCCACCGCGCGCACCTGTTCGGGCGCAAAGTCGCGCAGGCGGTCGCCGAAGCGCCGCAGCGCGTCGATGCCGCGACGGCGCGCCGGCTGGTCCAGGTATTTGTCGGGCGTCAGGCCGGCGGCCAGGCGCACCGGCTCGCGCAGCGCATCGACCTGGAAGATCTGGCTGGCGGGGCCATTGGCGGTAGGGGTCTCGTCCACCCGACCGATCATCAGGCGGAAGCTGTTCGACCCCATGTCGACGGCAGCCAGCAGGCGTGGTGAGTTGTTCATCGTCTGGTTGGAGGGCTGGTTCGCGTTGGCGTAGCGCGTTCAGCGCGACGGCCGCGGGTGCACGGTAGTGCCTCCGGCCGGCGCTTGCGCACCGGAAAAATATGTCGTTCTAATGTCGGCATCATGACAAAATCTAAATGTCATGAAAGTGACACGATTCTATGGAAAAGTCGCCACATTACCAAAAGAAGGTGGTCATGCTCATGTCGACGACTCCGTCCAGTACGCTGCTGAATCGCGAACTGGGCATTCTGGAATTCAATGCCCGCGTGCTGGCGCAGGCTGCGGACCCAAAGGTCCCGCTGCTGGAGCGACTGAAGTTCATCTGCATCGTGTCCAGCAATCTGGACGAGTTCTTTGAAATCCGCATGGCCGGCCTGAAGGAACAGATGCGCGACAACGCATCGGGGCTGACGCCGGACGGCCTCTCCTTCCAGCAGACCTATCAGCTTGTCACCGAGCGCACGCAAAGGCTTGTTGCTTCGCAGTATGACATGCTGCAGAACACCATATTTCCGCTTCTTGAAAAGGAAGGTGTCTTTTTCCATCTGACCACTACCTGGACCGATGCCCAGCGCGAGTGGGCGCGCGAGTTCTTCCAGCGCGAGCTGGCGCCGGTGCTGACCCCGATCGCGCTGGACCCGGCCCACCCCTTCCCGCGCGTGCTCAACAAGAGCCTGAACTTCGTGGTCGAGCTGTCGGGCAAGGACGCCTTTGGCCGCGAGGCCGACCTCGCCATCGTGCAGGCACCGCGTGCGCTGCCCCGCGTGGTCAAGATGCCGGAGAAGCTGTCGGCCTACCCCTTCGGCTTCGTGATGCTGTCGTCGTTCATGCAGGGCTTCGTGCACGAGCTGTTCCCGGCGATCGCGGTGCATGGCTGCTACCAGTTCCGCGTAACGCGCAATTCCGACCTGTTTGTGCAGGAAGACGAAATCACCGACCTGCGCGAAGCGCTGCAGGGCGAGCTGCCGACGCGCCATTTCGGCGACACCGTGCGGCTCGAAATTTCCTCCGACACGCCTGCCCCGCTGGCACGCCGCCTGCTGCTGGAATCGGGGCTGTCCGAACAGGACCTGTACCGCGTTTCGGGCCCGGTCAACCTGGTGCGGCTGATGCAGATCCCCGACATGGTGGACCGGCCCGCGCTGAAGTACCCGCCCTACCTGCCGGCGCCGGTCAGGGCCTTTGCCAACGGTGTGTCGATGTTCGACGTGATGCGCCAGCAAGACGTGCTGCTGCACCATCCGTACGAGAGCTTCAACTCCGTGCTCGACCTGCTGCAGCTTGCCGCGGCCGACCCCAATGTGGTCGCGATCAAGCAGACCGTCTACCGCACCGGCAACGAGTCGCTGGTGATGGAAGCGCTGATGACCGCCGCGCGCAACGGCAAGGAAGTGACGGTGGTGGTGGAGCTGCTGGCGCGCTTTGACGAGGAAACCAATATCAACTGGGCCGAGCGGCTGGAATCCGCCGGCGCGCACGTGATCTACGGCGTGGTCGGCCACAAGTGCCACGCCAAGATGCTGCTGATCGTGCGGCGCGAGCCCACGGGTCCGAAGGCCAAGCAGGTCAAGCTGCGCCGCTATGCCCACCTGGGCACCGGCAATTACCATCCGCGCACGGCGCGCCTGTACACGGACTTTGGCCTGCTGACCGCCAGCGAGGCGATCTGCGAAGACGTGCATCACGTGTTCCAGCTGCTGACCGGCACCGCCGGCACCATCCGGCTGAACCACCTGTGGCAGTCGCCCTTCACCATGCAGACCAACCTGGTCGACCATATCCGTGCAGAGGCCCGCAATGCCCGCGCGGGCAAGCCGGCGCGCATCATCGCCAAGATGAACGCGCTGCTGGAACCGTCGATCATCGACGAGCTGTACAAGGCCTCGCGCGCGGGCGTGAAGATCGACCTGATCGTGCGCGGCGTCTGTGCGCTGATGCCGGGTGTGCCAGGCATGTCCGAAAATATCTCGGTACGCTCGATCGTCGGCCGCTTCCTGGAACACCATCGGGTCTACTACTTCCTCGCCGACGGCGAGGAAGTGCTGTACCTGTCCAGCGCCGACTGGATGGACCGCAATTTGTTCCGCCGCGTCGAAGTGGCCTTCCCCGTGCTGGACAAGGCGCTGAAGGCGCGCGTGATCAAGGAAAGCCTGCAGGTCCACCTGCGCGACAATGCGTCGGCGTGGATCATGCAGCCGGATGGAAACTACGTGCGCGCGCAGACACGGTCGAAGCATCCGCATATCAGCCAGAACGATTTGCTGGTGACGTTTGGGGGGACGCCGTAAGCGCGGATCGACGGCTGACGAGATCTCGCACGCTGTCGGTGTGCCCCCTCTCCCGCATGCGGGAGAGGGGGCACACCAGCGGTGATTCAAAAACCTGCGGCCCTGCGCTCAGGCAGCCCGCCGCGAAGAATCCGGCGCCTGCGGCGAAGTCGTGACGCCAGTGGCAGGCGCCGCAGTTGTCGCGCCCTCGGCCGCCATACGCACGCTCCGCTCAACCGGAAACACCACCCGGAACACGCTGCCACGCCCCACTTCGCTGGTCACGCGCAATTCGGCATGGTGGCGCGACAGCACGTGCTTGACGATGGCCAGGCCGAGCCCGGTGCCGCCGGTATCGCGCGAGCGGCTGCGGTCGACGCGGTAGAAGCGCTCGGTCAGCCGCGGGATATGCTCGGGCGCGATGCCCAGCCCGGTATCGGCCACCGCGAACACCGCATGGCCGTCTTCCCAGCCCAGCCGCATGGTGATGCGGCCGCCTTCGGGTGTGTAGCGCACCGCGTTCGAGACCAGGTTGCCCAGCGCCGACAGCAGCTCGGTTTCCGCGCCGCGCAGGCCCACGGTGGGATCGATCTGTGCCGATACCTGGTGCCGGGCCTGCGACAGCGCCTCGGCATCGTGCATCAGGTGCGCCACCATCGCGTGCACCGGCACCAGGTCATTGCCCGGCGCCTGTTCATCGCTTTCCAGCTTGGCCAGCGCCAGCAGGTCCTCGACGATGCTCTGCATGCGCTCCGACTGCACCAGCATCATGTCGATATAGCGACGCCGGTCTTCTTCCGATACCGGCAGGTCGCGCACGGTTTCGAGGAAGCCGGTCAGCACCGTCAGCGGCGTCTTCAACTCATGCGAGACATTGGCGACGAAGTCGCGGCGCATGGCCTCGGTGTTCTCGAGCTTCGTGATGTCCTGCGTGATCACCAGCTTGCGGTTGTCGCCATAGGGCAGGATCTGCACCGCGATCACGCTGTGCTTGTGCTCGCCCATGTCACGCATCACCAGCGGCTCGTCAAAGTGCTGGCGGGTCAGGTAATGGACGAATTCGGGCCGGCGGATCAGGTGGGTGATGCGCTGGCGCACATCGCGGCGCGCGTTCAGGCCGAAGTGCTGCTCGGCGACGTCGTTGCACCATTCGATCTGGTCGGCGTCGTCCAGCATCAGCACGCCGTTGGGCGAGGCCTGGATCGCCTGGATAAAGCGCGTGTGCTGCTGCTCCACCTGCAGCACCTGGGTGCGCCAGCGCTTGACCAGCCGGTGCAGCCGGTAATAGACCTCGCCCCACAGGCCGAGCGCGCTCGGGATTTCGCCGTAGACCGGCGCATCCAGCACCTTCCACAGGCGGTTGATCTGGTACAGGTAGTAGCAAAGCAGCCCGAACAGCGAGACGCAGGCGAGCGCCAGCGCCGGCACCGGGCCAAACGCCAGGTAGATACCGGCGGACAGCACCAGCAGACCGGTCAGGATGGCCGCGGAACGGGCCCAGATGACATTCATGCGCAGGGTTCAGGCTCGCGGCCGCGTGTGTGCAGAGGCCGCTTGGTTGCGACGGGAGTGTGCCACGATTTCGCCGCGCCCTGCCAGCAGCGTGGGGATCGGTGGCCGGATCGGGCAACGCGCCCGCTCCGGCCGGCGGCGTCAGGCGCCGGGCGTACGCGCCAGCCGGTACCCGCTGCCGCGCACGGTTTCGATCATATTGCTGTAGCCCCCGGGGGTCAGCGCGGCGCGCAGGCGCTTGATATGGACGTCGACGGTGCGCTCCTCGACGAAGACATGGTCGCCCCAGACCTGGTCAAGCAGCTGTGACCGGCTGTGCACGCGCTCCGGATGCGTCATCAGGAAGTGCAGCAGGCGGAACTCGGTGGGACCGAGGTCGAGCTTGATCGGGCCGCTCTCGTCCTGGCCGGTGACGCGGTGCGTGGCGGGGTCCAGCCGCAGGCCGTTGATCGCCACCACGTCGTCGGTAAGCTGCGGCGCGCGGCGGCGCAGCACCGCCTTGATCCGCGCCAGCAGTTCCTTGGGCGAGAACGGCTTGGTGACGTAGTCGTCGGCGCCGGCTTCCAGCCCCATCACCTTGTCTTGCTCCTCGCCGCGCGCGGTCAGCATGATGATGGGGATCTGGCGGGTGCGATCGTTCGCCCGCAACTCCTTGGCGAAGATCGCGCCCGACTTGCCGGGAAGCATCCAGTCCAGCAGCACCAGGTCGGGCAGTACGTCGCTCATCAGCGACAGCGCCTGCTCGGCGTTGTAGGCCCGGATCGGATAGTGCCCCGCGTGCTGCAGGTTCACCGCGATCAGCTCGGCAATCGCCGGTTCGTCTTCGACAACGAGAATACTGCTTGGCATGTGTATCGTTCTCCGCAATCAGGCCGCTCAGCTCAGCGCTTCGCGCTCCATGTCCTCGCGCGAGACATGGCGGACGTCAGTCCCCTTGACAATGTAAATGATAAATTCGGCGATGTTCTTGGCGTGATCGCCGATGCGCTCCACCGCCTTGGCGATAAACAGGAAGTCCAGCGCCACCGAGATCGTGCGCGGGTCTTCCATCATGTACGTGATCAGCTTGCGCACGAAGCCGCGGAATTCCTCGTCGATGGCCTTGTCGTCCTTGACGATGCGCGCCGCCGCCACGGTGTCCAGGCGGGCAAAGGCGTCCAGCGCCTGGCGCAGCAGCGCGATCGCCATCTCGCCAGACAGCTTGACTTCGGCGTAGTTGATGCTGTGCGCCGACGCGTCTTCCATGATGTGCTTGGTGCGCTTGGCGATCTTCTCGGCCTCGTCGCCGGCACGCTCCAGGTTGGTGATGGTCTTGGAGATGGCCATCACCAGGCGCAGGTCGCGCGCGGTGGGCTGGCGCCGGGCGATGATGTTGCCGCAGTCGGCATCGATCTCGACTTCCAGCGCATTGAGCTGCAGCTCGCGGGCAATGACCTGGTCGGCGATCTCGCCGTCGAAGTCGGACAGCGCGCGCATGGCGAGCTCGATCTGCGACTCCACCAGCCCGCCCATCTGCAGCAGCTTGGTGTTGATCGCGTTAAGGTCGGCGTCGAACTGGGTCGACAGGTGCTTGTCTGTCATGGAAATCTCCTGGCCGCTTATGGATATGCTAGTCCCTGCTCTGCCTGTCAGCCGAACCGGCCGGTAATGTAGTCTTCCGTTTCCTTGCGGTGCGGCTTGATGAAGATCTTCTCGGTCTCGCCGAACTCGATCAGCTCGCCCAGGTACATGTAGGCGGTGTAGTCCGAACAGCGCGCCGCCTGCTGCATGTTGTGGGTAACGATCACCACGGTGTACTCGTCCTTCAGCTCGGCGATCAGTTCTTCGATGCGGCCGGTGGAAATCGGGTCCAGCGCCGAGCACGGCTCGTCCAACAGCAGCACTTCGGGGCGGATGGCGATGCCGCGCGCGATGCACAGGCGCTGCTGCTGGCCGCCGGACAGGCCGTAGCCGGACTGGTGCAGCTTGTCCTTGGCCTCGTTCCACAGCGCCGCCTTGGTCAGCGCCCATTCCACGCGGTCGTCCATCTCGGAGCGCGACAGCTTCTCGAACAGGCGCACGCCGAAGGCGATGTTGTCATAGATCGACATCGGGAACGGCGTCGGCTTCTGGAACACCATGCCGACCTTGGCGCGCAGCAGCGCGATGTCCTGGCGCGCGGTCAGCAGGTTGTCGCCGTCCATGTTGATCTCGCCCTCGGCCCGCTGCTCGGGGTACAGCGCATACATCTTGTTGAAGGTGCGCAGCAGCGTCGACTTGCCGCAGCCCGACGGCCCGATAAAGGCCGTGACCTTGCGGTCGGGGATCGACATGTTGATGTTCTTCAGCGCATGGAACTGGCCGTAGTAGAAGTTCAGGTTGCGCACGTCGATCTTGGCGCGTACCGAATCGGGAATGTCGATGACGGTGGAGGTCATTGCGTTTCTCGCTTGCAGTCTTTGGGCGGGACGGTTTGCGTGGTCCCGCCGCTTACTTCTTGAACAGGATGCGCGCCAGGATATTCAGGGCCAGCACGCCGATCGTAATCAGGAACACACCCGCCCAGGCCAGTTGCTGCCATTCGGTGAACGGGCTCATGGCGAAGCGGAAGATCGTCACCGGCAGGTTGGCCATCGGCTTGTTCAGGTCGCTGGTCCAGAACTGGTTGGACAGCGCGGTGAACAGCAGCGGCGCGGTTTCGCCGGCGATACGGGCCACAGCCAGCAATACCCCGGTCACAATCCCGGCGTACGATGACTTCACCGTGATCGACATCACCATCTTCCACTTGGGCGTGCCCAGCGCGAAGGCGGCCTCGCGCAGCGCGTTGGGCACCAGGTTCAGCATGTTCTCGGTGGTGCGCACCACAATCGGCACCTGCAGCAGCGCCAGCGCGCAGATCCCGGCCCAGCCCGAGAAGTGGCCCATGCGGGTCACCACCAGCGCGTAGACGAAGAGGCCGATCACGATCGACGGCGCCGACAGCAGGATGTCGTTGATAAAGCGGATAAGGCTGGCCAGCGGCGAACGCTTGCCATACTCGGCCAGGTAGATGCCGGCCAGGATACCCAGCGGCGTGCCGAACAGCGTGGCCATGCCGACCATCACAAAGCTGCCGAAGATGGCATTGGCCAGACCGCCGCCGGCAGTATTGGGCGCCGGCGTCATCTGCGTGAACAGGTCCAGCGACAGGCCGCCCACGCCCAGCGTGACGGTGGTCCAGAGGATCCACGCCAGCCAGAACAGGCCGAAGCCCATCGCCACCAGCGAGGCGGTCAGCGCGTACAGGTTGACGCGGCGGCGGCGCGCCTGCAGCCGGCCGCGGATGGCATCGGCGTCGGGGCGGACCGCCGGGATCGATACGGTAGTAGTAGACACGGCTTGGCTCGCGTGGCTCATTTGGTCCCCTCGTTCTTTGCCAGGCGCAGCAGCAGCAGCTTGGACATCGCCAGCACCACGAAGGTAATGAAGAACAGGATCAGGCCCAGCTCCATCAGCGCGGCGGTGTGCAGGCCGGCGCCGGCTTCGGCGAACTCGTTGGCGAGTGCCGAGGTGATGCTGTTGCCCGGCGAAAACAGCGAGGCGTTGTCGAGCAGGTTGGTGTTGCCGATCACGAAGGTGACGGCCATGGTCTCACCCAGCGCGCGGCCCAGGCCCAGCATCACGCCGCCGATAACGCCGGCGCGGGTATAGGGCAGCACCACGTTCCACATCACTTCCCAGGTGGTGCAGCCCACGCCGTAGGCGGATTCCTTGAGCAGCACCGGGGTGACTTCGAACACGTCGCGCATCACCGAGGCGATGTACGGGATGATCATGATCGCCAGGATCACGCCCGCGCACAGCAGGCCGATGCCCAGCGGCGCGCCCTGGAACAGCTTGCCGACCACCGGCAGCTGGCCCACCGTGGCGGCCAGGGGCTTCTGGAAATACTCGCCGAAGATCGGCGCGAACACGAGCAGCCCCCACATGCCGTAGACGATCGACGGCACCGCGGCCAGCAGCTCGATGGCGGTACCGAGGGGGCGGCGCAGCCAGGCCGGCGACAGCTCGGTCAGGAACAGCGCGATGCCGAAGCTCACCGGCACCGCAATGATCAGCGCGATCAATGAGGTCACGACGGTGCCGTAGATCGGCACCAGCGCGCCATAGACATCGGCGGGAGGATCCCACTCCGCGGTCCACAGGAAGCGCGCGCCAAAGGTCTGGATCGAAGGCCAGGCGCTGATCGCGAGCGAAACGATGATGCCGCCCAGCAGCAGCAGCGTCACGATCGCGGCGCCGCGCGTCAGGCCGCCGAACAGGATATCGCCGGTGCGGCTTGGGGGCTGGACGTTGCGGATCTCGGAGGGGGTAGTCGCCATGTCGGGAATTCAGGGTGGATCGCCGCTCCCGCCTGGGCGGGAGCCCGGTGTCCGGGCGATTTCGGGCGGCCCGGCACCGGCCCCGCGCTCATGCAGGGCCGGCGATACCGTCAGATCAGTACAGCGCCTTGCCCGAGGCGTCCTTGACGGTAGTCTTCCAGGTCGAGCGGATCTGGTTCACCACGTTTTCCGGCAGCGGCACGTAGTCCAGGTCGGCGGCCATGTTGGCACCGCTCTTGTAGGCCCAGTCGAAGAACTTCAGCACTTCCGCGCCCTGCGCCGGCTTTTCCTGGTTCTTGTGGACCAGGATAAAGGTGGCGCCGGCGATCGGCCAGGCTTCCTTGCCCGGCTGGTTGGTCAGGATCTGGTAATAGGTCTTGCTCCAGTCCGCACCGGCGGCGGCGGCCTTGAAGGCATCGTCGCCCGGCTTGACCACGGCACCCGACGCGTTCTTCATGTTCACGTGGGTCATCTTGTTCTGCTTGGCGTAGGCGTACTCGACGTAGCCGATGGCGCCGTTCAGGCGCTGCACGAAGGCGGCCACGCCTTCGTTGCCCTTGCCGCCGGTGCCGCCGCCCGGCCAGTTGACCGTGGTGCCCTCGCCCACCGCGCTCTTCCAGTCCGGGCTGACCTTGGACAGGTAGTTGGTGAAGATGAAGGTGGTGCCCGAACCGTCGGCGCGGCGGACCGGCAGGATGTCCTGGTTCGGCAGCTTGGCTTGCGGGTTCAGCGCCTTGATGGCGGGATCATCCCACTTCTTGATCTTGCCCAGGTAGATATTGGCCAGCACCTCGCCAGTGATGGTCAGCTCGCCCGGCTTCACGCCTTGCAGGTTGATCACCGGCACCACGCCGCCGATCACCGTCGGGAACTGGACCAGGCCCTGCTTGTTCAGGTCCTCGTCCTTCAGCGGCGCGTCCGAAGCACCGAAATCGACCGTCTTGGCGCCAATCTGCTTGATGCCGCCCGACGAGCCGATGGATTGATAGTTGACCTTGTTGCCCGTTGCTTTTTGGTATGCGTCGGCCCACTTGGAATACACGGGCGCCGGGAAGGAAGCGCCTGCACCGGTAATTTCCGCCGCGAACGCAGTACCCGCTACGACCATCGAAACGATGCCTGCCACGGCAGTCTTGACCAGCTTCATATGTCCTCCGGAGAACATTGGTTGGGAATGACAAATTTTTGACAAGACGAACTCTATGCTCCCTGTATGACAATTCCGTGACATCTTTAAATCTTCTTGAAGCCCGCTGCCAGTCTGGGTTTGGGGCTGCCATCGAGTCGTCATGGCGGCGGAATATGGCGGCGGTTAATTGCGTTATCGAGTGGAAGCCGTCATAAAAAACGCCGGGACGGGCCCGGCGTTCTGGTAAGGGGTGCGGCGTATCAGGCGCCCAGCGCATCCGCCAGCGTTTTGGCGGCGCGTTCCGCCATCTCGGCCTGTTCGGCCTCGACCATCACGCGTACCACCGGCTCGGTGCCCGAGGCGCGGATCAGCACCCGGCCACGGCCTTCCAGCTCCGGCTCCACCGCCGCACGCGCGGCCTGCAGGCCGGCGTGCGACTGCCAGTCAAAGCCCTTCTGCACGCGCACGTTGATCAGCGTCTGCGGGAACAGAGTCACGCCCTCCAGCAGTTGCGCCAGCGTCTTGCCGCTGCGGCGCAGCGCGGCCAGCACCTGCAGCGCCGAGACGATGCCATCGCCGGTGCTGTGGCGGTCCAGGCACAGCAGATGGCCGGAGCCCTCGCCGCCCAGCGTCCACTTGCGCTTGTTCAACTCTTCCAGCACATAGCGGTCGCCCACCTTGGCGCGCACGAACTCCACCCCCTGACGCTTGAGTGCCAGCTCGACCGCCATATTGGTCATCAGCGTGCCCACGGCGCCCGGCACGGCATGGCCGGCGGCCTGCCGGTCACGCACGATCAGATACAGCAGTTCATCGCCGTTGTAGAGCCGGCCGTTGGCGTCCACCACCTGCAGCCGGTCGGCGTCACCGTCGAAGGCCAGGCCCAGGTCGGCGCCGTTGGCCTTGACCGCTTCGATCAGCTTGCCCGGCGCGGTGGCGCCGTAGCCGTCGTTGATATTGCGGCCGTCCGGCTGGGTGCCGATGGAAACCACGTCGGCGCCCAGCTCATGGAACACGTGCGGGGCAATGTGGTACGCCGCGCCATGCGCGCAGTCGACCACCAGCTTCAGGCCGTGCAGGTCCTGTTCGTGCGGGAAGGTGCTCTTGCAGAATTCGATATAGCGGCCGGCGGCATCGTTGATGCGGCGTGCGCGGCCCAGCTCCTCGGACGGTGCGCATACCATCGGCTCCTCGAGCGCGGCTTCGATCTCGGCCTCGACCTCATCGGGCAGCTTGTCGCCATCGGCGGAGAAGAACTTGATGCCGTTGTCGTAGTACGGGTTGTGGCTGGCGGAGATCACCACCCCGGCCGACAGCCGCAGCGCCCGCGTCAGGTAGGCGATGCCAGGCGTCGGCAACGGACCGGTCAGCAGCACATGCACGCCCGCCGAAGTAAAACCGGCTTCGAGCGCGGCTTCCAGCATATAGCCGGAGATGCGGGTGTCCTTGCCGATCAGCACGGTCGGGCGACCCTGGCCGGTCCTGGCGCCATGGGCCAGCACCTTGCCGGCGGCATGGCCCAGGCGCATCACGAAGTCCGGAGTGATCGGCGCCTCGCCGACCCTGCCCCGCACGCCATCGGTCCCGAAATACTTGCGTGTCATTCGCTGATTCCCTTTCTGTTCTGTTTTCGTTGCTTTGTCCGGCGCCCGGTCCGGCGCCATACCTGGGTTGCCGCGTCCGGCTCAGGCTGCGCCGACGGACTCGTTGCGCACCGCCCACCAGGTCTTCACGGCATCCACGGTCTGCTCCACATCATGCACGCGTACGATAAATGCTCCGCGCTCTACCGCACACACCGCGGCGGCAATACTGGCCGCGACGCGCTGCTGCGGCGGGCGTCCGCCCAGGATTGCGCCCAGCGTGGACTTGCGCGAGATGCCGGCCAGCACCGGCAGGCCCTCCACCGCCAGCCGCGGCAGCTGGCCGAGCAGGCGCAGATTATGATCGGGCGTCTTGCCAAAGCCAAACCCCGGATCGAGGGATAAACGGGTGCAATCGATGCCAGCGGCGCGCAGCACGGCGATGCGCTCCGCCAGGAAGTCCACCACCTCGGCCACCACGTCGTCGTAGTGCGGGTCTTCCTGCATGGTCTGCGGATCGCGCTGCATATGCATCACGCACAGGCCCGCCTGGCCGGCTTCCGGCGCTGCCAGCGCTTGGACCGCGCCCGGCATGCGGAAACCCCAGATATCGTTGATGAGATCCGCTCCGGCCGCAAGCGCGGCGCGCATCACCTCGGGCTTGTAGGTATCGATCGACAGCGGCTTGCCACAGTCGCGCAGCGCTTCGACCACCGGGATCACGCGCGCCAGCTCGTCATCCAGCGGCAAGGCGGCGGAACCGGGACGGCTCGATTCTCCGCCGATATCGATGATGTCCACGCCCTCGGCGATCATCTGTTCGGCATGACGCAGCGCTGTATCGCGGGTGGCGTGCTGACCGCCGTCGGAGAACGAATCGGGCGTGACGTTGAGAATGCCCATTACCAGCGGGCGCTGGTCCAGCGCGAAGCGGTAACGGCCGCACTGGAAGTACCGGGTCTGAGAAGTCTGCGGCAAGGTCGGAATACTGAGGATAAGTCTGAGCGCGAAGGTGTCGCGCAAAAGGAAAAGCCGGTGCACCAGGCACCGGCTTCAGCTACAGCCCACAGCCATCACTACAGGCGCCGCTACGGTGTCGTCAGCCTGACGACGCCGCGGGATCAGGCCGTGGCAGGCGCGTTGGTCGGCGCCACCGGCGAGCCGCCCGGAGGCGTGCTGCCGCCACCGTTCGGCCCCGACACGCCGCGCGGCGGGCGCGGCGGCTTGCCGGCCATGATGTCGTTGACCTGGTCGGCATCAATGGTTTCCCATTCCATCAGCGCGTTGGTCATGGCCTCGACCTTGTCGCGGTTCTCTTCGAGCAGGCGCTTGGCCAGCGCGTATTGCTCGTCGATGATGCGGCGGATCTCGGCGTCGACCTTCTGCTGCGTGGCTTCCGACACGGTCTTGGACGACAGCTTGCCGAACATGCCATCCTGCTCGGTATCCACGTAGACCATGGCGCCGAGCGAATTGCTCATGCCGAAGCGGGTCACCATATCGCGCGCGATCTTGGTGGCGCGCTCGAAGTCGTTGGACGCGCCGGTGCTCATGGCGTTGAGGAAGACCTCTTCCGCCGCGCGGCCGCCGAACAGGATCGCGATCTCGTCCAGCATGTTGTCCTTGTACTTCGAATACTTGTCATGCTCCGGCAGTTGCCAGGTCACGCCCAGCGCCCAGCCACGCGGCATGATGGTGACCTTGTGCACCGGGTCGGCCTTGGGCAGCAGCTTGGCCACCACCGCATGGCCGGACTCGTGATAAGCCGTGGCCTTGCGCTCTTCTTCGCGCATGACCGTCGACTTGCGCTCCGGACCCATGTAGATCTTGTCCTTGGCATCCTCGAAGTCCTGCATGTCGACCACGCGCTTGCTGCGGCGGGCGGCGAACAGCGCGGCCTCGTTGACCAGGTTGGCCAGGTCGGCGCCCGAGAAGCCCGGGGTACCGCGCGCGATCACCGAAGCATCGACGTCGTTGCCGATCGGCACCTTGCGCATATGGACCTTCAGGATCTGCTCACGGCCGCGGATATCCGGCAGGCCCACATAGACCTGACGGTCGAAGCGGCCCGGACGCAGCAGCGCCTTGTCCAGCACGTCGGCACGGTTGGTCGCGGCGATCACGATCACGCCCGAGTTGGCCTCGAAGCCGTCCATTTCGACCAGCATCTGGTTCAGGGTCTGCTCGCGCTCGTCGTTGCCGCCGCCCATGCCGGCGCCACGATGGCGGCCGACCGCGTCGATTTCATCGATGAACACGATGCAGGGCGCCTGCTTCTTGGCGTTCTCGAACATGTCGCGCACGCGGGCCGCGCCCACGCCGACGAACATTTCGACGAAGTCAGAACCCGAGATGCTGAAGAACGGCACCTTGGCTTCGCCGGCGATGGCGCGCGCCAGCAGCGTCTTGCCGGTACCCGGAGGGCCAACCAGCAGCACGCCGCGCGGGATGCGTCCGCCCAGCTTCTGGAACTTCTGCGGGTCCTTCAGGAAGTCGACCAGTTCGACCACTTCTTCCTTGGACTCGTCGCAGCCGGCCACGTCCTGGAACGTGACGGCGTTCTGGTTCTCATCGATCAGGCGCGCACGCGACTTGCCGAATGAGAAAGCGCCGCCTTTGCCGCCCCCCTGCATCTGGCGCATCATGTAGAACCAGAACACGATGATCAGCAGGGTCGGCCCGAGGTAATACAGGGCTTGGACCAGCACGTTGGGTTCGTCATCCGCCTTGCCGGTCACCTGGACGCCGTACTTCATCAGGTCGCCGACCATCCAGATGTCGCCTGGCGAGATGATGGTGTACTTGGCGCCTTCTTTAGGCGAGACCACCAGGTTGCGGCCCTGCACGTCGACACGCGACACCTTGCCGTTCTTGGCGTCATCCATGAACTGCGAATAGGTGACGCTGTCCTGCGCACGGGGCTTGTCGAACTGCTTGAAGACGGTAAACAACACCAGCGCGATCACGAGCCAGATTGCCGCCTTTTGAAACAGGTTGTTATTCAAGGCCGAACTCCTTTGCAAATGCCTTGCCAACGGATAGCTGCATTGTAATGCAGCGCCCGCCCTCGGGGGGAAACAGCGAAACTATGACGCCGATAGCAGCGGGTGGGGCACTTTCCCCTTCTTATTTCGCCCAGGCTTGTATCGAGATCGGTCAATCCACCGCTTTCAGGTAGCGCCCAAGGATAAAGGTTTCGGAAGACTTGTCGCGCGACGCCTTGGGCTTGCGTTTCGCGACCACTTTGAACTGCCGTTTGAACTTCTCCACGATCTGGCTGTAGCCGCTCCCGTGGAAACACTTTACCAGCAATGCCCCTTCCGGCTTAAGGTGAGCCTGCGCAAATTCAAGCGCCAGGTCGCACAGGTACTCGATCCGGGCCGAATCGGCCGAGGATACACCCGACAAGTTGGGGGCCATGTCGGACAATACAAGGTCGATTTTGTCGCCGCCAGAGGCCTCCAGCACCACACTTTCAAGCTGGCGGAACACTTCTTCCTCGCGGAAATCGCCCTGGATGAAAGTGACGTCAGCGACAGCCTCCATCGGCAGAATGTCAATGGCGACCACGGCGCCGTCGATCTTGCCATCTTTTGCCCGCGGCGACGCCGCCAGCTTGTTGCGCGCGTACTGGCTCCAGCTGCCTGGCGCGGCACCCAGGTCGACAATGACCTGGCCGGGCCGGATCAGCTTGTCCTGCTCGTCGATCTCCTTGAGCTTGTACGCCGCGCGCGCCCGATAGCCCTCGCGTTGCGCCATCTTCACGTACGGATCGTTGATGTGGTCGTGCAGCCACGAATGGTTGAACTTGTTTTTTGCCATGCCTGATACAGCCCCGTTTGCAGCCTTGTTTGCAGCCCGTTTGCAGCCTTGTTACCAGCCGGTTCCCCGCCCCCCGTTGCCGGCACACGCCGTTTGACGAGGGTTTTTCTACTGTTTTGATGATTTTGCCGCCCGTCAGTGCCGGATTGACGGATAATACGCGCCAATCCGCATCCCGACCCGCCAGCGCGCCTTATCAGCCGCTGGCCAGCTGCCCCTGGCGGCCGTCGGCAGCCTGTCCTTGCCCGACCCGCCGTGTCACGACCGGTGCGGGCTGCAGCGCCCGATTTCCAGCGCCTCAGCGCTCTATCCCTATTTACAGCGCCCAATCATCCAGCGCCAACCTATGCCTGCTCTACAACTCGTTCCTGCCCAGCGCTCCGACCTGCGCTCCCGTGCCCATGCCCTGAACCCGGTCGTGATGATCGGCGCCGAAGGCCTGACCCGCAACGTGCTCGCCGAGATCGACCGCAGCCTGGCTGCCCATGACCTGATCAAGATCCGCGTATTCGGTGACGACCGCGAGGCCCGCGTCGCCATCTACGAAGAAATCTGCGACGCACTGAGCGCCGCGCCGATCCAGCATATCGGCAAGCTGTTGGTGATCTGGCGCCCGGGCGAGGCGCGCCTGAAGGAAAACCAGCCGGAAGACCTGGGCCGCCACACGCCGGTTCGCCGTGGTGGCGCCGCGCCGCGCACGGTCACGGTCAAGAAGCCCAGCGCCGCGCCGAACCGCCGCCCGACCCGCAAGGAAGTCACGGTGCTCGGCAACGAGCGTGTCACCGCCGGCGGCAACGTGAAGCGTTCGCGCGCCCGCCCGACCAGCCAGAAGAAGAAGGCGCTGGGGTAAGACCCCGCCGCACGACGGGACCGCCGCCCGGCGGTCCTTAGCATTTTGAAGCCGGCACGCCACCAACGTGGTCGTGCCGGCAACGCCGGACTCACTCCCCGGCCGATCGCGGCGCCGAAGCGCGCCACACCAGCACCAGCGCCAGCAGGCTCTGCACAAGGTATAAGGCGCTCGACACGCCGTGCAGCATGCCGAACTGCGCCTTGTACGGCGACTCGGACACGCCGAGGCCCAGCGCCAGGGCCTTTTCCTTCAGGCTGCCCATGAACGGCTGGGTGCCGAAGTAACCTACCAGCACGCAGCAGAGCATGCCCAGCACCAGCCAGCGCAGCGCGCGGTAGCGGTTGGCGCCGCGCCGGATCATCACGTTGCACAGCACCAGCTGCAGCACGCCGATGGTGACGCCGACGATGGCCTCGGTATGGAACAGGTGACCGGCGATCATGCCCGCCATCTCGCGGCTGGGCAGCAGGGAAAACAGTGTCGGCGCCACCATGTAGCCAACCGTCCAGAGGCTGCCCGCCCATACCACCGTCAGCAGCAGGAAGATGCGGTGCGGCAGCGGCGGCAGGCTGTTATAGGAAGAAGAGAACACGAGCCGGTCTTTCCGGCGGCCGGGCAAGCATGAAGCAAGCCGGCCGGACCGGCGTCAGATGTAGCGGACAGTAATGACTTCGTACTCGCGCTCGCCGCCAGGGGCCAGCACGGTCGCGACGTCGCCTTCGAACTTGCCGATCAGCGCGCGCGCAATCGGCGAGCTGACCGAAATCTTGCCGGTTTCGAGGTCGGCCTCGTCATCGCCCACGATCTGGTAGCTGACGGGCTTGCCCGACTCCAGGTCTTCCAGGTCAACGGTGGCGCCAAAGACGATGCGGCCGTCGGTGTCGAGCTGGGTCGGGTCAATGATCTGCGCAGCGGACAGCTTCGACTCCACTTCCAGAATGCGACCCTCGATAAAGGCCTGCTTCTCCTTGGCGGCGTCGTACTCGGCATTTTCCGAGAGATCGCCCTGGGCGCGGGCTTCCGAAATGGCATTGATCACCGCCGGACGCTCGACAGCCTTGAGGCGCTGGAGCTCTTCCTTCAGGAGCTCGGCGCCACGCTTGGTAATCGGAATGGTGCTCATGTCTTCGTTCAACAAAAAAATGAGCCGCAGCGGAGCTGGAGCCATCCCCGGGCAAATGCTGCCAGGGCACTTCCGCTCAACCGCGGCTTTCAGACAGGATCGAACGCGGGCACGCCGTTCGATCGACGAATTTGACGTAGTTTAGGCCAGGAAGCCCGCCGGCATCAACTCCGGCGGGCTTCCCGGCCTGGATCTGGCACCAGCGCGGGCACCAGCGCCCGGCCAGGTGGCGAGGTGCCACCTGCCTGACTTGCGGGCCGTGGCTTACGCCAGCGAGGCGTGCAGGCCCTGCAGGTCATAGACCTCCAGGCTCTGCATATGCTTCAGGCCCTCCACCGCGGCGCGGGCGCCGGCGATGGTGGTGTAGTAAGGCACGCGGTTGGCCAGCGCCGAAGTGCGGATCGAACGCGAATCGGCAATGGCGCCGCGGGTTTCGTCCACCGTGGTGAACACCAGCGCCAGCTCACCGTTCTTGATCATGTCCACGATATGCGGACGGCCGTCCTTGACCTTGTTGACCACCTTGACCGGGATGCCGGCGGCTTCGATGGCCGACGCGGTGCCGCGCGTGGCGATGATCGGGTAGCCCATGTCGTGCAGCATGCGGGCCACGCTGACGGCGCGCGGCTTGTCGCTGTCCTTCACGGTGATCAGCACGTTGCCCTTCTCCGGCAGGCGCGAACCCGCGGCCAGCTGGCTCTTGAACAGCGCCTCGCCGAAGGTCTTGCCCACGCCCATCACTTCGCCGGTCGAACGCATTTCAGGTCCGAGCACCGGGTCGACGCCAGGGAACTTGTTGAACGGGAACACCGCTTCCTTGACGCTGTAGTACGGCGGGATGACCTCTTCACCGATGCCCTGCTCGTCCAGCGACTGGCCGGCCATGCAGCGCGCGGCGATCTTGGCGAGCTGCATGCCGGTGGCCTTGGACACGTAAGGCACGGTACGCGAAGCGCGCGGGTTCACTTCCAGCACGTAGACGGTATCGACGCCGTTGTTCTGCTGGATCGCGAACTGCACGTTCATCAGGCCGACCACGTTCAGCGCCTTGGCCATCGCGGCGGTCTGGCGCTTCAGTTCAGCGACGGTCTCGGCCGACAGCGAGTACGGCGGCAGCGAGCACGCAGAGTCGCCCGAGTGCACGCCGGCCTGCTCGATGTGCTCCATCACGCCGCCGATAAACACGCGCTTGCCGTCGCACAGCGCGTCGACGTCGCACTCGATGGCGTCGTTCAGGAAGCGGTCCAGCAGTACCGGCGAATCGTTCGACACCTTGACGGCCTCGCGCATATAGCGCTCGAGGTCGCGCGGCTCGTGCACGATTTCCATTGCGCGGCCGCCCAGCACGTACGACGGGCGCACCACCAGCGGGTAGCCGATTTCTTCGGCCAGGCGCAGCGCTTCGTCCTCGGCACGCGCGGTGCGGTTGGGCGGCTGGCGCAGGCCCAGGTCCTGCAACAGCTTCTGGAAGCGTTCGCGGTCTTCGGCCGCGTCGATCATGTCGGGGCTGGTGCCGATGATGGGCACGCCGTTGGCTTCCAGGTCCAGCGCCAGCTTCAGCGGGGTCTGGCCACCGTACTGCACGATCACGCCGACCGGCTTCTCGATCGCGACGATCTCCAGCACGTCTTCCAGCGTCAGCGGCTCGAAGTACAGGCGGTCGGAGGTGTCATAGTCGGTCGACACGGTTTCCGGGTTGCAGTTGACCATGATGGTCTCGTACCCGTCTTCGCGCAGCGCCAGCGCGGCGTGCACGCAGCAGTAGTCGAACTCGATGCCCTGGCCGATCCGGTTCGGGCCGCCGCCCAGCACCATGATCTTCTTCTTGTCGGTCGGCTGCGCCTCGCACTCGCCATGCTCGGCCTCGTAGGTCGAGTACATGTAGGCGGTGTTGGTGGCGAACTCGGCCGCGCAGGTGTCCACGCGCTTGTACACCGGACGCACGTTCTGGGCGATGCGCGCCTCGCGCACCGCCTTGGCGTCGGTCTTCAGCAGTTTTGCCAGACGGCGGTCCGAGAAACCCTTCTGCTTCAGGAAACGCAGCTCGGCGGTCGACAGGGTGTCCAGCGTGCGCGCCTTGACCAGGCCTTCGGTCTTGACGATGTCCTCGATCTGGGCCAGGAACCACGGGTCGATATCGGTCTCGCGGTACACCTCTTCCAGCGACATGCCGATGCGGAAAGCATCGCCCACGTACCAGATGCGGTCCGGACCCGGCTCGCCGATTTCCTCGACGATTTCGTCGCGGTCGGCGGACTTCTCGTCCAGCCCGTCCACGCCCACTTCCAGGCCGCGCAGCGCCTTCTGGAACGATTCCTGGAAGGTGCGGCCCATCGCCATCACTTCACCGACCGACTTCATCTGCGTGGTCAGGTGGCTGTCGGCCTGCGGGAATTTCTCGAAGGCAAAACGCGGCACCTTGGTGACCACGTAGTCGATCGACGGCTCGAACGAAGCCGGGGTCGCGCCGCCGGTGATCTCGTTCTTCAGCTCGTCCAGCGTGTAGCCCACGGCCAGCTTGGCCGCGACCTTGGCGATCGGGAAGCCGGTGGCCTTGGAGGCCAGCGCCGACGAACGCGACACGCGCGGGTTCATCTCGATGACGATCATGCGACCGTCCTTCGGGTTGATCGAGAACTGCACGTTGGAGCCGCCGGTGTCGACACCGATCTCGCGCAGCACGGCGAGAGACGCGTTGCGCAGGATCTGGTATTCCTTGTCGGTCAGCGTCTGTGCCGGGGCCACGGTGATCGAGTCACCGGTGTGGATGCCCATCGGGTCCAGATTCTCGATCGAGCAGATGATGATGCAGTTGTCCTTCTTGTCGCGGACCACTTCCATCTCATACTCTTTCCAGCCCAGCAGCGATTCCTCGATCAGCAGCTCGCGCGTCGGCGACAGGTCCAGGCCGCGCTTGCAGATCTCTTCGAACTCTTCGCGGTTGTAGGCGATGCCGCCGCCGCTGCCGCCCAGCGTGAACGACGGGCGGATCACGATCGGGTAGCCGCCGGTGCCGGTTTCCTGGGCAATGCGCGACTGCACGGCCATGGCTTCGTCCATCGAGTGGGCGATGCCAGACTTGGCCGAACCCAGACCGATCTTGGTCATGGCGTCCTTGAACTTCTGGCGGTCCTCGGCCTTGTCGATGGCCTCGGGCGAGGCGCCGATCAGCTCGACCTTGTACTTGTCCAGCACGCCGTGACGGTGCAGGTCCAGCGCGCAGTTCAGCGCGGTCTGGCCACCCATGGTCGGCAGGATCGCATCCGGGCGCTCCTTCTCGATGATGCGCTCGACCACTTCCCAGGTGATCGGCTCGATGTAGGTCACATCGGCCGTGTTGGGATCGGTCATGATGGTTGCCGGGTTCGAGTTGACCAGGATGACCTTGAAGCCTTCCTCGCGCAGCGCCTTGCAGGCCTGGGCGCCGGAGTAGTCGAACTCGCACGCCTGGCCGATGATGATGGGGCCCGCGCCGATGATCAGGATGCTCTTGATGTCTGTGCGTTTTGGCATTGCACGCTCTCTTTATGGGCCGGCCCGCTTGCATGCGGGCCGCACCGGTAATCAGGGAATCCGTCCGGATTCGAAATTGTCAGTTTGTCCGACGCCTTGTGCTCAGTTCATGGTGGCAGTCGCCAGCTTGGCGCCAAAGCCGATGAACATCGCGCCCACCCCGCTCGCCATGCCGGCCGACAGGCGGCGCCGGCGCCGGAACGCCTCGGCCAGCTTCGCGCCCACGAAGATGATCGTGGTCAGGTAGGCAAAGCTGCAGATCTGGCAGACCAGACCCAGCACGCCGAACGACAGCACCGGGTACGCGAAGGCCGGGTCGACAAACTGGATGAAGAACGAGATGAAGAACAGGATCGCCTTCGGGTTCAGCAGGCTGATCAGCAACGCCTTGCGGAACGGGTCGGACTGGTCTGCCGGGGCCGCTGGCGCCGCGGCTGCGGCCGTATCGCCGCGCGCCGCCCAGTTGCGCAGCGCGCCGCGCAGCATGTTGAAGCCAATCCAGGCCAGGTAGGCCGCGCCGATGTACTTCACCACATAGAACAGCGCCGGGCTGGCCTTGAGCAGCGAGGCCACGCCCGCCGCCGACAGCACCATCAGCACGAAGTCGCCCAGGAACACCCCGCATGCGCCCTTGTAGCCGGCGCGCACGCCGCGCTGCGCCGCCACCGACAGCACGTACATCGAGTTCGGACCCGGCAGCAGCACGATGAAGATCGTGCCCAGCACATAGGTCCAGAAGTCGGTGATGCCGAAAGCGGTATGCATGAAGGCGTTCATGGGGTGTCCGTGAGGGCTGCGCTGCTCTTCTTGTGTTGGCTTACTAGCGCGATGCCTTGCGCGCGTCCGTCATCTGCTGGATGAAGCGGTCGAACAGGTAAGCCACGTCGTTCGGGCCGGGCGATGCTTCCGGGTGACCCTGGAAGCAGAAGGCCGGCTTGTCGGTCAGCGCGAAGCCCTGCAGCGAACCGTCGAACAGCGACTTGTGCGTCACGCGCACGTTCGACGGCAGCGTGTCGGCATCGACAGCAAAACCGTGGTTCTGCGACGTGATCACCACGCGGCCATCGTCCAGGTCCTTGACCGGGTGGTTGGCGCCGTGGTGGCCGAACTTCATCTTCAGCGTCTTGGCGCCAACTGCCAGCGCCATGATCTGGTGACCCAGGCAGATGCCGAAGGTCGGGATGCCGCGCTCGATGAACTCGCGCGTGGCGGCGATGGCGTAGTCGCACGGCTCGGGGTCGCCAGGGCCGTTGGACAGGAACACGCCATCCGGATTCAGCGCCAGCGCGTCGGCGGCGCTCGCCTGCGCGGGCAGCACCGTCACCTTGCAGCCGCGTTCTGCCAGCATGCGCAGGATGTTGTATTTGACGCCGTAGTCATAGGCGACCACGTGGAACTGCGGCTGGTCCTGCTTGCCGTAGCCCTCGCCCAGCTTCCATTCGGACTGGGTCCACTCGTACGGTTCCTTGACCGAAACCACCTTGGCCAGGTCCATGCCGGCCAGGCCGGGGAACGAGCGGGCCAGGTCGATGGCCTTCTGGACATTGTCTTCGCCGGCCAGGATGCAGCCGTTCTGGGCACCCTTCTCGCGCAGGATACGCGTGAGCTTGCGGGTATCGATGCCGGCGATCGCCACCACCTTTTCCTGCTTCAGGTAGTGCGCGAGGGTGTGCTCCTTGCGGAAGTTGGAGGCCAGGATCGGCAGATCCTTGATGATCAGGCCGGCGGCATGGACTTTCGTGGCTTCGACATCCTCAGGATTGACCCCGTAGTTACCGATATGCGGATACGTCAGCGTGACGATCTGCCGCGAGTAACTCGGGTCGGTGAGGATTTCCTGGTAACCGGTGATGGCGGTGTTGAACACCACTTCACCGATGGTATGGCCGGAAGCGCCAATGGAATAGCCACGAAAGACCGTGCCGTCTGCTAGCGCGAGAATGGCGGACGGGAAAGACGGTAACACGGGTAGGCTCCTGCTGGACTCACCCCGTGACCGACCAATCGACGCCTCGTGCCCCCCAGGCTGGATCCGGCGCGGTGGCAGCGGCAGTGTCGCCGTTGCGGTCGGGCTCGGTCGCTGCATGCTCTTTGCATCACACCAACGGATGCTGGCAAAGGCTGCGCGGATGGGGGCGGCGGAAGGTGGAAAGCGGTTGGCGCTAGGGTGAAGGGTTCTGAAAGCGAAACTTTCAAATTATATCCTGCGCCACCCAATTTCTCAAGTTTTCAAGGACTTGCATGAGCCGGGGGCAGGCTTGCCACCCGGCTTGCGATGCGACTCGACGGTAGCTCTGCGGTCAGGCCGGGGGCGGTACCACGGCAGTCACCTCGATTTCCACCTTGGCACGCGGCTCGACGAGGTTGGACACTTCGACCGCGGTCATCGCCGGGAAGTGCCGGCCGATGATAGCGCGGTAATGCTCGCCGATGGCGCCATAGGCGCCGACGTATTCGGCCTTGTCCTTCACATACCAGGTCATGCGCACGATATGTTCCGGGCGCGCCTCGCCCGCGGCCAGCACCGCGACCACATTGCGCAGCGCCTGCGCCACCTGCAGGCCGAAATCGTCGGTCTCGAACTCGCACTTGCCGTTCCAGCCGATCTGGCCGCTGACAAAGATCAGGCGGCTGCCGACCTGCATCTCGGTCAGCACGCCGTTGGCGTAGCCACGCGGGGGCGCCCAGTCGGGCGGCTGCAGGATCTTCATGGTGCTTTCCTGTTGGTATCTGTGGGAATGAATGGAATATGGGGGTCTGGCGCGGCTTCAGGCGCTGGCGACCAGGTAGGCCGACATGGCCTCGCGCACTGCCTCGGGCAGCGGCTGTGGCGCAATCGATCCGGTGTCGACACAGACCAGCCGCTGCGTCACTTCCATCCGGGTATCGTCATGCGGGCCGGCGAAGCGGATGGCGAGGGTAAAACTGGACTGGCCGAGCTGCAGCACGCGCAGCTCGCGCGTCAGCACCTCGCCCAGCCGGCTCGGCGCCAGGAAGCGGCACTCCAGCTCGGCGGTCGGCACACCGGCGCGGCCCTCGCCATGCATGGCGTCGAAGGGCCAGCCCAGCGCCTCGCCGAACCAGTCCTCGATCAGGTCGTTGAGCATCTCGAAATAGCGCGGGTAGAACACGATCCCGGCCGCGTCGCAGTGCTTGAAGCGCACCTGCACGGTGTTGCGGAAGACTTCACTCATGGCTGCCCCGCGCTGTTGTTGTGAGCGGCATTGCCACCCGGGCTGGCGTCATTCGCCTGCTGCGCCATCTGCCGCAGCCGGAAGCGCTGCAGCTTGCCGGTCTCGGTGCGCGGCAGCGCCGGCACGAACTCGATGCGGCGCGGGTACTTGTAGGGTGCGATCTGGCGCTTCACGTATTCCTGCAGCGCGGTGCGGGTGGCGTCGTCCGCGGCCACGCCCTCGCGCAGCACCACGTAGGCCATCACCACCTGGCCGCGCCCATCGTCGGGCGCGCCGACCACGCCGCATTCGGCCACCGCCTCGTGCTGCATCAGCGCACTCTCCACTTCCGGCCCGGCGATGTTGTAGCCGGCCGAGATGATCATGTCGTCGGAGCGCGCCTGGTAGAAGTAATAGCCGTCCTCGTCGACGACAAAGGTATCGCCCGGCAGGTTCCAGCCGGCCTTGACGTAGTTGGCCTGGCGCGGGTCGTCGAGATAGCGGCAACCGGTCGGGCCCTGCACCGCCAGCTTGCCGACCTGCCCCGGCGGCAGCGGCTGCATGTTGTCGTCGACGATCTGCGCGACATAGCCGGGCACCACGCGCCCGATCGCGCCGGGCTTCACCTCGGCGCCGGCGCTGGAGATAAAGATATGCATCATCTCGGTGCCGCCGATGCCGTCGGTCATCTCGATGCCGGTGGCCGCCTTCCAGCTTTGCCGCGTGGCGTCGGGCAGCGCCTCGCCGGCCGACACGCTCTTCTTCAGGCTGGACAGGTCATAGCGTGGCGCCAGCGTTGCCATCTGCCGGTAGAACGTCGGCGCGGTGAAGACGATGGTGGCGCGGAAGTCCTGGATCAGTTCGAGCAGCGTCTCGGGCGTCAGCTTCTCCGCCAGCACGGTGCTGGCGCCGATGCGCAGCGGGAAACACAGCATGCCGCCCAGCCCGAAGGTAAAGGCGATTGGCGGCGTGCCGCAGAAGATATCGTCCGGCTGCGGGCGCAGCACATGGCGCGGAAACAGGTCGCACATCGCCAGCACGTCGCGGTGGAAGTGCATGGTGCCCTTGGGCTGGCCGGTAGTGCCGCTGGTGAAGGCGATCAGGCAGATATCGTCGCGGGCGGTGTCGCAGGCGTCGACGGTATCGGGCTTGCCCGCCATCGCGGCTTCGAGCGAGTCCTCGCCTGCGCCGTTGAAGTACAGCGCGTGCGCCAGGCTCGGGCAGTGGTATTCGCCGCCCGCCTGCTGGTTGGCGTCGAGCTCATCCCGCAGCCGCGCATCGCACAGCGCGGCGCTCACCTGCGCCTTGTCGATGATCTGCTTCAGTTCCTTGGCACGCAGCAGCGGCATGGTCGGCACCGCGATCAGGCCGGCCTTGATGGTGGCAAGCCAGCTCGCGGCCATCATCAGGTTGTTGGGGCCGCGCAGCAGCACGCGGTTGCCGGGCACCAGCCCCATGTCCTCGGCCAGCACATGGGTGATGCGGTTGACCAGCGCCGCCAGCTGCGCATACGTGACCGTCTCGATCTGTCCGTCGCGGCGATGGCGGATGGCGATGCGCTCGCCGCGGCCTTCGCGCACGTGCCGGTCGACCAGTTCCACTGCGGCATTCACCCGCTCCGGGTAGTCGGTATCGGCATTGAAGCGGAACACCGGCCACATATCTGGCGGCGGCAGGCGATCGCGCGCGAAGGTATCGAGGTGGGCTGTGGTCGCCATGGCTTGTCTCCTGTCTGCTCTGTATCGGTACGGCAGTTCCTGGTGGCGCTCAGGCCTTGCGGCCGGCCAGCGTCTCGCGCGCGATGATCAGCTTCTGCACTTCGGTGGCGCCCTCGTAGATCCGCAGCGAGCGGATCTCGCGGTACAGGCTCTCCACGCGCGTGCCGACCTTGACGCCAAGGCCGCCGAACATCTGCACCGCGCGGTCGATCACCTGCTGCGCATTCTCGGTGGCCACCATCTTGGCCATGGCCGCTTCGCGGGTGGTGCGCTGGCCTTTCACATCGCGCAGCCATGCGGCGCGATAGGTCAGCAGCGCCGCCGCGTCGATCGCGGTGGCCATATCGCCGATGGCGGCCTGCGTGAGCTGCAGGTCGGCCAGCACGCCGCCGAACATCGGCCGCTCGCAGGCACGCGCCAGCGCATCATCCAGCGCAGCGCGGCCGAACCCCAGCGCCGCCGCGGCAACCGAGGCGCGGAAGATATCGAGCGTCATCATCGCCACCTTGAAGCCCTGCCCCGCTTCGCCAAGCCGGTTGCCTGCCGGCACGCGGCAGTTGTCGAAGCGCAGCGTGGCGAGCGGGTGCGGCGCGATCACGTCGATGCGCTCGGCAATGGTCAGGCCCGGTGTATCGGCATCGACCACGAAGGCCGAGATGCCGCGCGCGCCGGGTGCCTCGCCGGTGCGCACGAACACGCAATAGAAATCGGCGATGCCGCCGTTGGAGATCCAGGTCTTGGCGCCGTCGATCACATAGTGGCTGCCGTCGTCCGACAGCCGCGCGCTGCATTGCATCGCGGCGACGTCGGAACCGGCATCCGGTTCGGACAGCGCAAAGGCGGCGATCGCTTCGCCGCGGGCCACGCGCGGCAGGTAGCGCGCACGGATCGCATCACTGCCGGCCAGCGAGATCGCGCCCGAGCCCAGCCCCTGCATCGCAAAGGCAAAGTCGGCCAGGCCGTCGTGGCGCGCCAGCGTTTCGCGCAGCAGGCACAGCGAGCGTGAATCCAGCGCGGGCAACGCGCCGCCGTGCGCGGCCGGCACGCAGTAGCGCAGCCAGCCGGCTTCGCCGAGCTGGCGCACCAGCGCGCGGCAGGCGGCGTCGGTATCGCTGTGGTCGACATGCAGGTGCTGCGCGCACCAGGCATCGAGCTCGCGCTCCAGCGTGCGGTGCGTGTCGTCGAACAGCGGCAGGTCGAGATAGGTCTTGTCTGACATCGCGGCTCCCCGGCTCAGTCGCCTTCGAACACAGGCTTCGACTTGGCGACGAAAGCCTCGTAGGCGCGGCGGAAGTCGCGCGTCTGCATGCAGATGGCCTGGGCTTCGGCCTCGGCTTCGATGGCCTCGTCCAGCCCCATATTCCATTCCTGGTGCAGCAGCTTCTTGGTCACGCCGTGGGCGAAGGTCGGGCCGGCGGCCAGTTGCACGGCTAGCGCCTGCGCCTGCGCCAGCACCGCCTCGGACGGATGCAGCGCATTGAAAAAGCCCCACTGCAGCCCTTCTTCCGCGCTCATCGAACGGCCCGTGTAGAGCAGCTCGCTGGCGCGGCCCTGCCCGATCACGCGCGGCAGCAGCGAGCACGCGCCCATGTCGGCGCCGGCCAGCCCGACACGCACAAACAGGAATGCGGTCTTGGCCTGCGCCGTACCCAGCCGCATATCGGACGCAAGCGCCATCATCGCCCCGGCGCCGGCACAGATGCCATCGATGGCGCTGATCACGGGCTGCGGGCACGCGCGCATGGCCTTGACCAGGTCGCCGGTCATGCGCGTGAAGTCGAGCAGCTCAGGCATCGTCATCTTCGTCAGCGGCCCGATGATCTCGTGCACGTCGCCGCCCGAGCAGAAATTGCCGCCGGCGCCGGTCACCACCACCGCCTTGATATCGCTGGCGTAGCACAGCCCGCGGAACAGGTCGCGCAGCTCGGCATAGGAATCGAAGGTCAGCGGATTCTTGCGCTCCGGCCGGTTCAGCGTGATGGTGCCCACCTTGCCGTCGTCCGACACCGACCACAGGAAATGCCTGGGCTCGTAGCCGGCAAAGCTGCGCTTGTGGTGGCGCATGTCGAGTGCGATCTCTGTCATGGTTCTCTCTCGTTTATGTGCGGATTCAGCCGGCCATCACCTCGCCGCCGGCCACCGGAATGGCCTGCCCGGTGATCGCGGCCGCGGACGGCTGGCACAGCCACGCCACGGCGTCGGCGACCTCCTCGGGCTGCACCAGGCGGCGCTGCGGGTTGCGCGCGGCCAGTTCGGCGCGGGCTTCGGCTTCGGTGCGGCCGGTCTTGCCGACGATATTGGCCACCGCGTCGCGCACGATATCGGTTTCGGTATAGCCGGGGCAGACGGCATTGACGGTAACGCCCTTGGCGGCAGTCTCCAGCGCCAGCGCGCGCGTCAGGCCGATCACCCCATGCTTGGCCGCGCAATAGGCGCTGACATAGCCGTAGCCGATCAGCCCTGCCGTGCTGGCCACGTTGACGATGCGGCCCCAGCCGGCGTCGAGCATCGCCGGCAGCGCGGCCTGCGTGCACAGGAAGGTGCCGGTCAGGTTGACGTCGAGCATGCGCTGCCACAGCGCGGCGTCCGTCTTCAGGAACGGCGCGCTGTGCGCCTGGCCGGCGTTGTTGACCAGCAGCGCCACCGGTCCCGCCTGTTCGGTGGCGGCGGCAAAGGCGTGCGCCACGCTGTCGGCATCGGCGATATCGGCCGTGACAGAGGACACGACGGCGCCTCCAGGGGCATGCTCACGCAGCGTCTGCACCGTTGCCTGCAACGTACCGGCATCGCGCCCCAGCAGCGTGACGCTGGCGCCATCGGCCAGCAACCTGCGTGCGATCGCGGCGCCGATGCCGCGCCCGCCGCCGGTGACCAGCGCGTGGCGCCCGGCCAGTGAAGCTGTGCTGCCCGTCATCCCTGCTTCTCCTGCGCGGCCGCGCGTTCGAGGTTGGTTTCCAGCTGCCGCTTGCCCGACAGGTACTGCTTGGGCCAGGCGATATCGCGGTAGCCGATGCGCGCCGCTTCGTGCAGCGTCCACGCCGGGTTGGCCAGGTGCGGCCGTGCGATCGCGCACAGGTCGGCGCGGCCGGCGGCGACGATCGAATCGACGTGATCCGCCTCGAAGATCGCGCCCACGGCGATGGTGGCGATGCCCGCTTCGTTGCGGATGCGGTCGGCAAACGGAGTCTGGTACATGCGCCCGTAGACCGGCGCCTGGTCGGGGCTGACCTGGCCGGACGAGCAGTCGATCATGTCGGCGCCGGCGGCCTTGAAGGCGCGCGCGATTTCCACCGCATCGTCGGGCGTGATGCCGCCTTCAACCCAGTCGTGCGCGGAGATCCGTACCGACATCGGCTTGTCTTGCGGCCACACCGCACGCACCGCGCTGAACACTTCCAGCGGATAGCGCAGCCGCGCCTGGAGCGAGCCGCCGTATTCGTCCTCACGCTGATTCGTCAGCGGCGAGATAAAGCTCGACAGCAGGTAGCCGTGCGCGCAGTGCAGTTCGAGCCAGTCGAAGCCGGCTTCTGCGGCGCGCCGCGCGCTGGCGACGAAGTCATCGCGCACGCGCTCCATGTCGGCGCGCGTCATCTCGCGCGGTGTCTGAGATTCGCCCGGCAGGTAGGGCAGCGGCGAGGCCGAGATCACCGGCCAGTTGCCTTCCGGCAGCGGATGGTCCATCGCTTCCCAGCCGAGCTGCGTCGAACCCTTGCGGCCCGAGTGGCCGATCTGCATGGCGATGCGTGCATCGCTGTTGGCATGCACAAAGTCGACGATGCGCCGCCAGGCGTCGCGCTGCGCGTCGTTCCACAAACCCGGGCACCCCGGCGTGATGCGCGCGTCGGGCGACACGCAGGTCATCTCCGCCACCACCATGCCGGCGCCGCCGAGCGCGCGCGAACCCAGGTGGACCAGGTGGAAGTCGCCCGGCACGCCATCGGTGCACGAATACATCGCCATCGGCGACACCACCACGCGGTTCTTCAGCGTCACGCCGCGCACGCGGAACGGCGTGAACATCGGCGGCAGCGGCTCGTGCTCGCGCAGCTGCAGGCTTTGCGCCGGCACGCCGGCCTGTTGCGCGAGCCAGTGCTCGAACTGCGCCACATATTCCGCATCGCGCACGCGCAGGTTCTCGTGCGAGATGCGCTGCGAGCGCGTCAGCAGCGAATAGGCGAACTGCTCCGGCGGCAGGCTGCCCGCATAGCGCTCGACATTCTCGAACCACTCGGTAGAATTGCGCGCCGCGTTCTGGATCTTCAGCACTTCCACGCCGCGCGTGGCTTCGTAGCGCGCCAGCGCATCGGGCAGCCCGTCATGGCCCTTGCCGCGGATTTCTCCGGCCAGGTCGATGGCGTCTTCCAGCGCCAGCTTGGTGCCGGAGCCGATCGAGAAATGCGCGGTGTGCGCGGCATCGCCCATCAGCACCACCGGCACGCGGCGGCCGTCGGGCAAGGTGTTCCAGTGCACCCACTGCCGGCAGATCACGCGCGGGAAGCGGATCCAGATCGCCGAGCCGCGCAGGTGGGCCGCATTGGTGATCAGCTTGTTGCCGTCGAGATAGCGCGCGAACAGCTTCTCGCAATACGCCACGCCCTCTTCCTGGCTCATCTGGTCGATGCCGGCGGCGCGCCAGACCGCTTCCGGGGTCTCGACGATAAAGGTCGAGGTGTTGTCGTCGAAGCGGTAGGCATGCGCCTGGAACCAGCCGTGCTCGGTCTTCTCGAAGGCAAAGGTGAAGGCGTCGAACAGCTTGTGCGTGCCCAGCCAGACAAAGCGGCACTGGCGGGTGTCGATATCGGGCTGGAAGGTCTGCGCGTAGCGGGTGCGGATGCGGCTGTTCAGGCCGTCGGAGGCGATCACCAGGTCGGCCTGGTATTGCATCGCCAGCGCCTGGTCGTCGCTGACATCGGTCTCGAACACCAGCCTGACGCCCAGCGCCTCGCAGCGGGCCTGCAGGATATTGAGCAGGCGCTTGCGGCCGATGCCGATAAAGCCATGGCCGCCGGAGCGGATGGTGCGCCCGGCGATATGGATATCGATATCGTCCCAATGGTTGAAGGCGGCGTTGATCTCGGCGGCGCTCGCCGGATCGGCCTGTTTCAGGTTGTCCATGGTGGCGTCGGAGAACACCACGCCCCAGCCGAAGGTGTCGTACGGCCGGTTGCGCTCGACCACGATCACCTCGTTGGCCGGGTCCTGCAGTTTCATCAGCAGGCCGAAGTACAGTCCTGCCGGGCCGCCGCCAATACAAAGCACTCGCATCTGTTGCCTCCTGCCGGCCGCGCCGGCTGAATTGCCGGCCCGCCACTAGATCACGCCTAAATATTTTATGCTTCAAATATTAGACTGCATCACGAGCCATGGCAAGTGCGCGGCGCGGAGTGCCGGGCAAGACACCCCGCCCCGCCGGCCGCTTCCGCCCTCAGCCCTTCACTTCTTCACCCCTTCAGCGCCGCCTGGATCTGCTCCAGCGCACCCGGGTCCTCGATCGTGGTCAGGTCGCCGGGGTCGCGCCCTTCGGCCACCGCCTGCATCGCGCGTCGCAGCAGCTTGCCGGAACGCGTCTTGGGCAGCGCATTGACAAACAATACGCGCGCCGGCCGCGCCACGGCGCCGAGCTGCTGCTCCACCGTTTTCATCAGTTCGCCTTCCAGCCCCAGCCGGTCCTGGGGCGTGGCAGTGCGTGCCGGATCGCGGGCGATGCAGAACGCCATGGCCACCTGGCCCTTGAGCGCGTCCTGTACCCCCACCACCGCCACCTCGGCCACGGCCGGACTGGACGACAGGCTTTCCTCGATCTCGCGCGTGCCCAGCCGGTGGCCGGCCACGTTGATCACATCATCGGTGCGGCCCAGGATAAAGACGTAGCCGTCCTCGTCGCGCACGCCCCAGTCGAAGGTGGAATAGCACAGCCGGTTCGGCACCGCCTGCCAGTAAGTGCGCTCGAAGCGGTCGTCATCGCCCCACACGGTGCTCATGCAGCCCGGCGGCAGCGGTCCGTCGATGGCGACCACGCCCTTCTGCCCCGGCGGGCATTCCACCCCGGTGTTCTCGTCAACGATCTTCAGGTCATAGCCATAGGCCGGCACGCCCGGCGAGCCCAGCTTGGGCGGCAGCGGTTCGATGCCGCGCTGGATCGCGATAATCGGCCAGCCGGACTCGGTCTGCCAGTAGTTGTCGACCACCGGTTTGCCCAACCCGTCCTGGATCCAGCGCGCGGTGGGCTCGTCCAGCGGCTCGCCGGCCAGGAACAGCAACCGCAGGCTGGACAGGTCGTAGCGCGTGAGCCAGGCCGGGTCCTGCTTCTTCAGCACGCGGATCGCGGTCGGCGCGCTGAACATCAGGTTGACCTTGTAGTCCTGCACCAGCCGCCACAGGATGCCGCCGTCCGGCCGGATCGGCGTGCCTTCGTACATCAGCGTGGTCATGCCGGCCAGCAAGGGGCCATAGACGATATAGCTGTGCCCGACCACCCAGCCGATATCCGACGCAGTGAACATGGTGTCGCCGGGCTTGCCGCAGAAGATGTATTCCATCGACGTGGCCAGCGCCACCGCATAGCCGCCGGTATCGCGCTGCACGCCCTTGGGCTTGCCGGTGGTGCCGGAGGTGTAGAGCACGTAGGAGGGCTCACCTGATTCGAGCCATACGCAAGGCACCTGCGCGCCGGCGACGCGCTCGCGCCAGGCGGCGTAGTCTTCGTCGCGGCCTTCGGTGCGCGGCATGTCGGCAAGCTGGCGATCCACCAGCAGCACCTTCTCCGGCTGGTGCGACGACAGCCGGATGGCCTCGTCCAGCAGCGGCTTGTACGGCACCACCTTGCCGGCGCGCGAGCCGGCGTCGGCGCTGATCACCACGCGCGGCTGCGCATCGTCGATGCGCGCCGCCAGGCTGACCGAGGCGAAGCCGCCGAACACCACCGAATGGATCGCGCCGATGCGCGCGCACGCCAGCATCGCGAAGGCGGCCTGCGGGATCATCGGCATATAGATCAGCACGCGGTCGCCCTTGTGCACGCCCAGCCCCTGCAGGATCGCGGCCATGCGGTTGACCTCGTCGTGCAGCTCGGCATAGGTGTAGCTGCGGGCCTGGTCGGTCTCGGTGGAGACCCAGTGCAGCGCGGGCTGGCTGGCGCGGGTCGCCAGGTGGCGGTCGACCGCGTTGTGGCACAGGTTGGTGCGCCCGCCCACGAACCAGCGCGTAAAGGGCGCGCGGCTGTTGTCGAGTACCTGGTCGAACGGGGTTTCCCAGTCGATGCGCGCCGCCTGTTCGGCCCAGAACCCTTCAGGGTCGGCCAGCGAACGGGCATGCACGGCATGGCTTGCCGTCATGGCTGTCTCCTCCGCGTCAGCGGTTGTTGTGATGATGACGGTAGTTTGCCACCGGCGCGGGCGCACCGGGATGGACTTTGGGAGGGGGGCGCGGCGCCGTGCTGCTGAGCCGGCACAAATCCGGGCACAGGCGAGGTCACAAAATAAAAGAGGGCGTGCCGCCGGCATCGCCCTCCTTCTTGTACCGCGCCGGACGGCACCGGCGCTTGCGTGGCTTCAGCGGGCCTTGGAGCCCTTGGCGCTGGCCTTGACGGTGGTCTTGGCCGACGCCTTGACGGCGGCGGCCGGCTTGGACGTGCGCCGCGATGAGGCCTCGACCACCACACGCTTGCGCGGCTCAGCCTTGCCGCCCTTGGCGGACACGCGCACGATCTCGCCCTTGGCACCCTTGCCGGCGCGCTCGGCCCGCTCCGGACGCTCGGTGCGCTCGGCCCTTTCCGCGCGTTCGGCTCGGTCAGCCTGTTCGGCGCGCGCCGCCCGCACCGCGCCGGCGCCGCGCACCGGCACCATCAGCACCAGGCTCTGGCCCGCCACCAGCTTGGTGCCGGACAGCTTGTTCCACGACTGCACCTGCCGCGCCGATACGCCATAGCGCCGCGCCACCGAGGCCACGGTATCGCGCCGGCCGGCGCGTACCACGACACGGCGCGCGTCCGGCAAGTCCGGCTCCATCGCCAGTATCGCGCTGTCGGCCAGGCTCGCGCTGATGTCCTGGTCGTGGCGGCCCGAGCGCGGGATCATCACCGTCGAACCCGCCTTCAGCCGCATGCCCTTGGGGATGCTGTTGATCTCGCGCAGCGTATCGGCGTCAACGTTCAGCCGCGCCGCCAGCGCCTCGACGCGCTCGCGGCCATCCACCGTCACCGCGGTCCAGCTCGACAGCCCGCCGCGGTAAGTGTTCAGGTTGTACTGGAAGCGCTCGGCATTGTCGAACGGCAGCAGGATCTGCGGATTGGACGCGCCCAGGATCACCGGCCGGTTGAACGACGGGTTCAGCGCCTTGAACTCTTCCACCGACATGTCCGCCAGCTTGGCCGCCAGCTTGACGTCGATATCGCGCGAGGTGGTCACCGTGACGAAGTACGGGTGGTCCGGGATCTCGGGCAGCTTGACGCCGTATGCCGCCGGGTTGGCGATAATGTTCTTGACCGCCTGCAACTTCGGCACGTAGTAGCGCGTTTCGTTGGGCATGGTCAGGCTGGCGTAGTCGGTCGGCAGCCCGCGCGCCTGGTTGCGCGCGATCGCGCGCGACACCGCGCCCTCGCCCCAGTTGTACGCCGCCAGTGCCAGGTGCCAGTCGCCAAACATGTCGTAGAGCCGCGCCAGGTAGTCCAGCGCGGCATCGGTCGAGGCCAGCACATCGCGGCGCTCGTCGCGGAACATGTTCTGCTTGAGGTTGTAAAACTTGCCCGTGCTCGGGATGAACTGCCACATGCCGGCCGCCTTGGCGCTGGATTGCGCCTGCGGGTTGAACGCGCTTTCGACGAAAGGCAGCAGCGCCAGCTCGGTCGGCATCTTGCGCCGTTCCAGCTCCTCGACGATGTGGTACAGGTAAAGGCTCGAACGCCCGACCATCCGCTCCATGTATTCCGGCCGCTGCGAGTACCACTGGGCGCGGTCGTCGACCAGCGTGCCCTCGAGATCCGGCATGGCAAAACCACGGCGGATGCGATCCCAGATATCGGTGGACGGACCACGCAGCCAGTTCAGGCCGCCCTGGTCGACATTGATGGTGGTAGTGGAGGAAGGCGCCGACTTGTCGCTGAGCGTGTTGAGCGGATCCTGGCGCTTGGCAGTCTGGGCGGTCGCGGCGCCGTTGGCATCGGCGTCAGGCGGCGTGGGGGTGCTGGCGCAGGCTGCAAGCAGCGCCGCGCAGGCCACCACCGCCAGTAATCGACCAATTTTCATTAAGTTCTCGAATCGTGACGCTAAAAGGTTGCGTGATGCTAAAAAAAACGGCCTATCGCGTCAATCAGATTTTCTACATAGCGCACCGGGGCGGTGCGCCGGCAATATCTCAGCGGAAATTATCCTTCCAGCCGCGCAGCGCGCCAAAGGCTTTCGCGTCGCTGTCGACGGCACCGCCCTGCGCCGACACCGCGGCGCGCACCGCCGGTTCGCGCGAGCGCAGGAACGGGTTGACCGCGCGCTCGTGGGCGATGGTGGTGGGCAGCGTCGGCACACCGGCCTCGCGCAGTTCTGCCACGCGCTGGTCCCATGCCGCCAGCGCGGCGTTGCCGGGCTCCACCGCCCGGGCAAAGCGCACGTTGCTGCGCGTGTACTCGTGCGCGCAATAGACGCGGGTATCGCCGGGCAGCGCCGCCAGCTTGTCCAGCGACTCCAGCATCTGCGCCGGCGTGCCCTCGAACAGCCGCCCGCAGCCGCTGGCAAAGAGGGTATCGCCGCAGAACACCGCCGGACCGGCCTCGCCCAGATCGCCGCGGTCCCCGAAGTAAGCGATATGGCCGGCGGTATGGCCCGGCACGTCCAGCACGCGCAGCGTCAGCGCCGGCGCCGCCAGCGTCACGACGTCGCCTTCGCGCAGCGCCCGGGTGCGCCCGCCGATGCGCTCGCTGGCCGGGCCCAGCACCGGCATCGGCTCGCCCGACGGGGTGCGCGGGTGTGCCGCCAGCAGCTCCGCCACGCCGCCCTGGTGATCGCCGTGGTGATGGGTGATTACAATAGCGCCCAGAGCCAGACCCTTTTGCGCCAGGAAGCGCTCCACCGGCGCGGCCTCGCCGGGATCGACCACGGCGGCGCGATGCCCGTCGTGGATGGCCCAGATATAGTTATCCTGGAAGGCCGGGATCGGCTCAACCTTCAACATGCGCATGCTCCTATGTCCAATCGTCCCAATCGCACCAATCGCCCGATTGTAAGCTGGGAAGACTGGCTGGCCTCGCCTCCCGGTGAGTACATGCTGCGCTGGGAGGCGCAGCAGTACGACCGGACCGTGGCCGATATCTTCGGCTACCACGCGGTGCAGCTCGGCCTGCCCTACATCGACACCCTGCGAGAGAACCGGATGCCGTTCTCGGCGCTGGCGCTGGACCCGTCCAGCGGCCCCCACGGGCCGCGCGCCGCACATCCGGACGCGCGCCAGTTGCTGTGCCGTTTCGACGAGCTGCCGTTCGACACGCAAAGCCTCGACCTGGTCACCCTGCCCCATATTCTCGAGTTCACCGACGATCCGCACGAAGTGCTGCGCGAGGTCTCGCGCGTGCTGATGCCCGAGGGGCGCGTGGTGGTCAGCTGCTTCAACCCGATGAGCCTGTGGGGTGCGCGCCAGGGCATGAACCGGCTCGGCGCCACGCCGTTCCTGCCGACCGATGCCCAGCAGATCGGCTTCGTGCGCATCAAGGACTGGCTCAAGCTGCTGGGCTTCGATATCATCCGCGGCCGCTTCGGCTGCTATTGCCCGCCCTACCGCACCGAGCGCTGGCTGCAGCGCGCCGCCTTCATGGAAAAAGCCGGCGATCGCTGGTGGCCGATCTTCGGCGCGGTCTATATGATCTCGGCGATCAAGCGCGTGCGCAACATCCGCCTGGTCGGCCCGGCCTGGAAGACCAAGCCGGCGCTGGCGCCGGTGGCATCGCCCGTGGCCTCGCCCACCGGCACGCACGGCAAGACGCCCGGCGACGAGCGCTGACGCGTTTCTTGCCCGCCGTCACGCCATCGCGCCAGCCCCTTCAATGCGCCGCCCGCCATGCGGGCGGCCACTACGGAAATATATGGAAGAAGTCACGATCTACTCCGACGGCGCCTGCAAGGGCAATCCCGGCCGCGGCGGCTGGGGCGCGGTGCTCGTCGCCGGCACCAGCGAGAAAGAACTGTTCGGCGGCGAAGCCAACACCACCAACAACCGCATGGAAATGACGGCCGTGATCGAAGCGCTGCGCGCGCTCAAACGGCCATGCACGGTGCGCGTCTACACCGACTCGCAATATGTGCAGAAAGGCATCAGCGAATGGCTGCCCGGCTGGAAGGCGCGCGGCTGGAAGACCGCCGAAAAGAAGCCGGTCAAGAATGCCGACCTGTGGCAGGAGCTGGATGCGCTGGCGCAGCAGCACCAGGTCTCGTGGCACTGGGTGCGTGGCCATAACGGCCACCCCGGCAACGAACGCGCCGATGCGCTGGCCAATCGCGGCGTGGATTCGATCGGCCGCTGATCCGGTTTTTCGCAGCAAGCCAACAACAAGCAACAAGAACCGCGGGGCGCACGCGCCGCTCCGCTAGAATGCCCGCCATGCGACAAATCGTTCTCGATACCGAAACCACCGGCCTGAATGCCGCCACCGGCGACCGCCTGATCGAAATCGGCTGCGTCGAGCTGATGAACCGCCGCCTGACGGGACGCCACCTGCACTTCTACGTCAACCCGGAACGCGATATCGACGAAGGCGCGATCGCCGTGCACGGCATCACGCTCGAATTCCTGGCCGATAAACCGCGCTTTGCCGACGTCGTTCACGACATCCGCGAATTCGTCCAGGATGCCGAGCTGATCATCCACAACGCGCAGTTCGACCTGGGCTTCCTCGACATGGAATTCCAGCTGCTGGGCCTGCCGCCGTTCCGCCAGCATGTCGGCAGTGTGATCGATACGCTGCGCGAAGCGCGGCAGATGTTCCCCGGCAAGCGCAACTCGCTCGACGCGCTGTGCGATCGCCTGGGCATCAGCAACGCCCATCGCACACTGCACGGCGCACTGCTCGATGCCGAACTGCTGGCCGAGGTCTACCTGGCGATGACGCGCGGCCAGGACTCGCTGGTCATCGACATGCTCGACAGCTCCGCCAGCCACGGCAGCGCCGTCGCTGCTGCTGACCTGTCGCGGCTGGCGCTGCCGGTGCTGCGTGCCAGCGACGCCGAACAAGCCGCCCACCTCGAAGTGCTCAAGGCGCTGGACAAGGCCAGCGGCGGCAAGACGGTGTGGCAGGAAGCCGCCGTGGAAGAGCCGGGAACCCTGGCCGCCTGAACAAAAATTTCGAAAAAGGGCTTTACAAGATACAACAGCCTCGGCATAATCTCATTTCTCTGCTGCACGACGGCAACGACGACGCAGACAGGGGTGGTTAGCTCAGCGGTAGAGCACTGCCTTCACACGGCAGGGGTCACAGGTTCAATCCCTGTACCACCCACCAGATTCGGAAAAGCCAGCCTTGCGCTGGCTTTTCTCATTTCTGCACGCCATTCGCCCGGCGACCCTGCTCCTACCCCTCCCCTGCGGCCCCGACACACTCGCGTTGTCGCCAACAAGGCTCGTCTCATTTCGCACCCGCCGCGCGGCGAATAACTTGAAGACTCCGTTTGCCACCGGAGCCCGCTGTGTCGTTCGCCAACACCCTGGCCATCCCGCCCGCCGCCCCTTACGTCCACGCCGCGCCAGAACCTGCCCTGGCCTGGACCGGCCACAACCCGGTCTGCGCCGGCTGGTTCGAGCTGCGCCCCGCGCGCGTGCCGCGCGACGCCCGGCCGGTTTATGACGAGGACATGGATTGCATCATCGGCTACCACCGCAGCTTTGCCGCGGTGGCCGCGTCCTACGACCTCGCCGGCGACCTGGCAGCGCTTGCCGAATGCGGGGCGGACGATGGCGCCACAGCGGCACCCCTGCTGGTCGCCGGCACGCTTTGGCAGCCGCGCGTGCGCGGCATGACGCGCAGCGGTGAGGAAGGTGAAGGACTGGCGGCGCCCGCCACGACGCTGGCGCGTCTGCGTGAGCGTTTTATCGGGCTGGCACGGCAGCCGCTGCATTTCACGCTGGCAGCGCTTGCCGACATGCAGGAGCCTGAGCGATTCGTGCCGCTGCATATCCTGCGGCTGGCGATACGCTGCGGCACGCGCCTGGCTGCCGGCGGCACGGCGGCAACCGATGCCGTCCGGTTTATTGCGCCGATCACGCGGCGCGGGGCGCAGGCGGTTCTGGAACTGACGTTGCGCCCGAGCGACCACACCGTGCTGCGCGTGCGCACCTGGCCCATCGCGGGAGCGACCACATGAGCCCCTATAGCCACCTACGCGGCGCAGACCGCCGTCCCGTTTGCACCGCGTTGCAAACAGTTTCGATTTTGCCCTTGACATCTGCTAATCTCAGCAGCATGTCCCAAAAATGGGCGGGGTCGGCAAAACAATGCCCCTGGGACCAGAACACGGGTCAGTGCGCACACAGAAGAAGTAAATCATGCAGCACTCTTTGAAGTACAGGATGGCGCTCGCCACTGCGGGAGTGGTGACGCTGATCATCGTGCTGCGCGCCCTCTACGCGCAGTACTACGCCTACGACAGCCTGAAGGGCCTGCTGCAGGACCAGCAGGACAACCTGGTCCAGCTGGTTGCCGAACAGCTCGACCAGAAACTGCAAACCCGCGCCGCGGCGCTGCACCGCGTGGCGCGCCAGCTCTCGCCAATGCTGGCTGCCCGGCCGGCCGAACTGCGCCGTGCCGCCGAAGCCATGGTCGACATGCCAGACAGCTTCAATGCCATCTTCCTGGCCGCGCCGGACGGACACCTGGTGTTCAGCACCGCCGTGCCAGACGGCGTGCGGCCGCGCGTGGATGACCGCGACTATTTCCGCGATATCGTGCGCGGCCAGCCGTTCGCGGTCTCGGACCTGATCCAGGGCAAGTTCACCAACGCACCGGGCGTGGTGCTCGCGGTGCCGTTGCACGGGCCGGGCGGAGAACTGCGCGGCGTGGTCGGCGGTGTGCTGAACCTGTCGGCCAGCAATTTCCTGGGCGAACTGGCGCAAAGCCGGGTCGGTGTCACCGGCAGCTTCTGCCTGGTGTCATCGGGTCCCAACCCCCGTTATGCGCTGCATCCCGATCCCTCGCGCGTGCTGACACCGGCCCTAGCTGTGGGCGAAGCATGTGGCGCCGAGCAGTTGCCCTCTTACTCAGAGGTGCTGCACCCGCGGCAGCCGATCGTGGCGCGTTACCTGCTGGAGTCCAACGGCTGGGAGGTGGTGGCGGTGCTGCCGGCGGCCGAAGCCTATGCGCCGCTGGTCGACGTACGCCACCGAACCTTCATCGTCGCCGCGCTGTCCCTGTTGGCAGCCGCCGCGCTGATGTGGCTGGTGATGCGCCGGCTGCTCGAACCGCTGCAGCGGCTGCACCGGGCCGTGCGCCAGATCGCCGCCGACCCGGCCGCGCTGGCGGACCTGCCGACCGGCCGCCCGGACGAGATCGGCGAGCTGGCCACTACCTTTGCCGAGGTGGTGGCGCAGTTGTCTGAGCGCGAAGCCGCGCTGAAGGCGGCCAAGGACCGTACCGCGGAGAGCGAGAAGCGCATCGAGGCGATCGCCAACCATGTGCCGGATTTCGTTTCGTTCATCGACATGCAGCAGCGCTATGTCTTCGTCAACCAGGCGTACGCGCAGCACTACGGCGTGCCGGCGCAACAGATTGTCGGGCTGTCGCTGCGCGAGCTGTGGGGCACGCAGGAGTACCTGGCGTGCCAGTCCTACCTGGAGCAGGCCTGCGCCGGCCACGCGGTAACCTTCACGCGCGAGGGCGCCGACGGCAAGCAGTGCCTGGAGTTCACCTACCAGCCGGCGTGGAACGATGCGCAGGACACGGTGATCGGGCTGCATATGTTCGGGCGCAACGTCACCGACGAACGCGAGAAGCTGCGCAGCCTGGAAGCGCAGACCGTCTCCGATTACCTGACCGGCCTGCTCAACCGCAAGGGCTTCGACCGCCGCCTGGCCGAATGCATGGCGCCCACCAGCGCGCGGCCGCTGGGGCTGCTGCTGGTCGACCTGGACGACTTCAAGGCCGTCAACGACAGCTACGGCCACCCGGTGGGCGACCGGCTGCTGGTGGCGTTCGCGCAGCGATTGCGCGCGTGCGTGCGCAAGGTCGACGCGGTGGCGCGTATCGGCGGCGACGAGTTCGCGGTCATCCTTGAGGGGGTGGCCGACCGGCATGGCATGGAAACCGTCGCCAACAACATCGTGCAGGCTGCGCGCATGCCGTTCATGGTCGAGGGCCATACCCTGCAAGCCACGGCCAGCGTGGGCTCGGCGATCCACGGTGCGGGGCAGGCGATGACGGTCAGCGAGTTGTTCATGCATGCCGACATGGCGCTGTACGAGGCGAAGCGGCATGGGAAGGCTTGCCATGCGGCTCGGGTGATGGCGGAGACGCGGACCGGTCAGGAAGCAAATGGCGAAATCACGCCCTGCGCTGAGCCCTCGTGCCTGGCAACCTAGACCAAAGCCGTCGCGCAACCGCGAATCTACGAATCACGGTTTGGGTGCTCCCTCTCCCGCACGCGGGAGAGGGGAGCAAACCCGCGGCGCGCGAAGCGTGTCACCGCACCTTGCCTTCCTTCCACGCCTGCAACAGCTTGTCGTAAGCGATGGTTTCCCCCTTCGGCTTCTCGTTGTCCAGCTTCTTCCACGGCGCGTGCTCGGCCGACAGCCACTTGGCCGCATCGCCCTTGCCGTTGAGCTTGGGCGCGCAGTGGCTCATGCCGGCGCGCTGCAGCCGGGACATCACCTGGTCCATTTCCTCGGCCAGCGTGTCCATCGCCGCCTGCGGAGTCTTCTCGCCGGTGACCGCGGTGGCGACATTCTTCCACCAGAGCTGGGCCAGCTTGGGATAGTCAGGCACGTTGTTGCCGGTCGGAGTCCACGCCACGCGCGCCGGGCTGCGGTAGAACTCCACCAGGCCGCCGTACTTGGCCGCGTTCTTGGTCAGGTAGTCGTGGTGGATATCGCTGTCACGGATAAAGGTCAGCCCGGTCAGCGACTTCTTCAGCGACACCGTCTTCGACGTGACGAACTGCGCGTACAGCCAGGCGCCGGCCAGCTTGTTGGGATCGGTGTTCTTGAAGAACGTCCACGAGCCCACGTCCTGGTAGCCGTTCTGCATGCCCTGCTTCCAGTACGGGCCGTACGGCGACGGCGCCATGCGCCACTTGGGCGAGCCGTCGGCGTTGACCACCGGCAGGCCCTTCTTGGTCATGTCGGCGGTGAAGGCGGTGTACCAGAAGATCTGCTGCGCCACCTGGCCCTGTGCCGGCACCGGGCCGGCTTCGGAGAAAGTCATGCCCATCGCCTGCGGCGGCGCGTACTTCTTCATCCAGTCGATGTACTTGGTCAGCGCATAGACCGCCGCCGGGCTGTTGGTGGCGCCGCCGCGCGACACCGACGCGCCCACCGGCGTGCACTTGTCATCGGCCACGCGGATGCCCCATTCGTCGACCGGCAAGCCGTTGGGCAGGCCCCGGTCGGCGGTGCCGGCCATGGACAGCCAGGCGTCGGTAAAGCGCCAGCCGAGCGACGGGTCCTTCTTGCCGTAGTCCATATGGCCGTAGACCTTCTTGCCGTCGAGCTCCTTCACATCATTGGTGAAGAAGTTGGCGATGTCTTCGTAAGCGGACCAGTTGGTCGGCACGCCCAGGTCATAGCCATACCTGGCCTTGAACTTGTCCTGCAGGTCCTTGCGCGCGAACCAGTCGGCGCGGAACCAGTAGAGGTTGGCGAACTGCTGGTCGGGCAACTGGTACAGCTTGCCGTCGGGCGCGGTGGTGAACTTGGCGCCGATAAAGTCCTTCACATCCAGGCCGGGGTTGGTCCACTCCTTGCCGGCGCCGTTCATATAGTCGGTCAGCGGCAGGATCGCGCCATAGCGGTAGTGCGTACCGACCAGGTCCGAGTCCGAGATCCAGCCATCGTAGATCGACTTGCCGGACTGCATCGAGGTCTGCAGCTTCTCGACCACGTCGCCTTCCTGGATCAGGTCGTGCTTGACCTTGATGCCGGTGATTTCCTCGAACGCCCTGGCCAGCGTCTTCGATTCATACTCGTGCGTGGTGATGGTCTCGGACACGACGCTGATCTGCGTGACGCCCTTGGCCTTGAGCCTGGCGGCGGCATCGATAAACCATTTCATTTCCGCCTGCTGCTTGTCCCTGGACAGCGACGAGGGCTGGAACTCGTTGTCGATCCACCTCTTCGCCTCGGCCTCGCCCGCCCACGCGGACTGGCCGCAAGCCAGCGCGGCCGCGCAGGCAAGGGCTGACATCCCCAACTTCACGTGCACATTCATCGGTGTCTCCTCAAGATTTCCCCTCCCCGGCTATGGTCATGGTGGCGGCCCCGGGGCAGGGATAAGCCGCAAACCTTGCTAAAACCCGATCCATCCGGCCCTTGCGTGATACCGCCCGCAGTGGCCTAGCCCTTGCGCAGGATCAGCGCCAGCACCAGCATCGACACGACGAAGCTGATCCAGACCGACGGCGCCTCGGCCAGCGACAGCCATGCAGCGACCTTCTCGCCCAACCCGACCCACGCCAGGTTGATCCATGCCGCGCACATCAGCCCGATAAACAGGCGGTCGCCGCGCGTGGTGGCGATCGGCAGGAAGCCCTTGCGCAGCACCGAGGGCGCGCGTATTTCGAGGATCGTCATGCCGATCAGCATCACCACGATGCAGCCGAAGAACACCGCCACCGGCGTCGTCCACACCATCCAGCTCAGCATTGCGCCGTCTCCTTGTCATGTAGTGATTAGCGTTGCGCCGTGCGCTTACACGCGACCCATCGCGAAGCCCTTCGCGATGTAGTGCCGCACGAACCAGATCACGATGCCGCCCGGCACGATCGTCAGCACGCCGGCCGCGGCCAGCACGCCCCAGTCCATCCCCGACGCCGATACCGTGCGCGTCATGGTGGCGACGATCGGCTTGGCGTTCACCGACGTGAGCGTGCGCGCCAGCAGCAGCTCGACCCAGCTGAACATGAAGCAGAAGAACGCCGCCACGCCCACGCCGGCCTTGATCAGCGGCAGGAAAATGGTCAGGAAGAAGCGCGGGAACGAGTAGCCGTCGACATAGGCGGTTTCGTCGATCTCGCGCGGCACGCCCGACATGAAGCCTTCGAGAATCCACACCGCCAGCGGCACATTGAAGACCAGGTGCGCCAGCGCCACGCCCAGGTGCGTGTCCATCAGCCCGATGGTGCTGTAGAGCTGGAAGAACGGCAGCAGGAACACCGCCGGCGGCGTCATCCGGTTGGTCAGCAGCCAGAAGAACACATGCTTGTCGCCGATGAACTGGTAGCGCGAGAATGCATACGCCGCGGGCAACGCCACCGAGATCGAGATCGCTGTGTTCATCGCCACGTAAAGCATCGAGTTGATGTAGCCCGAATACCACGACGGATCGGTAAAGATGGTCCGGTAGTGCTGCAGCGTGAATTCGGCCGGCCACAGCGACAGCGTGGAGACGATCTCCTCGTTGGTCTTGAACGACATGTTCACCATCCAGTAGATCGGCACGATGGCGAACAGCAGGTAGGGGGGGGGGGGGGGGGGGGGGGCGCGGGGGGGGGGGGGGGGGGCGGGGGGGGGGGGGGGGGGGGGGGGGGGGGGGGCGGGGCGGGGGGGCGGGGGGGGGGGGGGGGGGGCGCCGCCCCCCCCCCCCCCCGGCGGGGGGGGGGGGCGGGGGCGG
>NZ_JBEFLI010000003.1:0-194185 GCF_040578825.1 Cupriavidus necator | reverse complement strand
ATTCGGTGGGCTGGCGGGCTTCATGATGCGTTCCTTGTTGCGGAGATCCTGGCCGCGCCCGTGTCATTGGCGGGCGCGGCAGCCGTTTCGTATCCGCCGCCGAGGGCGCGGATCAGTTCCAGGTGCAGCGTGCGTTCCTGGGTCTCGAGATCGATCAGCAATTGCTTCTGCTGCAGCACCTGGCCTTCGGCCGACAGCACCTGCAGGTAGTTGCCGACGCCGCTGCGGTAGCGCGATACGGCCATGTCGTAGGCCTCCTGCGTCAGTTGCAACGCCTGGCGCTGTTCGCCGGCGCGCTCGGCCAGCCAGCGCAGCGACACCAGCTGGTTGACCACGTCGTGCAGGGCGGTGACCAGCGTGGCGTTGTATTGCTCAGCGGCGGCGTCGTACTCCGCCTGCCTCACGCCGAGGTTGGCCCGCAGCCGGCCGCCGTCGAAGATGGGCAGCGAGAGCGCCGGGCCAATGCCGAAGGTGCGGCTGCCTGCCGTCAGCAGGTCGGACAGGCTCAGGCTTTGCAGGCCGGCAAAGGCGGTCAGGCTGATGTTGGGATAGAACTGGGCCCTGGCCGCCTTGATGTCATGGCTGGTCGCCTCTACGCGCCAGCGCTGCGCCACCACGTCCGGCCGGCGGCCGATCAGCTCGGCCGGCAGCGAAGCCGGCACCGCTGCCGCATAGCTGCCGCGCAGCTGCGGACGGCGGATGTCGGCGCCGGCGTCCGGACCTTTGCCCGCCAGCGCGGCCAGCTGGTTCTGCGTCAGCGCGATGACCTCATTGATCGCGGCGAGGCGCTCGCGCGTGGCCGGCAATGCCGCTTCGGCCTGCTTCATGTCGAGCCGCGAATCGAGTTGCGCGGCCACGCGCTGGCGCGTCAGGTCCAGCGTGTTCTGGCGCTGGCGATAGGTTTGCTCGGTCAGCGCGCGCTGCGCATGCGCGGCGTCTAGCTTCAGGTAGGTCCGCACCACGGACGTCGTCAGCATCAGTTCCGCCGCGTGGTAGTCGACTTCCGCGGCGCGGGCGCGATCGAGCGCCGCATCGAACGTCGCCCGGTTCTTGCCCCAGAAGTCCAGCTCGTAGCTGAGGCCAAGCTGCACGTCGCTGGACCATCTCCAGCTGCCCGCCAGCGGCCGCGGCGCAAGGCCGTTCTCGCTGAAGCGCTGGCGCGTGCTTCTGGCGTTCAGGCTGGCTTGCGGAGACAGCGCGGCTTCGGCACCGCCCGCCTGCGCATCCGCCTGGCGCACACGTGCCGCGGCGATGCGCAGCGTGGGCTGTCCGGCCAGCGCGGCCTCGACCAGCGCATCCAGCTGCGGATCGCCAAAGCCCTGCCACCACGCGCGCTTCGGCCATGCCGCCGGCGACACGGGCGTAGCGCCCAGCGACGCGGTCGCGGCAAGCCGGTTGGCATCGTCGATCGTGGCCTGCGTCTGCAGCCCCTTCATGCTGGCGCAGCCCGTCACAAGAAGGGCCGCGCTCAGCAGGCCCAAGCGCCGCAAGACCCGAACGGTGCGCGCTTTCAGCGGAATAGTCATCGCCGTTCTCCGGATCGTTGTCTGAGATCGTGTCGTGGCAAGATCACTGCCCAAAAAATCGCCAATCCGCCCTCGGTGGGAGGTTTCACGGATTCGCCTGAATGAGATAAACGTTGACGAGGGGCGCGCATTGCGCGATCCCGCGCAGCCATGAATCTGCCCGTAGCGATAGCAAGCAGGCCATGAGAGAAGGGTAGGCAGCGAGCGCTGCGAAACCCATTCTACGGACTGGTGGCGCTGCCCCTACATTGGCTTCGCGCGGCTATACCGGGGTATAAGGGGGCGCAGCGGTACGCCATCTGCGGCAGGTGCCTTCGGCGCAATAGTCATCGCATCTCCCGTTTTATCTGCTCAGGCGTAATATGCCTAGGCAGATAAATTTCCAAAAAAATGAGCGGCTCAGCTTTCGGCCGCCTTACCCTCGGCCGCATTAGCCTGGACGCGCTGGAGCAGGCCGCGCAGCATCTCCGCATCGGCTTCACTGAAGCCGGCAAGCAGACGGCGAAACGCCACTTCGGTACCGCGCCGTGCCTGCGGGAACACCGCCAGGCCCTGCTCGGTGAGTTCCACGATATAGCTGCGTCGGTCGGCCGGGTTGTCCACGCGGCGGATAACGCCTTTGGCTTCGATGCGATCCAGCAGCCGCGTCATGGCGCCGGAATCATAGCCGAGCAGCCGGCAGAATTCGCTAAGCGTGCGGCCTTTGCCCGACATGATGCTGTTGAGCACCACGAACTGGGCTGCCGTGATCTGCAACGGTTCCAGTTCACGCTCGATAGCGGCAAGGAAATGATTGCGCACGTCTGTGAGGAGATAGCCGAGTTCGCCTGAGCTCAGTTCCGTGATGACCGAACGTTTCTTTGCTTGCATGACAGCTCCCTGAATCCTCGACAAGATAGCTGCCTAGGCAGGATTTGTCAATGCGTAGCGGAAATGGGCACGGTGAACTGAAATACGGCGCCGCGAGGCACGTTCGCATTCAGCTGCAGCGTTCCCCCGTGCGCTTGCACGATTGAGCGGCAAATGGAAAGCCCCATGCCCATACCGCCGGCTTTCGTCGTACAGAACGGCTCGAAGATGCGCTCGATGTTCTCTGCAGCAACACCCGGCCCCGAATCGCGCACCGTGACAATGACGGCAGCCGGCTCATCGTTGCCGGTGCTGATCGTCAGGTCACGCGGTCCGTCGTCAGCCGCGCTCATCGCTTCAATGGCGTTGATGATCAGGTTCAGCATCGCCTGCTGGAGTTGCACCCGGTCGCCATGAACCAGCGGCAAGTTCTCGGCAAGCTCCATCCGCACGGACACGTGGTGTTTCATCGCCTCGCCGCGCGTCAGGGCAACGACCTCGTGAATCGCCTCGTTGATCTGCACCCACTCCTTATGCATCGGGGTGTTTTTGACGAGGCCGCGAATGCGGTTGATGATCTCGCCGGCGCGGCTTGCGTCTTTGGTGATACGTTCTAGCGCCTGGCGAACTTCCTCCAGGTTCGGCGATTGTGCGTCCAGCCAGCGCAGACCCGCCTCGGCATTGATGCCGCAAGCGCCGATCGGTTGCTTTAATTCATGGCTGATCGAGGCCGTGAGCTGCCCCATGGTCGTGACACGGTTTGCGTGCGCCAGCGCAGTCTGGATCTCGCGGTAGCGGCGCTCGCTTTCGCGCGCTTCGGCCTCCGCGCGCTTGCGCTCGCTCAGGTCGAGCACGAAAGCGACACCCTGGTTCCCGCCTTTTTCGAAGCTCGCCACGCCGATCAGCACGGGCACCCGGCTGCCGTCCTTGCGGAAATACTCCTTCTCGAACGGTTGCAGGCGGCCGGTCCGCTCCAGCTCCGGCAGCCATTGCCGGACATCGCGGTCGAGCCATTCCGGCGGGGTCAGGTCGGTCCAGCGCAGGCTGCCGGAGACGAGATCCTCACGCTCGCAGCCGACGATGCGGAGGAACGCGTCATTGGCCTCGATGATCCGGCCTCCGAGTTCCCAGATAAAGATGCCGATAATGTCCGCGTTGACCAGGCGCTCGATCTTCGCTTCGCGCTCTTCGAGTTGTTGGTTGACTGCGGTGAGCGATTCCAGGTCGGCCTGCAGCACGTCGCGGCACAGCAGCAGGAGTTTGTGGAAAGTCTCGCTGTAATCGTTTCTCTTTCTGTCAAGCACGCAGATCGTGCCGAATATCTCGCCATCGGGCCAACTGATCGGGACGCCCAGGTACGAGATCATCCCCAGCTTGATATCAGGGTTTGAATTCCATTCTTCGTCCTGCAGCGCGTCAGGGACCAGCAGCGGCTGGCGGGTCTTCATCACGGTCTCGCAATAAAGTCCCGTGTTCAAAGGCGCGGTTTCAGCGGGCTCGTAAGGGTTCCCTTCGGATTCGCTGGAGACGAAGACTCTGATGTTCGGAGGCTGTACCTGCATGATCAACGCGGAAGGAACGCGCATGATTCCGGCGAGCAGATCGACAATCTCTTGCCATTTCCTGACGGTTTCAGGGGGTACCTGGATTGCGTGCTGCATGGTCGCTATGGCGCTGAGGATGAGTGCTTATCTCGGCTTAAATGGTAGACCTTGTTCAGGCCGATTGCGACGTGACCTTGGCTTCGCAGAGGTCTACGCACCGAATCATGGCCGTTCAGGCTGAAGCTTCGGCCACAGACCCAGCCCTGCGCACCGCCGCCAGCGTCTGGCGGATGCCCTCGGCGTAAGGCGTCTTGCGGATCGGGCCGATCAGCCGTTGCAGCGCCGAGTCGTCCATGATCAACGGGTCGGTCATCAGGTAATGCATTTCTACCAGTTCGCGCATGAACGGGTTGAACAGGCCCAGCAGACGCAGCATTGCCTTGCCGGCGACGCGCAGCTTCAGCTTGCTTCCGGTCTGTCGTTCCATTTCCAGCACAAGGTCGTGCTGCGTCGTGACGCCGGCACCCGCAAGGTGCCAGATCTTGCCGAAGGCCGCCGGGGTGTCGATCAGCCGGGCGACAACCGGTCCCACGTCGGGCACAAAGACGAACTCATGCGGCCGGTCGATCGGCCCGATCAGGTCGGCCGTGCCGCCATTCACCGCTGCCTGCGCGGCGCGGTGCAGCAGGCTGGCCTCCACGCCAGGGCCGTAGAAGTCGGGCAGCCGCAGCACCGTCGCATGGATCTGCCCGCTGGCGTCGGCCTGCATCAGCAGGTCTTCCTGCGCCTTTCGCATGCGGCCCTTGAAGGTGTGGGGCGCGCGCGGATGGTCTTCGCGAAGAGTTTTGCCGCTCTGCACGCGGCCATAGGGGTACACGGTGCCGATCAGGATGAATTGCTTGACGCCAACGGCTATGGCGGCATCCAGGGTCTTGCGCATCAGCTCGGGGTGTAGCTGGAACTGCCAGTAGTCGACGCCGACCATGTAGATCAGCGTGTCGATGCCGCTGGCAGCTGCCTGCACCGAGGCCGGGGAATCCGGGTTCCAGGCAACGATTTCGGCGAGCGGGTCGTCACCGAATGCCTGGCGCAGACGTGCTTCGTTGCGGCCGACCACGCGATACGGCTGTCCCTTGCTGCGCAATGCGGCGGCCACGCTGTGGCCAATCGCGCCGGCTGCGCCGAACAGAGCGACTCTGGGCATGGTGATTTCTCCTTGTAGCTGGTACTGGTTTGCGATTGCCCTCAGTTTGCAAACTCTGGTGCCAAAAGGAAATTCCCTATAATCGCGTGGTCGCTAAACAAAAATGTATAGCATGCTCAACAGCGAACCGAACTGGGAGTGGTACCGGACCTTTCTTCATGTGCTGGAAACCGGCTCGCTGTCCGCCGCCGGCCGCGCGATGGGCCTGACGCAGCCGACCGTGGGCCGGCACATCGACAGCCTGGAGGCCGTCCTGGGGCTGAAGCTCTTTACCCGCTCTTTCGACGGGTTCGCACCCACCGACGCCGCGCACGAGCTGAGGCCCTATGCCGCTGGCATTGCCGCGACGGCAGCGGCAATGCGGCGGGTGGCCAGCGGCCACGGCTCGGGCGTGCGCGGCACGGTCCGGGTGTCGGCCAGCGAAGTCATCGGGGTCGAAGTGCTGCCGCCGATACTCACGGCACTGCGCGATGCGCATCCGGAGCTGGAGATCGAGCTGGTCCTGTCGAACCAGGTGGACGACCTGCTGCGTCGCGAGGCGGACATCGCGGTGCGAATGTTCCGGCCGGAACAGGAAGCGCTGGTGGCCCAGCGAGTGGGCGGGATCGAATTGGGCCTGCATGCCCATCACAGCTATCTGGCAGCCCGTGGCGTGCCCGAATCGCTGGACGAGCTGTCCGGCTTCACGCTGATCGGCTTCGACCAGGAAAGCGCATATATCCGCCGCCTGCAGGAACAGTTCCAGGCCTTCTCGCGCGACAGCCTGGCGTTTCGCGCTGACAGCGACCTGGCGCAGCTCGGCGCGATACGGGCTGGGTTCGGCATCGGCGTGTGCCAGTCGGCGCTGGCGGCGCGGGACAAGCGGCTGGTCCGGATCCTGCAACATCAGTTCTCCATGACGATGGATACCTGGGTCGCCATGCACGAGGACCTGCGCGGCAGCGCCCGATGTGCGGTGACGTTTGCCGCGCTGGCTTCGGGCTTGCATGCCTACGTGCAGGGTGCCTAGCCGGATGAGGAAAAACCGAAGGCGGAACCTTCCGCCCGCTCGTCGTGTCGCTACCTCCATAGTCGCGCAACCCCAATGAAACAAGACGCCCCATGAACCTTCCAACCCTTATCGATCACCCGTGGTTCGGCACATGGGCGGCGGCTCTGATCGCTGTCATCGCCGCGCTGATCGCGCATCGCCTTGGCGGGCTGCTGCTGTTGCGGATCACCCGGACCGCGCCGGTGCTGCATGCCATCGTGATCAAGGCACGCGCGCCATCGAAGGCAGTCTTGCCGCTGCTGGCGTTGCAGACGGTCTGGCAGGCCGCGCCCAACGATCTGCGCTGGATCGACAGCGTGCGGCATTTCAACGGGCTGCTGATGATCGTCGCAACCACCTGGCTTGCGGCGCGCATGATCGCGGGGTTTGCGCAAGGGGTGCTGGACCGGCACCCGGTCGATGTGGAGGACAACGTGGGCGCGCGGCGCATCCACACCCAGACCCGCGTGCTGTCGCGCATTGCGATGACGCTGGTCGTGGTGATGGGCGCGGCAATGCTGCTGATGACGTTTCCCGGGGCGCGGCAAGTCGGCGCCAGCTTGCTGGCGTCGGCGGGCGTGGTCGGGCTGATTGCCGGCTTTGCGGCCAAGCCGGTGTTCAGCAATATGATCGCCGGACTGCAACTCGCGCTGACCCAGCCGATCCGGCTCGATGACGTACTGATCGTCGAAGGAGAGTGGGGCCGCGTGGAGGAGATTACCGGCACCTACGTCGTGCTCCGGATATGGGACGACCGCCGTCTGATCATCCCGCTGCAGTATTTCATCGAGAAGCCGTTCCAGAACTGGACCCGCAATAACGCTCAGCTGCTGGGATCCGTGTTCTTTCACGTGGACTACGGCATGCCGCTGGCACCGTTGCGCAAGGAGCTGGAGCGCATCGTCCATGCAGCGCCTGAGTGGGACCGCCGCTTCTTCAACCTGGTGGTCACCGATGCCACCGAGCGCACCATGCAGATACGCGTACTGTGCACCGCGGCCTCGTCCGGGCTGGCGTGGGACTTGCGCTGCGTGGTGCGCGAAGGACTGATCGACTTCATGCAGCGCGAGTTTCCGCAGTTCCTGCCGCGGCTGCGAATCGAAGGCGAGGGCCCGGCGCAACATGGCGGCGCACGCCATCTGCATGGCGCTGCTGCGCGTTTCCGGGATGGCGTGGAAGGCATTGCCGAAGCTGAGCGCAGCGCAGCACTGTGAAGGTGAGGACCTCACTGAAACAGGCTCTCCGCGATCGACCTGCCGCGTCGATAAATCCATCCAAACAATCAATTTATCAGCACAATCCAAGTCTTCTATAGTCGAGTCGCCTCCCGCAATTCCGACGGGAACCATTTTAATAACGACGAGACGAGGAGACACCGATGGAAGCACGTGCACTCGGGCGGCACGCGATGGCGCTCGCCCTGGGCGGCGCCACGGCCATCTTGCTGTTGGCCGGATGCGGTGGCAGCGATGGCGGTGGGGGCGGAGGCTCAGGTGGTGACGGTACACCGCCGCAGACGCGCACGCCCGCACTGACACTGAAGATCACCGGCACGCAGGACTTCGCCGGCAGCTACGGCAGCGTGGGCCAGTATGAGCAGGTGACGGGCACCATCACCGGCGAGGTCGATCCCAAGGATCCCAGGAATGCGATCATCCAGGACCTGGCGCTGGCGCCGGTCAATACCAATGGCATGGTCGAGTACACGACCGATTTTGTCATGCTCAAGCCCAAGGACATGGGCAAGGCGGGCGGTGTGCTGCGCTACGACGCGCCGAACCGCGGCAACATTTTGACCATGCCGAACCCGGGCACGACGCCCAGTGACGCCGTCTATTTCGAGCGCGGCTACGTGTTCCTCTATTCGGCCTGGCAAGGCGATGTGCCCAAGTCTAACCCGGCGCGCCTGACTGTCACCGTGCCGGTGGCGAAGAATACCGACGGCACCTCCATCACAGGCCCGTATCGCGCCGAGCTGGTGCCGACCACGGCAACCGCGTCGATGTCGCTGCCCGGCGGCGTGTTCAATGGCTCGATGATCCCGTACGCGCCGGCCAGCCTCGACAACACCCAGCCCGGCTACTCGCTGACCCGGCGCATCAACGAGACCGACGCCCGCGTCGCGATTCCCGCCAGCGACTGGAAATTCGCCCGGTGCGATGGCGCCAACCCGTTCCCCGGCACCGCCGATCCGGCCAGCATCTGCCTGCGCGGCGGCTTCGATCCGCAGTATCTCTATGAACTGGTCTACGTGGCGAAGGACCCGAAGGTGATGGGCGTGGGCCTGGCCGCGCTGCGCGAGGTCGTCAGCTTCTTCCGCAACAAGGCCGTCGGCAGCGCCGGCACGCCCAACCCGATCGCCGGCCGCATCCGGCATGCCATCGGGCAGGGCACGTCGCAGTCGGGCAATGCGATGAAGACGTTCCTGCATCTGGGCTTTAACCAGGCGCTCGATGGTTCGAAGGTGTTCGACGGCATCTACGCTCACGTGGCCGCGCGCCAGACCAATATCAACACGCGTTTTGCCGTGCCGGGCGGCGGTGGCGGGCTGCGCACCGACCATACCGCGTTCGGGCAGACCGCGCCGCGCGCGCTGGACAAGGACTATGTCGACGATGTCGCCGGCACGACCGGCGGCGTGATGAAGCGCTGCGCGGCCACCAGCACCTGCCCGAAGTTCTTCCTCGGCCTGTCCGGCACCGAGTTCTGGCAACTGCAGGGCTCGCCGGTACTGACCGACGCCAACGGCTTCACCGACCTCAAGCAGCCCGACAACGCCCGCATCTACTACTATGCAGGCGCCCAGCACGGCGGCCCGGGCGGCACGGCCAGCATCAACTATGTGCCGACCCGCAACGTCTATCCTGCCGGCACCGTCATTCATTTCAACGACACTTTCCGGGCGCTGTTCCTCGATCTGGAGGATTGGGTGGTGCGCGACACGGCGCCGCCGCCGAGCCAGGTGCCGGCGTTGGCCGACGGCACGCTGGTGCGGCCTTCGGCGCTAACGGTGCCGGTGATGAAAGGGCTGACGTGGCCGGTGTCCGGGGTGCAGACCGCGATTCCGGAGTTCCAGTACCTGGGCCGTTACAACGGCTACCCGCTGCTGGACTTCGGCCCGCAGTACCGGCGCGAGGATGAATCGGGCATCGCGTCGATCCTGCCTCCCGCTTATCTGAACCGCGACTACGCGATCCTGGTGCCGCAGCTCGATGCCTCCACCGGCATTCCGCGTGCCGGCATCCGCAGCGTGGAAGCACGCGCGCCGATCGGCACCAGCCTCGAGTTCAACTACGTGGCCGCGCCGGGGATCGTCGACTTGTCCAACCTGACAGGCGCGTTTATCCCGTTCCACAAGACCGAGGCGGCGCGCCAGGCCGCGGGGGACAGCAGGCCGTCGCTGGAGTCGCTGTATACGAACCAGGCCGGGTATGTTGCGGCGGTTACGGCTGCGGCCAATGAGCTGGTGGCGCAGCGCTTCCTGCTGCAGCGCGATGCCGATGCGATCATTGCGCGCGCGGTGGCGAATCCTGTGTTGCCGTGACGTAGGGCGCTGCTTGGCCATAACGCGAGCAGCAGGCTCCCCTCTCCCGCCTGCGGGAGAGGGGTGTGGGTGAGGGCAGGCGCTTACCGAAGCCACGGCAATGCCCAATACCGACAGCCCCACAACCCTCAATCCACCACCGTCTCCAACGCAACCCCATCCCGCCCAGGATCCGCCCCGCCATCAAGCTCTCCATTCACCAACCGGATCGCATGCACCCACGCGATCGTATAGTTGTACGGATTGCGGATCACCTCATAACCTTGCGCTTCCAGCTCCTTGGTGAGATAGCGCGGAATCCGGTTGCACACGTCGATGGCATTGCTGGTCGAGGAAAAGCGCGGCGCCGACACCGCCGGCTGCATCGCCATGCCGAAATCCACCACGTTCAGAATGGCCTGCAGCACACCCATGGCAATCTGGGTACCCCCAGGCGCGCCGAGAACGATCTCCGGCTTGCCGTCCCGGAACACAATCGAAGGACATGACGACGTAAAGCGCCGCTTGCCCGGAGCAATGCTGCCTGCCCGGCCCGGCCGCGGATCGAACACGCCCATGCAGCCGTTGTGCAGGAATCCAAGTCCCGGCGTAATCACGCCCGACGGCATCGCCAGCGAATGCGTCAGTGAAATGCAATTGCCATCGCCATCCACCACCGACAGGTGCGTGGTATCGCGCGGCACCACATGGCCGGGATTGACGCGCGGAATGTCGATCTTGTCGCCGGCATGGATGCGTTCGGCAAGCTCGCGCGCATAGCCCTTGTCGAGCAGCCGCGCGAGCGGCACTTCGACGAATGCCGGATCGCCGACGTGGAGGTCCTTGTCGCGCGTCGCGGCCTTCATCGCCTCGCAAACGATGCGCAGGTATTCGGGTGTGTTGTGGCCGATCTCCGCCAGGTCGAACTGCTCGAGGATATTCAGCATCTCGATCAGCATCACGCCACCGCCCGGCGGCTGGTTGGTGGTGATCGTACGGTCGCGATAGGTGCCGCCCAGCGGCGCCGTCCGTTCGACGCGGTATGCCGCCAGGTCCTCGCGCGACAGCAGGGCGCCGTTCGCCTCCATGTCCGCGACGATGCGATGGGCGATATCGTGCAGATAGAACGCATCCGCCCCCTCGCGCGCGATCTGCTCCAGCGTGTTCGCGAAATCAGCATTGTGCAGCGGCGTGCCGATCGTCTTTGGCGAGCCGTCCTCGCGGCAGTAAAGGCGCCGACCGTCCTCGCTGTATGCCAGGCGTTCCAGATTGCTGGCGCGGCCAAGCGTGGCCACGTCGATCCAGAACGCATACATCCCCGGGCGCACGAAATAGCCCTCGCGCGCCCAGCGGATCGCGGGCGCGATGACTTCATTCCAGGGCAGCCTGCCGTAGCTCTGGTGGATCGCCTCCAGGCCGCGCAGCGTGCCGGGGGTGGCGATCGACTGATAGCCGATGTCGTTGACGCGGTCCTTCACGAAGAAGCCGAAGCCGTCGCGCGCCTCGCCCTCCAGCTTGTCGGCCCACATGTCGGGCGTGGCACGCGCCGGCGCGGTGGCGTGGAAGTCGACATATTCGTGCGCCTGTTTCGACGGCATATACACCGCCGCGGTGCCGAACCCGGCGATGCCGCACATCAGCGGATCCACCACGGTCTGGGCAAACGCGCAGGCGACGGCGGCATCCGCCGCATTGCCGCCGGCCCGCAGGATTTCGATGCCTGCTTCCGCCGCTTCGGGCTGCGGGCAGACGACCATGCCTTTTTTCATTGCTATCTCGGGATTCAGGTGTTGTGACAGCTGCGCGCGGCGGCCGCCGGGGCCACCGCGCCTCGTCGGTTCAGTTAGCCCGCAGGTTCAGGTCACCGATGGCGTTCTTCCACTTGACCGTGTCGCGCACCGTCAGCTCACTGAGCTTGCCGACGGGACCCGGCATCGGCGTGACCTGCATCGAGCGCAGCTTGTCGACGACGGCGGGTTCCGACAGGAACTTCTGCGTGGCGGCATGCATGCGCTGGATCGATTCGGCCGGCGTGCCGGCCTTGGCGGCGATGCCCGACCAGCCGATGTCCTCGAAGCCCTTGAGGCCGATCTCCGGTGCCGCGGGCACGTCGGGCAGATCGGGCACGCGCTTCGCTGCAAACACGACCAACGGCACCAGCTTGCCGGCGCGGATTTGCGGCAATGCCGTGCTGACTACCGGCGCCATGACCTGCGTTTCACCGGAGACGGTGGCGATGACACCGTCAGGCTCGCCCTTGTAGGGGACGTGGGTCATGCGGAATCCGCGCTGCTTGAGCAGCATCTCCACCACCAGATGGGTCGAATTGCCGAGCCCGGACGAGGCGAAGTTGATCGCGCCGGGTTTGGCGCGCGATGCCTCGATCACGCTGTCCAGCGTGCGGAAACCGCTCTGCGGATTGGCGACCAGCACGAACGGCACATTGGTCAGCGTCGCGACCGGCGTGAAATCCTTCTCGGGCGAGTAGGCCAGCGGCGCATAGGCGAACTTGTTCAGCACCATCTGCGACACGCCCGCAAGAAACAGCGTGCAGCCGTCCGCGGGTTGCGACAGCACCCACTTGGCGGCGATGACGCCACCGGCGCCGGGCTTGTTCTCCACCACCACCGTGGTGCCGAGTTCCTTGCCGGCATGCTCGGCCCACATGCGGGCGATGGTATCGGTGCTGCCGCCCGCCTGCTGGGACACCACCAGACGGATGGGCCGGGTCGAACCCGCCTCGCCGCAACTCCATGCGGGCGCCATCAGGCCCAGGCCAACCGCGGCCGCCGCCAGGTGCGAAACAACTGAGAGTTTCTTCATAGGTAGAAAACCTGAAAACAATGTGAGAAAACCGAGCATGTTGAGAACTCCCGCACATTATTGGATTGGCTTACCATGTGCGCCAGTGAATTGTTCCGATGGATGTATTAGTAAACACTCATGACTGACCCTGCGGATAGCGTGGCCTGGGCGCGCCGGTTACGGATGCGGCACCTCGAATCCTTCCTGATCCTGCTGGACGCCGGGACGCTGTCCGCCGCCGCGCAGCGGCTGCACATGACGCAGTCGGCGATGTCACACTGGCTCGGCGAAATGGAAGAGCTTGCGGGCGCGCGGCTGGTCGTGCGTGGGCGCCGGCTGCAGCTCACGCCGGCCGGTGACGCGGTCCGCAAGCTGGCGATCCGGGTGCTGGGCGAGGTGTCGCGCGCGCATGAGGAACTGGGCTCCATTGCCAAAGGGGCGGTCGCACGCCTGCATGTGGGCAGTGTCTTTGCCGGCGTGGCGCACCTGATCCCGCGCGCCATCGTCAGCTTCCAGCAAGCGCGGCCCACTGTGCAGATCCAGGTCACCGAAGGCACCTTCAACACGTTGCTGGAGCGCCTCGAGCGGCGCGACTACGACGTGATCGTCGGCTCTATCGACGCGCGCGCCTATGGCCCGCATCTGGCGCACGAGGTGCTGTTCGAGGACGGCATCGGCGTGGTCGTGGGACGGCATCATCCGCTGGCCGCGCGCCAGCGCATCGCCTGGCGCGACCTGTTCGCCTATCCCTGGGTGATGCCGCCGCGCGAGACGCTGATGCGCACCCGGCTGGACACGGTGCTGCTGGAGCGCGGCGCGGCCGGCCTGCAGCCACGCGTGGAAACCGGTTCGGTGCTGACGATCGAAGCGGTGCTGCGGGGCACCGACTACATCGGTGTCTGTTCAGACGCGATGGCGCGCCATATGGAAGCGCTGGGGCTGCTGCGGGTGCTGCCCGTGGCCGACGCCGAATCGTTCGGCCCGGTGGGCGCCGTGTGGCGCCAGGGCGGGGCCGACGAGGTCGTGCATGCGTTCGTGCGCAGCCTGCGGGAGGAAGCGGCACGCATGGGGCTGGGGGAAGGGACAAGCCAGGGGGCGATCCAGCCGATCTGACAGAAAACGCCTCTGGCCGTGTGGAAATCAGGGCAAGAGCAAGAACCGCTTCATCATCGCCGTCAGCTTGGTTTCGATCAGATCTCCGTCGAAGCGCAACGGCCCCGGGTCGGTCAGCAGGGTCAGGGTAAGCGTGCCCACCACCATTTGCATGACGATCCGGATTTCAGACTCTGACCCCCTGCGCGTGCCGCTGGGCGTGGTTGGCGGCATCGTGCCGTGGAACTTCCCGCTGGCGCTGGCGCTGTGGAAGGTGGCGCCGGCCTTGCTGACCGGCAATACGATGGTGCTCAAGCCATTGCCGTTCACTCCGTTGACGACGCTGAAGCTGGGCGAACTGCTGCGCGACGTCTTGCCGGCTGGCGTGCTGAATGTCATCAGTGGCGGCGATGCCCTGGGGCCGTTGATGTCGTCCCATCCGGGCATCGACAAGCTCAGCTTTACCGGCTCGACCCAGACCGGCCGCGCCGTGATGGCCTTCGCAGCGGTCAACCTGAAGGCGCGTTTGCCAACAACGCGCAGTACTGCCTGGCGATCAAGCGGCTGTATATCCATGAGGATGTCCATGACCGGCTGGCGCAGGCGCTGGCCAGGCTCGCGCGGGAAACCCGCGTCGGGCCGGACGACGCACGGCAGGAAGCGCCGGTCGATGCTGAGGCTTCAACGGTCGCGTGCAGAGCACCCCGGCACCGGCGCACCATTGCGGTGTCGTATCCGATCCTCGTTTCCTTATTGCAATGTCGTTCCCCAAGGTTGCAATGGCTCGCAGCAGTCCACACCTGCCCACGCTACTGCCGACCCTGTACGCCGTCTTCTGCCGGGAGCGATTGTTGCTAACCTTTCCTATGGTCTATGTTTGCTCTGTAGCATGGGCGCGGCTTTGCGCCCATGCGCACATGGTGCAGCCGATGCACGCGCGTTGGCTGCCCATTCGATCGCTACGTTTGCGACATAGGAGGTTGCCATGGCACGTCGAGACAAGGACACAGATGAGGAAAAGCTGACCGGCACGGAAGACGCGGAAGCGACGGAAGGCTGGGAAGGGGTGGATCGGGGCGTGACGACCGAGACAGGCATGCGCCGTGCCCGCTATGGCTTGCGAGAGCCGGCGCGCGTCGCGGCGGATGAATTCGGCGGACCGATCATCGGTTTCGTGCGGGACACGCTGAGCGGCACGCTGCGCGCCACCGGTTTGGTGGCAAACGACGCGGTCGAGGTTGTGCGGGATGTGCTGACAGGTGCCGTGCACGCGACGGAAGAAGTGGGCTCTGAAGCGCTGGGAACGGTCGGCACGCTCGGAACGGGCGTCGTTTCGGTAGCGCGCGACATTATCTCCACTGGCGTGGGCGGTGTGCGCCAGGTGGCCGGTTCCGCGGCGACGGGACGGACGCCGATGCGCGCCGAGGAAGAGCGCCAGACAACGAAGGAGCCGGCCGTCACGGCGTGATGCTGCCGAAGCTGAGTACTCAAGGGAAGACTTTTAGCGCGTGAAGCGCCAGACCAACGAGGCCGCCGATCAACGTGCCATTGATGCGCACGAACTGCAGATCCCTGCCGACCTCGACCTCGATCTTGCGGGTAACGGTTGCGGTGTCCCAACGCCGCACCGTGTCCGCAATCAGTTCCGCCAGTTCGTGCCGCTGGGCGGTAATAGTGGTGGCGAGCGTATAGCGCGCCCGTTCATTGACCCGGGCCTGCAGTGCCTGGTCCTGCAGCGCATCGTGTGCCCATTGCGAGATGATGGCGCGCAGGCGGGCCCTGACGAGGGAGTCCGGCGACTGTGTGTCGGCGCGCAGCATCTGCGTCAACTCGGCCAACAGGTTGCTGATGCCGCCTGCGAATGCAGGATGCGCGAGCATCTCCTCGCGCAGTTTCTCCCACTGTGTCAGGAACGCCGGCGCTTCGGCCATCGCCATGATCCATCCATGCGCCACTTCGGTAAAGCGGGCGCGCCATGGATGGTCCGGCATGTCGCGCACCTCTGCGAGCGCTTCGTCCATGACCCGGATCAGTGAATCCGAGATTTTCTCGTCCAGCGACACGCGTTGCCAGAGCCAGCCGGTGCCTTCGCGCACGCGCTGGCGTATCACGTCCTTGTTCAGGTGAAGCAACTGCACCTGCTCTTCGAACAGCCGCGTAATAATTTTGTCATAGTCGATACCCTTCGCTATCTGCGTCAGCGCTGCCGTTGCAAGCGGTGCCAGTTCGACGCCGCGTATGCGCTCCGCCAGCGTCTCGCGTGCCAGGTTTTCGAGGTCTTTGCCGCCGGCCTTGGCCAGAAGGTCGGGCGCCAGCTCTGCCAGGTAGTCTGCAATCTGCGCAGTCTGCGCCGGCCTGCCGATCCAGCGTATGAAAGCGCCGGCGAGGTCGAACTCGGCAAGCTTGGCGGACACCACTTCCTTGGACATGAAGTTCGCTTCGAAGAATGCGCCGAGGTTGCGGCCAATGCGATCCTTGTTGCGCGGAATGATCGCGGTGTGCGGCAAGGGCAGCCCGATCGGATGACGAAACAGCGCGGTGACCGCGAACCAGTCGGCGATGCCGCCCGCCATGCCGGCCTCGGCGAATGCGCGCAGAAATCCGATCGCAGGATGCACATCTTCAAACCGGCGTGCGATGAGGAACAGCGCGACCATGCCGATCAGCAGACCGGTCGCGGCCAGTTTCATGCGCCGCAGGTCGCGCGATTTCGCGTCCGCGGACGCGGCTGAGGCGGCTGGCAATTCCATGGCTTTGTCCTATTCTTCCAGTTTTACGGGGGCATGAGCGTGAGCTTGCAACAGCGTTTTTCCACTGCCCTTTCGCAAGCGACGCCGCGCGGGTCCGAGCGTGGCAACGGCGACGCTGCGCCGGTCGTTCCCTTGCATACGGTGCGCGGCCGTGCGCGATTGCATGTGTCGCGACTGTATCGCGATGACGTGGCTTGCGCAGCCCTCGCGCAACAATTGGGCAAGGCGGCCGGCATTCTCCATGTCGAGGCCAACGCCTGGACCGGCAACATCGTCGTGCGGTTCGACCCCGCGTATCCGCTGGAAGCCATTATCGCCTGCATCGACGGCCATGGCGGCGATGTGAGCGAGGGCGCGCCGGCGAGCCGCGCGTGCGGTGGCAATGGACCTGTAGTACGTCTTGATTTCGGCGCGCGCGTCGGCCATGCGCATGCAGCCGCCCCGTCAGCCACTACCAGGGCTGGCGCGACGCAGGCCGGCCTCGCGGGGCGGCCATGGCACGCCGTCGACGCCAGGGAGGCCTTGCTGGCAATGGGCTCGTCCATGGAGCGGGGCCTGTCACATCGCACCGCGCAGCGCCGCCTGCTGTTCCACGGTCCGAATCAACTCGACCCGCCCCGGCTGCGCTCAGCCTTGGAGATGTTCGTCGCGCAGTTCAAGAGCCTGCCGGTGGCGTTGCTTGCCGGCTCGGCCATCGTGTCGATCGCCACAGGTGGCCTCGCCGATGCACTGGTGATCGCCAGCGTGGTGCTGATCAATGGCGCGATCGGTTACGCCACGGAGTCACAAGCCGAGCGCGCGATCCATGCGCTTGACGACATGACGCAACGCCAGGCGATGGTGCTGCGCGATGCGGAGCTGCATCGCGTGGATGCGCGCGAGGTTGTCGTCGGCGACATTCTCGTCCTCACGGCGGGCGTTTATGTCGGCGCCGATGCGCGCCTGGTCGACGCGCGCCAGTTGAGTGCCGACGAGTCGCCCATGACAGGCGAGAGCCTTCCCGCGCAGAAATCGCCGAAGCGCCTGCGCGAGCGCGACGTACCGCTGGCCGAGCGCACCTGCATGGTGTACATGGGCACCACCGTCGTCAGCGGCAGCGGGCTCGCCGTGGTCGTCGCGGTGGGCAGGGCGACGGAGCTGGGCATGGTCCAGATGCTGGTCGGGTCGACCCGGCCGCCCGCGACGCCGATGCAACGGCAGCTCCAGCACTTCGGCAACCAGACCGTGCGCCTCGCCACTGCCATGTGCGCACTGGTCTTTGTCATCGGCATGCTGCGCGGGCTCGGGCTGGGTGCGATGTTCAAGACATCGGTCTCGCTTGCCGTGGCCGCGGTGCCCGAGGGGCTGCCCACCGTGGCGACGACCACGCTGGCGCTTGGCATCCGCCGCATGCGGCGGCAGAACGTGCTGGTGCGCCGGCTCGACGCGGTGGAAACGCTTGGCGCCGTCCATACCGTGTGCTTCGACAAGACCGGTACGCTGACCGTAAACCGTATGCGGGTACTCGCCATGCACGCGGCGATGCAGCGTAGCGCCGTGGTGGATGGCAGGCTTTATGCTCCGGACGGGCGCATCGAGCCCCATGCGCATGATGCGGTGCTGCGCCTGCTGCATGTCGCCGTGCTTTGCAATGAAGCGCGGCTCGATGGCGGCCCGGACCGCTTCCAGCTCAATGGCTCGTCGACGGAACTTGCGCTGGTCGAACTGGCGCTTGCCGCTTCAGTCGAGGTCGATGCCGTGCGCACGCGGCATCCTTTGCTCGAGGTCGCGTACCGCGCCGATGAGCGCAACTATATGGCCACGCTGCATGGCGGCGAGGGCGGAGCGAGACTGCTGGCGGTGAAGGGCAATCCCGCCGAGGTGCTGGCGCTCTGCAGCGAGCATGCGGACGATGGACATCGGCTGCCGCTCACCGAATCGGACCGCGAATCGATTCTCGCGGCCAACCATGAGATGGGTGCGGAGGGCCTGCGCCTGCTCGGCTTTGCCTATGCCACAGGGGACGGCACGCTCGACATCGACGCGCGCCCGCTGTGCTGGCTGGGCATGCTCGGTCTGGCGGATCCCATTCGCCATGGCGCGCAGCAACTGATCGACCTGTTCCGCCACGCCGGCATCAAGACCGCGATCATCACCGGCGACCAGGCCGTGACCGCGCATGCGGTGGGCAAGACGTTGGGGATGGGCAACAATGGCAATGGCGGACCAGAGGTGGTCGAAGCGAGCCATATCGCCGGCATGCAGCCGGATGAGTTCGCCCGGTTGGCGCAGCGCGTCGATATCTTTGCGCGCGTGAGCGCGGCCAACAAGCTGCAGATCGTCCAGGGGCTGCAGCGCGGCGGGCAGGTGGTGGCGATGGTGGGCGACGGCATCAACGACGGTCCGGCGCTGAAGGCTGCCGACATCAGCGTGGCGATGGGACGCCACAGCACGGACCTGGCACGCGAGGTCGCGGATGTGGTGCTGGAGGACGACGAGCTGCAGACGCTGGCGGTGGCAATCAGCCAGGGTCGCGCCATCTACAGCAATATCCGCAAGTCCGTCCACTTCCTGGTTTCAACCAACCTCAGCGAAATCGTGGTGATGCTGGCTGCCGTAGGCGCTGGCGTGGGACAGCCGCTGACGCCGATGCAGCTGCTGTGGATCAACCTGCTGAGCGATGTGTTTCCGGCGCTTGCGCTGGCGGTGGAGCCGCCAGAGCCGGATGTACTGCTGATGCCGCCGCGGGATGCCAGCGAGCCGATCGTGGGCCGCGCGGATATGGCGCGCTTCGGCATGGAGGCGCTCGCCATCGGCGGTGGGGCCATGGCCGCTCATGCGTTGGCGGCGGCACGCCATGGCGCCGGTCCGGCCGCTGGCACGGTGTCGTTCATGACGCTGACGCTGGGCCAGCTGCTGCATGCTTACAATTGCCGGACCGATAGCCGCAGCAAAACGGGGAGCGCGCCAGCACAGCGCAATCGCTATCTCGACCTGGCGGTTGGCGGCGGGATGGCATTGCAAGTGCTGGCCGGCCTGATCCCAGGCCTGCGCAGCATGCTTGGCGTGGGACCGGTCGATGCGCTGGATATCGCTACCATCGCAGCGGGCGCGGCGGCGCCGTACTGGATCCATGGCGCGACGCGGCGGCGCCGCTCAGCGTCCGTAAAACGAGTCGCAGGCCGCCAGAACGGTGGCTCGCAGACTAGATCAGCGCCGCGATAACCGCCACGGCGCAACGCTCGACGAGCGCGTCGACTGCCTTCTTGGCGATGGCGTCGGCCAGCGACGCCGACCGCTCGCTCGTTGCCACCGAGGTCCGCGCCGGGGCCGCCAGGGTCATGCCTGCCGTGACATAACCGTCGGCGCGCAGGGCGGCGACGATCTGCTCGCCGGTGGTCAGCCGGGGATAGAAGCGGATGACGATACTGCCCGTCAGGGTGTTGGCGCACGCGTCGCGCACGCCGGGAAGCGCAGTGACCGACCGCTCGATACGGCGCGCCGTGTCATCGTTGCGCTTCATCGCCGGCAGCTTCAGACGAAGGCGTCCGGGCACATGGTGGATTCTGGCGAACTGCTCTTGCATGATGGTAGCGCTTCTTCAGCGCATCTTGCCGGCCATGCCGGCGTCGTGCGCTATTGAACCGCTGCCATGTGACGGTCTGATGAAGTTTTGCTTATGGTATCGAAGGTGGTTCGGGCCGGTTCCCGGGACGCTGGCGCCAGGTGTCGTAGGCGTACCATAGCAGCGAGATCGCGGGGACCATGACCTGGCTTCGCAGCGTCTGCAGGACACCCAGGCTGGCCAGTGACGCGCTCAGCATGCCGGCGCGCCGGTCCGATGGACTCATCGGCTCGGCGGAGTACAACCGTGGCGCCGATGCGGAAAGCTGCCGCGCGACGATGCGCGATTTCGACGCGGTGCGGTCTAGCCGCAGCCTGAACAATTCCTGCTGCAAAGCATACGAGGCGACCGCATCGTCGCTGGTCGAATGAATGATCAGCACACTCGCTGTCACGGGATTGACACTGACTTCATCCACGCCGCTGCATTCGGAAAGGCGCCGCACGACGTCATCGAAGTAGGCAGCGTCGTGCCGCCGCGTCGGTACCTTGACCCGCAATCGACCCGGCAGCGCATGGGATAGCTGCGCATCTTCAGGCTTCATGTGCTTTGCCCCGACATGGGAGGACGGCCGGCTTCGGGGAATGTCTCGGTAGCGACATCACTCTCTGCCCTGGTCTCGGCGAACGTCGCGGACCGAGGTGTCTCCAGTTCGGAGCGCGCCTCCGCGACCAGGTCTTCGAAGACCTCGGTCATTTCGGCCGCCGCCTCGCGGCCTCTGTCAAACAGGATCACGCCGGTCTTGATCGCGGATTTCGCGACCGGCTTGGCAACGGTGGCCAGCACCGGAAGCACTACCGGAGCCAATACCACGACTCCGACGCCGACCAGCAGACCAGCGAGTAGATTGCCCTTAAGGAAGTCATCGACGCCGTTCATGACATGCCCTCCCAAAGGAAACCATTATAGGCAGGAAAAAATGGGCCAGAGCTTCCGGGCAATGGAATCGGCGAGCGCGGGATGCCCCGTGCATAGTGGCTTCTCGAGGCTTCAGTGCACTACAATCGACTCTCCTGCTGGCCGCCTCCGGAGACCTCCATGACTCAAGATCCAGAGTTCCAACGCAAAAGCCCCACCGACCACGACCTCACGCTTCGCGACGAGGCCATCCGCTGGATGGCGGAGCTGCCTGAGAAGGTCCGGCCCATCGAACTCGGGCGCCAGTTCCCACGCATCGTCAATACCATTGCCGCCAAGTGGTTCGATGCAGTCGACTGCCGGCGCTACCTGAACAACCTGCAGTTTGACGACCGTGGCGGCCGCCATGGTTTTTCGTTCGAGATCGTGCAGGAGATCAGTATGCTGCGCCAACACTTTGACGAGATCTATCCGCCCGACAGCGATATCTGGCAGAAGGCCTTCGACGTTGACAAGCGTTGACCGGGTCGCACCCCGCCTGACGATGCGTTCTTGCTGCCCGAGCGCTGGGACGAGACCACGCTGCTGTCGCTGGTTCGGCTCAACAGCATCAATGTGCATCCAGTCGCCGGCGCGCCTTATCTGGGACTGGACTTCAGGTGCGCCTGGGACGACGAGCACGGCTACGGACTAATGATGGCGGGCACCGAGGTCGTGGAAATCGGCGGTGCCGATGTTGCGGCACTGTCCTGGATCGCCGACAGGCACGCGGCCAGCCGGGCTTCCTGAGGCGGGGGCTTGCGACATTGCATGCCAATGTCTCGCATCACCATGCGCTAGTTGATAGCCCGCTTCAGAACGGCTGGGTCAGCAGCCCATAGACGGTTCGCACGCCACTGACATAGTTACCCAGCCGCAGGTTCTCGTTCGCCGCGTGCTGGTTGTTGTCGGCGTTGACCAGCGGAAGGATGACGAACGGCACATGGAGCACCTCGACGATCTTGGCGGTCGGGACGGTGCCGCCCATCATCCGGATGCGTACCGGTTCCGGGCTGGTGCCGAAGCTGTCCGCAAGCGCCTGGTAGGCCCACTTGCCAACCGCGGAGTCGATCGGAGAACCGGCCGCGTCGGCGCCTTCGCTCTGGTAGCTGAAGCTGGCGAGCTTGTCGTAGCGGGCGCGCTCCGCGTCGGTCGGCGTGCCCGCCACCAGGTGGTAGCCCTGCCTGACGATATGTTGCTCGATCAGCTTGCCAAGGTAGGCGGCATCCGATTCGGGCGTGGTGCGCAGATCGAGTTCGGCCTCGGCCTTGTCGGGGACGATATTGGCCACCTTGTCGCCAATCGCGGCCGAGCCCATGCCGCGCACGTTCAGCGACGGGTATTGCATCGCTTCCTGGTAGTTGGCACCGACCTTGTCGGCCTGCGCGATGCCCAGGCGCCGCCTGAGCGCCCCCTCGTCGTCGGGCACCGCCGCCATGACCTTGCGTTCGGCCTCGCCGATCCGGACCTTGTCGTAGTAGCCGGGAATCGTCACCCGGCCGCTGTCGTCCTTCATCGTGGCAAGCAAGTTGGCAAGCCGTTGCGCCGGATTGGGCGCGTAGTTGCCGTAGTGGCCGCTGTGCAGCGGCACCCGGGCGCCGAACACAGTCAGTTTGGCCCGCGCTGCGCCGCGGTTGCCAAAGATCAGGGTGGGGCGGTTCGTCGCATGCATGGGGCCGTCGTGGATCACCATCGCATCGCAGGCAAGCAGCTCGCGATGGGCCTGCATGACCTTGCCAATGGAGGGCGAGCCCTTTTCCTCCTCGCTGTCGAGGATCACCTTGACGTTGACCGCCGGCTGGCCGCCTGCCGCCTTTAACGCATCGATGGCGGTCAGCAGCATCATGATCGGTCCCTTGTCATCTGCCGATGAGCGGCCGAACACGCGCCACTCCGGATCCACCGGCCCGCTAAACAGGCGCGCGGCATCGATCTCCTCCCAATCGCCGTTGGCGGCCTTGCGCTTGAGCACCGGCGTCCAGGGACTCTTCTGCGCCCACTGTGAAGCAATCACCGGCTGGCCGTCCAGGTGCATGTAGAACAGCACGGTCTTGCGTGCGGGATCCTTGCCCGGGAATTCCGCGTACAGCATCGGCTTGCCATCGTTGGCCAGTTGCCGCGTGGCAAAGCCGCGCTTGCGGAACGCCTGTTCGAGCCAGTCGACGTTGCGGCGAATATCCGCTGGCACCACCGCATCATTGGGCATGGCCAGCAACTCGAAATACTCGCGGTAGCTGGCTTGTGCCTGGCGTTGCGCCAGCTCGGGCGCGAGGGTGGCGGCGTGCGCCATGCCGGCGCCGAGGGACGACACGGCGATCAGCGACGTCAGCGGTCGCTTCCAGACGTTCAATAGCTTCATGCCTCTTTGTTTGGTTGTACTTTCGTTCGAGTCCCCGCGGCCGCCTTCTGCTTTGCCTTGCCCTGATTGAATGCAATAGCGGCGCGGATCAGTTTCTTCAGTGCGCGCTCATTGATCTTGTCGCCCTCGAAGAAATCAATCGCGCGCCTCGCGTTGCCTTCAAGGCCCGCGTTGAAGAGCTTGTCAGGGTCGGGGAGACTTGCCCCGTAGGCGAAGGTCAGCTTGACCTTTCCTTTGTGGGCGTTGGCGACGGCGATGATGCCGTCGCGATACCACACCGGGCTTCCCATCCACTTCCATTCCTCGACGATTTCGGGGTCGGCGGCAAGGATGGTCTTGCGCAGACTGGCGAAGGTCTTGCCACGCCAGTCCGTGATACCTGCGATGAGTTCGTCAATCCGTTCCGATGGATGCATTGGCTGTCTGTTTGTCGAATTCTGCAGCGGTTACGTCTGACTGGTGGCATTGTCCCTGGCTTGCCAGCGCCATCGGAGCCAATCAGAAATCCACTTTCTCACCCGGCTGAGGCACGATCACGCGTGTCGCCGCGCCGCTACCCAACGCCGCCGTAAACTCCGCGGGCGTCCCGCGCGCTTGGGGCGAAGTCTGATAGTGGATCGGGATCGCGAAACGCGGCCGGATCATGTCGCGCACCGCAATCGCGGCATCCTGCGGCCCCATCGTGAAATAGCCGCCGATCGGGATCAGCACGAGGTCAGGCTTGTAGAGCTCGCCGATCAAGCGCATATCGCCGAACAGTCCCGTATCGCCCATGTGCCAGATCCTGAAGCCGTTCTCCAGCTCGATGATGTAGCCCACCGGCTCGCCGCCGTAGTGGGTTTCATCCTTGCCGGTGGCGGGGTTCTTGAACACCAGTTCGGACGAATGCTCGGCATGCACGGCGGTGATCTTGGGGCCGGTGGGGCCGAAGGGCATCACGGTGCCGGTCTTGCCGAAGCGCTGGGCCTGCGTCGCGGGCACCAAGCCGAGGCTGATGAGGGCCTGGCCCAGGCCGCCGCCGTTGTAGATCGGCGCGTTGTTCAGCTTGGCCAGCGCGGGCGCGTCGCCGAGGTGATCGCCGTGGGCGTGTGTCACCAGGATCAGGTCGACCTTGCCCAGCGCCTGGAGTTGCTTGAAGCCTGGCGGGGTCTTGGGATTATTGATCAGCCACGGATCGATGACGATGACCTTGCCGCCGGGCGTGGTGATGCGCGTGGCGGACTGGCCGAGCCACAAGACTTCGGTCTTGCCGGCGGTGGCTGGGATGGTCGGGGTGGTCACTGTGGGCACCTGCGTGACCGCGGTGGGCGTTGGCGGGGGCGTGCCGCAGGCGGCGAGCGTGGCAACGGCGGCGGTGAGAACCACTGAGCGGAGTCTGGTCATGATCGTCCTTCCGGTAGGCGAGTCACTTCTCAAACCGATCCAACCCGACGAGGCGGGGGGGGCGATGTGCAGTATCGGCAGCGTCGGCGGCAGTGTCAACTCGGCACTACCCGTGCCCGCCTGGGTGAAAGCGCTTGCTTCGCGTCAGCGCATCAACACGCCGAGCCCTTCATGATCGTAATACTCGAGCCAGACCCGGTCGCTGGCGAATGCCGCGCGCGAGATCGTGCCCGGCGACGCGTTCTCGTTGTGGAGCGTCAATGTAAAGACATCTCCGTCCCAGTGGGTCAGTGGCAAGGTCAGCGGGGTCGCGCCGAGTGTCAGCACCAGCGTGCCGCCCTGGTCGGTGACTTGCAGCGGGCCGTAGTAGTCGTTCTGGTAGGTGCCGGTGTATGCGGACAGTGCGCGCGCCGGCAGTGGATTGGCGGGCCGCGGCTGGCCGACCAGCCGGCCCTCCGGCGCCAGCAGCGGCGCGAAGGCGTCGCCAAAGATCGCGCCCCAGTCGCGGCGGATGGCGCCGTATTGGACCAGGTCGAAAAACTGCGCGTTGAGGGTTTCGGGGATGCCGATGGGGTAGCCGTTGGTCAGCGTCACGATGGCGAGGTTCAGCGACGGCACCGCGGTAAAGCTGGTGGCCGCGCCGACCGCGAAGGCGCCGGAGTGGTTGAGCGAAGTCAGGCCGAGCTCGGTCGTGCCGACATTGAAGCCATAGCCGTAGTAGCCGGGCGGGCGGCCGTTGGCAGGCGGGCTGCTTTGCATCTGCTGGCTCAGCGCGGGCTCGAGCGCGGCGGCATCGACAATGCGTTGGCCGGCGAATTCGCCTTTGCCCAGCAGCATGATCAGCCATTTGGCCAGGTCGTTGACGGACGAGCTGACGCCGCCCGCGGGCGACTGCGCATCCGGCATGGTGCCCATGCCTTGCACCCAACTGCCGTTGACTTTCACATGACCGAGTGCGTGGTTGTCGCGCGCGGCGAAGTCGGCGTAGCGCGAGCTGGTGCGGGTCATGCCCAGCGGCTGGTAGATGGCCTGTTCCGACAGCGTGGCCCAGTCGATGCCCGCGGCGGTGGCCACCGCTTCGGCCGCGGCGGTCATGCCGAAGTTGGTGTAGTCGTAGACCGCGCGGAACGGATGCAGCGGCAGGTAGCGCAGCCGCGTCAGCACTTGACGGCGGTCGTAGCCCATGTCTTCGAGACGGTCGCCGGCATGGTCCGGCAGGCCGGAGCGGTGGGCGTACATGTCGCCGATGGTGACGGCCTCGGTGACGTGGGCTTCGGAGAGGGCGAACCAGGGCAGATGCTGGCGTACCGTCGTGTCCCAGCTTATGGCGCCGCGGCCGACCTGGCGCGCCACTACCGTTGCGCCGATCGGCTTGGAGACGGAGGCAAGCTGGAACACGGTGTCGGCGTCGACGGGCGCGGGATCGCTCACCAGTCGGCGGCCAAAGCCCCTGGCGTAAATGATTTGCTTGCCGCGCACCGCGGCAACGGCCATGCCGGGCACGCCGGAGCTTGCCATCAGGTTGGCGGCGAGCGTATCGAGCTGGGCGATGGCCTGGGTGATCTGTGCTTCCGGAACGGGATCGGGACGGGGCGGCGGCTTGGGCGGGTCGTCATCGCCGCCGCAGGCGGGCAGGGCAGGGACCAGCAGGCCGCTCAGCGCGGCTCCCAGGAAACGGCGACGCTCTTGCAGTTTGCCCACGGCAGTTCTCCCGACAGGCGGCGCGGCCGCGCCATTCGATAGGACTACTGTAGGCGATGAGGGCGGGGGGTGAATGCGAAGGGTCTTATCGACGCGTGGTTGCTCGAACGTGAAACTGGAAGCCTCACCGAGGGGTTCGGTGGGCGGGTGTGACAACCCGAAAGAGCATCCGAAAAATCGATCTCGTTCTTTTCGAGGTCGCGTGCAAGCTGTTTCTTTGGCGGGCCGGGCGGGGCAGCCGCAAGGCTGGCCGGGTCTCTCTTCGGATGTTCCCCGGTTGTCACCCCCGTTGTCAGGCCCGCCGCCCTTCCATTTCGAGTGGGCAAGTGGGTTTCTCTAGTCGGAGTAAAACGCTATGCCAATGCGCAGCTATAACACCACAGACGTCCTGAATATCGTCCCGGCCGGAACGGTGGAATCTCTAGAGCAAGTCAGCGCCGGAATGAGCGCCATCCTGTCCTTGCTCGAAATCGAAAGCCAGCATTCGGAGTCGGCTAACGACGTCCGTTGCCTGCTGGTGATGGTGAAGACTCAGTTGGATCAGGCAATGTCCCAGCTCTGCGCGGCGGCTTAAACAGCCAATGGCGCAAAAACAAAAAGCCCGCACTTCCGTGCGGGCTTTTCGCTCAAAACTCTGGTGCCCAGGAGAGGACTCGAACCTCCACAGTGTTGCCACCGCTAGGACCTGAACCTAGTGCGTCTACCAATTCCGCCACCTGGGCAAGGTGAGCGCCGCATTCTACAGGGCGCGACGGAATTTGCAAGCGTGCCGTGCACATAGCCTTCAGTCTCTGTTCAGCGGCCGAGCGCGAAATTGATGCGTGACATGCATGCGAGTTGCTGCCATTCGAGGAACTGGACCTCGTCGGTCCGCTGCCGGCCAAATTGCATGTGCCGACGCAGTAAGCCTTTTTTGAAACGTTGCAAAACAAAAAAGCCCGCACTTCCGTGCAGGCTTTTCGCTTAAAACTCTGGTGCCCAGGAGAGGACTCGAACCTCCACAGTGTTGCCACCGCTAGGACCTGAACCTAGTGCGTCTACCAATTCCGCCACCTGGGCAAGGTGAGCGCCGCATTTTACAGAAGGCGGCGGAATTTGCAAGCGCTTCTGGCGGGCTTATCGGACCATCAGAACGACGGCACCATCGCGCCCTTGTACTGGGCCTTCTTGACATCCTCCCCTCCCTAAAGGGAGGAGATTCCCTCTGCAGGCGACCGATGTCCCGATCGGGCAAGGATATTTAGCGCAGCGTTCACATCGCGATCATGTACGGCACCGCATTCACTGCATACCCACTGCCTTATTCCAAGGTCTGCGATACCTTTCGGCCTCTGCGGCGGCATCGCGTCGCACGAAGAGCAAACCTGGGTGGTGAAACGTTCGTCGACTTCCTCATACCACGCGCCATGCGCAATCGCCTTGTACGCGAGCATTGTGCGGAAGGACGACCAGCCCGCATCGAGGACGGACTTCGCCATGCTGGTCCTGGCGAGGCCGGCGGCGTTCACATTCCCCACCGCAATGTAGTGCATTAAATGCCTTTGCGATTTTGGCTCAGTCCGCAAAGACTTCGCGCAGCGTGCGCAGGGTCTCCAGCATCGTCTTTTCATTCAGGCCGCCGGCCCGCTTGAGCAGCCGTGACTTGTCCACGGTACGCACCTGGTCAAGCAGGATCACGCCGGTCTTGCGCTGGAACGTCACCGAGATGCGAAACGGAGCCGGACGACTGCCGGTAGTCATTGGCGCCACGGTAACGGTGCGCAAGTAGTCGTGCATTTCCGGTGGTGAAATGACGACGCATGGACGGGTCTTCTCGATCTCGCTGCCGACAGTGGGGTCCAGCGCAACCAGCCAGACATCGCCCCGCGCTACCATTTCAGCGCCGCATCGTCGGGGTTGGGGAAGTCGCCCAGCACGAGGTTGTCGACACCGGCAGCGGCGATGGCCTGGCTGGCTTCTGCCCAGCCTTGCCGGGGTGCAATCTTTGGGCGCCGGATGACCAGCGCGTCGTTCTCGATTTCCATTTCCACTTCGTCCTCCAGACCTAGCTGCAACAGGATTGCCTTGGGGATCAATACCCCTTGGGAGTTGCCCATCTTTCGGATTGTCGCTTTCATTCCTCGTCCCCTCATCGGTTGCGTGCACTTTTCGTGGCAGCACAATGTTATAACGACGAACGTTTGGAGGATAGATCAAGCGCGATACTGCATAGAAATGTGACATCCTGGGCTGGTCCTGGACAGGCGACATATCCGAAAGCCGGTGCGCCTCGTCAGCTGGCCACCGCGCCGTATCCCTCCCCCTTCCACTCAATAAAACAAAGCCCATGCCCGAACGGGTCCGACAGCGTCGCCTGCCGCCCCCATTCAAAATCCTGCGGCCAGTCCTCGATCTCGGCGCCGGCCTCCAGCGCGCGTTCGATGGCCTGTTCGAGGTTGGGCACGACAAAGTCGAGGTGGACCGGCGTCCAGTGGCGGCGGTAGTCGCGCCGGGTGCCCGAGCGGGTGGTGGGGCGGCTGCCGGCGGGCTTGGCGAGCAGGTAGATTGGCGTGGTGCCGCCGAGCATTTCCGCGACGGTGCCGTCGAACAGCTTGCGGTGCAGCCTGAGGCCTAGCCCCTGCTCGTAAAAGCCGATGCCGCGCGGCAGGTCGTCCACGTCGATATTGATCAGCAACTCCATGACAACCTCCTGGCGGCGTTCTGTGTGTGAGCGGGCGCATTGTGCGCCGGGGCCCTGACAATTCCTGTCAGGAGTGATGTTTCAGCCGGCCGGCAGGCACGGTGGCCGAGGCACCGGGTCAGCGCTCCAGCAGCCGGCGCACGACCGGCCGCAGCGCGTCGCCCAGCGCCAGGTGAGCCTCGGCGTCCAGGTGCACGCCATCCACTTCCCTGCTCCGGATCACGGTGCCCGCGTAGGCGGCAATGAGGCGGTAATCAAGGACTGACGCCGGCCGTGTCGGAAATGTTGCAGCGCGCAGACAAAAAGGTCTTCCGAACACGCGAAGACTTCATAATATCGATTCATTGCAGACAGGGAGAAAGAAGTTGCGTTTCGAGCACTTGGTTGAGATCAACGATCCAGGCAATCCTCAACTGGATCCGCTCACGCCTGACCAGCTTTGGCAAGGGCTGGTGCTGCGCGCCGAGTCGCCCGAACTGTTCGTGCTGGGACTGGACCGCGCCGAGGTGACCGGCCGCGGCGACAACTGGATCGATCGGGTGCTGCATTTTGGCGCGGCGTCCGTCCATGACCGCGTGGTGTTCGAGCCGCGGCGGCAGGTGCGCTATGAAACGGCGGCCACCGCCGAGCACGCCGGCGGCTCGCTGACCATGATGATCGAGACCCCGGGCCCGGGCGCGCTGCTGCTGCGCTTTGTCTACAACACCACCATGCCGGCGGTCGATGCCAGCGGCGACGACCGCTACGCAGAGATCGTCAAGTCGGCCTATCACGAGTCCGACCTCGACACCGTCCGCAAGATCCGCGAGATCGCCGACACCGGGCGGCTGGGGTGAACCGCGGCCCCGCCCCGCCGGAGGGTTCCGGCCAGCCGTCGGGCGGACTGACCCGGCAGGCTCTGCGTGCGCGCTACGGCGACCGCCTGCGCTGGCTGGTGCTGGTGACGCTGATGCTGGGCACCATGTCATCGATCGTCTCGTCCACCATCATCAACGTTGCCATCCCGGACCTGAGCCGGCACTTCGTGCTGGGGCAGGAGCGCGCGCAATGGGTGGCGGCCAGCTTCATGATCGCGATGACGCTGTCGATGCTGCTGACGCCGTGGCTGCTGAACCGCTACGGGCTGCGCCGCACCTTTCTTGGCGCCTTGCTGCTGCTGGGCGCGGGCGGCCTCTTCGGCGGCTTCTCGCCGACCTATGGCGTGATGATCGCGATGCGCGTGGCCGAGGGCGTGGCCGCGGGCATCATGCAGCCGCTGCCCAATATCCTGATCCTGCGCGTATTCGAAGAGCGTGAGCAGGGCAAGGCGATCAGCATGTTCGGCTTTGGCGTGGTGCTGGCGCCGGCGCTGGGGCCGAGCCTGGGTGGTTTCCTGGTTGAGGCCTTTGGCTGGCGCTCGATCTTTTTCGTGGTGGTGCCGCTGACGCTGATCGGGGTGGCCATGGCGCGCCGCTTCATGGCGGTGGACTCGATCATGATGGGCGAGCGCGAGCCGCTGGACTGGCGCGGCCTGGGACTGGCCGGCATCGCCACGGTCAGCCTGCTCAACGGCGTGGTGGAGATGCGCGACAGCGTGCCCGCGGGACTGGCGCTGGCAGGGTTTGGCGTGCTGATGCTGGCGGCGTTCGTGCTGTGGCAGCTGCGCGCCGCGCATCCGCTGATGAATATGCGGCTGTACAGCTACCGGCAGTTCGCGGCCGGCGCGGTGGTGGCGTTTATCTACGGCGCGGGGCTGTTCGGCTCGACTTATTTGCTGCCGGTCTATATGCAGATGGCGCTGGAATACACGCCATCGCGGGCGGGCCTGGTGCTGCTGCCGGCGGGCATCGTGCTGGCGCTGACCATCGCGGTGGCGGGGCGCTTCACGCACCGGATCGCGCCGCATGTGCAGGTGTCGGTGGGGCTGGCGCTGCTGGCATTGTCGTTCCTGCTGATGGCGCTGGGCTCGCGCTCCACGCCGTACCTGCTGCTGGTGGCGCTGGCGGTGCTGGGGCGGATCGGGCTGGGCTGCATCTTGCCGTCGCTGACGCTGGGGGCGATGCGCGGCGTGGATTTCTCGCTGATCGCGCAAGGCTCGAGCTGCATCAATTTCCTGCGTCAGCTGGGCGGGGCGATCGGCGTGAGCCTGGCGGGCGTGGGCCTGGAGTGGCGGCTGGCGCAGCACGGTGCGGTGCTGGGCCAGGCGGGCGATGCGGCGCTGCAGTCGGCGCGCATCCGGGCCTTCGATGAAACCTTCCTGGCGGTGGGGATCGTGATTGCCAGCGCGATGTTAGCGGCGTGGCGGATAAGGCCAAGGCCGGCCCCTGCGGACTGAGGCCGGTGGTGAAGATGGCCGTGGAGCGCACCGGCGCCCCATGGCCATGCACCGATCAGCTTGCGGTGCCGTTGCGCAGTTCCTCCACCAGCGCGATGTACTGCTCCATCGCCTGTTCGCGCGCGGTGCCGCGCAGCGCTTCCCAGGCCTCGAACTTGTAGCGGCCGACAAAGTCGGTCAGGCCCGGCTTGTCGCCGTGGGCGTCGCCTTCGCTGCCTTGCTTGAACAGCGCGTACAGGCGCAGCAGGGTCATATTGCTGGGGCGCTCGCTCAGTTGCTTGACGTCGATCTGGGCCTGGTCGAAGCGTGCCTGCAGGTCGCTCATGGGGGTTCCTCCGTATGTTCTGGCTGATTGCGAAAATGCACTTCGATGATAGCCGCGCCAGCGTGTCCCACCGTCCGTATAAAACCGAAGAAGGCCTCGATTCCGGGCGCCAGCGGATACAATCGCGCCATGTCCTGGATTCTTGCTGTTGAAACTTCTACGGAGTGGTGCTCGGTCGCGCTCGGACGTGCCGTCGCGGGTGCCGGGATCGAGTGCCTGGTGCGTCATGAGCACACCGGCGCACGCTCGTCCGCACGCGTGCTGCCGGCCGCCGGCGAACTGCTGGCCGAGGCCGGCATCGCGCTGGCCGATTGCGCCGCGATTGCCTTTGGCGCCGGCCCGGGATCGTTTACCGGCCTGCGCACCGCGTGTGGCGTGGCGCAGGGGCTGGCTTTCGGCGCTGAACTGCCGGTCGTTCCCGTCAATACGCTGATGGCCTGTGCCGAGCGGGTGCGCGAAGCCGGGTTGCCGGCCGATACCGCAGTGCTGGTGGCGCTGGATGCGCGCATGGATGAGGCCTATTCCAGTGCCTTCCGCTGGGATGCCGCCGCGAACGAATGGGTCGAACTGACGCCGATGCAGGTCGGGGCGCCGGAAACCCTGGCACTGCCCGAAAGCGAGTTCTGGCTCGCCGGCAATGCATCCGCCGTTTTCGGCGAACGCCTGGCAGGCATCGCGCGCGCCTCGCGCGTGCTGCCGGAGGCGATGCCGCATGCGCAGCCGATGGTCGCCATCGCGCTGCGCGCACTGGCTCGCGGCGAAGCCATCGACGCCGAGCAGGCCATGCCGATCTATTTGCGCGACAAGGTCGCCCAGACCATCGCCGAACGCGAAGCTGCTGCGGCGGCGCGTGTCGACCGTGTCGACCGTGTCGACACTAAGGCGGCCGGGAGCGAACCATGAGCGCCGCCTATCCATTGGAAGACCGCAACGACTGGCCCACCGTGCCGGTCATGCCGCCGCTGCCGGATGGCTGGGCGCTGGGCCGGATGAGCGCGCTTGACCTGGAGGCGGTGGCCGGCATCGAGGCACGCGCCTACAGCCATCCGTGGACGCGCGGCAATTTCGAGAACTCGGTCAAGGCCGGGCATCTCGGGCTGACGCTGCGCGACCCGTCGGGCACGCTGGTGGCCTATGCGGTGCTGATGCCGGTGGTCGACGAGATGCACCTGCTCAATATCACCGTCGAGCCCCGGCGCCAGCGCCAGGGGGTGGGGCGGCTGATGCTGGCGATCGTGCTGGCCACTTCGCACGCGCACCGCATCCGCACCATGCTGCTGGAAGTGCGGCCGTCCAATACCGGGGCGATCGCGCTGTACCAGGCGGCGGGGTTTATCGAGATCGGGCGCCGCAAGGGCTATTACCCGGCCGCCGGCCGCGCGCGCGAAGACGCGCTGGTGTTGCGCCGTAGCTGGCCGGAGACGGCCGCCGCCAACGAAGGCGCGGAGGGCCGCGCATGAGCCGCCGCGCACAGTTCCTGGAGGTGCTGGGAATCCCGGCGGAGTGGGTGCCGCGCGAGCGCAAGGGCGCCGGGCAGCAGCCCGTGGCCGAGGTTGCCGAGTTTGTGGAGGCGGTCACCGCGACGGTGGTCGCCGAAACCCCGCCCGTCGTCGAGGCGGCCGTCGCTGAGCTGGCCGAAACCGCCGCACCGACACCGCCGGCCGAGATGCCCGTCACCGTTGCCAGGACCCCGGCGACGCCATCGCTGGTGCCGGCAGGCCCGGAGCCAGGTTCGGCGCAGGCCGGCCGCGAAGCCGCCATCGCCGCGATGGCATGGCCGGAACTGGATGCCGCCGTTGCCGGCTGCACCGCCTGCGGCCTGTGCCAGACGCGCACCAATACCGTATTCGGCGTCGGCGACCGCCAGGCCGAATGGATGCTGGTGGGCGAGGCCCCCGGCGAGAACGAGGACCAGCAGGGCGAACCCTTCGTCGGCCAGGCCGGCAAGCTGCTCGACAATATGCTGGGTTCGCTCGGGCTGGCACGCGGGCGCAACGTGTTTATCGCCAACGTGCTCAAGTGCCGCCCGCCGGGCAACCGCAATCCGGAGCCGGACGAGGTCGCGCAATGCGAGCCCTTCCTGCGCCGCCAGATCGCGCTGGTGAAGCCCAGGGTGATCGTGGTGCTGGGCCGCTTCGCGGCGCAGTCGCTGCTGCGCACCACCACGCCGATCGGCAAGCTGCGCGGCACCGTGCATACCTACGAGGGCATTCCGGTGGTGGTGACCTACCACCCGGCCTATCTGCTGCGAACCCTGACCGACAAGGCGCGCGCCTGGGAAGACCTGTGCCTGGCGCGCGAGGTGCATGATCGTGCGGGAGCTGGGGCCTGATCTCGCGCTGAACCGCGGCGGCGACGGCAACTTGCCGTCGGGCCCGCCGCTGTGGCGCCGCGCCGCCTCCGCGCGCACACGCGACGTGGCCTGGACCACGCTGTCGCCGCCGCTGCTGGCGGCGGTGCCGGGCGCCGCTCCGGCACGCTGGCCGGCCGGAACGCTGGCCGCCTGGCGCCACTGGCTGGAAACGGCCGATCCCGCCACGCTGCCCGCCACCATCGACGAACTGGCCGACGGCCATCCGTTTTCCGTCGACGATGCCAACCACGATCCCGCCACCCGCAGCCTGCGGCTGGGCCGCCATGCCGAGCGGCTGCTGCACTTCGCGCTGCGCCATATGCGGGGTCTGTCGCTGCTGGCCGCCAACGTGCCGGTGCGGCGCGCGGGGCGGCAGGGCATCCGCACGCTGGGCGAGCTGGATTTCGTCTGGCGCGACGAGGGGTCGGGCGAGGTGGTCCACTGGGAGATGGCGGCCAAGTTCTACCTGATGGCGCAAGGCCAGGGTGAGGGGTCGCGGCTGCAGGACTTTGTCGGCCCGAACCTGGTCGACCGGCTCGGCGACAAGCTGGGCCATATCGTCCATCGCCAGCTTCCGCTCGGGCGCACGCTCGAAGCGCAGGGGCTGCTCGGCCATGCGATCGACCGCAGCGAGGTCTACCTGCTGGGCTGGCTGTTCTACCGCGACGGGCAGGTGCCGGCGGGGCTGGACGCGCTCGGCATCGCGCCGGATCACCTGCACGGGTGGTGGTCGTCGCTGGACGGATGGATGGCGCGTGCCGCGGCCCGGCCGGGCTCGCGCTGGTGCCGGCTGCCGCGCTCGGGCTGGCTGTCGGGAGCGTTCGTGCCCGAGGGCGGCACGGAGGATGTCGGCGCGCTGCATGCGGCGCTGGCGCAGCGTTTTGCCGATCCGCGCCATGACCACGGCTGGCGGCGCGAATCGCCGGTGATGCTGTGCGAACTGGAGCCCGCGGGGGCGCAGGCGCCGGGCTGGTGGCGCGAATGCTCGCGTGGGTTCGTGGTGCCGCCGGGGTGGGAGGAAAGGGCGCTGGAGCGGGCGGCGGAGCCGGCGAGGCCGGGGCCCGTGGCAAATGAGGCGCCTGGTCAGACAGACTGAGCCGTGCGGGCCGGGGAATGCGTAGCGTCCGCAAAGCCGCTGGGTTCCCGCCTGCGCGGGAACCACGCTCCGACCCTAGTGGTGCTTATCCTCGCCAATCATCGCCAGCGAATTGAACTCCCGCACGTTGAACTTGTGCAGCTTCAGCACCAGGAACATCGTCACGCAGATAAACAGCCCCAGCGCGATGATCACCACGCCGATCGGCACGTTCAGCTTGATCAGCAGCGCGTACAGGCACAGCATCAGCAGCACCGACACGTTCTCATTGAAGTTCTGCACCGCGATCGAGTGGCCGGCCGACAGCAGCACATGCCCGCGGTGCTGCAGCAGCGCATTCATCGGCACCACGAAGTAGCCCGACATCGCCCCCACCAGCATCAGGAACACATAGGCGATGAACATGTACAGCGGCATGTGCAGGCCCATGATGTGCAGCGTGACCTGGGGCATGGCGTCCTTGGTGTAGAAGGCCATGATCATCACGGTCGCGCCCATGGCCACGCCGAAGGGCAGCACCGACAGTGACTTGCGCAGCGGGATGCGTGCCGCCGCGACGATGGCGCCGACGGCCACGCCCACGGCCACCACGGCCTGCAGCAGCGCGCCCTGCGACAGGTTCAGGCCCAGCGACTTCTCCGCCCATTTCAGCACGATGAACTGCAGCGTGGCGCCCACGCCCCAGAACAGCGTGGTCACCGCCAGCGAGATCTGGCCCAGCTTGTCGCGCCACAGCGCCAGGAAGCAGTCGCCGAACTCCGCGATCAGCTTGATCGGGTTCTTTTCCTGCTGCGGGTAGCGTGCGCCGGTCTCCGGGATAAACAGGTTGAACAGCGACGCGATCACGTAGAACAGCATGATCACCACCATCGCCGCCTCGGCCGGGGTGTCGATGCCGGTGTTGATGATGGGCACGTCCAGCCGCAACAGGATGTCGGACACATGCACCGAGATCAGCGCGCCGCCGACTACCGTGCCGAGGATGATCGATCCCACCGTCAGCCCCTCGATCCAGCCGTTGGCCATCACCAGCTTTTCAGGCGGCAGCAGCTCGGTCAGGATGCCGTACTTGGCCGGCGAGTACGCGGCCGCGCCGAAGCCCACCACGCCATACGCCAGCAACGGATGCAGCCCGAACATCATGATCGCGCAGCCGACCACCTTGATGGCGTTGGTGATGAGCATCACCCGCCCTTTGGGCATCGAGTCGGCAAAGGCGCCGACGAAGGCGGCGAGGACGACGTAGGAGAGAACGAAGAACAGCTTGAGCAGCGGGGTCATCCACTGCGGGGAATGCAGCTCGGTGAGAAGGGCGATGGCGGCGATCAGTAAGGCGTTGTCGGCCAGCGAAGAAAAAAACTGCGCGGCCATGATGGTGTAAAAACCCTTCTTCATGCTCTCGACTTTGTCTCCATCGCGCACTCCGTGCGGCTCGGCCAGGCTGGCGCCGGCCGTGGAGGCCATGGTTTGCAGGGAACCTTGTGCCGCGGCCGTGTCGAATTGTGTCGGTTGCATTTTTTTGCTGCGGCGACGTGCGGCTTGCCTGACAGTCATTGACATAATGCTTCGCTTTTAGAACATGGCCGGAGCGTCCGGCTTTATATCACGAAACCATGACATTCCCGAACCCCGGCAAGGGCCCTTTTTGACAGCGGATTGCCGTGCCGATTCCCCAGAGACCCCCGGCAGCGGCATCTGAATGTGTTCAAATAACGGCTGCGATCGCTTCCAGCCGCCCGGGTCTGCCGGGATCTGGTGCACTGGCCGGGCGATATGGCGACCAGAACACACTGCCATGACATTAGCGCGACATTCGCGCCGAATGAAGTGGTTCGGCCGCCCCAACGTGCAGTTACACACCGACAGGTGACGTTTGCGCCATCGACATTGAGACAGAGCCGTCCTTCCAGCCGCCGAGCCAGCCGCGATTCCAGGCGCCCATACTGCGTGCATAGCTGCCTGCGCGCTTGACTGCGCTCCCCCTGGCCCCAGTTTTCCGAGATGTGACTCCATGCCAAGACCCATCCACGCCGTCATCCATCAACCCGCCCTGGCCAACAACCTCGACGTCGTCCGCCGCAGTGCGCCAAATTCGCGCATCTGGGCGGTGATCAAGGCCAACGCCTACGGCCACGGCATCCGCCGCGTCTTTGCCGCGCTGCGCGGCACCGACGGCTTCGGCCTGCTCGACCTGAACGAGGCCGTGCTGCTGCGCGACCTCGGCTGGCAGGGCCCGATCCTGCTGCTGGAGGGCTTCTTCCAGCCGCAGGACGTGGCCGTGATCGAGCAATACCGCCTGACCACCTCGATCCACTGCGACGAACAGCTGCGCATGCTGGAGAGCGCCCGCCCCAAGGGCCCGCTGGCGATCCAGCTCAAGCTCAATACCGGCATGAACCGGCTGGGCTTCCAGCCGGCGCAGTACCGTGCCGCCTGGGAGCGCGCCCGCGCCATGCCCTGTGTGGGCAGTATCGTACATATGACGCATTTTTCCGATGCGGATAGTCCCCGAGGCATCGCGCACCAGATCGAGACCTTCGACGCCGCCACCGCCAACCTGCCGGGCGAGGCCAGCCTGGCGAACTCGGCCGCGGTGCTGTGGCATCCGCAGGCGCACCGGGCCTGGGTGCGGCCGGGCATCATCCTGTACGGCGCCTCGCCGAGCGGCCGCGACGCAGATATCGCCGGCACCGGGCTGCAGCCGGCGATGTCGCTGCACAGCGAGCTGATCTCGGTGCAGGACCTGCAGCCGGGCGATAGCGTGGGCTATGGCTCGTTGTTTACCGCGGAGCGGCCGATGCGCATCGGCGTGGTGGCCTGCGGCTATGCCGACGGCTACCCGCGTCATGCCGCCGGCTGGGGCGAACACCGGGCGCCGGTGCTGGTTGATGGCGTGCGCACCGAGCTGGTGGGACGCGTGTCGATGGACATGCTGTGCGTGGACCTGACGCCGTGCCCGAAAGCTAAGGTCGGCAGCACGGTCACGCTGTGGGGCCAGGGCCTGCCGATCGACGAGGTGGCGCAGGCCAGCGGCACGGTCGGCTATGAGCTGATGTGTGCGCTGGCGCCGCGCGTGCCGACCACGGTGGCGACCATCACGGCCTCGGACAGCCCCGCTGCGGCGGTGGTCTGATCCCGCTATACAAAGGCGCCGGCACCATGCCGGGCGCCTGACACTGATGCCGGCCGGGCCACTTGCGTGCCCGGCTCGTTTTTTTCTGCAAGGACATCCGTTGGCCAAGACCAAGACTGTCTATACCTGTACCGAATGCGGTGGCACCACGCCGCGCTGGGCCGGCCAGTGCCCGCATTGCCAGCAGTGGAACACGCTGGTGGAGACGGTGGCCGAGTCCGCCGCGAACAAGCGCTTCCAGCCGCTGGCGGCATCGGCCATGGTGCGCAAGCTGTCCGAGATCGAGGCGGCCGACGTGCCGCGCTTTTCCAGCGGCATCGATGAGTTCGACCGCGTGCTGGGCGGCGGGCTGGTGTCGGGCGGGGTGGTGCTGATCGGCGGCGATCCCGGCATCGGCAAGTCCACGCTGCTGCTGCAGGCGCTGGCCAACCTGGCCGGGCAGCGCCGCGTGCTTTATGTCAGCGGCGAAGAATCCGGCGCGCAGATCGCGCTGCGTGCGCAGCGGCTGGGTGTGGAAAGCCCGTCGCTGGGGCTGCTGGCGGAAATCCAGCTGGAGAAGATCCAGGCGACGCTCGAGGCAGAGAAGCCTGAGGTCGCGGTGATCGACTCGATCCAGACGCTGTACTCCGAGGCGCTGACTTCGGCGCCGGGGTCGGTGGCGCAGGTGCGCGAATGCGCGGCGCAGCTGACGCGCATCGCCAAGAGCAGCGGCATCACCATCATCCTGGTCGGCCACGTGACCAAGGAAGGCAGCCTGGCCGGGCCGCGCGTGCTGGAGCATATCGTCGATACGGTGTTGTATTTCGAGGGCGATACCCACTCATCGCACCGGCTGATCCGCGCCTTCAAGAACCGCTTCGGTGCGGTCAACGAACTGGGCGTGTTCGCGATGACCGAGCGCGGCCTGCGCGGCATCAGCAATCCGTCGGCGCTGTTCCTGTCGCAGCATGAAGAAACCGTGCCGGGCTCGTGCGTGCTGGTGACGCAGGAGGGCACGCGGCCGTTGCTGGTGGAGGTGCAGGCGCTGGTCGATACCGCCCACGTGCCCAACCCGCGCCGGCTGGCGGTGGGGCTGGAGCAGAACCGGCTGGCGCTGCTGCTGGCGGTGCTGCACCGGCATGCGGGCGTGGCCTGCTTCGACCAGGACGTGTTCCTCAACGCGGTGGGCGGGGTCAAGATCACCGAGCCGGCCGCCGACCTGGCGGTGCTGTTGTCGATCCATTCGTCGATGCGCAACAAGCCGCTGCCGCGTGGGCTGGTGGTGTTCGGCGAAGTGGGGCTGGCGGGCGAAATCCGCCCGAGCCCGCGCGGCCAGGAGCGCCTGAAGGAGGCCGCCAAGCTGGGCTTTACGCTGGCGGTGATCCCCAAGGCGAATGCGCCCAAGCAGAAGATCGACGGGCTGGAAGTGATCGCGGTGGAGCGCATCGAACAGGCGATCGACCGGGTGCGGCACCTGGACTGAGGCATGGAAGCCAGCGACATCGCCTTCGAGACCGAACGCCTGCTGCTGCGCCAGTGGCGCGATGCGGACTACGTGCCGTTTGCCTCGCTCAATGCCGACGCGGAGACCATGCGTTACTTCCCCGCGCCGCTGTCCCGCGCCGAAAGCGATGCGATGGCCAACCGCTGCCGCGGCCTGATCGCGGCCAAGGGTTGGGGCCTGTGGGTGGTGGAGCGCAAGGCGGGTGGCGCCTTCCTGGGGTTTGTCGGACTGCACGAGCCCGCGTGGGCGCTGCCGTTCACGCCGTGCGTGGAGATCGGCTGGCGGCTCGCGCGGCATGCGTGGGGCAGCGGCTACGCGACCGAGGCGGCACGCGGCGCGCTGGCGTGGGGTTTCGAGCGGCTGGGGCTGGCGGAGATCGTGTCCTTCACGACGCTCGCCAACCGGCGCTCGCGCGCCGTGATGGAACGATTGGGCATGCGCGAGGACGAACTGGTGTTCGAACATCCGGCGTTGGCGGAAGGCCACCCCTTGCGCCCCCATTGCCTGTACCGGCTGTCGCGTGCGGCATGGCTCGCGTGACGGACCGCGGCCCTGCGGCAATCCGCCACAGGGCAGGGGATGCGCCGCCTGGGAGGCGCCAAAGGCGCCCGGAGCAAAATCGGTAATAATGCAGCAACGCCGCGCCATGAAGCGGCGGCAGTGCATCGCTTACCGGATTTCCTGATCACCATTTATGCAAGCCAATTCCCGCGCCTATTTCCTGCTGATCGCCCTGGTCTCCTTCGGCCTGGTCGGCGTTGCGCTCTACCTGCAGTTTGAAAAGGGCTACCAGCCTTGTCCGCTCTGCGTGATGCAGCGCTTCGCCTTTATCGGCATCGGCATCTTCTCGCTGCTGGCCGTGGTGGCGCAGAACACGCGCTCGCTGTGGCAGGGGCTGGGGATGCTGTCCGGCATCGCCGGCATTGCGGTGGCGGTGTACCACGTGTCGTTGCTTTTGAATCCCAAGGCCACCTGCGGCATCGATCCGCTGGAGAACTGGGTCAACGCGCTGCCTACGGCCAAGGCGTTGCCCCAGGTGTTTTATGCCGATGGGCTGTGTACCGCGCCGCTGCCGCCGGTGCTGGGGTTGTCGGTGCCGGCGTGGTCGTTGATCTGGCTGTTTGCGCTGACGCTGACGTTGGCGGTGGGGCTGATCCGGCGGGAGAAGAATTTCCGCTGAGCTTTGCGGACGATGGGAAAGAGAACCGGCGCCATGGGCGCCGGTTTTTTTGGGTGCTGTTGCGCGGTTCGAACCCTGCTGGTTTGCTCCCCTCTCCCGCATGCGGGAGAGGGGAACGTTCGCTAGGGGCGGCAGACTTATTTGAGCGTCATCTGTGGTTTCACGCAGCCCTCACGCAATCTGCTCGATCTGCTCCTGCAGTTCCAGCCACTTCTCTTCCAGCGTCTCCAGCTCGCCGTTTACCTCGCCCTGGCGCTTGAGCATCTCCATCAGCTTCGCCTTGTTGGCCTCGGCATAGCTGGTCTCATCGGCCATGAACCGGTCGATCTCCACCTTGGCGGTCTGCAGCACCGCCATGCGTTTCTCGACCTTCTCCAGCTCCCTGGTCAACGGCTTGCGCAGCGCCGACAGCCGCTGACGCTCGTCCGCTTCCGCGCGGCGCTGGTCCTTGCGGTTGACCGTTGCCGCGGCATCGCCCGCGTTCTCCGCCTGATGTGCAGCCACCGCGGCATTGCGCTTGGCAGCGGCCTGCTGCAGCAGCCAGTCGCGATAGTCGTCCAGGTCGCCGTCAAACGGCTGGATGGTGCCGTCGGCCACCAGCATGAACTGGTCCGCGGTCGCGCGCAGCAGGTGCCGGTCGTGCGACACCAGGATCAGCGTGCCTTCGAACTGCGCCAGCGCCATGGTCAGCGCTTCGCGGGTGTCGAGGTCCAGGTGGTTGGTCGGTTCGTCGAGCAGCAGCAGGTTGGGCTTCTGCCAGACGATCAGCGCCAGCGCCAGCCGCGCTTTTTCGCCGCCTGAGAACGGTTCGATCGGCGACGTGGCCATGTCGCCGCGGAAGTTGAAGCTGCCGAGGAAGTCGCGCAGTTCCTGCTCGCGGGTATCGGGTGCCAGCCGCGCCAGGTGCTGCAGCGGCGAGTCGTGGTCGCGCAGCGTTTCGAGCTGGTGCTGGGCGAAGTAGCCGATCTGCAGGCCCTTGCCCAGGCGCAGGTTGCCCTTGAGCGGATCCTGCGTGCCCGCCAGCGTCTTGACCAGCGTTGACTTGCCCTGGCCGTTGGCGCCGAGCAGGCCGATACGCTGGCCGTTCTGGATCGACAGCGCCAGGTTGTGCAGGATGGTCACCGGCGGGTCGGCCTCGGCATAGCCGCAATCGACACCGTCGAGCACCATCATCGGGTTGGGCGCGGCATCGGGCTCGCGGAACTCGAAGGCGAAGCCTGAAGCGACGTGCACCGGCGCGAGCCGCTCCATCTTCTCCAGCGCCTTGACCCGGCTCTGCGCCTGCCGCGCCTTGGTTGCCTTGGCCTTGAAGCGCGTGATGAACGACTCCAGGTGCGCGATTTCCTTCTGCTGGCGCGTGTAGGCGGCCTGCTGCTGCGCCATCTGCTGCAGGCGCATCGTCTCGAACAGCGTGTAGTTGCCGCCGTAGCGGCGCACTTGCTGGTTTTCGATATGCACGGTGACGTTGCAGATCGCGTCAAGGAATTCGCGGTCGTGCGAAATCATGACCAGCGTGCCGGGATAGCGCGCCAGCCAGTCTTCCAGCCAGACGATGGCGTCCAGGTCCAGGTGGTTGGTCGGTTCGTCGAGCAGCAGCAGGTCGGACGGGCACATCAGCGCCTGCGCCAGGTTCAGGCGCATGCGCCAGCCGCCGGAGAACGACGCCACCGGCTGCGACACCTGCGCCAGCGTGAAGCCCAGGCCCAGCAGCAGCGCCTCGGCGCGCGCCGGGGCGGTGTAGCCGTCGGCGTCGGCAAACTCGGCGTGGGCCTCGCCCTCGGCGGTGCCGTCGCCGGTGCCCTGTGCCGCGGCGATGGCGGCTTCGATCTCGCGCAGGCGCGTGTCGCCGTCGATCACGTAGTCCACCGCGCTGCGGTCCACTGCGGGCGTTTCCTGCGCCACGTGGGCGACGCGCCATTGCGCCGGCACGCTGACATCGCCCCCGTCCGGATGCAGCTCGCCGCGCAGCAGCGCGAACAGCGTCGACTTGCCGCTGCCGTTGGCGCCGACAAGGCCCACGCGCTCGCCCGGGTTGAGCGTCACGCTGGTGTGGTCGAACAGCACCTTGGTGCCGCGCTGGAGGACAAGCTGGTCGATTCGGATCACGAGTGGGGAAACGTCTGAAAGAAGAACGGAAAAAACGCGGAGAAAAGCGGGCGGTGCCGGGGTTTGGTGCGCTGGGCGGCATTGTAGCGTTTCCGGTGCAAGCCATGCCCGGATGGTGCAAAACGGCTTGTTGCGCGCGCGCTGACTGCACCGCAAAAGTGCCCCGGAGGGCGCCAAAACTAGGGATTACCCTTGGTCTGGAAAAACTCTATTTTCTTTGGGCATGGGTTGCGTGTAAATTCATTTACACACTGATCGCACTTTTACGAATCGTTAGCTGACCCCTCCCGTATGCCCAAAGGCCATTCCATTTCCGAGCGCATCGCGCGCAGCCTGCCGACGCTGACTCCGGCGCACCGGCGCATGGCGGAATACGTGCTGGCCAACCTGTTCCGCGCGGCCACCATGCGTATCGACGAGTTTGCCGCGGCGGTGGAGGTATCGGTGGCGACCGCCAACCGCTTTGCCCGCGCACTTGGCTTCGATGGCTATCCGCAGTTTCGTGCCGAGCTGGTACGCGGTTTTGAGGCCACGCTGGCGCCGGTGGAAAGGCTGCGCAGCGAACTGGAGCGGCCCGCGACCGCGCACGAGGTGTTTGCCGCCTCGCTGGAAGACGCCGCCGCCAATGCCGAAGCGACCCGGCGCAACCTCGATGCCCAGACCTGCGAGCGCGCGGTGTCGGCGATCCTGGGCGCGCAGCGCGTCTATGTGGCGGGCTTCGGCGCCAGCGGTTTCCTGGCGGGGTTGCTCCAGCACGGGCTGGAAATGCATTGCCGCATGGTCACTTCGGTGGCCGGCGCCGGCGGCGCCTCGCATGCGGCGCGCCAGTTGTTCAAGCTGCAGCCGAGCGACCTGCTGATCGTGATCGCGTTTCCGCGCTACGTGTCCGATACCGTCGAACTCGCACAGCGGGCCAAGGCGCATGGCTGCCAGTTGCTGGCGCTGACCGACGGACCGACCTCGCCGCTGGCCCCGATTGCCGATATCGCGCTGTATGCGCAGGCCGCCAACCGGCTGTCGGCCAACTCCGATGCCACCGTGCTGGCGCTGATCGAAGCGCTGTGCGGCGCGGTGGCGCACCGGGCCGAGCGGCCGGTCAAGGCCGCCGCCGAAATGACCGAATTCCTGCTGCCGTGGCTCTACGGCACACCCCGCACCCCGGGCGCCGACAGCGTCAGTCGCGCCGAGCCTGCGCGGACCGCCCCGTCTGCCGCGGCCAAGCCCACCGAAACCAAGGCCGGCGCCACGGGCCGTCGCTCCACCAAAACCCTGAAGTCCTGATCTCTCATGCCTCAAGCAGTCATTGCCATCCACGGCGGCGCCGGCACGATCACCCGCACCGCGATGGACGCCGCGCGCGAACGCGAATACACCGAGGCGCTGCAACACGTGCTGCAAGCCGGCCAGCGCATCCTGGCCGATGGCGGCAGCGCGCTCGACGCCGTCACCGAGGCCGTGCGGCTGCTGGAAGAGTGCCCGCTGTTCAACGCGGGCAAGGGCGCCGTGCTGACCCATGCCGGCACCTATGAACTCGACGCCGCGGTGATGGAGGGCGCCACGCTCGCGGCCGGCGCGGTGGCCTGCGTCACGCGCCTGCGCAATCCGGTGCTGGCCGCCCGCGCGGTGCTCGAGCACAGCGAGCATGTGATGTTTGCCGGCGCCGGCGCCGAGGCGTTCGCGCAGGCGCACGGCCTGGAACTGGTCGCACCCGATTACTACTTCACGCAGGCGCGCCACGAACAATGGCAGCGCGCGCGTGCTAACGCCGGCTTGGCCCTGCTGGACCACGATGCCGCCGCGCTTGCCGCGCACGCGAAGGCCGCACCGCCTCACGGCGCTGCCGACCCGATCGATCCCGACAACAAGTTCGGCACCGTCGGCGCGGTTGCCTGCGACAGCCGCGGCAACCTCGCAGCCGCGACTTCCACCGGCGGCGTGACCAACAAGCAGGTCGGCCGCGTCGGCGATACGCCGGTGATCGGCGCGGGCTGCTATGCGGACGATGTCGCGGCGGTCTCGGCCACCGGCACCGGCGAGATGTTTATCCGCACCGTGGCCGCGCATGACGTGTCCGCGCAGATGCGCTACGCCGGCCTGTCGCTGGAAGAGTCGGCCCGGCGCGTGGTGATGGAAAAACTGCGCGCCATCAACGGCCGCGGTGGCCTGATCGCGGTCGACCGCGCTGGCAACGTCACGCTGCCGTTCAACACCGAAGGCATGTACCGCGGTTTCGCCCGGGTGGGCGAAGCGGTCAACGTATCGATCTACGGCTGACGCCGCGCAGCACCGGCAAGTTCCGGCGAGTCCCGGCGAGTCCCGGCATCAAGCAGCAACACAAGGAGTTCCAGTGGCCACTACCCCTGCGCAATCGCACGCTTCCGCATCCGGCATCGCACTGCCGCCCGAGCGCGTCGTCTCGGTGAACGGGCTGACCGTGCGCTTTGCCACGTCCGAGCGCACCGTCGAGGCCGTGCGCAACCTCTCCTTCCATGTCGACCGCGGCGAGACGCTGGCGGTGGTGGGCGAGTCGGGCTCGGGCAAATCGGTGACGTCGCTGGCGCTGATGCGGCTGGTCGAGCATGGCGGCGGCAAGATCGCTGCGGGCAGCATGGCGCTGCGCCGGCGCGGCGGCGAGGTGATCGACCTGGCGCGCGCGGATAACGCCACGCTGCGCAGCGTGCGCGGCGCCGACGTGGCGATGATCTTCCAGGAGCCGATGACCTCGCTCAATCCGGTGTTCCCGGTGGGCGAGCAGATCGCCGAATCGATCCGGCTGCACCAGGGGAAGAGCCGCGCCGCGGCGCGCGCCGAAGCGCTGCGCATGCTGGAGCTGGTGCGCATCCCCGAGGCGCGCCGCGTGCTGGAACGCTATCCGCACCAGCTCTCGGGCGGCATGCGCCAGCGCGTGATGATCGCGATGGCGCTGTCGTGCAAGCCGGCGCTGCTGATCGCCGACGAGCCGACCACGGCGCTGGACGTGACCATCCAGGCCGAAATCCTGCAGCTGATCCGCGGCCTGCAGGCCGAGATGCACATGGGCGTGGTCTTTATCACCCACGACATGGGCGTGGTGGCCGAGGTGGCCGACCGCGTGCTGGTGATGTACCGCGGCGAGAAGGTGGAAGAGGGCACTTCGGATGACGTGTTCCGCGCGCCGGCGCACCCGTATACGCGTGCGCTGCTGTCGGCGGTGCCGCGTCTGGGCGCGATGAGCGGCACCGACCTGCCGGCCAAGTTCCCGTTGCTGCGGCTCGACAGCGCCAGCGCCGAGCCGGTCGCACCGCAGGACACGGTGACGCCGGGCGTGGCGCCGATCCTGCGCGTGCAGGACCTGGTGACGCGCTTCGACGTGCCCGGCGGCCTGTTCGGCCGCGTCAAGCGGCGCGTGCATGCGGTGGAGAAGGTCAGCTTCGACCTCTATCCCGGCGAGACGCTGGCGCTGGTGGGCGAGTCCGGCTGCGGCAAGTCCACCACGGGCCGCTCGCTGCTGCGGCTGGTGGAAAGCCAGAGCGGCACCATCGAGTTCGCCGGGCAGAACATCAGCAAGATGGAAGGGCCGGCGCTGCAGACCCTGCGCCGCAATATCCAGTTCATTTTCCAGGACCCGTTCGCGTCGCTCGATCCGCGCGTGCCGGTGGGCTATTCGATCATGGAGCCGCTGCTGGTGCACAAGGTCGCCAGCGGCAAGGAAGCCGAGCAGCGCGTGGCCTGGCTGCTCGACAAGGTGGGGCTGGACCCGTCGCACGCGGCGCGCTACCCGCACGAGTTCTCCGGCGGCCAACGCCAGCGCATCTGCATTGCGCGCGCACTGGCGCTGAACCCCAAGGTGGTGGTGGCCGATGAATCGGTGTCCGCGCTGGACGTGTCGATCCAGGCGCAGATCGTGAACCTGATGCTGGACCTGCAGCGCGAGCTGGGCATCGCCTTCCTGTTTATCTCGCACGACATGGCGGTGGTGGAACGCGTGAGCCACCGCGTGGCGGTGATGTACCTGGGCCAGATCGTCGAGATCGGCCCGCGCCGCGCGATCTTCGAGAATCCGCAGCACCCGTACACCAGGAAGCTGATGTCGGCGGTGCCGATCGCCGACCCGGCGCGGCGCCACCTGCGGCGCGAGCCGCTCAACGACGAGATCCCCAGCCCGATCCGCGCGGTTGGCGACGAACCGGTGGTGCAGCCGCTGGTCCGGGTCGCCGGCAGCGGGTCGCTCGGCCATTATGTCGCCCGGCATGCCGTCGGCGGCGCTTATTGAAGTCCTCGAAGTCAAGAAGTTTCCAAGGAGATTCGACGATGTCTGCACGTATGGTTTCGCCCCGATGGATGGCCGGCGCCTTTGCCGCCGGCGCGCTGGGCATGCTGGCCTCGGCCCCGGCCTTCGCCGCCAAGGATGCCGTGATGGCGGTGTATTCCACCTTCACCTCGCTCGATCCGTACGACTCGAACGACACGCTGTCGCAGGCGGCCAGCAAGTCCTTCTACCAGGGGCTGTTCGGCCTGGACAAGGACATGAAGCTGGTCAACGTGCTGGCCGACAGCCACGAAGTCAGCAAGGATGGCCTGACCTACACCTTCAGGCTGAAGAAGGGCATCAAGTTCCACGACGGCACCACGTTCGATGCCGCTGCCGTCAAGGTCAACCTGGACCGCGTCACCAACCCCGCCAACAAGCTCAAGCGCTACACGCTGTTCAACCGCGTCGCCAAGACCGACGTGGTCGATGCCAATACCGTCAAGGTCACGCTGAAAGAGCCGTTCTCGCCGTTCATCAACGTGCTGGCGCATCCGTCGGCGGTGATGATCTCGCCGGCCGCGCTGCAGAAGTACGGCAAGGACATCGCCTTCCACCCGGTCGGCACCGGCCCGTTCGAGTTCGTCGAGTGGAAGCAGCCCGATCACCTGAAGGGCAAGAAGTTCGCCGGCTACTGGAAGACCGGCTACCCCAAAATCGACACCATCACCTGGAAGCCGGTGGTCGATAACAACACGCGCGCGGCGATCATGCAGACCGGCGAGGCTGATTTCGCCTTCAGCATCCCGTTCGAGCAGGCCGCCGTGTTGAAGAACAGCCCCAAGGTTGAACTGATCTCGGCGCCGTCGATCATCCAGCGCTACCTGACCATGAACACCATGGTCAAGCCGTTCAACGATCCCAAGGTGCGCCAGGCCATCAACTACGCGATCAACAAGGACGCGCTGGCCAAGGTCGCCTTTGCCGGCTACGCCGTGCCGTCCGAGGGCGTGGTGCCGCCGGGCGTGGACTTCGCCGAGAAGCTGGGCCCGTGGCCGTATGACCCGGCCAAGGCGCGCGCGCTGCTGAAGGAAGCCGGCTACCCGAACGGCTTCGAAACCACGCTGTGGTCGGCCTACAACCACACCACCGCGCAGAAGGTGATCCAGTTCGTGCAGCAGCAGCTGCAGCAGGTCGGCATCAAGGCCTCGGTGCAGGCGCTCGAAGCCGGCCAGCGCGTGGAGAAGGTGGAGAGCGTGCCCAAGCCGGAAGACGCCGGCGTGCGCATCTACTACGTGGGCTGGTCGTCGTCGACCGGTGAATCGGACTGGGCGCTGCGTCCGCTGCTGGCTTCTGAGTCGATGCCCCCCAAGCTGCTGAACACCGCGTACTACAAGAACGACCAGGTCGATGCCGATATCGCTGGCGCGCTGCGCACCACGGATCGCGGCGAGAAGGCCCGCCTGTACAAGGACGCGCAGGAACGCATCTGGAAGGATGCACCGTGGGCTTTCCTGGTGACGGAGAAGGTGCTGTTTGCGCGCAGCAAGCGGCTGACCGGTGCCTATGTAATGCCGGATGGTTCGTTCAATTTTGAAGAGATCGATATCAAGCAGTAATGGGTGAGACGAGGGCCGGGACTTCGTGGAAGCTCCTGCCCTCTCCCCCGGCCCCTCTCCCGCAAGCGGGAGAGGGGAGCAAACAACGGGTGCTGGCTGTCATCCCATCCAAAGAGCAGTAAGCAGTAAAGCAGTAAGCCGACAGACGGCCGCCTGCCCGCGTCGCGGGGTCGCAGGCGGGCGGCCCGCGGCCTCTGCTGCTGCATTTCCTTCTGGTGCGTCATGCTGAATTACTTCCTCAAACGTGTGCTGGGCGTGATCCCCACGCTGCTGATCGTGGCAGTGCTGGTGTTCCTGTTCGTCCACCTGCTGCCGGGCGATCCGGCGCGGCTGGCGGCGGGCCCCGAGGCCGACTCGGCCACGGTCGAACTGGTGCGCAAGGACCTGGGCCTGGACCGGCCCCTGCCTGAGCAGTTCGTCAACTTCTTCTCCAATGCGATCCGCTGGGAGTTCGGCAATTCGCTGCGCACCAAGCGCCCGGTCAGCGAAGAGATCGGCGACCGCTTCATGCCCACGCTGCTGCTGACGGTGGCGTCGATGGCCTGGGCGGTGGTGTTCGGCATGGCTATCGGCATCGGCTCGGCCGTGTGGCGCAACCGCTGGCCGGACCGGCTCGGCATGACGCTGGCGGTGTCGGGCATTTCGTTCCCGGCCTTTGCGCTGGGCATGCTGCTGATGGAGGTGTTCTCCGTGCAGCTCGGCTGGCTGCCGTCGATTGGCGCCGATAGCTGGAAGCACTACGTCTTGCCGTCGATCACGCTGGGCGCCGCGGTGGCGGCGGTGATGGCGCGCTTTACCCGCGCCTCGTTCGTCGAGGTGCTGCAAGAAGATTTCATCCGCACCGCCCGTGCCAAGGGCGTGCGCGAGACGCTGGTGGTGGCCAAGCACGGCCTGCGCAACGCCATGATCCCGGTGGTGACGATGATGGGGCTGCAGTTCGGCTTCCTGCTGGGCGGCTCGATCGTGGTCGAGAAGGTGTTCAACTGGCCGGGGCTCGGGCGCCTGCTGGTCGATGCCGTCGAGATGCGCGACTACCCCGTGATCCAGGCCGAGGTGCTGCTGTTCTCGCTCGAATTCATCCTGATCAACCTGGTGGTGGACATGCTCTACACCGTGATCAACCCAACCATCCGCTACAAGTGAGGCCGGCATGACTGAGCTTTCCACGCCCGCCGCAAGCCAAGCGGCACCCGCCACCGCCCCCGTGCCGGAGGCCGAGCGCACGCCCTGGACCGAGTTCTGGCGCAAATTCCGCAAGCAGCACCTGGCGCTGGGCGCCGGCGCGTTCGTGCTGGTGCTGGTGCTGATCGCCATCATGGCGCCGCATATCGTGCCGTACGACCCGGAGAACTACTTCAACTACGACGCGCTCAACGCCGGCCCGTCGGCCGCGCACTGGATGGGTGTGGATTCGCTCGGGCGCGACATCTTCAGCCGCATCCTGGCCGGGGCGCGCATCTCGCTGGCGGCGGGCTTCCTGTCGGTGATCATCGGCGCGGTGATCGGCACCGTGCTGGGCCTGCTGGCCGGCTACTACGAAGGCTGGTGGGACCGCATCGTGATGCGCGTGTCCGACGTGCTGTTCGCTTTCCCCGGCATCCTGCTGGCGATCGGCATCGTCGCCATCCTCGGCAACGGTATGACCAACGTGATCTTCGCCGTGGCCATCTTCAGCATCCCGGCGTTTGCGCGGCTGGTGCGCGGCAATACGCTGATGCTCAAGCGCCTGACCTATGTCGAGGCCGCGCGCAGCATCGGCGCGTCGGACTGGACCATCCTGGTGCGCCATATCCTGCCGGGCACGGTGTCGTCGATCGTGGTGTATTTCTCGATGCGGATCGGCACCTCGATCATCACCGCGGCCAGCCTGTCCTTCCTGGGACTGGGCGCGCAGCCGCCGACGCCGGAATGGGGCGCGATGCTCAACGAAGCCCGCGCCGACATGGTGACCGCGCCGCACGTGGCGATCTTCCCCAGCCTGGCGATCTTCCTGACGGTGCTGGCGTTCAACCTGCTTGGCGACGGGCTGCGCGACGCGCTCGATCCCAAGATCGACCGGCGCTGAAGCGATGGCTGCTTCGATACCGCATATCGGCGCGCTGGCCGCAGGGCCGCTGCACAGCATTGCCGACGTGGCCGGCGTCACCGTCGGCCACTGCACGCTGGCGCAGGACGCCGTGCAGACCGGCGTCACCGTGATCCGGCCGCATGCCGGCGATCCGTATCGCGACAAGGTGCCCGCCGCGGCCACCGTGCTGAACGGCTTCGGCAAGAGCGTGGGGCTGGTGCAGGTCGATGAACTGGGCGTGCTGGAGACGCCGGTCGCGCTGACCAACACGTTCTCGGTTGGCGCCGTGGCGCAGGCACAGATCCGCGCCGCGGTGGCCGCCAACCCGGAGATCGGGCGATCGCTGCCTACGGTCAATCCGCTGGTGTTCGAATGCAATGACGGCTACCTGAACGATATCCAGCGCATGGCGGTGCAGGGCAGCCACTATGACGCGGCGCTGGCCGCCGCCGCGCAGGATGTCGCGCAGGGAGCGGTCGGAGCGGGGCGCGGCATGGCGTCGTTCGGCGTCAAGGGCGGCATCGGTACGGCATCGCGGCTGGCGGGCGGCTATTGCGTCGGCGCGCTGGTGCTGGCCAATTTCGGCACGCCCCAGTCGCTGACGGTGGCGGGGCGGCTGGTCGGTCCGGAACTGGCGCAGCGGCTGGCCGACACGGAGGCGCAGCCTGAAAAGGGCTCGATCATCATGATCCTCGCCACCGACGCGCCGCTGGACGCGCGCCAGTTGCGCCGCCTGTCGCTGCGCGCGGGAGCCGGGCTGGCGCGCACCGGCTCGGTCTTCGGACACGGCTCGGGCGATCTCGCGCTGTCCTTCTCCACCGCCTATACCGTGCCGCACGAAGCCGAGCGCCCCATGCCTGCCATCGCCATGCTGCATGAAAGCAAGCTCGACCCGCTGTTCCGCGCCGCGGCCGACAGCGTCGAGCAAGCCATCCTGCACGCACTGTGGCATGCCGAAACCGTACAAGGCCGCGACGGCCATTGCCGCCGCGCGCTGCTCGACGTGATGCCCGAAGCGGGCAAGACCGCCTGATGAAGATCCTGATTTCCACCGATATCGAAGGCGTCGCCGGCGTCTTCCACGCCGAGCAGACCCGCGCCGGCAATGGCGAATACGAGCGCGCCCGCGCCTGGATGACTGGCGAGGCCAATGCCGCCGTCGAAGGCGCGTTTGCCGGCGGCGCCACCGAGGTGCTGGTCAACGACTCGCACGGCGGCTTTCGCAACCTGCTGCCGGACCAGCTCGATCCGCGCGCGCGGCTGGTGCTGGGCAAGCCGCGCTACCTCGGCATGATGGCGGGCGTAGAGACGGGCACCAACGGCGTGATGATGCTCGGCTACCACGGCCGCGCGCAAAGCCGCGGCGTGCTGGCGCACACCATCAACAGCAGCGCCTTTGCGCGGGTCTGGCTCAACGGCAAGGAAGTGGGCGAGGCCGGGCTGTATGGCGCGCTGGCGGGCGAGTTCGGCGTGCCGGTGCTGATGGCCAGTGGCGACGATGTCTTCGTGCACGAGACCCATGCGCTGATGCCGTGGGTGCGCTATGTCGAGACCAAGTCGGCGGACGGCTTTGGCAGCGGCACCACACTGTCGCCAGCGGCGTCGCGCGCGGCGATCGCGGCCGCGGCCGCCGAGGCGGTGCGTGACCATGCGCAAGCACAGTGCCTGCGTACCAGCACGCCGGTGAGCTGCCGGCTGCAGACGCTGACCCCTGCGCATGCGGACCTGTTCTGCCAGTGGCCGGCGCTGGAGCGCCGCGACGGCGTCACGCTGTGCTTCCGGGCGGATTCGGTGCAGGCCGCGATCCGCATGCTGAACTGCCTGTCGGCGATGTCGTTCATGCTGAAGTAATCCGGGGCGGCCGCCGGGATCGGCGACAATAGCGGGTCTTGCAATCCCCCAAGGCTTCACCCACGCATGACCCAGGCACACGACGGGGGCTGGATCCCCGTACGCAAGGACTTCGTCGATCCCGCCACGCGCTGCCATGCGCGCGGCAACAGCCGCCGGCACCACGGCTTTGCCGCCGGCCAGGCCTATATCCTGCGCGACGCCGCCGGACACGAATTCCCGTTCGGCGAAGACTGCGCCCGCGCCGCGGTGGCGCATCCCGGCCTGCTGCTGCAGGTGCCGGACTATACCGAGCGCGACGCGGTGCCGCGCAGCGCCTTGCCTGACCCCATCCCGGCCGGCGCGCGCCGGCGCCGCAGCGCCGCTGAAACCGCCACGGCCGAGCGCGCCGCCGCGATCCGCTACCTGGTGCTGCGCATGGAAAAGGTGGCCGCGGTGCCGCGCGTGCAGCCGACCGTGCGCTTCCCGGCGCTGGAGCCGGTCTACGAGCAGTACCTGCGCACCGGCGATATCGCCACGGCGCAGGTGCGCCGCATCCTGGCGATCGAGCGCAGCCCGACCACGCCGCCGCGGCTGCGCGCCACCAACCTGCTCGACGTCTATACCGCGCATATCAAGCTGGAGCGGCTGATCGCGGCGTCCAACAGCGTCGGCAATATCCGTTTCCTGCGCGGCCTGCACGACTGGCTGGCGCGGCACCTGGTGCTGTCCGCCAGCCAGCTCGCCGCGGGCGGGATCGAGATGCATCCGCAGGCATTTACTGCGCCGGGCATCTGGGGACCGGAAACGGCATCCGCGCCAGCGCCGCCAACGGGAAACCCTTCGGACTCGCTGTTTTAGCCACGGTTGGCGGCGGTCGGCAGCAGTAGGCCGCCGCAGTGGATCGAAGTTGGCAATCCCGCCCGAATGGCGTCTAATCGCAGCATCGCCATCCGCCGGTGACGCCATGAGCCATTTTTCGCGCAGCTACGCCGAAGCCCGCCAGAAGTTTCTCGCCGCAGCCCGGGGAGCGGGGGCCGCACTGGCGGAATTCCCGCATCCCACCCGCCGCGGCAGCGCGGGCGAGGACCTGGCGATCGACGTGGCGCTGGCCGGCTCGCCCGAGGCCCGCCAATGCCTGATGGTGACCTCCGGCGTCCACGGCGCCGAAGGCTTTGCCGGCTCCGGCGCGCAGGTGGCGATGCTGCACGACGCCTCGCTGCTTGCCAATTGCGCCGCGGCCGATACCTGCCTGCTGCTGGTACACGCGGTCAATCCCTACGGCTTTTCCCACCTGCGCCGGGTCAACGAAGACAACGTCGACCTGAACCGCAATTTCATGGACTTCACCCAGCCGCTGCCGCATAACGCGCCTTATGCCGAGATCGCGCCGCTGCTGCTGCCGCCGCAATGGCCGCCGTCGGATACCGAACAGGCGCAACTGATGAAGACCGTGGCCGAGCGCGGCATGGCCTGGTACCAGGCGGCGCTCAGCGGCGGCCAGTACCAGGACCCGGACGGCATGTTCTTCGGCGGCACCAAAGCCACCTGGAGCAACTACACGCTGCGCCGCATCCTGGCGCGCTTCGGCGCGGGGCGGCAGGCGCTGCGCTGGATCGACGTGCATACCGGGCTGGGCCCGCGCGGCTACGGCGAGCCGATCCACATGGGCCCCGAAACACCCGAGGCGGTCGCGCGCACCCGCGCGATCTGGGGCGGGCGGGTGACCTCCACCTGCGACGGCTCGTCGACCTCCGCCCCGCTGACCGGCCTGGCCTGGCACGCGGTGCCGCAGACCTTGCCGGAGGTGGACTATGCGGGCATCGCACTGGAATTCGGCACGCTGCCGGTGGGCGAGGTGCTGGATGCGCTGCGCGGCGACCACTGGCTGCACCGCCATCCCGAGGCGGACGAGAACCAGCGCGCGCTGGTGCGCCAGGCCATGTGGCAGGCCTTCTATGGCGATGCCGACGACTGGCGTGACGGCGTGGTGGGGCAGACCACAGACGCGGTGCACAGCGCGCTGGCCGCGGCCTGATACTAGCCGGTGCTGCGCTCCCGCCGGCCGGTGGCGTGAACACCCGCAGGCGATAAGAAATGTCCGATTCAACATTTATGCCACTTCTGATAATGTCTCGCCTTTGACGGGGGAGTGCTGAGCCAGGCACCGCTCGTCGCCAGGCGGTTGCAACACCAACCGATTGCAAAACCAAGAACAAGCACGGAAGGGTTCCGGCGCGCGGCGCCGCTTTCCGGGCATCAGCTCGGCAGGGAGGCCGGCGCGATGACCCTTTACGAACTCAAGCCTAGGTTCCAGGCGCTGCTGCGGCCGGTGGTGCAGGACCTGGCCCATCGCGGCACCACCGCCAACCAGGTGACCGTAGCCGCGGCCGCCGGCTCGCTTGCCATCGGCGTACTGGCAGCGGTGGGCATGCTGGTGGCCGAAACCCCCACGCTGTTCCTGCTGTTCCCGGTCTGGCTGTTCCTGCGCATGGCGCTCAATGCCATCGACGGCATGCTGGCGCGCGAGCACGGCCAGCAGAGCGCGCTCGGCGCCTACCTGAACGAACTCGGCGATATCGTCTCCGACCTGGCGCTGATCCTGCCGCTGGGCGCGCTGCCGGCATTCACGCTGGCGCAGGTCGGCACCTTTGCGCTGCTGGCGGTGATGGTGGAAGCCGCCGGCCTGGTCGGCCCGCTGGCCGGCGCCAGCCGCCGCTACGACGGCCCGCTGGGCAAGAGCGACCGCGCTTTCGCGGTCGGCGCGATCGCGCTGTGGGCCGGGCTGGGAATGGCTTTTGGCCCGCTGGCATCCTGGCTATGGCTGGCGCTGTCGCTGCTGTCGCTGTTCACCATTGCCAACCGGGTCCGCCACGGCGTTGCCGAGGCCCACGCCCGCACCGCGGAGTAGCCCATGGACCGACTGTCGAGCCGCCAGCCGCTGGAGCGGCAATTCGAGACCCACGATGACCAGGCGCTGTTCTATCGCCACTGGCCGGCGGTGGAGGGCCCGGCGCGCGGCGCCGTGGTGCTGTTCCACCGCGGCCACGAGCATTCCGGCCGCGTCGCGCACCTGGCCGACGAGCTCAACCTGCCGGCCTACGACATCTTCGCCTGGGATGCGCGCGGCCACGGCCGCTCGCCCGGCGAGCGCGGCTACAGCCCCAGCCTGGCCGATTCGGTGCGCGATATCCAGACCTTCACCACGCATATCGCCGAGGCCCACGGCATTCCGCTGGAGCGGATGGCGGTGGTGGCGCAAAGTGTAGGCGCGGTGCTGGCCGCCACCTGGGTGCACGACTACGCGCCGCCGATCCGCGCGCTGGTGCTGGCCTCGCCGGCGTTCAAGGTCAAGCTCTACGTGCCGTTCGCGCCGCCGGGGCTGAAGCTGATGCAGCGCCTGCGCGGCAAGTTCTTCGTCAACAGCTACGTCAAGGCGAAGTTCCTGACGCACGATCCGGAGCGCATCGCCAGCTACGACAGCGATCCGCTGATCACGCGCCCGATCGCGGTCAATATCCTGCTCGACCTGTACGAGACTGCCGAGCGCATCGTGGCCGATGCCGCGGCGATCACGGTGCCGACACAGTTGCTGATCTCCGGCGCCGACTGGGTCGTGCACCGCGGCCCGCAGGACCGTTTCTACGAGCGGCTGGGGTCGCGCACGAAGGAACGCATCGTGCTCGACGGCTTCTACCATGACACGCTGGGCGAGCGCGACCGCAAACCGGCGCTCGATGCCGCGCGCCGCTTTATCGTGCGCGAGTTCGACACGCCGTCGGCGCCGCGCTCTTTGCTCGATGCCGACCAGATCGGCCCGTTCCGCGAGGAATCCGACCGCCTCGCGTCGGCGCCGTCCGCGCTGGCCGCCTGGTACTGGCGCGCGGCGCGGGCCAACCTGAAGCTGGGCGGACTGCTGTCTGACGGCGTGCGGCTGGGCCATCAGACCGGCTTCGACTCCGGCTCGACGCTCGACTACGTGTACCGCAACACGCCGTCCGGCCGCGGCAAGCTGGGCCGGCTCGCCGACCAGCAATACCTGGACGCGATCGGCTGGCGCGGCATCCGCCAGCGCAAGGTCCACGCCGAGGCGCTGATCGCCGAAGCCGTGCGCCGGCTGCAGGCGGCGGGCATCCCGGTGCGGATGGTCGATATCGCGGCCGGGCACGGGCGCTACGTGCTGGAGGCGCTGGGCGCGTTGAATGGCGGGGCGGCTGCGGTCGAATCGATCCTGCTGCGCGACTACAGCGCGCTGAACGTCGAGCGGGGCAGGGCGCTGATCGCCGGCAAGGGACTGCAGGCCATCGCCCGCTTCGAGCAGGGCGACGCCTTCGACGGCGACAGCCTGGCCGGGCTCAGCCCCGCGCCGACGCTGGCGGTGGTGTCCGGCCTGTACGAACTGTTCCCCGAGAACGCGCCGGTGCGGCGCTCGCTCGACGGCCTCGCCAGCGCGGTGCCGCCGGGCGGCTACCTGGTCTACACCGGCCAGCCGTGGCACCCGCAGCTCGAGTTCATCGCCCGCGCACTGACCAGCCACCGCGCCGGCGCCGCGTGGGTGATGCGCCGCCGCGCGCAGGCCGAGATGGACGAGCTGGTGCGGGCCGCCGGCTTCGACAAGGTGACCCAGCGCATCGACCCGTGGGGGATCTTTACCGTCAGCCTGGCACGCAGGCGCGGCGCATGAGCACGCTTCCCGCGGAAGCGGCGCAGGGCGCGCCGGCAGAGGCGCGCCCGTGGGCGCTGGCCTGCTTGCTGCTGGCGCTGGCCGGCGCGCTGTTCTTCTCCAGCTACGGCTTCGCCAACTGGCTTGCGAGCCAGCGCCAGGACGTGCCGTCGGTCTTCTTCGAATGGGAGCGCGGCATTCCGTTCCTGCCGTGGACCATCGTGCCGTACTGGTCGATCGACCTGCTGTACGGCCTCTCTTTTTTTCTGTGGCGCACGCGCGCGGCGCTGCTGACGCATGTGAAGCGCCTGGTGCTGGCGCAACTGGTGTCGGTGGCGTGCTTTATCGCCTTCCCGCTGCGCTTCAGTTTCGAACGCCCGCAGGCCGACGGGCTGCCGGGCCAGCTCTTTACGCTGCTGGGCGGCTTCGACCTGCCGTTCAACCAGGCGCCGTCGCTGCATATCAGCCTGCTGGTGATCTTGTGGGTCGCCTTTGCGGCGCACGTGACCGGCGGCTGGCGCTGGCTGCTGCATGGATGGTTCGCGCTGATCGGCGTATCGGTGCTGACGACGTGGCAGCACCACCTGATCGACGTGCCGACCGGGGCGCTGGTGGGATGGCTGTGCGTTTACCTGTTCCCGCTGCGTTTGCCGGCAGTCGACGCTGCCGCGCCGGATGCGCGCACGCGCCGGATTTCGCGCCGCTACGCGCTGGGCGCCGCGATCGCGCTGCTGTGCGCGGTGCTGGCAGCGGGCGCGTCGGTGACGCTGGCGTTCCTGCTGCTGTGGGCGGCGCTGGCGCTGGCTTGTGTGGCGCGCATCTATGCGCTTGCCGCGCCGGCCTGGTTCCAGAAGGACAGCAACGGCACGATGGCCCCGGCCGCATGCTGGGTGCTCGCGCCTTACCTGCTCGGTGCCTTCATCAATTCGCGCTGGTGGACGTGGCGCGCGCCGCGGGCCAGCCAGATTGCCGACGGGGTCTGGGTGGGCCGCTTCGCGACGCGGCGCGAGTTGCGCGCGCTGGGCGTCAACGCGGTGCTCGACCTGAGCGCGGAACTGCCGCGCGTGGCCAACGGTCGCGCGCTCGCGTATCGCTGCGTGCCGGTGCTGGACCTGACCGTGCCCACGGCCGGACAGCTGGAACAAGCGGTCTCCCAGCTCGATCAGTGGCACGCGGAAGGGCGCCGCGTATTGGTGAGCTGCGCGCTGGGCTATTCGCGCAGCGCGCTGGTCGGCGCGGCGTGGCTGGCACGCCAGCGGGGCTTGAGCGATGCCGAGGCCGCGCTGGCGGCGCTGCGCGAGCATCGCCCCGCGGTCGTGCTCAGTCCGGAGCATGCCCGGACGCTGCAGGGCTGGCTCGACAGCTTGCCGACAATGGAGCCCGCCTGACATGGCCGCTGAGTCCACGCCCGGCGCGCGCAACGCGGATGCCTGGATTGCGCACGCCGTCAACGGGGCGTTGTCGGGCGCGGTCCGGATCGGCCTGGCTGGCCTTGGCTTCGCGCTGCTGGCGGTCTGGCTGGTTGCGACCGCCGCATTGCCACGAGCCCTTGCGGTTGCGCCGCTGGCCGTGGCGCTGGCCGAGTTGTGGTTGCTGTTGCGCGTGGCGATCGACCACCGCCTGTTCGACGCGCTGGCAGCGTCCTGCACGCGCGACGGCCACGCCGACCTGGCCGGCCTCGACCGCGCGCTGACTGAACTTGGCTGGATCGCGCCCGCCCGCGCCGGCCGTCCGCTGCCCGAACGCGCCCGCGGCGCGATGCGGCTGGTGCGCGCCAGCGCCGCACTGGCCGCGCTCCAGCTCGCGCTGGCCTTGCTGATATCGATGCTGAGGTAATCACCATGTGGCTTGCCCGCGCCACCGCGCGTGCCATCATTGTCTTCGCGCGGCTGCTGACCGGCATGCGCGCCAACTGGCGGGGCTGCATCCCGGCCGCGGTGCAGCGCGTTTACTTTGCCAACCACAGCAGCCACGGCGATTTCGTGCTGATCTGGGGCTGCCTGCCGCCCGACCTGCGCCCGCTGACGCGGCCGGTGGCCGGCGCCGATTACTGGGAACGCTCGCCGCTGCGGCGCTTTATCGGCCGCGACGTGTTCCGCGCGCTGCTGATCGACCGCATCCGCAGCCATGCCGGCAACGACAGCGGCAGCGACCCGATCGCGCTGATGCGCGGCGCGCTCGAGGGCGGCGATTCGCTGATCCTGTTTCCCGAAGGCACGCGCAACACCACCGACGCGCGCCTGCTGCCGTTCAAGAGCGGCATCTTCCACCTGGCGCGCGCCTGTCCCGAAGTGGAATTCGTGCCGGTGTGGATCGACAACCTTAACCGCGTGATGCCCAAGGGCGAGATCGTGCCGGTGCCGCTGCTGTGCACCGTGACCTTCGGCCAGCCGGTGCTGCTGGCGGACGGCGAGGACAAGGAGGGCTTCCTGTCCCGCTGCCGCGACGGCCTGCTGGGGCTCGCCCCCGAACTGGAATGACGACCATGCCGACCCTGCCCACCTTGCACTGGAGCCACGAAACCTGGCTGCTGTTCAGCGGCCTGTTCGGCGTGCTGCTGCTGGCCACCACCGTGACCGCGCTGCTGCGCTGGCGCGTGGCGGGTGGCGGCCAGCACGCCGTGATCGACAACCTGGCGCAGCGCGTGTCGGCCTGGTGGTGGATGATCGGCATCATGGGCGCGGCCTTCGCGCTGGGGCGCACCGCGGTGATCGTGCTGTTCTACCTGCTGTCGTTCTTCGCGCTGCGCGAGTTCGTCACCATCATCACCACGCGCCGCGGCGACCATCGCGCCATCGTCGCCGCGTTCTTCGTGTTCCTGCCGCTGCAGTACGTGCTGGTCTATATCGACTGGTACGGCATGTTCTCGATCCTGATCCCGGTCTATGCCTTCCTGATCTTGCCGATCCTGGCGGCACTGTCGGCGGAGACCACGCGCTTCCTGGAGCGTTGCGCCGGAGTGCAGTGGGCCGTGATGATCTGCGTGTTCTGCATCTCGCACGTGCCGGCGCTGCTGACGCTGCCGATCCCCGGCTTCGACGGCCGCAACCTGCTGCTGATCGCCTTCCTGGTGATCGTGGTGCAGGGCAGCGACGTGCTGCAGTACGTGTGGGGCAAGCTGTGCGGCAAGCGCAAGATCGCGCCGATGCTGTCGCCGTCGAAGACCGTCGAGGGATTTGTCGGCGGCGTCGCCAGTGCCACCGCGCTGGGCGCGGCGCTATGGTGGATCACGCCGTTCAGGCCGTGGCAGGCGGGCGCGATTGCGCTGGTGATCGCGCTGATGGGCTTCCTGGGCGGGCTGGTGATGTCGGCGATCAAGCGCGACCGCGGCATCAAGGACTGGGGCCATATGATCCAGGGCCATGGCGGCATGCTCGACCGGCTCGACTCGGTGGTGTTCGCCGCGCCGATCTTCTTCCATATCACCCGCTACTGGTGGGTGCCCTGATCGCATTGCCGCGCGGGGCCCACGCAGGTCCGCGGCTCAGAGCGCCATCTCTTCGCACCATTTGACGACCGCGTCGCGGAAGTCCTGGCAGATCGGCGACAGGTAGCCGCCGGCGCGGCAAAGTATCGCCAGCTCGTGCTGCCACGACATGCCGTCGCCGGCGATCGCCTGCAGGCCCTGGCCGCTTGCCGCGCGCGGCCGAACTGAACGGGCGCGTGGCGCAGGCGTTGTCGCTGCAGCCGCTGGCGCATTGGGAGGCATTGCTGAGAGAGCGTGACGTGCTGTTTGCACGCGTCGGCCATGCCCGTGAGCTGCTGGCGAACGAGCAGTGCGTGCAGGCGGGCGTATTCGGCCGGCTGGCGCATGCGGGGATCGGCGAGCTGCCATGGGCCAACCTGCCTGGCATGGCCGGCACCGCGCGGCCTGCGGGCGAGGCGCCGGCGCTGGGCCAGCATACGGAGGCGGTGTTGTCGGCGTTCGGCATCCGCGCCTGACGAACGCGCGCCCGGAAAAGAAAAACGGACGGTGCGCGATGCGTACCGTCCGTTTCCTTTTGTGCGTTGGTAGGCTCGATTGGACTCGAACCAACGACCCCCACCATGTCAAGGTGGTGCTCTAACCAGCTGAGCTACGAGCCTAGCGAAGGCGCGAATTATAGAGACGCCTTTGCCATTGCGCAAGCACCCGCGCGAATTTTCTTCGATTGTGCTTTGGCCAGCGCGTCTGCGGTCACACCCCCATCGTCAGGCCTGCACCAGCCGGTCGCGCAGTTCGCGCTTGAGCACCTTGCCGATGGCGCTGCGCGGCAGGCTGTCAACCTCATGTACTTCGGCCAGCCGCTGGGTCTTGCCGAGTCGCTCATTGGCCCAGGCCAGCACGTCATGCGCGGTGGCTGCGCCATCCGCACGCAGCGCGATGAAGGCCACCGGGGTCTCGCCCCAGCGCTCCGACGGCACGCCCACCACCGATACCTCGGCCACCGCCGGATGCTCGCGCACAACGGCCTCGATATCGCTCGGGTAGATGTTGAAGCCGCCCGAGATGATCATGTCCTTCTTGCGGTCGAGCAGCACCAGGAAGCCGTCTTCGTCAAAGCGGCCGATATCGCCGGTGCGGATAAAGCGAAGGCCCTGCGCATCGTGCCATTCTGTCTCAGAGGTCTTCTCCGGCTGGTTGTGGTAGCCGTTCATCATCGCCGCCGAGCGGCCCACCACTTCGCCGGTGCTGCCCGGCGGCAGCTCGCGGCCCTCGTCGTCGATGATGCGGATATCGGCGCCCGGCGCGGGGCGGCCGACGGTGTGCAGCTTGTCGGGGAACTGGTGCGCGTGCAGCAGGCAACTGCCGCCGCCTTCGGTCATGCCGTAAAGCTCGGTCAGCCCGCCCGGCCAGCGCCGCAGCACATCGGCCTTCAGCGCCGGGCTGAACGGTGCGCTGGTGCAGAACTTCTGCGCGAAGGACGACAGGTCGTGGCGGTCGAACGCCGGATGCGCCAGCAGCCGCTGGTACTGCACCGGCACCAGCATGGTATGCGTGACGCGATGCCGTTGCGCCAGCGCCAGATACTGGCCGGCGTCGAACCTGGCCATCAGGATCGCCGTGCCGCCCAGGCCGATGGTGGGGAAGAAGCTGGCGAGCGTGGTGTTGGAGTACAGCGGCGTCGACAGCAGCGTGACCGCATGCGTGCCGTAGCCGGTGGCGGCACCGCGCGCGACATGGGCCCAGCGCATGCCATGCGACTGCACGATGCCCTTGGGCAGGCCCGTGGTGCCGGACGAGTAGATGATGTTCAGCGGCATTTCCGGGCGGATCTCTGGCTCGGTCACGGGCGTACCGGCGGGCGCGAGCCAGGACGCGTATGGCTGCCCGGCATCGCTGCCATCGAGCGTGACGATCGGCGTGTTGGCCAGCTGCTCGCGCACCGGCTGCATCTCCGTGGCCACGGCTGCGTCGGTGAACAGGATGCGCGCCCCGGAGTCGGCCACCATGCCGGCCAGGCTGGCCGGCGTGGACGACGGCGCCAGCGGTGCTACCACCACGCCGGCGCGCACCGCGCCCAGGTAGACGGCGGCGTATTCGATCGAGGACGCAGCGCAGATCGCGATGGCCTCGCCGGGGCGCACGCCGTCGCGGACCAGTGCGGCGGCGATGCGGTCCATGGCGGCGTCCAGGCCGGCATAGTCCAGGGTGCGCTCGCCCTGCATCAGCGCGCGCTGCGCGGGGCGTTGCGTGGCATGTTCGCGCACCAGCACGGACATGGTGGTGAAGGGGCGTTGGATCGGAGTCGGTTGGGTCATGTCGGGCAGGTGAGTGGGCAATGGCGGGGAAGGGGGGGGCTTACTGGATCTGGGCGCCCGATTCCTTCACCACTTTGCTCCAGCGGTTGATCTCGGCATCGATATGGGTGCGCAGCGCGGCGGGCGTGGAGCCCACGGGCTCATAACCATTGCCGGCCAGCGTGGCCTTCAGCTCGGGCTGGCGCAGCACGGTGGCGATCTCCGTGCTGAGCCGGTCGATCACCGGCTGCGGCGTGCCGGCCGGCGCCAGCACCGCGTACCAGCCGGTGATGCTGATGCCGGGCACGCCGGCTTCGGCCAGTGTCGGCACGTCGGGTGCAACCGCGGCGCGCTGGCCGCTGGTGACCGCCAGCGCGCGCAGCTTGCCGCTCTTCACGTGCGGCAGCGTGGTGGAGATGCTGTCGAAGGTGAGCTGGACCTCGCCCGACAGCATCGCCGTCACCACCTGCGCGCTGCCCTTGTAGGGAACGTGGGTCATCTTGATGCCTGCCACGGCGTCGAACAGCTCGCCCGCCAGGTGGCCGGTATTGCCGTTGCCGGCCGAGGCGAAGGTCAGCTTGCCGGGCGCGGCCCTGGCCTGCTCGATCAGTTCCCTGACGTTGGTGGCCTGCAGCGAGGGGCTGCCGGCCAGGATCATCGGCAGGTTCGCTACCAGCGACACCGGCGCGAAGTCCTTGCGGGTGTCATAGGGTAGCTTCGGGTACAGGCTGGCATTGATGGCATGCGCGGCCAGCACCATGATCAGCGTATAGCCGTCGGGTTTGGCGCGCGCCAGCGCCTGGCTGGCGATGGTGCCGCCGGCGCCGGGGCGGTACTCCAGCACCACCGGCTGCCCGAGCCGCTCCTGCAGCTTTGCCGCGACCGGGCGCGCCAGCAGGTCGGCGCTGCCGCCGGGCGGATAGGGGATCAGCAACTGGATCGGGCGCGACGGCCAGGTCTCGGCCTTGGCGCCAGGCGAGACGGCGGTGGCCGCGGCCACGGCCAGCATGCCGGCCAGCCATGCACGACGGCCCCGGGCGGGGCGCAATTGGGATGCCATCTGGTTGTCTCCTCGTTGGCTTGTGCCGGCTTGTGCCGGCTTGTCTTGGCCCAGGGCGCGGCCGTTGTCGCGCGGGTTTCAGGCCGGCTGGGACGTTGCTGTCACAAACGGTAAAGGTGTCAGGCCGCCAGCGGAATTCTTAAATCGATAAGGCTGGCTTTTTGGGGACGAAGCGGTGCGCCGGCGGGGGCATGAACTGGCGGGTTTGTCGCGACCGGCCGAGGATGCGCCGGCCTGGAAATCTTTGCGAATAAGGAGATTCTGCCCTTGGCGCGACTTGGTTAGCCGAAATCTTTGCGATCAGGGAGATTTCTTGCTTTTCCATGTTGGAAGCACTAAAGTCTTTGCGATCAAGGAGATTTTTGTGCAACGACCACTCAGCGACCCCAGCGATATCGGCGCCCTCGTTCGCGCCGCCCGCAAGGCCCAGGGCCTGCGGCAGGACGATGCCGCGGGCGCTATCGGCGTCAGCGAGAACTTTATGGTCCGCGTGGAGAACGGCGCGGAGGGGATCCAGTGGGGCAAGCTGTTCCAGGTGCTGGAGGGGCTGGGCCTGCGTGTGACGGTGGACGTGCCGGACGCGGCGGCACCGCTGGTCGATGCCGAACGCGACAAGCTCAGGCAACGCCAGGCGCGCAGCCGCAGGCGCGCCGCGGCGCAGCGCCCTGACGGGACCGGCCAGCATGGCTGAGCGCACGCTGGTCGCCAGCATCAACGGCACGCCGGTGGGCGAGCTGCGCGATGCCAACGATGTGTGGTCCTTCCACTATGATCCCGCGTGGCTGGGCGACCCGCACGCCTTTGCGCTGAGCCCGGCCTTGCCATTGCAGTCCGCGCCGCTGGCCGACGGCAGCACGCTGCGCCCGGTGCAGTGGTACTTCGACAACCTGTTGCCCGAGGACGGCCAGCGCGCGCTGCTGGCGCGCGACGCCAGCATCCGCAACGAGGCGGATGCCTTTGCGCTGCTGGCGCACTATGGCGCCGAATCGGCAGGCTCGCTGACGCTGCTGCCACCGGGCCGCTCGCCCGCCGCCGTGCCGAACCTGCGTCCGCTGAGCGACGCGGCGCTCGATGCGCGCATCCACAGCCTGCCGAGCGTGCCGCTGACGCATGGCGCGGTCAAGCGCATGTCGCTGGCGGGCGCGCAGCACAAGCTGGCGGTGGTGCTGCAGGACGGCGCGCTGTACGAGCCCGGCGCGGATACGCCATCGACGCATATCCTGAAGCCGACGCACCAGATCCAGGAGATCTATCCGCATTCGGTCGCCAACGAGTGGTTCGTGATGTCGCTGGCGGCCAGGCTGAAGCTCGATGTGCCGACGGTGCACCGGCGCTATGTGCCGTCACCGGTCTACCTGATCGACCGCTTCGACCGCCGCCTGGCGCCGACGGGACAGTGGGAACGGCTGCATGCGATCGATGCCTGCCAGTTGCTGAACCTGCCGCGCACCTTCAAGTACGACCAGGGCAGCGTTGTACGACTGGCGGAACTGGCGGCGCTGTGCCGGGCGCCGGCGGTGGCGCGGGCGCGGCTGTTCGACTGGCTGGTGTTCAACATCCTGGTCGGCAACTCGGACGCGCACCTGAAGAACCTGAGCTTCCTGGTGTCCGATGCGGGCATCGCGCTGGCACCGTTCTACGACCTGCTGAGCGAGGCCGCCTATGCCACGCGCGCCTATGGCAAGACCGGCTGGCCGCAGGCACACCGGTTTGCGTGGCCGGTGCTGGGTGTCGAGTTCTATGGCGATTTCTCGCGCGCGCTGGTGCTGGAGGCGGGGCGCGCACTGGGGCTGACGACCGTGACCGCCGAGCGGCGGCTGGACGCGATGCTGCGCGGCATTGGCCCGGCGGCGCAGGCGCTCTACGCGCTGGCCGAGCAGCAGAACGCGGCGCTGACGCAGCAACGCCCGGCACTGACCAGCGGGTTTGCGGGCGAGCTGGCGTGCCTGCGCGTGATCCGCTTCACCATCATTGCCGATATGGTGCGGGCGCTGGCGCCGGCCTGAGTGGACCGGTCAGTGGGTCGGATGCGGCGGGCTGAAGACGTACGGCACCAGCGCCGCGGCGATCAGCACCGCGGCCGACACAAAGATCGCCGAATAGGTAAACGCCACCGGCCAGTCGCGCACATGCCCGGCATTGGCGATGAGCCCGAACGCCCACGACGCCAGCGCCGAGCCGAGGAACACGAAGGTATTGAGCAGCCCCAGCCCGCGCCCGCGCCGCGACGGCGGAATCAACCCGCGGCCCTGCGCCATCACCAGCGGATGCAGCATGCCGATGGTCGACAACAGCGCCATCATCGCCACGCCGTAGCCGATACCCTCCGCAGGCCAGAGTCCCAGCAGGATCGCGCCCGACATGGCAAAGCACGACCAGCCGACGATGGTGGTCTTGAGCGTACTGCGGCGGACCAACACCGGCAGCAGGAAGGCAGTCATAAAACCGGCCAGGCTCAGCAGCGTCAGCGCCACGCCACGCGGTGCCGAGCCCAGGCCGAAGACGTCGGCGAGATACGGGCCGCTCCAGGCGTTGCGGAACGCGGTGCCGGCGGCCATCGCCACGCACAGCGGGATCAGGGTCCACAGCGGTGCCAGCCTGAGCAGCTGCACGCTCTCCGACAGCATCGCAGGCCACGACGCAGTGCGCGCCTCGGCATGGCCCTGGTCGCGCACGAAGCGCCAGACGCCATAGCACGCCGCCACCATGCCCAACGCCGACACCGCCATCGACGGGCGCCAGCCAATCAGCGAGATCGCCCAGCCCAGCGGCGCGGTGGCGCACAACGCGCCGATCATGCCCATGGCGTTGGAGCGGCTGACCACGCGGGTGTAGTCACGTTCGGACAGTTGCTCGGAAGCGAAGTGCAGCAGGCCCATGAAGACTGGGGCGCAGGCCAGTCCCAGCCCGACCTGCGCCAGCGTGGCCGCGGTGCCGTTGGGAGCGAGCACGAATACGATCGACGACAGCGCGCCGACGGCCAGAAGCAGCGCGGTGGGGCGGCCTACGCCGTAGCGGTCGAAGGCGATGCCTACCGGGATTTGCGCTACGGCGAAGGCGAGGAAGAACGAAGAGGACAGTGCGCCGAAGCCGGCCGGCGACAGGCCGAAGTCGTGCTGCAGCTCGGGCGCCATCACTGCCAGGCAGGAGCGGAAGAACTGGCTCAGCGCGAAGGCGAAAGTCAGTATGGCGATGCCGCGGGTGGCATGTGTGGCCTGGGCGGGTACGGTGTCGGGCGAAGCGGGGAGGCGGGTGTTGCTGGCGGTCACGGCTTCGGGGTTTGCATACTGCGCTGGCTGCGGAGAAGCGATGTTGGACGGTATCTGCAGCGAGTGTAGAGCTTGCGCGGGACGGATGGCCGCGCGGTGGCCGGTGTTCGCCCAGATTGCGAGTCAGCGAGCAAGGCCGCTGACCTTTGTGATCCCGATTGTGTACCGCCTCTCCCGCTTGCGGGAGAGGGTTGGGGTGAGGGCCGGAATATCCACGAAGTGAAGGCCAGTGGTATGCCAGTGCCTGCCCTCACCCCCCGCCCCTCTCCCGCAGGCGGGAGAGGGGAGCAAACCGTCGGTTCGCTATGCCGGTTATCCCGGCAACGCCTCATAAGTCAGCAAAAACACCTGCTCATCCCCCGCACTGACCGGCAACCAGACAATCTCCAACTCCGGAAAAGCCGCCTCCACATTGGCATGCTCGTTGCCGATCTCCACCACCAGCACCCCACCCGGATTCAGATGTGCCTTGGCGCCGGCAATAATCCGCCGCACCACATCCATCCCATCATCCCCCCCAGCCAGCGCAATGCGCGGCTCGGCCAGATACTCGGCAGGCAGCGCCTGCATCGACGCCTCATTGACATACGGCGGGTTGGTCAGGATCACATCGTAGGTGGCACCATGGGGCAGCGGCGCATACAGATCGCCCTGGTACAGATGGATGCGGTTCTCCATCTTGTAGTCCGCCACATTGCGCCGCGCCACCGCGAGCGCATCGGGCGAAATATCGACCGCGTCGATCTTCGCATGCGGCCACACGTGCGCGGCCACGATCGGCAAACAGCCCGAGCCGGTACAAAGCTCCAGCACCGGACCGATCTCGCCGGTCTCACCGATCCACGGCTCCAGCCCTTCCTGCAGCAGCTCGCCGATAAAGCTGCGCGGCACGATCACGCGCGAGTCCACGTAGAAGCGCAGGCCATGCATATAGGCCTCATGCGTGATGTAGGCGGCCGGCACGCGCTCGGTGACGCGGCGGTCGATGACCTTCAGCACGGCATCGATTTCCTCGGGCAGCAGGCGCGCGTCAAGGAACGGATCGAGCGTGTCGAGCGGCAGGTTCAGTGTATGCAGCACCAGGTAGGCCGCTTCGTCATAGGCGTTGGCGCTGCCGTGGCCGAAGGACAGGCGCGCGGCGGTAAAGCGCGAGACTGCGAGACGCAGCAGGTCGCGCACGGTGCGCAGGGGGGAGGGCGTTGCCATGTAGGGTGTCTTTCGGCGAAAAAATCAGGCGATCAGGCGTTCCAGCACGCCGCGGTAAACATTCTTCAGCGGCTCGATAAAGCGCACTTCGACGTGCTCGTCGATCTTGTGGATGCTGGCGTTGGGCGGGCCGAACTCGATCACCTGCGGGCAGATCTTGGCGATAAAGCGGCCGTCGGAGGTGCCGCCGGTGGTCGACAGCTCGGTCTCGAAGCCGGTCTCGGCCTGGATCGCCGCCGACAGCGCCTCGGACAGCTCGCCGCGCGGGGTCAGGAAAGGCTCGCCGCCGAGGGTCCAGTCCAGCGTGTACTCAAGGCTGTGGCGATCCAGGATCGCATGCACGCGCTCTTTCAAACCTTCCGGCGTGCTGGCAGTAGAAAAGCGGAAATTGAAGTCGATGGTGACGTGGCCCGGGATCACGTTGGTGGCGCCGGTGCCGCCGTGGATATTCGACATCTGCCAGCTCGTGGGCGGGAAGTATTCGTTGCCCTGGTCCCACACTTCGGCGGCCAGTTCGGCCAGCGCCGGGGCGGCTTCATGGATCGGGTTGCGCCCCAGGTGCGGGTAGGCGATATGGCACTGAATGCCCTTGACCGTGAGCTTGCCCGACAGCGAGCCGCGGCGGCCGTTCTTGACCATGTCGCCAAGCGCGTTGACCGAGGTGGGCTCGCCGATCACGCAGTAGTCCAGCCGCTCGCCGCGCGCGGTCAGCGCCTCGACCACCTTGATGGTGCCGTCATGCGCCGGGCCTTCCTCGTCGCTGGTGATCAGGAAACCGATCGAACCGGCATGCGCGGGATGCGCCTTGACGAATTCCTCCACCGCCACCACGAAGCCGGCGATCGAGGTCTTCATGTCCGCCGCGCCGCGGCCGTACAGCCTGCCGTCGCGGTGGGTCGGCTCGAACGGGTCCGAGTGCCACTGCTCCAGCGGGCCGGTCGGCACCACGTCGGTATGGCCGGCGAACACCAGCAGCTTGCCGTCCTTGCCCTGCGTGCCGCGCTTCACCGCCCACAGGTTGGTCACGCGGAAATCATCGGGCCCGCTGACAAGGGCTTCGCAATCGAAGCCGAGCGCCTTCAGGCGGGTTTCCAGGATGGCCTGGCAGCCTTCGTCGGCGGGCGTGACGGAGCGGCGGCGGATCAGGTCTTCAGTGAGGGCGAGGGTGGCGGTCATCGGATGACGAAAATGGAAATCAGAACTGGCCGGCGTACTGGTCGGCGGAAAAACCGACCATCACCTTGCCGGCGTGGGCCAGCACCGGGCGCTTGATCAGCGACGGGCTTTGCTGCATCAGCGCGATCGCGCCGGCTTCTTCCTCGGCGCGTGCCTTGTCGGCGTCCGACAGCGCGCGCCAGGTGGTGCCCTTGCGGTTGAGCAGCGTGGCCAGCGGCACGTGCCTGAGCCAGCCGCGCAGCATGGCTTCGTCCACGCCTTGCTTCTTGAAGTCGTGGAAGGTGTAGGCCACGCCGTTGGCATCCAGCCAGGTGCGGGCTTTCTTGACGGTATCGCAGTTGGGAATGCCGTAGAGCAGGACGGTCATGGCTTGTCTTGATGGATTGGATCTGCGGAACTCAGCGGAACAACAGGTTCAGCGCGATGATCAGGCTGCCGAGCCCCAGCGCCACGCCGCCCATCGCCACCGCGGTCATCAGGCGCAGGCGGCGGTCCAGCCGCGCGGCTTCCTTGCGCAGGGCCTCGATGGTGATGGCATGCTGCTCGGCCAGCAGCTTGACCGCTTCGGCCTGCTGCATCGCGGTGGCTTCCAGCTCGGCAATGCGGGCGGCGGGATCGCGCGTGTCGGCCACCGCGCCTTCATGCGTCTCGCCCTTGCGCCGGCTCTTCTTGAGCTTCTCGATGGTCTTGTTGGCCTGCTCGAGAATGGTCGGCAACAGGGAGAGCACGGTACTGACGGTGGTGGGATCCAGGGCCATGAGTCGCTTGCGGAGGGAAGGCATGTTCAGCCTGGCCAGGCGGGGTGACAACGGGGCAATGCGGTCCCGGGGCACGGCCCCGGGACGTTGCGGCGCAGCCTGCGGGCCGGCGCCGTGCGGGCGATCAGTCGCCGCGCAGCAGGTCGTTCAGGCTGGTCTTGGCGCGGGTCTGCGCGTCGACCTTCTTCACGATCACGGCGCAGTACAGGCTGTACTTGCCATCCTTGGACGGCAGGTTGCCCGCCACCACCACCGAGCCCGCCGGCACGCGGCCATAGTGGATCTCGCCGGTTTCGCGATCATAGATCTTGGTCGACTGGCCCAGGTACACGCCCATCGAGATCACCGAGTTCTCTTCCACGATCACGCCTTCGACCACTTCCGAGCGCGCGCCGATAAAGCAGTTGTCTTCGATGATGACCGGGTTGGCCTGCAGCGGCTCCAGCACGCCGCCAATGCCCACGCCGCCCGACAGGTGCACGTTCTTGCCGATCTGCGCGCACGAACCGACGGTGGCCCAGGTGTCGACCATGGTGCCTTCATCGACATAGGCGCCGATGTTGACGTACGACGGCATCAGCACGGCGTTCCTGGCGATGAACGAACCGCGGCGGGCCACGGCGGGCGGCACCACGCGGAAGCCGGCCTTGGCGAAGTCGTCGCCGCTCCAGTTGGCGAACTTGGTCGGCACCTTGTCGTAGAACTGGGCAAAGCCGCCGGCGCTCATCGGCGCGTTGTCCTCCAGGCGGAACGACAGCAGCACGGCCTTCTTGACCCACTGGTTGACGATCCAGTCCTTGCCTTGCTTCTCGGCCACGCGCAGCGTGCCGGCGTCGAGCTGGCTGATGACGTTGGCGACGGCCTCGCGGATATCGTTGGGGGCGGACTTGGGCGACAGGCTGGTGCGGTCTTCCCAGGCCTGGTCGATCAGGGCTTGCAGTGCTTGCGTCATGTTGGGTTTCTCAGGGTTGAATGTTGATGTTCGATCGTCGAGTCTCAGCCTCGACCTCTTGTTTGCTCCCCCCTCCCGCTTGCGGGAGAGGGGCAGGGGGTGAGGGCGGGCGGCTCTACCGGCGTGGTTGCCTTGCTAAACCACCCCTCACCCCGACCCTCTCCCCCTGAGGGGAGAGGGAGAACACAATTGGACAATCAGGCCTCAGCCCAGCGCCTTGCAGAATTCCACGATCCGGCGCGCGCCTTCCAGGCATTCCTCCGGCGTCGCCACCAGCGCCATGCGCACCCGGTTGGCGCCCGGGTTGATGCCGTCGGTCTCGCGCGCCAGGTAGCTGCCCGGCAGCACGGTGACGTTTTGCTGGGCCAGCAGACGCGCGGCGAACTCGGTATCGCTCAGCCCCGTGCGCGAGACGTCGGCCCACAGGTAGAAGCCCGCGTCGGGCAGCGCCACGTCCAGCACCTGCGCCAGCATCGGCGTCACTTCGCTGAACTTGCGCACGTAGGCGGCGCGGTTCTCGCGCACATGGCTTTCATCGTTCCAGGCGGCGATGCTGGCGGTCTGCACCGCCGGGTTCATCGCGCCGCCGTGGTAGGTACGGTATAGCAGGAATTTCTTCAGCAGCGCGGCGTCGCCGGCGACGAAGCCCGAGCGCAGCCCTGGCACGTTGGAGCGCTTGGAGAGGCTGGAGAACATCACCAGCCGCTCGAAGCCGCGGCCGAGCTTGTGCGCCGCTTCCAGCGCGCCCAGCGGCGCGCGGCCCTCGTCGAAATAGATCTCCGAGTAGCACTCGTCCGATGCGATCACGAAGCCGTAGCGGTCCGCCAGCGCAAACAGCTGCTTCCAGTCCTCCAGCGACAGCACCGCGCCGGTCGGGTTGCCCGGCGTGCACACGAACAGCAGCTGCACCTGCTGCCAGACCTCGTCGCCGATGCGGTCGAAGGCCGGCGCGAAGTTGCGTGCCGGGTCGCTGTTGGCGAACACCGGCGTGGCGCCGGCCAGCAGCGCGGCGCCTTCGTAGATCTGGTAGAACGGGTTCGGGCACAGCACCAGCGCGCCCGGCCTGGTGCCATCGACCACGGTCTGTGCAAAGGCGAACAGCGCTTCGCGCGAGCCGGTTACCGGCAGCACCTCGGTCGCGGCGTTGACCTTGGGCAGGCCGTAGCGGCGTTCCAGCCAGCCGGCGATGCACTGTCGTAGTGCGTCGGATCCGGCCGTTGTGGGATAATTCGCCAGCCCCGCCAGTGACTCGGCCAGCGCTTGTTTGATGAATGCGGGCGTCGGATGCTTGGGTTCGCCGATGCCAAAGCTGATGGCCGGCTTGTCGGCAGGCTTCACCTGCGCAAAGAGCACCCGCAGTTTCTCGAACGGGTAGGGCTGGAGCAGGTCGAGGCGCGGATTCACGTGTAGGTCGGGGCCAGTTAAAACGACGCATTATAGAGGAACGGCGCGGGATTCCGTGCGCCGGCGCGGCCTGTGGGGCCCGCCGCGGGCGCGGATGGCGGGCATCACGCCATGGTGATGCCGCCGGCGCCGTCCGGACCTGCCTGCCGCTGCCCGGCCGGCGGCCCGGCTCGCCTCGCACAGATTCCCGATATGAGCACAGACACTATTGCGGCGCAGCACGCGCCGTCCGACCGCCATGCGGTCAAGGCTTCGCTTTCGATCCTGCTGGGCGCCTCGGTCTGGGGCATCGCCTGGTTTCCGTACCGCGTGCTGGCGGGATGGGGGCTGGGCGGCATGCATGCCGCGGCGCTGGTCAGCTCGGTCGCAGCCGTGCTGTCGCTGCTGGCGTTCCGCCGCCACCTGGCCGGGCTGCGCCCGCACTGGCTGTTCGTCGCGATCGGCCTGGCCGCGGGCGTGACCAATGCCGGCTTTGTCTGGGGCAGCGTCAACGGCCATGTGATGCGCGTGCTGCTGTTGTTCTACCTGACGCCGGTCTGGACCGCGCTGTTCGCGCGGCTGTTCCTGGGCGAGCGGCTGTCTGCGGCGGGCCTGGCGCTGGTGGCGCTGGCCTTGTTCGGTGCCGGGCTGATGCTGTGGACGCCGGAGGTCGGCGTGCCGCTGCCGGGCTCGGCGGCGGAATGGTCGGGCCTGGTGGGCGGCATGGGCTTTGCCGTCAACAACGTGCTGTCGCGGCGTGCGGGGCAGCGTTTCCCCGAGATGGATGCACGGGTGCGCACGGTGGTGGTCTACCTCGGCTGCACGGTGGTGGGCGTACCGGCGGCGCTGCTGCTCGACGGCACCTCGGTCACCATCGCCGCGGGCGCGCAGGTCAGCGCGGGCATGCTGGTGCTGGGCCTGGCGGCAGTGCTGGTGGTCAGCAATTCGGTGGTGCAGTACGGGCTGCAGCGGCTGCCGGCCAACCGCGTGTCGCTGCTGATGCTGTTCGAGATCGTGATCGCGGCAGTGTCGTCGTGGTGGCTGGCCACCGAGGTGCTGAGCTGGAAGGAAGCGGCCGGCGGGCTGTGCATCGTCGCCGCGGGCGCGCTGTCCGGGCTGGTGCACCGGGCGCGCCCGGCCTCCGCGGACCAGGCTTGCGAGGGCGTGGCGGCCTGAGCACGTCTTGCCGGAATCTTGCTAAAGTCGCTGCATTCCAGCAGAGGAGCGATCATGCGAATTCTGGTTGTCGGGGCAGGGGCGGTAGGCGGGTATTTCGGCGGCAGGCTGGCGGCGGCCGGGCGCGACGTGACATTCCTGGTGCGCGACAAGCGCGCGCAGGCGTTGCGCGAGTCCGGACTGGTGATCCGCAGCCCGCGCGGCGACCTGACGCTGCGCGACGTGCACACGGTGCTGTCCGACACCATCGCCGCGCCATATGACCTGGTGCTGCTCAGTTGCAAGGCCTACAGCCTGGACGACGCCATCGCCAGCTTCGCGCCCGCGGTGGGACCGTCGACGGCGATCCTGCCGCTGCTCAACGGCATGCGCCACCTCGACGTGCTCAAGGCGCGCTTTGGCGAAGACAAGGTGCTCGGCGGCCTGTGCATGATCGCCTCGACGCTGAACGCGGGCGGCGAGATCGTCCACCTGAACGACACCCACGGCATGGTCTTCGGCGAGTTGCACGGTGGCATGTCGCCGCGCGCGCAGGCGATCGGGCTGGTGATGGAAGACGCCGGGTTCGAGTCCAGCGCCAGCCCGCAGATCGTGCAGCGCATGTGGGAGAAGTGGACCTTCCTGGCCACGCTGGCCGCCAGCACCTGCCTGATGCGCGCCGCCGTGGGCGACATTCTGGCGACGCCTGACGGCCGCGCCGTGATCGAAGGCATCCTGGCCGACTGCCGCGAGGTAGCCGCCCACAACGGCCACCAGATGCCGCCGGAGTTCGACGCGCGCGCCAACCAGATGCTGCTGCAGCCGTCGCCGCTGACCGCATCGATGCTGCGCGATGTCGAGAACGGCTCGCGTACCGAGGCCGACCATATCCTTGGCGACCTGATCGCCCGCGGCGCGCACGCGGGCCCGGCGCTGCCGCCACTGTCGCCGCTGCGCATTGCCTACAGCCACCTGAAGGCCTATGAAGCGCGGCAAGTCCGGCAGGCCCGGCAGGCCCCGGGCGGCTGATCCGGTGCGGGGCCGCGGCCCCGTCAGTGCAGCATCACCCGCGACACCATCGCCACCAGCGGGCCGCGCACCGCGCGCTCGATGCCGCGGTGCAGGTGCAGCGGCCGCAGCAGCATCTTCACGGTCATGTCGATCGGGATATTGCGGCGGATCACGCCCGACACGCGCGCATTGAGCGCGCGCACGTCGGCCTCCGGCACGGCCTCCACGCCGCGCTCCATGCGCAGCACATTGCGCAGCGCGATGGCGGCGTCCTCGTTCTTGATCTCCAGCAGCCGGCGTCCCAGCGCGCCCAGCACGCGCAGCCGTCCCAGCCGCTCGGATTGCGCGAAGCGGTTGAAGAACTGGTAGAAGTGCTTGTAGTGCCGGACCTCGTCGTTGGAGATGCGCCGTGTCAGGTCGCGCAGCACCGGCTCGTCGCTGGCCTGTTCCAGCGCGCGGTAGTAGGCGGCGGTGCCGGTTTCCACCACGCAGCGGGCCGCCATCTCCAGCGCTTCGGTGGGCTCGAACTGGTCGATCGAGCAGGTCTTGCTGTACTCGTCGAAGAAGCGGGCGTAGCCGCGGTCCCAGTCGAATTCCGGCCAGACATGCTCGACATAGCGGCGCAATGCCAGCCCGTGCTGCAGTTCCTCGGCTTCCCAATGCTCTGAAAGCCAGTCGGCGGCCTCGGGCACGCGGGCGTAGTAAGTGGCGAGATTGCCGGCATAGGTGTCGGAGCCGCTTTCGATAAACGAGGCCGACACCAGCAGGTAGAACAGGTCGCGGTCGCCGCGCACGCGTTCCACCTCGATTGCCTGATAGTTGATGTCGCTGACAGACCACGGCCGTGCGGCCGCCGACGGTTCACTCATGCTGGGTCCTCCTTGGGGTGCCTGGCTGGGGTAGCCAGGGCTTTCGGGGGCACGTTCATGGGTGCGCGGTTCCGGGCGTATCCGGGATCACGCGAACAGTTCAGAGACTAGCCAAAACCCTAATAAGTTTCCTGACGGTTGCGCCGGCACCGCGGCTGCCAGGGTCGCCGCCGGCTGCCAAAGTGCTTGCGGAAACGCTTGTAAGGGACGGAAATGCAAGGGAAATCGGCGCCACGATATGACGGCGGGGCGACCGCCAGAGGGGCCGTGGAAGGCATCTGCGATGGTATGATTAGCCCCAATTCTCGGGCCCAAGGGGTATTTTGAGGTGCTGGCGTCACGCCGCGCCGGCTCCCGCGCAGCCCGACCTTCTGAACAGTGCAATAGCCCCGATACCAGGCCGGTACCGGTTGCGGCATCCCATTCCGTGACCGAGTGCGGCCGATACCACACGAGAAACCGTGCGACTATCCTCGATCAAGCTGGCGGGCTTCAAGTCATTTGTCGATCCCACCAATTTCCAGGTGCCGGGCCAACTGGTCGGCATCGTCGGTCCCAACGGCTGCGGTAAATCCAACATCATCGATGCCGTGCGCTGGGTGCTGGGGGAATCACGCGCCTCCGAACTGCGTGGTGAGTCCATGCAGGACGTGATCTTCAACGGCTCGACCGCGCGCAAGCAGGCCGGCCGGGCCAGCGTGGAGCTGGTCTTCGACAACGCCGAGGGCCGCGCCGCCGGCCAGTGGAGCCAGTACGCCGAAGTGGCGGTCAAGCGCGTGCTGACCCGCGACGGCACCTCTTCCTACTACATCAATAACCAGCCGGTGCGCCGGCGCGACATCCAGGACATCTTCCTGGGCACGGGCCTGGGCCCGCGCGCCTACGCCATCATCGGGCAGGGCATGATCTCGCGCATCATCGAGGCCAAGCCCGATGACATGCGCATCTTCCTGGAAGAAGCCGCGGGCGTGTCCAAGTACAAGGAACGCCGCCGCGAAACCGAGAACCGCCTGTCCGACACGCGCGAGAACCTGACCCGCGTGGAAGACATCCTGCGCGAACTCGGCTCCAACCTGGAGAAGCTGGAAGGCCAGGCCGAAGTGGCGCAGCGCTTCAAGACGCTGCAGGCCGACGGTGAAGAGAAGCAGCACCTGCTGTGGCTGCTGCGCAAGCGCGAGGCGCAGGCCGAGCAGGAACGCCACCAGCGCGCCATCGAGCAGGCCCAGATTGACCTGGAAGCGCAGACCGCGCAGCTGCGCCATGTCGAGGCCGAGCTCGAGACCCTGCGCGCCGCGCACTACGCCGCTTCCGACGGCATGCACGCGGCGCAAGGTGCGCTGTACGAGGCCAACGCCGAGGTCAGCAAGCTCGAAGCCGAAATCCGCTATGTGGTCGAATCGCGCAACCGCGTGCAGGCGCAGATCGCCGCGCTGACCGCGCAGCGCGAGCAGTGGCAGGGCAAGGCCGAGCAGGCCACCGACGAGCTGGCGCAGGCCGAGGAAAACCTGGCCGTGGCCGAAGGCCGCACGGTCGAGGCGCAGGAGGCTGTCGCCCTCAAGAACGAGGAACTGCCGACGCTGGAAGCGCAGTGGCGCGACGCGCAGCAGCTGCTCAACGAGCAGCGCGCCGGCATCATGCAGGCCGAGCAGGCGCTCAAGCTCGAAGCCGCGCAGCAGCGCAGCGCCGACCAGATGCTGCAGCAGCTCGAGCAGCGCCGCGAACGCCTGTCGGCGGAAGAAAAAGGCCTGGACCGCCCGGACGAAACCCGGCTGGAGCAGGCGCGCGCCGAACTGGCCGAGCAGGAAGCGCTGGTCGAGGAAGCGCAGGCCGTGCTGGCCGACGCTGAAGAGAGCGTGCCGCGCCTGGACGAAGAGCGTCGCGCCGCGCAGGCGCGCGTGCATAGCGAAGCCGCCGCGATCGCCTCGCTCGAGGCCCGGCTGCATGCGCTGCGCCAGCTCCAGGAAAACGTGCAGACCGACGGCAAGGTGCAGCCGTGGCTGGCCAAGCATGGCCTGGCCGAGCTGCCGCGCCTGTGGAAGAAGGTGCATATCGAGCCGGGCTGGGAAAACGCGCTCGAATCGGTGCTGCGCGAGAAGCTGAATGCGCTGGAAGTGTCGAACCTGGACTGGGTCAAGGCCTTCCTGTCCGACGTGCCGCCGGCCAAGCTGGCGTTCTACTCGCCGCCGCCCGCGGCCCGTCCGGTCGAGACGCCCGCCGGCCTGCGCCCGCTGATGTCGCTGGTGCAGATCACCGAGCCCGGCATCCGCGCGGTGATGCAGGACTGGCTGGCCGATATCTACGTCGCCACCGACATGGCGCAGGCGCTGGCCGCGCGCAACACGCTGCCCGAGGGCGCGTCGTTTGTCGTGGCCGAAGGCCACCTGGTGGGCCGCAACGCCATCCAGATCTACGCCGCCGACTCGGAGCAATCCGGCATGCTGGCGCGCGAGCAGGAAATCGAAAACCTGCACAAGCAGGCGCGTGCGCAGACGCTGCTGTCGGACGAAGCCAGGACCCAGGCCGTGCGCGCCGAGGCCGCCTACACCCAGGCCAGCCAGGCGCTGGGCGAGGCGCGTGCGCGCGCCGAGCAGGCCACGCGCCGCGTGCATGCGCTGCAGATGGATGTGCTCAAGCTGTCGCAGGCGATGGAGCGCTATTCCGCCCGCAGCGGCCAGATCCGCGAGGAGCTGGACGAGATCAACGCGCAGATCGAGGAGCAGCGCGCCATCCGCGCCGAATCCGAGGCCAGCTTCGAGCAGCACGATGCCGCGCTGGCGGAGATGCAGGCCACCCACGAAGACCAGCAGATGGCCTTCGAGGCGCTGGACAGCAAGCTCTCCGGCGCCCGCCACCAGTTGCGCGACCTCGAACGCGCCGCGCAGGAGGCGCTCTTTGCCGAGCGCAACCTGTCGAACCGCATCGAGGAACTGCGCCGCAATATCCAGGTGGCGGCAGACCAGGCCGAACGCATCGCCGAGTCGCTGGAAAACGCCCGCGCCGAGCTGGAGACGATCAACGAGCAGACCGCGCACACCGGCCTGCAGGAAGCGCTGGAGCGCCGCGCCGGGAAGGAAGAAAAGCTCACCATCGCGCGCACCGAGCTTGACGCGCTGTCGGCGCAATTGCGCCAGCACGACGAGCAGCGCCTGGCCGCCGAGCGCAGCCTGCAACCGCTGCGCGACCGCATCACCGAGCTGCAGCTCAAGGAGCAGGCCGCGCGCCTGAACCAGGAGCAGTTCAGCGAGCAACTGAGCACGGCCGAGGTGGACGAGGCCGCGCTGGCCCACAAGCTGACCGGCGACCTCAAGCCGTCGTACCTGCAGGGCGAGGTCACGCGCATCAACAACGCGATCAATGCGCTGGGCCCGGTCAACATGGCCGCGCTCGACGAACTGGCGGCGGCGCGCGAGCGCAAGACCTTCCTCGATGCGCAGTCGGCCGACCTGAACGACGCCATCAATACGCTGGAAGACGCGATCGCCAAGATCGACCAGGAAACCCGCGCGCTGCTGCAGGGCACCTTCGACCAGGTCAACCACCATTTCGGCGAGCTGTTTCCGTCGCTGTTCGGTGGCGGCCAGGCGCGCCTGATCATGACCGGCGAAGAAATCCTCGACGCCGGCGTGCAGGTGATGGCGCAGCCGCCGGGCAAGAAGAACTCGACCATCCACCTGCTGTCGGGCGGCGAGAAGGCGCTGACCGCGATTGCGCTGGTGTTTGCCATGTTCCAGCTCAACCCGGCACCGTTCTGCCTGCTGGACGAGGTGGACGCGCCGCTGGACGATGCCAATACCGAGCGCTACGCCAACATGGTGGCGCGCATGTCGGACAAGACCCAATTCGTTTTCATCTCACATAACAAGATCGCCATGGAAATGGCTCATCAACTCATTGGCGTGACCATGCAGGAGCAGGGCGTTTCGCGTATCGTGGCCGTGGATATGGATGCGGCAGTTTCGATGGCGGAGGCAGCATGAACCTCAACATGGACCTGCAGACCGCGCTGATCGTCGCGGGCCTGGTATTCCTGGCGCTGCTGTTCGGCTACAACCAGTGGCAGATCCGCAAGGCGCGCCGCCCGCGCGAACTGCGTCCCGAAGATGACCTGCCGCCGATGCGCGAGCCGGTGGCCGGGCAGGGCACCACGCCGGAAACCGCCGCGCGCCCGCATGACGCCGCCGCCGAACCGGTCGCGCGGCGCGAGCCGTCGCTGACGCCGTCCGCACCGGCCAAGGCCGGCGCCACGGTGGCCCAGCCCAACCACGTTGGCGCCGCCGCCGCAGCAGCGGCGAGTACTGCCGATGCCGACGAGGCGGTTGCCGAGGAGGTAGCAGTCGCGGCGGGGGTGCCGCGCCCGGAGGAAGATCTCGACGAAGCCGAAGCTGAAGTGGATGCGGAAGTGAAGCCGCAAGCGAAGCCGGAGGCGAAGCAGGAAGTGGCGCCCGCACCCGCACCCGCACCCACACCCGCGCCGGCCGCGGCCATTCCCGATGGCCAGCCCACGCCGGCCGTGATCGATCCGCTGATCGACTGCATCGTGCCGCTGCACCTGGAGCGCAAGGCCTCCGGCGACCGCATCCTGCCGCTGACCGGCCGGCTGCGCCGCGCCGGCACCAAGCAGGTCCATATCGAGGGCCTGCGCGCCGAAGCCAATGCCTGGGAGCCGGTAACCGCCGGCCACCAGTACGAAGACCTGCAGCTGGGCGTGCAGCTTGCCAACCGCAGCGGCCCGCTCAATGCGCTGGAGTTCTCCGAGTTCATCACCGCGGTCGAAGCGCTGGCCGAGTCGCTCGATGCGTCGGCCGACCTGCCCGACATGACCGAGACCGTCGCCAATGCGCGCGAGCTCGACGCCTTTGCCGCCGGCTGCGACGTGCAGCTCGGCGTCAACGTGATCTCCGACGGCGCGCCATGGTCGGCGGCCTACGTGCAGAACGTGGCCACGCAGGACGGGCTGGTGCTGTCGCGCGACGGCACGCGCTTTATCCGCTACCAGGCCAACGCCGAGGGCGTGCAGCGCCCGCTGTTCACGCTGCAGTTCGGCGACACCAACTTCCTGCGCGACGACCTGACCGTCAAGGCCGGGCGCCAGATCACGCTGCTGCTCGACGTGCCGCTGGCCGACCACGGCGCCAAACCGTTCAAGACGGTGTGCGAGTACGGCCACACGCTGGCCCAGCGCATGGGCGCCCAGCTGGTCGACGACAATATGCGGCCGCTGACCGAGGCCTCGTTCGTCGCCATCTTCAACCAGCTTGAAACGCTGTACAACAAGCTGGAAGCGCGCGGCATGCCGGCCGGATCGCCGGTGGCGCTGCGCCTGTTCAGCGTCTAGCCGGAGCCTGCCATGACCGCAAAACACCGCGGCGCGCAGGCGGAAGCCTCCGCGCCCGCCGGCGGCTTGTCGCCCGCAGCCGCTGCCAAACGCGTGGCCTGGCTGCGCGACGAGATCGATCGCCACAGCCACCAGTACTACGTGCTGGACGCGCCCACCATTCCCGATGCGGAATACGACGCGCTGTTCAGCGAGCTGCAGGCGCTGGAGCTGGAGCATCCGGAGCTGCAGACGCCCGATTCGCCGACGCAGCGCGTGGGCGGCGAGCCGCTGGCCGCCTTCAACGCGGTGCGCCACCGCGTGCCGATGCTGTCGCTGAACAACGGCTTCTCCGACGACGATGTGCTGAACTTCGACCGCCGCTGCGCGCAGGGACTGGGCCGCACCGCGCCACCCGCCGGCGAGCAGGACCTGTTCAGCGCCGCCGACGCGGTCGAGTACCACTGCGAACTGAAGTTCGACGGCCTGGCGATGTCGCTGCGCTATGAGGACGGCCGCCTGGTGCAGGCCGCCACGCGCGGCGACGGCGAGACCGGCGAGGACGTCACCGTCAACGTGCGCACCATCAAGGCGATCCCGCTGAAGCTGCGCGGGCAGGCGCCCGCGGTGCTGGAAGTGCGCGGCGAGGTCTTCATGCACCGCCGCGACTTCGACAAGCTCAACGAACGCCAGGCCGAAGCGGGCGAGAAGACCTTCGTCAATCCGCGCAATGCGGCCGCCGGCAGCCTGCGCCAGCTCGACCCCCGCATCACCGCGAAGCGGCCGCTGTCGTTCTTCGCCTACGGCCTGGGCGAGCTGCAGGGCGTCGACCGTCCCCCTACGCTTGGCGCGATGCTCGACGGCTTTGCTGCGCTGGGCCTGCCGGTGTGCAAGGAGCGCGCGGTGGTGAAGGGCGCGCAGGGGCTGCTGGAGTTCTACCGCGATATCGGCAAGCGCCGCGACGACCTGCCGTACGACATCGACGGCGTGGTCTACAAGGTCAATGCGCTGGCCGAGCAGGACCGGCTGGGCTTTGTCTCGCGCGCGCCGCGCTTTGCGCTGGCGCACAAGTTCCCGGCGCAGGAGATGACCACCATCGTCGAGGACATCGAGGTGCAGGTTGGGCGCACCGGCGCGATCACGCCCGTGGCGCGGCTCAAGCCGGTGTTCGTCGGCGGCGTCACGGTGACCAACGCCACGCTGCACAACGAGGACGAGATCCGCCGCAAGGATGTGCATATCGGCGATACCGTGATCGTGCGCCGCGCGGGCGACGTGATTCCGGAGGTCGTGGCGGTAGTGACCGAACGCCGCCCCGAGGATGCGCGCGCCTTCGTGATGCCGACCGCTTGTCCGGTCTGCGGCTCGCATATCGAAAAGCTGGAAGACGAAGCCATCGCCCGCTGCACCGGCGGGCTGATCTGCGCGGCGCAGCGCAAGCAGTCGCTGCTGCACTTCGCGCAGCGGCGCGCGATGGATATTGAAGGCCTGGGCGACAAGCTGGTCGAGCAGTTGGTCGACCAGGGCATCGTGCGCACGCCGGCCGACCTGTACAAGCTGGGCGTGGCCAAGCTGGCGGCGCTGGAGCGCATGGCCGACAAATCCGCGGCCAACCTGGTGGCGGCGATCGACAAGTCGCGCGAGACCACCATGAACCGCTTTATCTTCGCGCTCGGCATCCGCCATGTGGGCGAGGCCACGGCCAAGGACCTGGCGAAGCATTTCGGCAAGCTGGATGCGCTGATGGCGGCCGACGAGGCGGCGCTGCTGGAAGTGAACGACGTGGGGCCGGTGGTGGCGCAGTCGATCGCGCATTTCCTGGCCGAGCCGCACAACGTCGAGGTCATCGAACAGCTTCGCGCCGCGGGCGTACACTGGCCGGAAAGCGAGCCGGCGGCAAAGGCGCCGGCGCCGCTGTCGGGCAAGACCTTCGTGCTGACCGGCACACTGCCCAATATGTCGCGCGAGGACGCCAAGGAACTGCTGGAAGGCGCTGGCGCCAAGGTGGCAGGTTCGGTCTCGAAGAAGACCGACTACGTGGTCGCCGGCGCCGAGGCCGGCAGCAAGCTGGACAAGGCCGAGGCGCTGGGCGTGCCGGTGCTGGACGAGGCCGGCATGCTGGCCCTGCTGGCCGACGCAGGCGTTGCACCGAAACAGGATTAACCGGGGAGAACTGCCATGATCCGCGAGATTCTCAAGATGGGCGATTCGCGCCTGCTGCAGGTGGCGCGGCCGGTCGAGCGCTTCAACACGCCAGAGCTGCGCACGCTGATCGACGACATGTTCGACACCATGGACCACGCCAACGGCGCGGGCCTGGCGGCGCCGCAGATCGGCGTGGGGCTGCAGGTGGTGATCTTCGGCTTCGACCGCAATCCGCGCTATCCGGATGCGCCGATGGTGCCCAAGACAGTGCTGATCAATCCGGTGCTGGAGATGCAGTCGGAGGAAATGGAAGACGGGTGGGAAGGATGCCTGTCGGTGCCGGGGCTGCGCGGCGTGGTGCCGCGGCACTTGCGGTTGAAGTACAGCGGGTATGACCTGATGGGCAACCGCTTCGAGCGCGTCGCGGAAGGCTTCCATGCGCGCGTGGTGCAGCATGAGTGCGACCACCTGCAGGGGATTCTTTATCCGATGCGGATCAGGGATTTCTCGCGGTTTGGGTTTACTGAGGTGTTGTTTCCGGAATTGCCGGCGAATAGCGATGATTGAGGGAGGCCGTTAAGGCTCGATAGCCCGACAGCGTTGCTCGACCGCTGGTTGGCTCCCCTCTCCCGCAAGCGGGAGAGGGAGTACGCAATCAGCAAAGAGGAAGGCAGCAGCATCGCAAATGCTGTCGAGCGTCCCCCAAAAAAAGCGGCCATCACGGCCGCTTTCCACATCAGAACTTCTCAAACTGCCCCAGGAACCTCCACTTCCCCGGCGGCAAATCCCCCAGCACCACCCGGCCCATCCGCACACGCTTCAGGCCGACGACCTCCAGGCCCACCTGTTCGCACATCCGCCGGATCTGGCGCTTGCGGCCCTCGCGCAGCACGAAGCGCAACTGCTCCTCGTTCTGCCAGCTCACCTTGGCGGGCTTCAGCGGCACGCCGTCCAGCGACAGGCCATGGCGCAGCAGCTCGAGCTGATCAGCCGGGAACACCGCGCTGATATTGCGTTCGACCACGCCCTGCGGTGAATGCCACACCACCCGCACCAGGTATTCCTTCTCGACAGTCGAATCCTCGCCGATCAGCGCGCGTGCGACGCGGCCATCCTGCGTCAGCACCAGCAGCCCGGTCGAATCGATATCGAGCCGCCCCGCAGGCGCCAGGCTCTTGCGCTGCCACGGCGCGAAGCGCTTGCGCGTGGCATCGCCTTCCCATTGGTTCTCGGCGGTGAACAGCACTGCGGCAGGCTCATAGCCATCCTCGGCCTGGCCTGAGACATAGCCGACCGGCTTGTTCAGCAGCACGGTGACGCGCTCGCCCTGTTCGGAGCGTGCTTCCTGCATGATTTCGATCTCGGCGTCCGGACGGATGCGCGAGCCGAGTTCGGTCACCGGCTTGCCGTCGACCAGCACCCAGCCGCGCGGGATCCATTCGTCTGCCTCGCGGCGCGAGCACAGGCCGAGCTCCGACATGCGCTTGGACAGGCGCACCAGGCCGTCGTCGTGGCCGGCCTCGGCCTTTTCCGCGCGCGGGGCCGGAGCCTGCGGCCGGGCCGTGCCTGCCGTGCGGATGCGGTCCGCGGCATCGCTGAAGCGCCGTGCCGGGGCGGTGCCTTCGCGGCGGCGTTCGCCGGTGGGGGCAGGTCGGCGGGCGCGGTTGTCGTCATCGCCGTAGCGGCGCGGGCGTGCGTCGCCGCCTTCGAAACGGCGCGGACCGGCCTCGCCCGGTCGGGCCTCTCCCTTGTCGCCATAACGGCGGGGGCGGTTGTCGTCATCGCCAAAGCGACGCGGACGCGCATCGCCACCTTCAAATCGGCGCGGCGGGCGCGCGTCGCCACCTTCAAAACGGCGCGGGCGGTTGTCATCGTCGCCAGTACGGCGCGGTCGCGTATCACCACCTTCGAAGCGGCGCGGAGGACGTGCCTCGCCCCGGTCGTCGCCGTAACGGCGCGGACGGTTTTCGTCATCGCCAAAGCGACGCGGACGCGCATCGCCACCTTCAAATCGGCGCGGCGGGCGCGCGTCGCCACCTTCAAAACGGCGCGGGCGGTTGTCATCGTCGCCAGTACGGCGCGGTCGCGTATCACCACCTTCGAAGCGGCGCGGAGGACGTGCCTCGCCCCGGTCGTCGCCAGCGCGGCGCGGACGGTTCTCGTCGTCGCCAAAACGGCGCGGAGGACGCGATTCGCCACCTTCAAAGCGGCGCGGGCGCGCTTCGCGCCGGTCATCGCCATAGCGGCGGGGACGGTTTTCATCATCGCCCAAACGGCGCGGAGGACGCGCTTCACTGCCTTCAAAGCGGCGCGGGCGCGCTTCGCCCCGGTCATCGCCATAGCGGCGGGGACGGTTTTCATCGTCGCCAAAACGGCGCGGAGGACGCGCTTCACTGCCTTCAAAGCGGCGCGGACGCGCTTCCCCCTCGAAGCGGCGCGGCCGCGCCTCACCGCCGCCTTCGGGCCGACGCGGCCGGGCCTGGCGCTCGCCGTCAGCAGGCCGCGGCGCGCGCGGCTTGCGCGGCTCGCCCGCACCGGCCTGCGTTTCGCCCGGAGCCGGACGCCCGCCAGCCTTGCCACCGGAATGCTGCTGGGCGCGCTTGATGCCCTCGGTCACGGCGCGCACGCGGTTGCGGTTCAGGTCGGACACGCGCACGGGGCGGTTGCCGGTCTTGCGCGCGGCCGTGCCGGTGTCGCCTGCGGCCTTGATGCCGAGCGTCTTGCGCTTCGGCGAATTGCTGTCGGTCATATGTTGATGCTGCCCGCCCGCCTCAGATCGCGAGGGCGGCGAGCAAGTCCTGTTCAAGCTGAATCTGCAATCGGTTGTCGGCAGCAAGACGGCTGCCGTCGACCAGGAACACGTCTTCGACGCGTTCGCCCAGGGTGTTGATGCGCGCCGTATGCACGGACACGCGATGCCGTGCCAGTACGCGGGCGATGGCGTACAGCAGGCCGGTGCGGTCGTTGGCGGACAGCGACAGCAGGTAATACTGGCCGCGCTCGTCGGGGCGCAGGTCTACGCGCGGCTTGATCGGGAAGCTGCGCGACTGGCGCGACAGCCGTCCCTGCGTGGGCTCGGGCAGCGCGCCCGGCTCGCGCAGCCGCTCGCACAGCTCGTGCTCCACCAGCGCGATGATGTCGCGGTAGTTGCCGCCTTCGCCCGCCATGCCGGGGTCGGTGACCTGGAACGTATCCAGCGCGTACTCATGGCGCGTGGTGTGGATCTTGGCGTCCTGGATCGAGAACGCCTTGCGCTCGAAGTAGCCGCAGATGCGCGCGAACAGGTCCGGCTGGTCCTTGATGTAGACCGCCACCTGCAGGCCTTCGCCCGCGGGCGAGACGCGCGCCTTGACCACCGGCGACGGGCTGTCGACCTTGTCGTACAGATGGCGCGTCAGCCAGGCGATATCGCGCGAATCATGGCGCAGGAAGAAAGCCACGTCCAGCTGCGCCCACAGCTTCTTGCCCAGCTCCGGATCGAATGCCTTCAGCCGTAGCTGCGAGATGGTCTCTTCCTTGCGCTGCGACCACAGCGAATGCGAGTCGACCCTGGCGCCGCCCAGCACGCGCAGCGTGATGCGGTACAGGTCTTCCAGCAGCTTGCCCTTCCACGCGTTCCACACCTTGGGGCTGGTGCCGCGGATATCGGCCACGGTCAGCAGGTAGAGCGCGGTCAGGTAGCGTTCGCTGCCGACCACGCGCGCAAAGGCGTGCACCACCTCGGGATCGGTCAGGTCCTGCTTCTGCGCCACGTGGCTCATGGTCAGGTGATGCTCGACCAGCCAGCAGATCAGGTCGGCGTCCTCGCGCGCGATGCCGTGCTGCTTGCAGAAGCGGCGCGCATCGTGGGTGCCGAGCTTGGAATGGTCGCCGCCGCGGCCTTTGGCGATGTCGTGGAACAGCGCCGCCACCGACAGCACCCACGGCTTGTCGAAGCTCGCCATCAGCTGGCTGCAGAACGGGAATTCGTGCGTGTGCTCGACGATGGCGAAGCGGCGGATGTTGCGCACCACCATCAGGATGTGCTGGTCCACGGTGTAGACGTGGAACAGGTCGTGCTGCATCTGGCCGACGATGCGCCGGAAGTTGATCAGGTAGCGGCCCAGCACGCTGGTCTGGTTCATCAGCCGCAGCGCGTGGGTGATGCCCTGCGGCTCCTGCACGATGGCCAGGAACAGGCGCCGGTTCTCCGGATCCCTGCGCCAGCTCGCGGTCATGACGGTGCGGGCGTTATACAGCCCGCGCAGCGTGCGCGGCGCCAGGCCCTTTACGCCGGGCGTGCGCTCATACAGCAGGAAGGTTTCCAGGATCGCATGCGGGTCGCGCTCGTAGACATCGTCGCTGGTGATCTCCAGCATGCCCTGGCGCTCGACAAAGCGCTCATTGAGCACGCGCGTGACCTGCGACTCGCTCGGGAACAGCATCGCCTCGATATTGAGCAGCAGCACGCTGTTGAGCTGCGTCACCGCCTTGGCTGCCCAGTAATACCGGCGCATCAGCTGTTCGCTGGCGCGCTTGTTGGCGTTCTGGCGGTAACCGAAGGACTCCGCCAGCGCGGTCTGCAGGTCGAACACCAGCACGTCCTGGCGCCGGCCCGCCACCAGGTGCAGGCGCGCGCGGATGGTCTTGAGCAGCCGCTCGTTGCGCGCCAGTTCCTGCGCTTCGCGGCGCGTCAGCAGGTCCTTCTCGAACAGCTCTTTCCAGCTGCCGCCCAGGCCTGCGGCCTTGGTCATCCACAGGATCACCTGCAGGTCGCGCAGGCCGCCGGGGCTTTCCTTGCAGTTGGGTTCGAGCGAGTACGGCGTGTCCTGGTACTTGGCATGGCGCTGGCGCATTTCCAGCAGCTTGGCCTGGAAGAACGCGGCCGGGTCCAGGTCGGCCTGGTAGCGCGCGCGCATCGTCTCGAACAGCTTGCGGTTGCCGGTCAGCAGCCGCGCTTCAAGCAGCGAGGTCTGGATGGTGACGTCCTGGCGCGACTCGCGGATGCAGTCGTCGACGGTGCGCACCGAAGAGCCGATTTCCAGCCCGAGGTCCCAGCACAGCCCGATAAATCGCTCGAGCCGCCCGGCGGTGTCCTGGTCGGGCTCTGCCGGCAGCAACAGCAGCACGTCGACGTCCGAGTACGGGAACAGCTCGCCGCGGCCGTAGCCGCCCACCGCCACCAGCGCCGCGCCGGCGGGCATCTCCAGGCCGCGCCAGGCTTCCACCAGCGCGGTGTCGACGGCGCGGCGCAGGCGCGTGATCAGCGCGCCGACGTTGGCACTGTCGGTGAAGTCGGCAAACAGCGCCTGCTTGTCGGTTTTGAGCTGGTCGCGCACGCGCGCGGCCAGCAGCAGTTCCGGCGTGGTGTCCATGGAGAGGGCGGGATGGGTCGTGGGCACGGCTGGAAAAAGAAGGGCGCCGTCAGGCGCCCTGGCTCGGGTGCGACCTCAGGCCGCGACAGATTCGGTGATAAAGGCTGGCGGCGCCGGGGTGCCGGCGGAGACCGTCAGCACCTCGTAGCCGGTCTCGGTGACCAGCACGGTGTGTTCCCACTGCGCCGACAGGCTGCGGTCGCGCGTCTTGACCGTCCACTGGTCAGGCATGGTGCGGATATCGCGCTTGCCGGCGTTGATCATCGGCTCCACGGTGAAGATCATGCCGGCCCTGATCTCGGCGCCGGTGCCAGGGCGGCCGTAGTGCAGGATCTGCGGGTCTTCGTGGAAGTTCTTGCCGATGCCGTGGCCGCAGTATTCGCGCACCACGCTGTAGCCGGCGGCTTCGGCGTGCACCTGGATGGCATGACCGATATCGCCGAGGCGGGCACCTCCGCGCACCTGGGCGATGCCCTTCCACATGCACTCGTAGGTCACCTGTGCCAGGCGCTTGGCCAGGATCGAGCCCTCGCCGACGATAAACATGCGGCTGGTGTCGCCGTAGTAGCCTTCCTTGGTGATAACGGTGATGTCCAGGTTGATGGCGTCGCCGCTCTTGAGCACGCGCTCACCGGGAATGCCGTGGCAGATCACGTCGTTGACCGAGGTGCAGATCGCGCCGGGGAAGGGCGGATAGCCCGGCGGGGCATAATTCAGCGGCGCCGGCACCGTGCCTTGCACGTCACGCATATAGGCGTGGCACAGCCGATCCAGCTCGCCCGTGGTGACGCCAGGCTGGACAAAGGGCGTGATGTAGTCGAGGACTTCGGAGGCAAGGCGGCAAGCCACGCGCATCTGGGCGATGTCTTCGGCGGTGTTCAGGTGAATGCTCATGCTGCGTCGCCAAAAAAGTGAAGGCGGGGCCACTGGCCGCGCCGAATTCGTCAGGTCAATGTGGGATTATCGCACCATCGGGACCAGATCGCAGCTTGTCTGCAGGGCCGCCGCGGCCATTGCCCCGGCGCTGTCCCGGGCGCCAGAGTGCCGGGCGGCTTGAGCGAGCCACGTTTTTGTTGCTACAATAGCGGGCTGATCTGGTTGCGGTGCAGCAATTGCGCCCGCCGGCTCGGAATATTTTGCAGCAAACTGCTGCGCTGTTTGAAATCGCTGGCCCGCCTATCCGGGGTGTTCCTTTTCAGGAATGTCGGGGCGGGCTTCAGACCTAACCCTTTGGAGAATCACATGTCCGTTACCATGCGCGAAATGCTGGAAGCCGGTTGCCACTTCGGCCACCAGACCCGCTTCTGGAACCCGAAGATGGCCCCCTTCATCTTCGGCCATCGCAACAAGATCCACATCATCAACCTCGAAAAGACGCTGCCGATGTTCCAGGACGCCATGAAGTACGTGCGTCAGCTGGCAGCCAATCGCGGCACCGTCCTGTTCGTGGGTACCAAGCGCCAGTCGCGCGAAATCCTGGCGGAAGAAGCTGGCCGCGCCGGCATGCCTTACGTCGACGCCCGCTGGCTCGGCGGCATGCTGACCAACTTCAAGACGGTCAAGACCTCGATCAAGCGCCTGAAGGACATGGAAGCCGCCAAGGAAGCCGGCGCGCTGGAAACCATGAGCAAGAAGGAAGCGCTGATGTTCGAGCGCGAGATGATCAAGCTGGAAAAGTCGATCGGCGGCATCAAGGATATGGGCGGCGTGCCTGACGCGATCTTCGTGGTCGACGTCGGCTACCACAAGATCGCCGTGACCGAAGCCAACAAGCTGGGCGTGCCCGTGATCGGCGTGGTTGATACCAACCACTCGCCGGACGGCATCGACTACGTGATCCCGGGCAACGACGACTCGAGCAAGGCCGTGGCCCTGTACGTGCGCGGCGTGGCCGACGCGATCCTGGAAGGCCGTGCCAACGCGGTGCAGGAAGTGGTGGAAGCCGCCCGCGGCGACGACGAATTCGTCGAAGTGCAGGAAGGCTGATTGCCCGCCGCCCCATTGCCGAAAGGAACCCGCTAGCGCGCATCGTCATCCGACAGACAAGCAACGCTTGCCGCCCGTGAAGCACGGGCTGCGCGCAGGGCGAAAGCCGGGGTACGCCGGCAGCAGGGCAGGAAGGGCAAAAAAGGGGGCACATCTGGCGCCCCCCTTTTTTTGAATTTGAATTGTTGTCATCCGCCGCAGGCAGTATCTGACGCGGGTGAGCTGTAGACCCACCGACCGGGTGCCGCGGGCAAAACTGCCGGCAGCCGGCGCGAACCATTCAAGGAGTGACAAATGGCGGCAATTACCGCAAGCATGGTTGCAGAACTGCGCGCGAAGACCGACGCGCCGATGATGGAATGCAAGAAGGCCCTGACCGAGGCCGACGGCGACCTGAACAAGGCCGAAGAGCTGCTGCGCGTCAAGCTGGGCAACAAGGCCAGCAAGGCCGCATCGCGCGTGACCGCCGAAGGCGTGGTCGCTTCGTTCATCGACGGCACCACCGGCGTGCTGGTCGAACTGAACTGCGAGACCGATTTCGTCTCCAAGAACGACGACTTCCTGGCCTTCTCGGCCAAGGTTGCCGAACTGATCGCCAAGCAGAACCCGGCTGACGTGGCTGCCCTGTCGGCGCTGGAAATCGACGGCGTGAGCGTTGAAGCCACCCGCACCGCCCTGATCGGCAAGATCGGCGAGAACCTGACGATCCGCCGCTTCGTCCGTTACGCCGACGGCGGCAAGCTGGTTTCGTACCTGCACGGCACCCGTATCGGCGTGATGGTCGAGTTCGACGGCGACGAAGCCGCCGCCAAGGACGTCGCCATGCACGTGGCCGCGATGAAGCCGGTGTCGCTGTCGGCCGACCAGGTCCCCGCCGACCTGATCGCCAAGGAGCGCAGCATCGCCGAGCAGAAGGCTGCCGAGTCGGGCAAGCCGGCCGAAATCGTCGCCAAGATGGTCGAAGGTTCGGTGCAGAAGTACCTGAAGGAAGTGTCGCTGTTCAACCAGCCGTTCGTGAAGAACGACAAGCAGACCGTCGAGCAGATGCTCAAGGCCGCCAACACGACCGTCAAGGGCTTCACGCTGTATGTCGTGGGCGAAGGCATCGAGAAGAAGCAGGACGACTTCGCTGCCGAAGTGGCCGCCCAGGTGGCCGCTGCCCAGAAGGGCTGATGACCGGGGCGCCGCGGACTGCCCGTCGGGGCGGTTCCGGGCGCCTATAATGCCGCAGGGGCGCCGCAAGGTGCCCCTCTGCATAAGTAGCGAAGCGCCGCGCAACCGTCGGCGCGGCGCTGCGGCAGTCAGTTTTCGCGGTGGTCCGCCGGCAGGCTGGGCCACCCCGAAAACCGGCTTTCTTCCGCCGGAGGCGCGCGATCCGCGCCGCCGGTGCCAAAAAATACGTCTCTTTTGCGTCCCAAACGAGCGACTTGCTCCTGTCCGAGGGTGAACATGCCAGCCTACAAGCGCGTCCTTCTGAAACTGTCCGGTGAAGCCCTGATGGGCGAAGATGCCTTCGGCATCAACCGCTCCACCATCGAAGCGATGGTGAACGACATTGCCGAGATCGTTAAGCTCGGCGTGCAGGTGGCGGTGGTCATCGGCGGCGGCAATATCTTCCGCGGCGTCGCGGGCGGCGCCGCCGGCATGGACCGCGCCACCGCCGACTACATGGGCATGCTGGCCACCATGATGAACGCGCTGGCGCTGCAGGATGCCATGCGCCACGCCAACATCGAGGGCCGCGTGCAGTCCGCGCTGCGCATGGACCAGGTGGTCGAGCCCTATATCCGCCCGCGCGCGATCCGCCAGCTCGAAGAGGGCAAGGTAGTGATCTTCGCCGCCGGCACCGGCAACCCGTTCTTTACCACCGACACCGCCGCCGCGCTGCGCGGCTCGGAAATCGGTGCCGAGGTCGTGCTCAAGGCCACCAAGGTGGACGGCGTCTACACCGCCGACCCGAAGAAGGACCCGAGCGCCACCCGCTACACCACCATCAGCTTCGACGAGGCCATCTCGCGCAACCTGCAGGTGATGGATGCGACCGCCTTCGCGCTGTGCCGCGACCAGAAGCTGCCGATCAGGGTGTTCTCGATCGTCAAGCCGGGCGCGCTCAGGCGCGTGGTGCTGGGCGAGGACGAGGGTACGCTGGTGCACGTCTGAACGCTGCCTGGACGCGCCACAATGGTGGTGCGCGGCCGGGCAAAGAGTAGAATGATTCATTTCCGATCCCGTCCCGCGGGATCATGGTTGGTTGATTTCCGGAGGTAAAAATGAGCGTCGCCGACACAAAGAAGAGCGCCGAGCAGAAAATGCAGAAGTCGATCGAGGCCTTCAAGGCCGATCTGGCTAAGATCCGCACCGGCCGTGCCCACACCGGCCTGCTCGACCACGTTCAGGTTGACTACTATGGCTCGATGGTGCCGATCAGCCAGGTGGCGAGCGTCGGCCTGGCCGATGCCCGCACCATCACGGTGCAGCCGTGGGAAAAGAAGATGGTTGGCGCGGTCGAGAAGGCGATTCGCGATTGCGACCTGGGCCTGAACCCGGCCACCATGGGCGACGTCATCCGCGTGCCGATGCCCGCGCTGACCGAAGAGCGCCGCAAGGAGCTGACCAAGGTCGTCAAGGGCGAGGCCGAGGGCGCCAAGATCGCCGTGCGCAACCTGCGCCGCGATGCCAACGAGCAGTTCAAGAAGCTGGTCAAGGACAAGGCGATCTCCGAAGACGACGAGCGCCGTGGCCAGGAAGAAGTGCAGAAGCTGACCGACAAGTACGTTGCCGAGATCGACAAACTGGTCGCGGAAAAAGAGAAGGAGATCATGACGGTCTGACGCCCGTCCCGGCAACTGCCGGGGCAGTCAGCGACCGTCTCACACCCATGCACATCAGCTCAACGCTCGCCGTACCCGATACCTCCTACGTGCCCCGCCACGTTGCCATCATCATGGACGGCAACGGTCGCTGGGCGACTCAGCGGCACCTGCCGCGCGTTGCCGGGCACAGCCGGGGGCTTGATGCTGTGCGCGCGGTGGTGGAGGCCTGCGCCGCCAGGGGCGTGCAGTACCTGACGCTGTTCGCGTTCAGCTCCGAGAACTGGCGCCGTCCGGCGGACGAGGTCACGTTCCTGATGCGGCTGTTCATGATGTCGCTGCGGCGCGAAGTGGTGAAGATGCACGCCAACAACATCCGCCTGCGGGTGGTGGGCGACCTGAGCCGCTTCAGCCCGCGCATCCAGCAACTGATCAAGGATGCCGAGGCGCGCACCGCCGGCAATACCGGCCTGACCGTGACCATCGCCGCCAACTACGGCGGGCGCTGGGACGTGCTGCAGGCCATGCGCAAGATGCTGGCGCGCTCGCCCATGCTCGATCCGGAAACGATCGACGAATCCATGCTGGCGCCGCACCTGGCGATGGCCTACGCGCCTGAGCCGGACCTGTTCATCCGTACTGGCGGCGAACAGCGCATCAGCAACTTCCTGCTGTGGCAGCTCGCGTATTCCGAGCTGTACTTCACCGACGTGTACTGGCCGGACTTCGACGCCGCGGAACTGGACAAGGCCTTTGCCTCGTACCGCCAGCGCGAACGCCGTTTTGGCCGCACCAGCGCGCAGCTGGTCGCGCCGGGACTATCGGGCACGGCATAACCACCAGCCTGCCAGGCTACTCCAACCTCTCACGGGACCGCAGCGCATGCTCCTCACCCGCGTCATCACGGCCCTGTGCCTGTTGCTGCTGATTCTGCCGATTTTGTTCCTGGCGCCCCCCGCGGGGCTGGCCGGGCTGGTGGGGCTGATCGTGCTGCTCGCCGGCTGGGAATTCGGCCGCCTGATCGGGCTGCGCGGGCCGTGGCCTTACGTCTATGCGCTGGCCTGCCTGATCGCGACCATCACCTGGCATGACCTCCCGCTGCGCCACGCCACCACCTGGCTGCTGCAAGCCGCGGTGGTGTGCTGGGGCATAGCAGTGGTGTTGCTCGCGCGCGGCGTGCGCACCGCGACGCCGGCCTTTACCGTGCTGGGCGCGGTGCTCGGGCTGGTGATCCTGCCCGCGTTCGCCCATGCCACCATGATCCTGCGCGGCGCCGGCATCGGCGTCCTGCTGACCGCGGCTGTGCTGGTGTGGGCGGCCGATATCGGCGCGTATTTCACCGGCAAGGCCATCGGCCGGCGCAAGCTGGCGCCCGGCATCAGCCCGGGCAAATCGTGGGAGGGCGCCATCGGCGGCTGGGTGCTGGCGCTGGTGATCGGGCTGGTGCTCGCGGCCACGCACGCCTTTGCCCCGACCTGGTTCTCGGTGATGGGCGAACGTGGCGGCCTGGGCTACGTTGCCGCGCTGGTCACGGTGCTGGTTGCCGCCAGCGTGATCGGCGACCTGTTCGAGTCGCTGCTCAAACGCCAGGTCGGCAAGAAGGACAGCAGCCGGATGCTGCCTGGCCACGGCGGCGTGCTGGACCGCATCGACGCCTTGCTGCCGGTGTTCCCGCTGGCGGCACTGATGCTGATTTTCCTCTGAAGCGTTCTCTGAAGCGGTCTGATATGCAGCGCATTACCATCCTCGGCGCCACCGGCTCCATCGGCGAAAGCACGCTGGACGTGGTCAGGCGCCATCCCGACCGCTACACCGTGCATGCGCTGAGCGCCCACCGGCAGGTGCGCAAGCTGGCCGAGCAGTGCATCGCCTTCCGCCCGGCCCGCGCCGTGGTGGGCACCGCGCAAGCGGCTGGCGAACTACAGGCGCTGTTGCGCGATGCCGGTATCGGCACCGAGGTCAGCTACGGCGAGGACGCGCTGGAATCGGTGGCGGCCGACCCGCAGACCGATGCCGTGATGGCCGCGATCGTCGGTGCCGCCGGCCTGCGTCCGACACTTGCCGCCGCGCGCGCGGGCAAGCGCGTGCTGCTGGCCAACAAGGAAGCGCTGGTGATGTCCGGCCGCATCTTCATGGATGCGGTGCGCGAGAACGGCGCCACGCTGCTGCCGATCGACAGCGAGCACAACGCGATCTTCCAGTGCCTGCCGGCCGACGACCCGCGCTATGGCCGCGGCGTGGCCAAGGTGCTGCTGACCGCGTCGGGCGGGCCGTTCCGTACGCGTGATCCGGCCACGCTGCACGATATCTCTCCCGACCAGGCCTGCGCCCACCCCAACTGGGTCATGGGCCGCAAGATCTCGGTCGACTCCGCCACCATGATGAACAAGGGCCTCGAGGTCATCGAGGCGCACTGGCTGTTTGGCGCCCCCGCCGAGCGCATCGAGGTGCTGATCCACCCGCAGAGCCTGGTGCATTCGATGGTGGCGTACACCGATGGCTCGGTGCTGGCGCAGCTCGGCAACCCCGACATGCGTACGCCGATCGCCTATGGGCTGGCCTATCCGGAACGGATCGACTCCGGCGTGTCGCCGCTGGACCTGACTGTGGCCGGCGGGCTGCATTTCGAAAAGCCGGACCTGGAGCGCTTCCCCTGCCTGGGCCTGGCCTTCGACGCGCTGCGCGCGGGCGGTGTGGCTCCGACGGCGCTCAATGCCGCCAACGAAGTGGCAGTCGAGGCCTTCCTGGGCGGAAAGGTGCGCTTTACGGATATCGCCGTCATCGTCCGACGGGTGCTCGATGCGGCACCGCAAGGCGTGGCGGAAACCCTCGAAGCCGTGCTCGCGGCGGACCGGCTGGCGCGCGAAGCCGCTCGCTCCGCCGTGGCGGCGCTCACCCTAAACCGTTGATCCGGCGGGGCGGCCTGCCGCATCTGCGACAATAGCGGCTGCAATCCCGGCTGCCGCGCCCCGGTTCCCCCGAATCCGGCGTGCCCGTCAGCCCAAGTTACCGACGTCCCGACGTCCCGACGCCCCATGCAAACCGTACTCGCTTTCATCGTCGCCCTGTGCGTGCTGATCTATGTGCACGAAATGGGGCACTACCTCGCCGCCCGCGCCTGCGGCGTGAAGGTGCTGCGCTTTTCGATCGGTTTCGGGCGGCCGCTGCTGCGCTGGATCTCGAAGAGCCGCGACCGCACCGAATGGACGGTGGCGGCGATCCCGCTGGGCGGCTATGTGAAGATGCTGGACGAGCGCGAGGTGGATCCGGAGCGCGACTCGCCCATCGACCCGATCGACCTGCCGCGCGCCTTTAACCGCCAGCCGGTGGGCAAGCGCTTCATCATCGTGGCGGCGGGACCGCTGGCCAATTTCCTGCTGGCGATCGTGCTGTACTTTGCGCTGTTCGCCGGCGGCATGCGCGAGCCCGCGCCCGTCGTGGCCGCGCCCACGGCCGGCACCATGGCGGCGCAGGCCGGCGTGCGCGAGGGCGACCGGGTGCTGTCGCTGACCGCCAATGGCCATACCGAGCCCGTGCGTTCGTGGAACGACCTGCGCATGGCCGTGTTTGCCGGGGGCTTCGGCGATGCGCGCGCCGTGCTGCGCGTGCGCGGCACCGACGGCGCCGAGCGCGATGTCACGCTGGCGCGGCTGCCCAATACCGGCGGCAATCCCGAGCAGGATCCGCTCGCCACGCTGGGCCTCAACCTGAAGGGCGGGCCGGTGACGATTACCGAGGTGCTGCCGGACTCGGCCGCCGAACGCGCCGGGCTGAAAAAGGGCGACCGCGTGGTGGCCTGGCAGGGCAGCCCGCTGACGCAGGCAAGCGCGCTGATCAGGGCGGTGCGCAGCCAGCCGGGCCAGGCGGTGACGCTGGGGATCGAGCGCGACGGCAAGCGGATGGACGTGCCGGTGACGCTGGACAGCGCCGCGGCGCGCGACGGCGGGAAGGATGCGAGCGGCGCGGCGGCCGCGCCCACGGGCAAGCTGGGCGCGGCGCTGAGCCAGGCGGTCGAGATGGAAACCGTGCGCTACCGGGCCGACCAGGCGCTGGCGCGTGCGGTGGGGCAGGTCTGGGACACCAGTGCGCTGTCGCTGAAGCTGCTCGGCAAGATGTTGGTGGGGCAGGCTTCGCTGCAGAACCTGAGCGGTCCGCTGACCGTGGCCGACTACGCGGGACGTGCCGCAAACCTCGGCCTGCAGGCCTTTGTCAGCTTCCTGGCACTGGTCAGCGTTAGTCTCGGTGTACTGAATTTGTTACCTATTCCGGTTCTGGACGGGGGGCATTTGCTGTATTATTGCGTGGAATTTTTGACTGGCCGGCCCGTCCCAGACCACTGGCAGGCAATGCTGCAGAAGGTTGGCATCGCCTGCATCTTGCTCCTGACTTCGCTCGCTTTGTTCAATGACGTCAGCCGAATGTTTCTGGCGAACGGCTAGAAACGCATGTCGGCAGAGGGGGGCGGTCGTGTCGTCGACGCCGTCGCCGGGGACGCCATTGCCACGCGCAGTCCAATGAGGCATCGGAGCGCAATCCTGGATGGAATCAAAGAGGGGATCAACATTGATCAGACATAAGCGCATTTCGCTGGGCTTGCTGGCGAGTGCCGTTATTGCAGCCTGGAGCCCGGCGGGCTGGGCTGCCGATCCGTTCGTCGTCAGGGACATCCGCGTTGAGGGCCTGCAACGCGTCGAACCGGGCACCGTGTTTGGCTACCTTCCGGTGCGCGTCGGTGAAACGTTCACCGACGACAAGGGCGCCGATGCCATCCGTGCCCTCTACAATACCGGCTTCTTCAAGGACGTGCAGATCCGCGCCGAGGACGGCGTGCTGGTCGTGCAGGTCGAAGAGCGCCCGGCCATCTCGCAGCTCGAGTTCGTCGGCATCAAGGAATTCGACAAGGACACGCTGCGCCGTTCGTTGCGTGCGGTCGGCGTGGCCGAAGCCCGTTACTACGACAAGGCACTGATCGACAAGGCGGAGCAGGAGCTCAAGCGCCAGTACGTCGCGCGCGGCTACTATGCCGCCGACGTGCAGACCACGATCACGCCGGTGGACCGCAACCGCGTCTCGGTGGTGTTCAACGTCGAAGAAGGTCCCGTCGCCAAGATCCGCCAGATCAATATCGTCGGCAACAAGGCCTTCAAGGAAGGCACGCTGCGCGACGAGATGCAGCTTTCCACGCCAAACTGGCTGTCCTGGTACACCAAGAACGACCTGTACTCGAAGCAGAAGCTGACCGCCGACCTGGAAGCGCTGCGCTCGTTCTACCTGAACCGCGGCTACCTGGAGTTCGCGATCGAATCGACCCAGGTGTCGATCACGCCGGACAAGAAGGACATCTACCTGACGCTGAACATCAAGGAAGGCGAGCAGTACAAGGTGTCCGACATCCGCCTGGCGGGCGAGCTGCTCGGCAAGCAGGACGAAATGGAAAAGCTGCTGCAGCTCAAGAAGGGCGATATCTTCTCGTCCGAAAAGCTGACCGGCAGCACCAAGGCCATCACCGACCTGCTCGGCACCTACGGCTACGCCTTCACCACCATCAACCCGCAGCCGCAGATCGACCAGCAGAAGCGTGAAGTCGCGCTGACGCTGATGGTCGACCCCGGCCGTCGCGTCTACGTGCGCCGCGTCAACGTGGTGGGCAACAGCAAGACCCGCGACGAGGTGGTGCGCCGCGAGATGCGGCAGATGGAAAGCTCGTGGTTCGACAGCGAGAAGCTGCAGCAGTCGCAGGCGCGTATCAACCGGACCGGCTACTTCACCGACACCAACATCACCACCGAGGACGTGCCCGGCGCGCCCGACCAGGTCGATGTGAACGTCAACGTGACCGAAAAGCCGACCGGCCAGATCAGCCTGGGCGTGGGCTTCTCGTCCACCGACAAGCTGGTGCTGCAGGCCGGCCTGCGCCAGGACAACGTGTTCGGCTCCGGTACCAGCCTGGGCCTGGACGTGAACACCGCCAAGTCGTTCCGTACCATCGCGCTGACGCAGTACGATCCGTACTTCACGGTGGACGGCATCAGCCGCTCGACCGACATCTACTACCGTACCTCGCGCCCGCTGTACTACACCGGCGACCAGGACTACAAGATCGTTTCCGCCGGCGGCGGCTTCAAGTTCGGCGTGCCGTTCTCGGAAGTCGATACGGTGTTCTTCGGCATCGGCTATGAGCGGACCCAGGTTTACACCTCGGTCAATACGCCGACCCAGTACACCGACTGGCTCAACCGGATCGGCAAGAATTCGGGCGACGCCATCAACAACTTCCCGTTCACCATCGGCTGGGCGCGCGACCGTCGCGACAGCGCGCTGGTTCCGACCAAGGGCCCGTACACCCAGGCCAACCTGGAAGTGGGCCTGCCGGGCGGGGATACGCAGTACTACCGCGCCAGCGTGCAGCAGCAGTACTTCTACCCGATCTCGAAGGCCTTCACGCTGGCACTTAACGGTGAAGTCGCCTACGGCCACGGCTACGGCAACACGCCGTTCCCGGTGTTCAAGTACTTCTACGCCGGCGGTATCGGCTCGGTGCGCGGCTACCAGACCAGCACGCTGGGCCCGAAGGACCAGAACAACAACCCGGTGGGCGGCGCCTCGAAGATGATCGGCAATATCGAATTCATCTTCCCGCTGCCGGGCTCCGGCGTGGACCGCACGCTGCGCCTGTTCACGTTCTTCGACTTTGGTAACGTCTACCAGGAAGGTGCGCCGCTGCGCTTCAGCGAACTCAAGTACTCGACCGGCTTCGGCATGTCGTGGCTGTCGCCGATCGGTCCGCTGAAGATCAGCATGGGCTTCCCGCTCAAGCGCGACGAGACCGACAAGGTCCAGCGCTTCCAGTTCCAGATCGGCACGGCATTCTGATTCTGATAAGGGATCTGTTTCATGAACACAAAATCCAAACTGGTCAAATCCCTGGGCGCCGCCGCGCTCGCCACGGCAGCGATCTGCGCCGCGGCGCCGGCCATGGCCCAGGAGGCGCGCATTGCCGCCGTCAATTCCGAGCGCATCCTGCGCGATTCGCAGCCGGCCAAGGCGGCCCAGGTCAAGCTCGAGCAGGAATTCTCCAAGCGCGACCGCGAGCTGCAGGACATGGCGCAGAAGATCAAGTCCATGGCCGACAAGCTCGACAAGGACACCACCGTGCTGGCCGACTCCGACCGCCAGCGCCGCCAGCGCGAAGTGGCCGACCTGGACCGCGAGTTCCAGCGCAAGCAGCGCGAGTTCCGCGAAGACCTGAACCAGCGCCGCAATGAAGAACTGGCGCAGGTGCTGGAGCGCGCCAACCGCGTGATCCGCCAGCTTGCCGAGCAGCGCAAGTACGACCTGATCGTGCAGGAAGCCGTGTACGTCAATCCCCGCATCGACATCACCGACGACGTGATGAAGGCGCTGAACGCCGGCGCCCGCTAAGCCGCACCGGTTCTCACGTTCTTTCGTCTTTCGTTTTTTTAGGAAGTACCGCCATGCAGACACCCACACTGGGTCAGCTCGCCACCGAGAACGGCGCGCAGGTTGTGGGTGATCCCGACCTGGCGATCGTTGGCCTCGCCCCGCTGGACCAGGCCGGAGCGGCCGAGCTCTCGTTCCTGTCCAATCCGCTCTACCTGCAGCAGGCGCTGGATTCCGGCGCCGGCGCCGTGATCGTATCGGCGGCCGACCTCGAGCGCATCCGCGCCGAGGGCCGGGCCGACGGCCGCAACTGGCTGGTGGCGCGCAATCCCTACGTCTGCTTTGCCCGCGTGGCGCAGCGCTTCGACCGCGCCGCCAATACCGACACCCGCGTCGGCATCGACCCGCGCGCCACCGTATCGCCTGACGCGGTGGTGCCGGCGTCGTGCTATATCGGCCCCAACGTGGTGATCGAGCGCGGCGCGCGGCTGGGTGAGCGCGTGCGCATCCTGGCCAACGGCTATGTCGGCGCGCATGCCGAGATCGGCGACGATTCGCTGCTCTATGCCAATGTGTCGGTCTACCACCAGTGCGTGGTCGGCGCTCGCGCCATCCTGCACAGCGGCGTGGTGATCGGCGCCGACGGCTTCGGCTTCGCGCCGGATATCAGCGCGACCGGCGTCGCGTACGTGAAGATCCCGCAGACCGGGCGCGTGGTGCTGGGCGATGACGTGGAGGTCGGCGCCAACACCGCGATCGACCGCGGCGCCATGGCCGACACCGTGATCGAAGAGGGCTGCAAGATCGACAACCAGGTCCAGATCGCGCACAACGTGCGGGTCGGGGCCCATACGGTCATTGCCGGCTGCGCCGCGGTATCGGGCAGCACGCGCATCGGCCGTTTCTGCGTGATCGGCGGGGCGGCCAATTTTGCCGGCCACCTGACCATTGCCGACCGCACCACGGTATCCGGCGGCACCTCGATCACCAAATCCATTACCAAGCCCGGCGGCCATTTCACCAGCGTGTTCCCGTTCCTGCCGCACGGCGAGTGGGAGCGCAACGCGGCCATCGTGCGCGGCCTGAGCAAGCTGCGCGAACGCGTGGTGGCGCTGGAGCGCCGCCTGCGCGGCCCGGCCGCCGGGAACCAAACCTCACAAGACTAAGAGAAATCATCATGACCGCAGCCGATATCGACATTCGCAAGATCCTCAAGCTGCTGCCGCACCGCTACCCGATCCTGCTGGTCGACCGCGTGCTGGAGTTTGAACCGCAAAAGCGCATCAAGACGCTGAAGAATGTCACCATCAACGAACCGTACTTCCAGGGCCATTTCCCCGACCAGCCGGTGATGCCGGGCGTGATGATCCTGGAAGCGCTGGCGCAGTCGGCCGGCCTGCTGACGTTTGGCGCCGACATGGAGCGCAAGGAAGGCTCGCTGTACTACTTCGTCGGCATCGACGGCGCCCGCTTCAAGCAGGTGGTGTACCCCGGCGACCAGCTGCACATGAACGTGACGGTCGAGCGGTATATCCGCGGCATCTGGAAATTCAAGGCGTTCGCCACGGTGGACGACAAGGTGGCCTGCGAGGCGGAGCTGATGTGCACCGTGAAGCAGGCCGAGTGAGGCCGAGCATGGCCCGCGGCTTTGCCGCAGGCCGTGCGCCGCGCTCCGCCTGACGGGGCGCGAGCGGCCCGGACGGGAACCTTTGCCCCTGGCAACGGCCCATCCTTCACCAGACACACCACAGGACAGGACGTATGACGCAAATCCACCCCACCGCACTGGTCGACCCGAAGGCAGAACTGGCATCCGACGTGAGCGTCGGCCCCTTCTCCATCGTCGGCCCCAATGTGCGGCTCGGCAGCGGTACCCGGATCGGCTCGCATACGACGGTCGAGGGCCATACCACGATCGGCGAGGGCAACCAGATCGGTCCCTATGCCTCGGTCGGCGGCGTGCCGCAGGACATGAAGTACCGCAACGAGCCGACCCGGCTCGAGATCGGCGACCGCAACACCATCCGCGAATTCACCACGATCCACACCGGCACGGTGCAGGACCGCGGCCTGACCAGCATCGGCAGCGACAACTGGATCATGGCGTACGTGCATATCGCGCATGACTGCACAGTCGGCAACCACACCGTGTTTTCCAGCAACGCGCAGATCGCCGGCCACGTCGAAGTGGGCGACTGGGCGATCCTGGGCGGCATGAGCGGCGTGCACCAGTACGTGCGCATCGGCGCCCATGCGATGCTGGGCGGCGCCTCGGCGCTGGTGCAGGACGTGCCGCCGTTCGTGATCGCCGCCAGCGACAAGAGCGGCAACAAGGCCACGCCGCACGGCATCAACGTCGAAGGGCTGCGCCGCCGCGGCTTCGACGCCGGCCAGATCGCCGCGCTGCGCCAGGCCTACAAGCTGCTTTACAAGTCCGACCTCAGCTTCGACGAGGCGCGCAACGAGATCACCGCCTTGCTGGGCCAGTCCGATGCCGGCACCGCGGTGCCGCTGCGCGCGTTCGTCGAGTTCCTTGCCGCCACTCAGCGCGGCATCGTGCGCTGAGACCGGACCGGACATGGTCGACGCCGCGATTCGGGGCGACGTGCCCACGGGCAACGGGAGCGTAGCGGGCAAACGCGGCACCATCGCCATGGTGGCCGGAGAGGCTTCCGGCGACTTGCTGGCATCGCTGATGATGGGCGGGCTGAAGGCCCGTCTGGGCGATACGGTGGATTACGCCGGCATCGGCGGCCGGCGCATGATGGCGCAGGGCTTTACTTCGCGCTGGCCGATGGAAACGCTGTCGGTCAACGGCTACGTCGAGGTGCTGGGCTCGCTGCGCGAGATCCTGGCAACGCGGCGCGCGGTGCGCGAGTGGCTGCTGGCCGAGCCGCCGCTGTGCTTTATCGGGGTCGATGCCCCGGACTTCAATTTCGGGCTGGAAGTGCCGCTGCGGCGCGCCGGCATCCCGGTGGTGCACTTCGTCAGCCCGTCGATCTGGGCCTGGCGCGGCGGCCGCATCCGCACCATTGCGCGTGCGGTCGACCATATCCTGTGCCTGTTCCCGTTCGAGCCCGAGATCTACGCCAGGGCCGGCATCCCGGCCACCTACGTGGGTCATCCGCTGGCCGACGTGATCCCGATGGTGCCCGATGTCGCAGGCGCGCGCGCCGAGCTGGGCCTGCCGGCCGGGCACCGCGTGGTCGCGGTGCTGCCGGGCAGCCGCCAGTCAGAGGTGCGCAACCTTGGCGCCACCTTCTTTGCCGCGATGGCTCGCATGCAACGCATGGACCCGAACCTGGCGTTCGTGCTGCCTGCCGCAAGCGCGCCGCTGCGCGCCATCGTCCAGGAACTGCACGCGCAGTATCCCGAACTGCGCCTGACCATCGTCGACGGCAAGTCGCACCAGGCGATGGAAGCCGCCGACGTGGTGCTGCTCGCCAGTGGCACCGCCACGCTGGAGGCGGCGCTGTACAAGAAACCGATGGTGATCTCCTACAAGGTGACCTGGCTGACTGCGCAGATCATGAAGCGCCAGGGTTACCTGCCGTACGTGGGATTGCCTAATATCCTTTCAGGGCGCTTCGTCGTGCCGGAACTGCTGCAGGACGATGCCACGCCCGAGGCGCTGGCCCGCGAAACGCTGCTGCAGCTCAACGACGAGGGCAACACCGCCTTCCTCTACGAGCATTTCACCCGCATGCACGAGACGCTGAAGTGCAATACCGCGCAACTGGCCGCCGATGTGGTGGTGGACCTCATGCACAGCCGGGGGACCGTCTGATGGCGCGCCGCAATGCCGCCTCGCCCCAGAAGGGCCTGGACCTTGCCCCGGCCGCTGCCGCCGTGCAGCGGCTGTGCGGCGTTGACGAAGCGGGCCGCGGCCCGCTGGCCGGGCCGGTCTATGCCGCCGCGGTGATACTGGACCCGAAGCGCCCGATCCGCGGGTTGGCCGACTCCAAGATCCTGACCCCCGCCAAGCGCGAGCAGCTCTACGACAAGATCTGCGAACGCGCGCTGGGCTGGCATATCGCCTTTGCCACCGTCGAGGAAATCGACACGCTGAATATCCTGCACGCCAGCATGCTGGCGATGCAGCGCGCGGTGCAGGGGCTGGCTGCCAGCGGCATCGTGCCGGACCTGGTGCAGGTCGACGGCAACCGCTGCCCTGAGGTGCCGTTCCCGGTCGAAGCCATCGTCAAGGGCGACGCGCTGGTCAGGGCGATCTCGGCCGCGTCGATCCTGGCCAAGGTGGCGCGCGACCGCGAACTGAGGATTCTGCACGAGCGCTATCCGCAGTACGGCTTCGATTCGCACGTCGGCTATGCCACGCCGCAGCACATGGCGGCGCTGGCCGAATTCGGCGCCACGCCGCATCACCGCCAGTCCTTTGCGCCGGTGCGCGAGGCGCTGGCGCAGCGCCCGATGTTCACCGCCATGACCGCGGTGGCTGAAGTCAGCGAAGTCACGGCAGTCGCCCAAGGCGTCGAAATCAGCAAGACCAGCGCCTCGGTATCGGTCACGGTTGCGCCCTGAGGCCCATCCGCCGCAACCAGAGAATTCCCGCATCGTGAAGCACGTCACCTCGCGCGATAACGCGCTGTTCAAGCACCTGAAGGCGCTCGGCACTTCCACGCACCAGCGCCGCAAGGCCGGGCAGTCGCTGCTGGATGGCGTGCACCTGGCGCAGGCCTATGTAGCCGCGCGCGGCCAGCCCGTCACTTGCGTGGTGTCGGAACGCCACTACGACCATGCCGAAGTGGCGCCGGTGCTGGCACAGGTCGACGCCGAGCGCGTGGTGGTGCTGGCCGATGCGCTGTTCACGCAGATCAGCGGCGTGGTCAACGGCATCGACCTGATGCTGGTGATCGAGACGCCGTCGGGCCACCTGCCGGGGCGGATCGAAGAGGACTGCATCATCCTGGATGGCGTGCAGGATGCCGGCAATGTCGGCTCGATCCTGCGCAGTGCCGCCGCCGCGGGCATCGGCCATGCATTCCTGGCTACCGGCTGCGCTTTTGCCTGGTCCGTCAAGACGCTGCGCGCCGGCATGGGGGCGAACTTCCACCTGAATATTGTCGAGCACTGCACCGTGGAATCGCTTGCGCCACGGCTGGCGGTGCCGCTGCTGGCGACGTCGTCGCACGCCGATGCGGCGGTGTTCGATACCGACCTGCGCGGGCCGGTGGCGTGGGTGGTCGGCAATGAAGGGGCAGGGGTCAGCGACGCGTGGATGCAGCATGTCACGCGCAAGGTCGGCATCCCGCAGCCGGGCGGGCTGGAATCGCTGAACGTGGCGGCCGCGACCGCGATCTGCCTGTTCGAGGCGGTGCGGCAGCGGCGTGCCGCGTGAGCCAGCGCAATAAAAAAAGCGGCCCGGGTGGCCGCTTTTTGACTGGTGCTACCGCTTAGTAAGTCCCGCTTAGTAGTCGTTGCGGTCGACCTTGATCTCCTGAAGGATCGTGGTCGCGATCTCTTCGATCGATTTGTGCGTCGACGACAGCCACTTGATGCCTTCACGCCGCATCATCGCCTCGGCTTCGTTCACTTCGTAGCGGCAGTTTTCCAGCGCCGCGTACTTGCTGCCGGGACGGCGTTCATTGCGGATTTCGGTCAGGCGCTGCGGGTCGATCGACAGCCCGAAGATCTTGCTCTTGAACGCATACAGCGCCGACGGCAGCTTGCCACGCTCGAAATCGTCGGGGATCAGCGGGTAATTTGCCGCCTTCAGCCCGTATTGCATCGCCAGGTAGAGGCTGGTCGGGGTCTTGCCGCTGCGCGACACGCCCACCAGGATCACATCGGCTTCTTCGAGGTTCTTGTGTGACTGGCCGTCATCATGCGCCAGCGAGAAGTTGATCGCCTCGATCCGGTTTTTGTAAGCCTCTGTGTCCGCGTTCTGGTGGAAGCGGCCGATGGCGTGGGTCGACTTCAGCCCCAGTTCCTTCTCGAGCGGTTCGATGAAGGTCTGGAACATGTCCAGGATCATCGCCTTGGCGCGGCGCAGTGCCTTGTTCGCTTCCTGGTTGACCAGTGTGGTGAAGACGATGGGCGGCACGCCTTCGTTGTGGAAAGCCTCGTTGATCTTGCCGACGGCGATATGTGCCTTTTCCGGGGTATCGACAAAAGGCATGCGCACCTTGCGGAAGCGCATTTCGAACTGGGCCAGGATCGAGTGGCTGAACGTCTCCGCGGTGATGCCGGTGCCATCCGAGACGATGAACACGGTACGCACGGCGGGGCGATCCGCAGCCTGGGGCGCGGCTGCAGGCGCGCTGGCGGGTGCGGTCGCCGCCACCGGGGCGGACGGGGTTTCAGGCTGCGTTCCAGGCTGGGACCCGGAAACCGCTGCACCGGGCGCTTCTGGCTGGGACATGAGGATTGTCAGTGGGGTGGGCAATAAATAGATGCAATCTTCCGCAAAAAAGTGCGGCGCAGCACGGTAGAATAGCGGCGATCTTTTCGCTAAGCAATTCCGCATGGCGCCCGCCGGTGCGACCGGCGCCTCAACAAAGGCGGCAGGAATTGTCGACAATGTGCGCCGCGAGATGAGCGCTGTCGAGAGCCGCAGCGCGATACGCCCAGCGCGCTATCCCAGCGCCAGCTCGGGGTTGCTTAGCCAAGCGATCGGGTCCGGGAACAGAACTCCAACAAGATACCGGGCATGCGCGACAAGTTTTCTACTTTGTTTTGAGGCTCTCATGACTAACCAGGCAGATAACGGCGCCTACGTGTTGCCGTTCGAGCAGTTGCGCATGGCTGACGTGGAAATCGTCGGCGGCAAGAATTCGTCGCTGGGCGAGATGATCTCCCAGCTGGCGGAGGCCGGCGTCCGGGTTCCCGGCGGCTTTGCCACCACCGCGCTCGCCTTCCGCGACTTCCTTGCCCACAACAACCTGACCGAGCGCATTTCCCAGCGCCTGAAGACCCTGAACGTCGACGACGTCAAGGCCCTGGCCGAGGCCGGTGCCGAGATCCGCGAGTGGGTCGCCTCCGCGCCGTTTCAGCCGCGCCTGGAACAGGAAATCCGTGAATCCTACGCCCGCGTGGCCGAGCGCGAAGGCGCCGAAGCGTCGTTTGCCGTGCGTTCGTCGGCCACCGCCGAAGACCTGCCCGACGCCTCGTTCGCCGGCCAGCAGGAGTCCTACCTGAACGTCAGCGGCATCGACGACGTGCTCGACAAGATCAAGCACGTGTTCGCCTCGCTGTACAACGACCGCGCCATTTCCTACCGCGTGCACAAGGGCTTTGCCCATGACGTGGTGGCACTGTCCGCCGGTATCCAGCGCATGGTCCGTTCGGACCTGGCCGCTTCGGGCGTGATGTTCACCATCGATACCGAATCGGGCTTCCCTGACGTGGTCTTCATTACCTCCAGCTACGGCCTGGGCGAAACGGTGGTGCAGGGCGCGGTCAACCCGGACGAGTTCTACGTCTTCAAGCCGACGCTGCAGGCCGGCAAGTACCCGATCATCCGCCGCTCGATCGGCTCCAAGCTGATCAAGATGGAATTCACCAAGCCGGGCGAAGCCGGCCGTGTGAAGACCGTGGACGTGCCAGGCGAACTGCGCAACCGCTACTCGATCAGCGACGAGGACGTGACCGAGCTGTCCCGCTACGCGATGATCATCGAGAAGCACTATGGCCGCCCGATGGACATCGAGTGGGGCAAGGACGGCAAGGACGGCAAGATCTACATCCTGCAGGCCCGCCCGGAAACGGTGAAGAGCCAGTCCGCCGGCAAGGCCGAGCTGCGCTTCAAGCTCAAGGGCACCGCCCCCGTGCTGACCAGCGGCCGCGCCATCGGCCAGAAGATCGGCACCGGTCCGGTCCGCGTGATCAACGACCCGTCCGAGATGGAGCGCGTGCAGCCCGGCGACGTGCTGGTGGCCGACATGACCGACCCGAACTGGGAGCCGGTGATGAAGCGCGCCTCGGCCATCGTCACCAACCGTGGCGGCCGTACCTGCCACGCGGCCATCATCGCGCGTGAACTGGGCGTGCCGGCCGTGGTCGGCTGCGGCGATGCCACCGATGTGCTGAAGGACGGCACGCTGGTGACGGTGTCGTGCGCCGAGGGCGACGAAGGCCGCATCTACGACGGCCTGCTGGAAACCGAAGTGACCGAGGTCCAGCGTGGCGACATGCCGGCAATCGACGTCAAGCTGATGATGAACGTGGGCAACCCGCAGCTGGCGTTCGACTTCGCGCAGATCCCGAACTGCGGCGTCGGCCTGGCCCGCCTGGAATTCATCATCAACAACAACATCGGCGTCCACCCGAAGGCCATCCTGGACTACCCGCAAGTCGATGCCGACCTGAAGAAGGCCGTGGAAAGCGTGGCCCGTGGCCATGCCAGCCCGCGCGCGTTCTACGTCGACAAGCTGGCCGAGGGCATCGCCACCATCGGCGCGGCCTTCTACCCGAAGCCCGTGATCGTGCGCCTGTCGGACTTCAAGTCCAACGAGTACAAGAAGCTGATCGGCGGTTCGCGCTACGAGCCGGACGAGGAAAACCCGATGCTGGGCTTCCGCGGCGCCTCGCGCTATATCGCCGACGACTTCGCCGAAGCGTTCGAGATGGAATGCAAGGCCATGAAGCGCGTGCGCGATGAAATGGGCCTGACCAACGTCGAGATCATGGTGCCGTTCGTGCGTACGCTCGGCCAGGCCGAGAAGGTCATCGACCTGCTGGCCAAGCACGGCCTGAAGCGCGGCGAGAACGGCCTGCGCATCATCATGATGTGCGAAGTGCCGTCCAACGCGATCCTGGCCGAAGAGTTCCTGCAGTACTTCGACGGCTTCTCGATCGGTTCGAACGACCTGACCCAGCTGACGCTGGGCCTGGACCGCGATTCGGGCATGGAGTTGCTGGCCAAGGACTTCGACGAGCGCGATCCGGCAGTGAAGTTCATGCTGTCGCGCGCCATTTCGACCGCGATCCGCCTGAACAAGTATGTCGGTATCTGCGGTCAGGGTCCTTCGGATCATCCGGACTTTGCCGAGTGGCTGACCAAGGAAGGCATCAAGTCGATCTCGCTGAATCCTGATTCGGTGGTCGAGACCTGGCAAAAGCTGGCTTCCTGAGGCTTTTAACGCCACAATAACGACATTGCCGGCGCCTTCGGGCAGCCGGCTGGCACCGGCCCTGCGTCAGGTGTTGCAACTGCCCCGCAGACGCTGAATGGCGCTGCGGGGTTTTTACTTTTCGGGATCGAGACGGGAGCTTGGATGGCGTACTACATCTGGTTCGTGGCAGCGGTCGGGCTGGTGATTATCGAGCTGAACACCGGCACCTTTTACCTGCTGATGGTGGCCGTTGGCCTCGCGGCCGCCGGCGTGGGCGCCCTGATGGGACTGTCGGCGGCCGCCCAGACCGTGACCGCGGCGGTGGTGGCGGCGGTGCTGATCGCCGGACTGCGCCGTACCCGCCTGGGGAAGCTGCGGCGCGGCAATGCCGCCACCGATCCCAACGTGAATCTCGATATCGGCCAGGAACTCGACGTGCCCGCCTGGGACGCGCACCGGCGCGCCCGCGTGCCGTACCGGGGCGCTGACTGGACCGTGGAACTGGCGCCCGACTGCACGGCCGCGCCGGGCCGCCACCGCATCGTCGCGGTGCGTGGCAGCACGCTGGTGGTGTCGCCCTGCTGAGTATTGCCTTGAGTGTTCCCCGATGGCCGCATGCGCGGCCATTTCCATGCCGCCACGCGGCGGCACCGAGCCGATGTTTCCTCGATTTTTCCTGACTGGAGGGTTGTTACATGCTCGCTTTTCAGCTTGGCCTGTTGCCGCTGATCATCCTCGTCGCCGTGATCGTGCTGATCGCCAAGGGCATCAAGATCGTGCCGCAGCAGCATGCCTGGGTGCTGGAGCGCCTGGGTCGCTACCATGCGACGCTGACGCCGGGGCTGTCGATCGTGGTGCCGTTTGTCGACCGCGTCGCCTACAAGCACGTGCTCAAGGAAATTCCGCTGGACGTGCCCAGCCAGGTCTGCATCACCAAGGACAACACGCAGCTGCAGGTTGACGGCGTGCTGTACTTCCAGGTCACCGACCCGATGAAGGCGTCATACGGCTCCAGCAATTTCGTGGTGGCGATCACGCAGTTGTCGCAGACCACGCTGCGCTCGGTGATCGGCAAGCTGGAACTCGACAAGACCTTCGAGGAGCGCGAGTTCATCAACCACAGCGTGGTCAACGCGCTGGACGAGGCCGCTTCCAACTGGGGCGTCAAGGTGCTGCGCTACGAGATCAAGGACCTGACCCCGCCCAAGGAAATCCTGCATGCGATGCAGGCGCAGATCACGGCCGAGCGCGAGAAGCGCGCCCTGATCGCGGCGTCCGAAGGCAAGCGCCAAGAGCAGATCAACCTGGCTACGGGCGCGCGTGAAGCGGCGATCCAGAAATCGGAAGGCGAGCGGCAGGCCGCCATCAACAAGGCGCAGGGTGAAGCGTCGGCGATCCTGGCGGTGGCCGAGGCCAACGCCCAGGCCATTCAGAAGATCGGCAACGCGATCCGCACCGAGGGCGGCATGGATGCGGTCAACCTGAAGGTGGCAGAGGAATATGTCGCCGCGTTCGGCAACCTGGCCAGGCAGGGCAATACGCTGATCGTGCCGGGCAATATGGGCGACATGAGCAGCATGATTGCTTCGGCGCTGCAGATCGTGAAGGGGCAGAAGGTGGCCTGAGGGCACGCCTGCTGACAGCGGCGCGGGGATTTACTCCTTGGCGCCGCCCTTCAGGATGCGGGCCTTCTCGCGCTGCCAGTCGCGCTGCTTCTCGGTTTCGCGCTTGTCGAACTGCTTCTTGCCCTTGGCCAGGCCGATCTCGCATTTGACGCGCCCGCGCGTGTAGTGCAGGTTCAGCGGGACCAGCGTGTAGCCGCGCTGCTCGACCTTGCCGATCAGCTTCTTGATCTCGTCGGCCTTGAGCAGCAGCTTGCGGGTGCGCACCGGGTCGGGATTGACGTGGGTGGAGGCGCTCTGCAGCGGGCTGATATGGGCGCCGATCAGGAACATCTCGGCGTCGCGCACCACCACGTAGCCTTCCTTGATCTGCACGCGGTTGGCGCGGATTGCCTTGACCTCCCAGCCTTCCAGCACGATCCCGGCCTCATATCGCTCTTCGATGAAGTAGTCGAAAAAGGCCTTTTTGTTGTCTGCGATGGTCATGCGTGCGGGTGGGGGAACAATGAGTGGAAGCCGGTCGGATCGCTGCAGTGCCGCATGGCGAGGTGCCGCCATGCGCCAGCGTCGGCTAAAATCGCATTTTAGCAAACCAGCCCCGGTACCGGCTCATGCTGCCGCGCGTTGCGCCCGGCAAGGCCGGCAGCCAGATTTCCCACTACATGGCAGACGTCCATAAATCCGTGCTGCTCGGCTACTCCGCCGCGCAGATGTACGACCTGGTCACGCGCGTGGAGGACTATCCCAAGTTCCTGCCATGGTGCGGTGGCGTGGAGGTGTTCGAGCAGACCGACACCATGCTCGACGCCAAGATCCATATACACTTCAAAGGGATCCAGCAGTTCTTCCACACCCGCAATACGCAGGAGCGGCCCACGCGCATCGACATGAGCTTTGCCGACGGGCCCTTCAAGACCTTCAACGGCGCGTGGCGCTTCACGCCGCTGCGCGAGGACGCCTGCAAGATCGAGTTTCACCTGCACTACGAATTCTCCAGCCTGCTGCTGGAAAAGCTGATCGGCCCGGTGTTCAGCATGATCGCCAACACCTTTGTCGATGCCTTCGTCAAACGCGCCGAGGTAGTCTATGGCACCAGCTGATGTTGCTGCCGGCACGGTGCATATCGCAGTTTGCTATGCGCGGCCGGATACGGTGTTCCTGAAGGAGTTGGATGTGCCGGCCGGCACCACCATTGCCGCGGCCATCGTCGGTTCCGGGCTGCAGCAGGCCTGCCCGGAGGTGGATCCGTCGACCATGCGCGTGGGCATCTTCGGCAAGCTCAAGACGCCCGAGACGGTGGTGCGCGAGGGGGATCGCGTCGAGGTGTACCGGCCGCTGACCGCTGACCCCAAGCAGGCACGGCGCAAGCGCGTGCAGAAGCAGCGCGAGGGTGGGGCGCGCGAAGGCCAGAAATGGCTGCGCGGCAATGGCTGAGCCGAGAGGCCAGGCCGTGAACCAACGGGGCCTTGTTGGCGCCAATCTGCTGCGGCCCCGTTTGCTTCTTGGTGCTCAGTTGCAGTTCTTTTCGAGGCTGGCGCTGGTCTTGAGCACTTCAGCCTGGCGCTGCTCGCTGTTCAGTTGCTGCAGCGAGCCGTCCGGACCGGCTACCGCGGCGCGCATGCCACTCTGCAGGCCGTTGGCGTAGTTGCGTAGCTGGGCGCAGCGCGCCTCGCGCTCGGCCGCCTCGCTTTCCTTGCGGGCTTCGTCGGCGGCGGCTTTCAGCCGTGCCTCGCGGCGTTTCTGGAAGGCTTCTTCGGCGGTCGGGGGCGGGGCGGCGGGCTTTGCCGCGGCCTTGCCCGGAGCCGGGGCGGCCTGGGAAGCCTGGGGGCCCTTGGCGCTGTCTGCCCCCTCCACCGGCTGGAATTGGCCCGCAACGCGTCCCGGTGTACGCAGGATCCTGGCCGCCTCGGCCGACGGCGGCACATCGCTGTAGACCATGCGGCCATTGGTGTCGCGCCATTGCCAATAGGCGAGGGCCGGCGCGGGGACGGCGAGGACAGCGACGGCGGCGGCAAGCAGGCACAGGGCGGACGATCGTTTCATGGCGAGGCGTCTCAAAGTGGCATGGAGGTAACTGGTACGGACTGGTGCGGCTGATGGACTGCTGGGCCGCCGGCTGCGCGCGAGGCGATGCCGCGGCAAGACCGCCGCGGCGATGGCTTGGCGCCCGTATTGTATTGATGCGTAGCGCCGGTTTGACCCTGGGTATGGCTGCTTTCGTGGCGACGTGTGACCCCCGCGCCATCGTCCGCTAGTCTACGCAGACTTGTCCGTGGCGTGCAAGCGCACCGACCACGCCACGCCGGCCATCAGCAACACAATGGCGGCGATTTCCAGCGGCCGCGGCCAGCGGTGGTCGAAGATAAAGCCGTACGCCAGCGCGAACAGCGTCTCGAACACGATCATCTGGCCCGACAGCGTCAGCGGCAGGCGCCGGCTGGCGATATTCCACAGGTTGTTGCCGATCAGCGATGCGCCCAGCGCCACCGCCGCGTTGACCATCCAGAACCACTTCCAGTCACGGCCGCTGTCGGCCGCGGTCAGGGCATCGCCCGCCAGCAGCCAGCCGATCACGGCAAGCACCACCGATACCGCGCCGGTCGACAGCCCGTACAGCGCCGACCATTCGTTGCCGCTGTAGTGCGGGTTGCGCTGCAGATAGCGCGCATTGTCCACGGCGTAGAGCGTCCAGCAGGCCAGCGCGCCCGCCGCGCAGCAGACGCCCGCGAGCTTCTGCCACACGGATCGCACCGCCGCGTCGGCGGTTGCCGCGTGCGCGCTCTGGCCGCCGCCGAACAGGTCGATATTGATGCAGGCGATGCCGGCGGCCACCACCAGCAGCGGCCAGACCAGCCGCGACAGCGGCACGGCGCCATGGTCGCGCCGGCCCATGATGGTGACCGAGATCGGCAGGATGCCGATAATCAGGGAGGTGGGGCCGACCCCTGCAAGCTGCACGCCAAAGGCCAGCAGCACGTAATAGAGCAGGTTGCCGGTAATGGCCTGGCGCAGCAGTGCGACGCAGTCGGCGCGCGTCAGCTTGCGGGCAATGCGCTTTATCAGCGGCAATGTGGCCACGAAGGCGACCAAGCCGTAGGCCAGGTAGCGACCGATGGCCAGTTCCCACGGCGAAAACACGGGCAGCAGCTTGGGGGCGATAAATACCATGCCCCAGAACGCGCCTGCCAGCAGCCCGCACAATACGCCGATTCCCATACTTCGCTTCGCCGGATAAAAAGACGACGAGCATAGCAGAGCGCATGCAGCAAGACCCATTCCAGTGCATCAGCAAAGCGCGCATTCCTGTATAATTCGCTTTTGCGCCTAGAGGATTTGCTATGCGTCTTGTCCAGAAAGCACTCACATTCGATGACGTGCTGCTCGTGCCGGCCTATTCGGCCGTCCTTCCCCGGGATGTTTCCCTCCGTACCCGCCTGTCCCGTTCGATCGAACTGAACATTCCGCTGGTGTCCGCTGCCATGGACACAGTGACGGAGGCTCGCCTGGCGATTTCCATGGCGCAGGCCGGTGGTATCGGTATCGTCCACAAGAACCTGAAGCCGGCTGACCAGGCCCGCGAAGTGTCGCGCGTGAAGCGCTACGAATCGGGTGTGCTGCGTGATCCGATCACCATCTCGCCGGACATGAAGATCCGCGATGTGATCGCCCTGTCTCAGCAGCACGGCATTTCCGGCTTTCCGGTGGTGGAAGGCAAGACCGTGGTCGGCATCATCACCAACCGCGACCTGCGCTTCGAGGAAGAACTGGAGGCCCCGGTACGCGCCAAGATGACCCCGCGCGAGAAGCTGGTGACCGTGGCCGAAGGCGCGCCGCTGGAAGAAGCCAAGCGCCTGATGAACCGCCACCGCCTCGAGCGCGTGCTGGTGGTCAACCAGGCCTTCGAGCTGCGCGGCCTGATCACGGTGAAGGACATCCAGAAGGCGGTCGACAACCCGCTCGCCAGCAAGGATGACCACGGCCAGCTGCGCGTAGGCGCCGCCGTTGGCGTGGGCCCGGACAATGACGAGCGCGTCGAACTGCTGGTCAAGGCCGGCGTCGATGTGATTGTTGTGGATACCGCACACGGCCACAGCCAGGGCGTGCTGGACCGCGTCCGCTGGGTCAAGCAGAACTTCCCGCAGGTGCAGGTGATCGGCGGCAATATCGCCACCGGCGACGCCGCGCGGGCGCTGGTCGAGCATGGCGCCGACGGCGTCAAGGTCGGCATCGGACCGGGCTCGATCTGCACCACCCGTATCGTCGCAGGCGTGGGCGTGCCCCAGATCACGGCCGTCTCCAACGTGGCCGAGGCGCTCAAGGGCACCGGCGTGCCGCTGATCGCTGACGGCGGCGTGCGCTATTCCGGCGACGTGGCCAAGGCCCTCGCGGCCGGCGCCCACACCGTGATGATGGGCGGCATGTTCTCCGGCACCGAAGAAGCGCCGGGCGAGGTGTTCCTGTTCCAGGGCCGCTCGTTCAAGAGCTACCGCGGCATGGGTTCGGTGGGCGCGATGAAGGACGGCGCGGCTGACCGCTACTTCCAGGAAGACAACACCGCCAACGTCGACAAGCTGGTGCCGGAAGGCATCGAAGGCCGCGTTCCCTACAAGGGCTCGGTGATGGCGATCATCCACCAGCTCACCGGTGGTGTGCGTTCCTCGATGGGTTACTGCGGCAGCAAGTCGATCGCCGACTGGCACGAGAGCGCCCAGTTCGTCCAGATCACGGCAGCCGGCATGCGTGAATCGCACGTGCACGACGTGCAGATCACCAAGGAAGCGCCGAACTACCATATCGACTAACGCGCAGCGGTTGCGCCCGTCGCCTGGCGGCGGGCGCGCAGCCGCACGATCGTCGGGGCGAGGGCGCGCCACTGCCGGCCTTCGCCTGACCGGATAGCGGACCGGCCGCCCGCCACGCCGGCGTTGTTGTCTTGACGCCAGCCGCATCATCGGCCGGGCCCAAGACGAGGAGCGCCAATGAAGGTATTGCTTCGTGCCGTGCTGTTTTTCGATGCCCTTGTAGATTTGCTGCTGGGCATTTTGTTGTTGATGTCCCCGTTCACCACGCTGTACGCGGCGCTGCAATTGCCGCAGCCGCAACCTGCGCTATTCGGCCAGTTGCTGGGCGTTGCGCTGATCGGCCTGTCGGCGCTGCTGTGGCAGGCCGCGTTCAACGGCCAGTTGACGGTGCCGGTGGCACGCACGTCAGGCTATGTGAACCTGGCCAGCGCATTGCTGATCATCGGCTGGATGGTATTCCTGGATCTGCCGCTGGAAGGCGCCGGCAAGATCTGGCTGCCGACTATGGCCGTCGTGCTGCTGTTCTTTGCCGTGGTGCAGATTCCGGCGGCAAAGCGCGTGCGCGAGCGCGAACGGCAGCTCAGGATGGAACGCGCACTGCAGGAACAGGAAAGCAGGAAGGAACCCGGCGTCGCCCCCGCGGCGCGCCAAACGTATACCCCAGAATACCGGCGTGAGCCGGTCATCACGCCGCCGCCGGGCTATGGCCCCGGCACGGAAGTCGTGACCGAGCCCATCCCGGAAGACACGCCACCCGCCCATCATGCACGACAAAATCCTCATTCTTGATTTCGGCTCGCAGGTCACGCAGCTGATCGCCCGCCGCGTCCGCGAGGCGCACGTCTACTGCGAGATCCACCCGAACGACGTCTCCGACGACTTCGTGCGCGAATACGCCCCCAAGGCCATCATCCTGTCGGGCAGCCATGCCAGCACCTATGAAGACCACCAGCTGCGCGCGCCGCAGGCGGTGTGGGACCTGGGGGTGCCGGTGCTGGGCATCTGCTACGGCATGCAGACCATGGCCGTGCAACTGGGCGGCAAGGTCGAATGGAGCGACCAACGCGAATTCGGCTACGCCGAGATGCGTGCCCATGGCCATACCGAACTGCTCAAGGACATCGAGGATTTCCGCACAGCCGAAGGCCACGGCATGCTCAAGGTCTGGATGAGCCACGGCGACAAGGTCACCGGCCTGCCGCCGGGCTTCAAGCTGATGGCGTCCACGCCGAGCTGCCCGATCGCCGGCATGGCCGACGAAACGCGCCACTATTACGCCGTGCAGTTCCACCCCGAGGTCACGCATACCGTCAAGGGCCGCCAGATGCTGGAGCGCTTCGTGCTGCAGATCGCCGGCTGCAAGCCCGACTGGGTGATGCGCGATCATATCGAGGAAGCGGTTGCCAAGATCCGTGAACAAGTGGGCGACGAGGAAGTGATCCTGGGCCTGTCGGGCGGCGTGGATTCGTCGGTAGCCGCCGCGCTGATCCACCGCGCCATCGGCGACCAGCTCACCTGCGTCTTCGTCGACCACGGCCTGCTGCGCCAGGACGAAGGCAAGCTGGTGATGGAAATGTTTGTCGGCCGCCTGCACGCCAAGGTCGTGCATATCGACGCTTCCGAACAGTTCCTGGGCCACCTCGCCGGCGTGACCGATCCCGAGCAGAAGCGCAAGATCATCGGCCGCGAATTCGTCGAAGTGTTCCAGGCCGAAGCGAAGAAGCTGACCAATGCCAAGTGGCTGGCGCAGGGCACGATCTACCCGGACGTGGTGGAATCGGGCGGCACCAAGACCAAGAAGGCCACCACCATCAAGAGCCACCACAACGTGGGCGGCCTGCCGCAAACGCTGGGCCTGAAGCTGCTAGAGCCGCTGCGCGACCTGTTCAAGGACGAAGTGCGCGAACTCGGCGTGGAACTCGGCCTGCCGCCGGAAATGGTTTACCGCCACCCGTTCCCGGGCCCGGGTCTGGGCGTGCGCATTCTTGGCGAAGTCAAGCGCGACTACGCCGACCTGCTGCGCCGCGCCGATGCCATCTTTATCGAAGAACTGCGCAATACCATCGCCACCGAACAGGACGCCGCCGCTGGCCTGTGCGAGCCGGACCAGGTCGGCAAGAGCTGGTACGACCTGACCAGCCAGGCGTTTGCCGTGTTCCTGCCGGTCAAGTCGGTGGGCGTGATGGGCGATGGCCGCACCTACGACTACGTGGTCGCGCTGCGCGCGGTGCAGACCACCGACTTCATGACCGCACACTGGGCGCACCTGCCGTATGCGCTGCTGGGTCGTTGCTCGAACCGGATCATTAACGAAGTGCGCGGTTTGAACCGGGTCGTCTATGACGTGTCGGGGAAACCGCCGGCGACGATTGAGTGGGAGTGATCTAAGATCACTTCATGCCGTCTCAGGCAGTATCGAAAATCCCCGGAAACCCCGACGATACAAGGGTTTAGGCTACTCATGTAGTCTCAGCCCGTATAGCTCAATCTCGGTCATTTTGGCGGTATGGATGACGGTACAATCGGAGGCGGTATGAAACGCCGCCCACTGTACCGTCAGACCCGCTGACGGTATCAAGCGGCAAACCAGACCCCTGGAGGCTGATTTGCTGACTGATCGAGAGCTTGCGAAACTGAAGGCGCAAGAAAAGCTATACAAGCTGGCTGACCGAGACGGCATGTACGCTGCCGTGCTGCCCACGGGCACGGTTTCATTCCGCTACGACTACCGTTTAAACGGGCGGCGCGAGACGCTGCATATTGGCCGGTACGATGCCGCGCTGGCGAGCAAGCCGGCACGCGAACCCGAGACGCTCGAATACGGCATGGACATGTCACTGCGCGAAGCGCGCACGCTGCTGGACCGCGCCAGGCGCGACGTGGAGCGGGGCGCATCGCCATCGCGCGCCAAGGTCGAGAAACGCACCGCAGCGGCAGAGGCGCTGACATTCGGCGGCTGGGCCGAAAGCTATTTCTCCCACAAGGCTGACCCAAAGAGCGGCGCCGAGCAGCTGGCGGAAAGCACCTTGGCGTTCCGGCGCTCCACCTATCGCCGCGTCATCGAACCCGAGCTGGGCAAGCTGCGCCTGGATGAGGTGACGCCGCAGCGGCTGAAACGGCTGTGCGACGACGCGAAAGAGAAGCGCGGGCCTGCTGTCGCTATCCACGTCCGCGAAGTGGTACAGGCTGTTTTCCGCCACGCGCAAGGCAGCGGACAGACGGCGATCAACCCGGCAGAGGCTATCAGGGCCAGCACCATCGCCACGTTTGAGCCGCGCGACCGCGCATTGTCGCCAGCCGAGATTCGCACATTCCTTACCGCGCTGGAGCAGGTGGCCACCACGCCAACGCTGCGCCTGGCGCTGAAATTCGTTTTGCTGACTGGCGTGCGGAAGGGCGAATTCATCGGCGCCACCTGGAACGAAGTAGATTTCGACGCCGAGCGGTGGACCATCCCCGCTGCGCGCATGAAGGCGGGAAAGGCCCACGTCATCCCGTTGAGCGAACAGGCGCTGGACATTCTGACGGCGTTTCGCGCTTGCTTCGGGTCTAGCCAGTACCTGCATCCAGGCCGATACGACAGCGAAACGCCCATCAGCAACGCCACGCTAAATCGCGTGATCGACGCAGCGGTGGAGCGTATTCGAAAGGACGATCCAGAATTCCAAACGTTCGGAGTGCACGACCTGCGGCGGACATTCTCCACCGGCCTGAACCGCGCGAAGTTTGATGAGCGATGGATTGAAATGTCGCTGGCGCACGTGCCACGCAACCGGATTGCGGCGATCTACAACGTGAACAAATACTTGTCGGAACGAAAGATCATGCTGCAGTGCTGGGCCGACATGATCGACGCCTGGATGCGTGGCGAGTCGGCGCGCGACCTGATCGCAGACGCTAAGCGGCGGGCGGCCGAAATCCATGAGGACGACCTAGACGACGACCTGTAGCTCACGCCCCCGCCCCTGACGCAAAACGCGCCCGCCTAGTGCGGGCGTTGTATTTCTGCAACCGCCGAAAGAATTTTAGAGTGTTTATTCTAAATCTCGATGACGGCGCGTGAAGTCTAGTGCCGCCGAATTATTAGAAATGATGCGCGGTTGATTTAAAAGAAATTACCTCGAATTTGACCACATAGCGCCAAGAGCTTTTAATTGGCTACATGCCGTATCACTCGGAGCCAATAATGCTCAACGCAAAAAAGCTAGGTCTTGAGGTATTCCTTCGCGAATCGCAATTGCTTGGCGAGCGGTTCGTTCCTTTCACGAAAGCCACGCTCTGGCGGAAGGTGCGGGACAAGAGTTTCCCGCAGCCGGTGAAGCTTTCCGTTGGCGTGACTGCCTGGAAGCTGAGCGACATTCAGGAATGGCAGCGCGCGCAGACGGAAGCCGCGAGTGCGAAATAAAAAAAGGACCGCACCGGATGGGACGATCCTTTAAGAAAAAAACCAAGCGCACAGCGAATTACATGCGGAACACCAAATCGCCGCGCAGTTACCGCCCGCTCTTTCGGCGCGTCTCGATGGCTCGTAATCTTGCGCAGATTCATGCCGCGCTGGCTGATCTTGTTCCGCGACTGCTGGGCCGTGGCCAGGCTCCCGAAGTGGTGACGCATGACCTGTCGCAGTTGGCCCATAAGAGCCTGGCTGACGCCGTGCTGCCGGTGGTCCATGAACGTGCGATAGCGCTGCGGGGGCGTGCTGCGTGAACAAACTTGATTTCGCGGCCATCAATGACGCGCTGAACCTTGCAGCCGTAGTGCCGCAGTGGCTGCCTGGCGGCGACAAGCGCGGCCACGAATACGTAGTGGCAAACCCCACGCGGAACGACCGGAACCCCGGCAGTTTCACCATCAACCTGGTGAAAGGCGTGTGGAAGGACTACGCCACCGGCGACGGCGGCGCGGACCTGGTGAGCCTGTACGCCTACCTTTTCCACGGCAATGACCAGGGCGCAGCTGCGCGCGAACTGGCCGGCAATCACGGCGTGCGGATCGGTGACACCGGAACACGCCAGCGCGCGCACGAAGCAAAGGTGCGCCGCATCGAGGAAGCGAAGCCGGAACCTGTTATGCCGGTGCCCGACAGCGCCACGCAGCCCACGTTCCACCATCCGCGCTGGGGCAAGCCGGCCATGCGCTGGGACTACCTGGACGCGGAAGGCCGCCTGCTGCTTTACGTGTGCCGGTTCGACCCGGAGGGCGAACGCAAGCAGGTGGTGCCCTATTCGTGGTGCAAGCATCCTGATGGCGCTGAACGCTGGACTTGGCGCGGTATCACCGGCCAGGCCAAGCGCCCGCTGTACGGGCTGGACCGCCTGGCAGCGATGCCGGACGCTGACGTGATCCTGGTGGAAGGCGAGAAGACCGCCGACGCTGGCCAGGCGCTGATGGGTGATGCCGCCGTGGTGGTCACCTGGATGGGCGGAGTGGAGACTGCAGACCGCGCCAGCCTGCGCCAGCTGAAGGGCCGCCGCGTGATCCTTTGGCCGGACTTCGACGCGCAGCGCGACCGCGAAACAGGCGAACTGCTGCAGCTGCATGAGCAGCCAGGCATGCGCGCCATGATGCACCACGCCCAGGCGCTGAAGAGTTGCGCGCGCGAAGTCATCATGGTGGGCTATATGCCAGACGAAGGGCCACACGGCTGGGACTTGGCGGATGCACTGGCTGAAGGCTGGGACCGCCGCCAGGTGCTGCAGCACATCAGGCAAAACGCTGGCGACCCTTGGCGCATTGCGAGCGGCAAGCCGCTGGCGGCCCTACCTGTCCCGGCAAACGATAACGCGCCGGCTGCGATGCCGATGGACGCCGCCGTGAACCCGTATGGCTTCCCGCACATGTCGGACAAAGGCCAGCCGCTGAACACGCGCGAGAATCTGGAATACGTGCTGGACGGCTACGGCATCACGGTGCGGTACAACGAGATCACGAAGAAGGTGGACGTTCGCATCCCCGGCTTCATTGCTGCGGCGGATACATTCGACAATGCCGCGCTGTCGGAGATTCTCAGCATCTGCGCACGCAATCGCATGCCGCAGTCGAACGTGCCAGGCTATATGTCCACTATCTCCGGTCAGAACCCACACAACCCGGTGCGTGACTGGATCATGTCCAATCCGTGGGATGGCGTGAGCCGCTTTGATGCGCTGGCGGCGACGATCGAGCCGGCGGAAGGCTACCCCGCTGAAATGCGCGACGCGCTGCTGCGGCGGTGGCTGATTTCGGCCGTGGCTGCTGCATTCAAACCTGATGGCTTCGAAGCGCACGGCGCGCTGGTGTTCACTGGTCCGCAGGGCACTGGCAAAACGCGCTGGTTTAAGCGCTTGGCCCCGGCCGATAGCAAGCTGGTGCTGGTGGGCGCAACGCTTGACCCTGCGAACAAGGATACGATCATCACGGCAGTGTCGCACTGGCTGGTGGAGCTGGGCGAGCTGGATGCGACGTTTCGCAAGGCGGATATCGCTCGCCTGAAATCGTTTATCACGCAGAGCGTGGACAAGGTGCGAAAGCCGTATGACAGGCTCGATTCCGAGATGCAACGGCGCACGGTGTTCTGCGCGTCAGTGAATGAGGCGAACTACCTGGTGGACGACACCGGAAACCGCCGCTGGTGGACGGTCGCCGTCAAGCGGATGGACTACCAGCACACCATCGACATGCAGCAGCTTTGGGCGGAAGTGCTGACGTGGTTCCAAGCAGGCGAACAGTGGCACTTGACGCCGGAAGAAAACGCGCGCCTGGGAGCGATCAACGAGGGGCACGAACAGAGCGACCCTATCGCGGAACTGATCTTGGCTGGATACGATCCGAAGGCGCCTGAGGTTAGCCACATGTCGGCGTCCGAAGTACTGCGCACCATCGGGTATAACCAGCCATCGAGCGGGCAGGCTGCCAAGGCAGGCAAGGCTTTAGCGAAGCTGGGATTCCGCAAATCCAAAAATGAAGGCCGCCAGGGGTTCTGGATGCCGCGACGCCGCAACGATGGCTGGCGCCGCGACGACGACGATGGACGACCCTTTTAGCCAGACAACCCGCCACACCGGCGGGTTTTTTATTGGCCGCTGGCTTCAACCTACCCCGTCCTACCCCGTCCGTAGCGTACCTACCCCGCCGCAAACCCTTGTCGCACAAGGCTTGGGATGGACGGGGTAGGACGGGGTAGCCAATACAAAGAAAAAAGACGACCGATTAGACAGACACAGATGCGGCGGCATCGGTCGTTGTCCTATATGCAAATGCCCACCCCGTCCTACCCCGTATGCGCCCAAATCGCCCGCAAACCCTTGCTGGATAAGGTTTTGCGGGCGGGGTAGGGAGTTTTGCATACCTACCCCGACCTGCCCAAACGCACCGCGCTGCACCGGCGTCCTGGATGACATGCGCCAGCTGTCTATCGCGCTGCTGAGAGAACGCCGGTTCGGGTCTACCGTGGCGTAATACTACGTAATACGTTGGATTCCTACTCGATCCGCCGCGCCCGCATGTGGGACGGTCAGCCGGCGTGGCGAACAGGCTAATGGAAGGCGCGGCCACGAGGCCGGCAGGCATGCCCGAGCGGCACAGACCTGGCGCCACGGGGGCTGGTGCGGCGTGATGGCAGACGATGAGGCGCGGGCTGAGAGTGTAGCATAAATGCAACACCAAATGTGACGCCGGGTCCTCCTGAGGCCCGTACGGCGTGCGGAGGCAAGGGCTCCGCAGTTGCCGATATCTGCCTGCCATTTTTTTTCACTTCCAGTTCCAGTTTTCAGCCAGGTTTCCGACTCCCACTGAGATCACTTCCGCTCCGAATTTCGTTAAGCGCCGCGACGCGCGGTGAAGGTGAGTTATCGGCAATGGGCAATTGAGCCAGGGCCTGTCACAGCACGAAGAACCCACAAGAGGAAACGAGTGCGAAGGTCATTCAAACTCCGGTCATGTTCTCCAATCGGACCAACGACCCAATGCACAAATTTGATCTTTCCGCCCTGCTGGCACGTGCCCGCACCGAACAAGCCGCCGTGCAGCACATCGGCTCCGGCATGGACATGCCGCACGCCGTCAGCGGCAGGGTTCCCGCCGCGAGCCAGTATTTTGACCTGCGCGAACTGTCGCTGCCGTCGCTGCTGAACGCAGACGGCATCGTGACCAGCGCACCGGCTGGCGAGCCTGCCGCGAAGACCACCAGCGTTTCCGCTGCCGTCATCCAACGCAGCCTGGTGGCGCAGGCCGGCGCCCACATCATCGTGGCTGCCGAGCGCCCCGCACCGTATACGAATGAACTGGCCCTGTACCGCGACGCTGGCGCCCTGGTGATCGTTGACCCGGCGACCTTCGGCACCGTGTCGGATGGCGCGAACGCGACCACCAGCGCGCTGCCGGTGAAGTCCGCCGCCATCAGCTGGCCGGACGCACCCAGCATCGCGTTCAGCACGATCATCACCCGCCGCCAGAGCAAGGACAGCGGCTATGACGTGGAAGCCGCCGTGGCGCATGCCATCGTCCTGGGCTTGGCTCGCGCCGCTGACAAGACGCTGCTGGCAGCCATCGTCAACGCCCTGGCTGCCGCGCCGACCTTCACGCTGGGCGCTGCCGCTGCGCGTGGAATCGAATTTGCCGAACTGAAATCGCTTGTTGGAACCGCCGCCACCGGCGCAGCTGTGGGCCAGGACGGCACCCTGCGTGCCGCTGGTGTGCTGGGCGAACTGACGCCGACCATTGCCGAAACCATCGTCGGATCGTTCGCCCGCGCTGGCGTGGCCATCCGCCCGGAAATCGCTGTGCATGCCAAGCGCACCAGCCTGGCCGGCAATCTGGAACTGAACGTGTTCGCCAACATGCTGCCGCTGGTGCCGGACGCTGGCGCATTCTGGAAGGCAGCCTAATCATGGCCGGCGCCTTGTTTGGACGCCTGGTGCGGCGGCCTGAACCGCTCACCACCGAACCGCCGGCCGATGTGCTGGCGGCCATCGACGCAGCCCATATCGTGCCGCGTTTCCGCGACGAGGAAGGGGCGCGCGCGTTCGTGATGCTGCCGGGGCGCCGTGGCTTCGTCCTCAATGAGGAACGCGCCCAGTCGGTAATCCTGAAGGTATTCCCCGACCTGAATGCAACCCAGGCCGAGCGCGCCGCGCAGTTCCTGATGAACCGTGCCCGCATCGCGCTGCGCGAGTCTGAGCAGGCCGCCGAGAGTGCCGAGCGCGGCGAGCGGTGGGCCGACTGGCGGCCCCTGGAAATCTAAGGACCACCATGCAAGCACAGAAGCAAGATCACCGCGTCACCTTCCTAGCTGACGCCAAGCTGGTGGAGGCCCTGAAGGCCGAGCAGCGCCGCGTCCAGCAGCAAACCGGACTGCGTGCCAGCCTGAGCGCGACAGCTGCCGCACTGATGCGGCGGGCGCTGGAACATCAACAAGTGAGCAACTGAACATGAAAGTCATCGACCCTACTGCAATCGAGCAACCGAACATGGAAATCATCGACCCCACTGAAATCGAGCAAATCACCCTCACGAAAGGCGTAGTGATCGAAGGCCTTTACCGCCGCCAAGCCACCACTCTGACAGTGCCCCGCACGTTGGCGCACGACCTGGTGCGCCGTGGCCTCGCCGTAGTTGTCACCGGAGGATGATCCGAAAAACTTTTTGGTCCCCGGCGCGGGGGAAGTAACCGCGACAGGTAGCCGCTTGCACCTGGGAATAAAGTAAAGCGGCGAGGTTTTCGGTCACCCTCGATGCTGAAAAACCGTTTTTTTTCGCCCTGGCAGACGGCCGGAAATAGTCTGCCACCCCTCATCTGAAACAAGACAACATGCACGGACAAGAATTCTCCACCACGGTACACCGCCTTATCGACGCGCTGCAGGTACAGCGCGGCATCCTGCGTAGCGCGCCCACTTTGCTGTCACCGGCCATCCAGCACGCTGCCACTGAACTGCGCCGCATCGCCAGCCAGCTTGAGATAACGGCCGTGGATTTGCTGCAGGCACAGCGCGACGAGGCGCACGGCCACAGGGCAAGGCTTGGGGGTTGAACCATGCTGAAAATGATTTTGCAGCTGTTCCGCGCCCGCCAGTCCAGCGAGGCCGCCGCGCCTGCCGCACCAACTGCCGCCGCACCGGCAGGAAAGCCGGCCGACAAGCCGCACAAGGACCGCCGCAAGCTGCGCCGTGCGAAGCGCCGTACTGCGCCTGGTGCCCGCAAGATCGACCCGAACGGGCCGTGGCTTGAACAAGCGCGCAAGGTCACGCAATGAAGGACGTTGACCTATTCTCGCTGATCGTGGCCGCTGAAAAACTGGCAGACAGCATCGCCACCGGCAACGCTATGACCGCAGACGACCGAAAGGTGGCGGAACGCCTGCGCGAAGTAATGAAGGCATGGAAGCCGTCCGCATGGCGGTTCCGCGACTACAAGGCGGGGCAGGCATGAGTGCCGTGCTGGACCTTGAAGTGGGCGACGCCGACCTAGCCGCCCTGGTGGGCGTATCGCCGCGCTGGGTCCGCGAATTCGCCAAGCGCGGCGCCCTGGAAAGAATCGGCCGCAACAAGTACCGCCTGGGCGATGCGCTTCCGGCGCTGGTGGCCGAACTGACCGGCGGCGACATTGGCGAGCAGATCAGCAAGGCCAGGCTGGCGAAGCTGACTGCAGACGCGGAGATGGCCCAGCTGGAACTGGTTAAAGCAAAGGCCCTGGTGGCACCTGTTGAGCAGATGCAGCGAGTAATGGAAAGTACGTTCGTAGAAGTCCGAACGAACATGCGCAACCTGCCCAGCCGCACCGTATCCATGCTGATCGGTGAAACGAATGAACGCCGTTTCAAGGACGTGATGCTGGCCGAGATTGACCTGGCGCTGGTGGGCCTGGCCGATACCTTGAGCAAACAGAATTTCGGTGAAGACGCCGACGACGACAACGAGGACGACCCCGAACATGCTGAATGAACGCCAACGCGCCGCGCTATGCGATGCCATGCACGCCGCCCAGTCTCGCCTGGCGGTGCCCGCAGAGACTGAAGAACAGCGCCAAGCCTGCCGTACAGAAATGCGCGAGCGCCTGGACGATGCCGTGCTTGCACTGCTGGACGCTGAACGCGCCGCCTGCCGAGCTGGCGACTCTGCCTTAGCTGATCGCATGGCCAAAGTGCGCTGGGCCGTCAAAGGGCTCGCATGAGGGGCCAGGCTTACCGCTACGAACAGGACGAGCCATGGACCGAAGCCGAGACCTGGGACGCATGCGTGGACTCGCTGCTGGGGCCGCGCGTGTCACCAGGTGATAGGGAGACGCGCCGACGCCATGCGCTGCGACTGGCTGCCGCCGCGCTGCTGGCAGCTGGTGAACAGCGGATGGCAAGAGACGTGGAGCGAAGAATTCCCGTGGAATCCTCGACGCAAGCCAGTCAAATGTGATAACGTTACATCGTTGCCGAAACAGCGGCAGCACGGGCTTGGCGGCCCGTCAAACTTACGGCGCATCTGAGCCGCTCCGCATTCATTGCGCGCGGCTTTTTTGTTCGCATCGCTTGGTCACGTCTGTGGTGGGCCGAGTGGGGAGGGCTTCGGCCCTGCCGGTTCGTAAGTCCCGGTCCGCCAACCTCGCTCTGGTCCACCCCCCACTTGGAACAAGCCATGCCGAATACCGCCGCACTCTCCCTGGTCGCTTCCTCGCAGGAATCCCTGGCCGCCGAGCCTACGTCAGCGCTGATCGCAGCTGAGCGTGCCGAGGAACTAGCCGCGTTGCTCAAACTCCTGAATTCCAGTTCCGTCCGTGGCATGCCGACGCACACCACGATTGATAGCCAGACCCTGGACAACATGCTGCGGCTCGCCGGCCGCCTGTCCCGCGAAGTTCTGGTGCTGCTTCACGGCGAAGATTGACTGCCGGCCGCAGAACGCCGGCCGCGTCAGGGCTGGCCCTGGACAGACAAAACGCCTACCAACCGGTGGGCGTTTTTGCTTCATGCAAGCTTGACGGTATCCGTGACGGTACTGCCGGAACGAATCGGCATGAAAGCCAATGTCCATGCGGGTTTCAGCCGCCAGTTGATTATTGAGTGGGAGTGAATTGACGTCCTTCGAGGACTATCGCCAGCTATCGAAAAACTGACGTAACGTATTGATTTAGGAATAAATACGTCGCAGCAGCTATCGGTAGCTATCGCCGGCCAGCGGAAAAGGTTGGCGGTAGAGCTGACGGTAAAAATCGAGGCCAGATTAAGACACTCTAGTTCACTATTCAGACTTTTACCGTCTTTGACGGTAAAAGCCTTCTCAGGAAAGCTTGTTTTATGCGGCTTTCCGGGCATCAGCAGGTCTCCAGGTCCTTGACGGTAAAGCCTGACGGTAAAGCCGTCAAAAGCCGGAGGAAACCTCGATGCTCACCGACGCTGCACTACGCAATCTCAAGCCTAAGTCCAAGATATATAAGGCTTCTGACCGGGACGGGATGTACGTGACGGTATCGCCCAGCGGTACTGTCACCTTCCGCTACGACTACCGCCTTAACGGACGCCGCGAGACGCTGACCCTCGGGCGCTACGGCCCTGGCGGCATCTCACTTGCGATGGCGCGCGAACTGCTCCTGGACGCGCGGAAGGCCGTTCTCGAGGGCGTATCGCCCGCGCTAGAAAAGCAACGCGAAAAGCGCCGGGTGGTCGCCATCAAAACCTTCGGCACGGCGATGGAGACGTGGCTGGCCAATGCACGATTGGCCGACAGCACGCGCGCCATGCGCAAGCACATCATCGACCGGGACATCCTGCCGGTCTTCCAGAACCGCCTGCTGACCGAGATCCAGGCCGAAGATCTGCGAGCCTTGTGCAACAAGGTCAAGGAACGCGGAGCGCCCGCCACCGCGGTCCAGATTCGGGACATCGTGAAGCAGGTCTATGTCTACGCCATCGCCCACGGTGAAAAGGTCGAAAATCCTGCGGACAGCGTGAGAGCGGCTTCGATCGCCACCTTCGTGCCAAAGGACCGCGCCTTGTCGCCATTGGAGATCCGGTTGATGGTGCAGCAGTTGGAATCGGTGGCGACCTATCCGACTATCAAGCTGGCGCTACGGCTGATTCTGCTGACGATGGTGCGCAAGAGCGAGCTGATTCAAGCCACCTGGGATGAGGTCGATTTCGAGAGCAAGACCTGGACGATTCCGAAGCAGCGGATGAAGGGGCGCAATCCGCATGTGGTCTATTTGTCGCGTCAGGCGCTCGACATCTTCGTGACGCTGCATGCCTGCGCGGCTGGCTCAAGATTCGTTTTTCCCTCTCGTTACGACGCCGAGCGGTGCATGTCCAATGCAACTTTGAATCGCGTCACGCAACTTGTGGCGGAGGCGGCAAAAACCAAGCGGCTACCGCTGGAACCCTTCACCGTTCATGACCTGCGCCGCACCGGCTCGACGCTGCTGAACGAAATCGGCTTCAACCGTGATTGGATCGAGAAGTGTCTGGCGCACGAGGAGGGGCGTTCCTCGCGCTCGGTCTACAACAAGGCCGAGTACGCCGAGCAGCGACGCCACATGCTGCAGGAGTGGGCGAACCTGGTCGACGCCTGGGGTAGCGGGCAGAACTATGTACCGACGTTGATGGCGGCGAACGTGATCGTGCCGACGTTGAGCGCAATGGCCTGAAAGGGTGGAAAGGTTGTCACTTGACAACCTTTCCTGTCGTCCGCATACTGGAGATCACTGATGGCCCGTCCCGCTCATCCGAAGAAAGAGGTCGAGGAGGCTCTCAGGCACGCCGAAGGGCAGGGCTGGCGCGTCGAAGTCGGCGGCAGCCACGCTTGGGGCCGGATTTATTGTCCGTATAACGATGAAGAGTGCCGCTGCGGCGAGTTCTGCATCACCAGCGTATGGAGCACGCCGAAGAACCCTGGCAACCACGCACGCGCTCTAAGGCGCGTCGTGGACCACTGCACCACGCATCGCAAGCAGCGCGAGGCCGAAGGCGGTGCCGAGGAGTAGCACGATGGAATACACCTTCACCCTGAAATACCAGCTTGCCGACGATGACCGCGACTCCGACGCGCTGGTCGAGCGCTTGGGCCAAGCCGGCTGCGACGACGCACTGGTCGGCATCGGGCAGCCGGGACGGCTGGCCTTGGAGTTCACCCGAGAGGCGGACAGTGCGGACGCGGCCGTGCGCAGCGCGTTGGCCGACGTGCGCCGCGCCATACCGTCGGCCATGTTGATCGAGGTGACGCCGGATCTGGTCGGCTTGACCGACGTAGCCGAGATCGTCGGCGTGTCGCGTCAGAACATGCGCAAGCTGATGCTGGCCCATCCGGGTAGCTTCCCGGCGCCGGTGCATGAGGGCAGTGCGTCGATCTGGCACCTAGCGGACGTGCTGGCCTGGTTGCAGGCCAAGGGCAGCTATTCGCTGACCAAAGACGTTCTGGAGGTCGCGCGGGTGGCCTTGCAGGTCAACGTGGCGAAAGAGGGCCGCCGGTTGCCGCGCTCGGCTTCCAAGGAACTGGAAACCCTAGTTGGATGAGGGGGGCGCGACCTCATTCCTTGCTCGAAGCCGCCCGTACAGGGCGGGTTTTGCGTAGGTGGACATCCGGCTTGGCGGCGCCGGCGCGAGGGGCCTGCTTGCGCTCCTCGATCCAAGCCTCCACCTCTGCAAGATCCCACACCACGCAGCGCGGCGTCAGGTTGAAGCGGCGTGGAAATTCGCCGCGGCGCTCCATTTCGTAGATCGTCGTTTCGGCCAAGGGAATGATCTGCCGCAGTTCCTGGCGGCGGATGGTGCGCCGGAAGGGAAGGGGGCTGCGCTTCGGAAACTGCGGCAGCGCCTCGTAGGCTTCCGTGCCCGGCAAGGGAACAGGCTGGTCGGCGCCGATGCCGGCCGCGTTGCATGCTTGCGGTAGCTGTTCCACCTCGGGCTCCATGAGTACGCTGCGTGGAGACATGGTGAAGTTCAGCAGCTATCGGGACAACCTGTTGTGGCGTAGAAGAGCAATTTCCATGTAGCCGAGGCCGTGATCGGTGTTTCACGTCAGTATTGGCGTGAACAGATACGTTTCAAGCAATCTTCTTTTGCCTGTCTCGCAGAGACGCGGCCCAGTCCTTCAAAGCCTGGATGTCCTGAAAGAGATCAGTGGGGGGCGGCGGCGTGGCATTCCTACCGCTGGATGGATCGTGTGCGTCAACAATGTCGCAGCACTTCTTGAATCCGGCGGCGAAAGCATCGCAGTCAGCCTCGTAGAGCGCACTGACCTTCTTCAGGAAAAGCCCGTCTGCACATGGGAGTGGCGCGGCACGCGCCAGGAGGCAGCAGCGTGCCGCGAAGGTGCGCAATGCCGCGCCGGCATGGGGGAAGCCGCGTGCCTCGCGCGCCGGACTGCGACGGCCTTGGATGGAGCTGCCCCATGAGTCGCCGCGACGACGACCGTTTTCGCGTCCGCCCTGGCGCGCCGAAGCAGCGCGGCGACGCCTTCATCAACCAGGTGCTGCGCCAGACCAGCAAGGCCGGGGCGAAGGCCGGCAAGGCGATGGCGAAAGCCGGCCGGCAGCCCGGCGCCCGGCTTGGGCGCGGGCACGTCGCCGCGCGCTTTGCTGGCCGGGGACTTAGAGCGAACGCCCGGCGCGTGACCATCAAGGCGCGGCTGGTGAATCTGGCGCAGGCTGGACCACGCTCGACCGCCGCGCACCTGCGCTACATCGAGCGCGAAGGCGTCGATCGCCAGGGTGGACCAGGCCGCGCCTACGGGCCGATGACCGATGCCGCCGACCTTGATGCGTTCAAGGAGCGCAGCGCCGACGACCGCCACCAGTTCCGCTTCATCGTCTCGTCCGAAGACGCCGAACAGCTCGACGACCTGCGCACCTACACCCGCCACTTGATGGCGCGCATGGAGGCCGACCTGGGCACGCGCCTGGAATGGGTGGCCGTCGATCACTGGAACACCGACAACCCGCACACCCACGTCGTCCTGCTCGGGAAGGATGATACCGGCAAAGACCTCATCATCGCCCGCGACTACATCGCCGAGGGAATGCGCCACCGAGCATCGGAACTGGCGACGCAGTGGCTGGGCCCGCGCACAGAACTGGAGATCCAGCGCGCCATGCAGCGCGAGGTGGAACAGGAGCGGTGGACGGGGCTGGACCGCAGCTTGCAGCGCGAGGCCGTGGACGGCCTGGTGCGGCCGGAGACGCTGGCCGAACCCCGGCTGCAGCGTCAGCGGCAAATGCTGATCGGCCGCCTGCAACGCTTGCAACGCATGGGCCTGGCGACCGAGCCGCAGCCCGGCACCTGGGCCGTCCATGCCGACGCCGAATCCACGCTGCGGGCGATGGGCGAGCGCGGCGACATCATCCGCACCATGCAGCGGGCCATGAGCGGTCAGCGGCGCGAGCTGGCCATGTTCCAGCCCGGCGAGGAGGTCCGTGTCGTCGGCCGCGTGGTTGGCAAAGGGCTGGCCGATGAGCTGTACGACAAGGGCTATCTGATTGTCGATGGCACGGACGGCAAGGCGCACTACGTCGCGCTGCCGTCGCGCGCCGAGCTGGAACAGTACCCGCCCGGCGCCGTGGTGGCGGTGAGGGGCGCGGCCGGCGTGCGGGCCGCCGACCGCACCATCACCGCGTTGGCCGTCGATGGTGTGTACCGCACCGATCATCACTTGGTCGTCGCGCAAGGTCAGGCCACGCCCGACCGAGATCCGCATGATGTGGTGGCCGTTCATGTGCGTCGGCTTGAAGCCCTGCGCCGTGCCGGAATCGTGGAGCGCGAAACAGAAGGTGTCTGGCACATACCCGGCGACTTGGCCGAACGGGGCCGCCAATACGACGCACAGCGCCTTGGCGGCGGCGTGGCGGTAGAACTGAAATCGTACCTACCCATCGAGCGGCAAGTCCGCATGATGGGCGCGACCTGGCTCGACCAGCAATTGATCGGCGGCGGCAAGGGACTGGGCAACCTTGGCTTTGGCGCAGACGTGAAGGTGGCACTAAGTCAGCGCGCCGATTTTCTGGTCGAGCAGGGACTGGCCGAGCATCGCGGGCAGCGTTTCGTTCTCGCGCGCAACTTGCTCTTGACGCTTCGTGGGCGCGAACTGGCGCAGGCCGCAAGGGATATCGCTGCCGAAACGGGACTGGAGCATCTGCCAGTGGCGGACGGACAACGTGTGGCCGGTATCTATCGGCGCAGCGTCATGCTCGCCAGCGGGCGTTATGCCGTGCTCGATGACGGCATGGGGTTTTTGCTGGTGCCATGGAAGCCGGTGATCGAACAGCGGTTAGGCCAGTGGATTGCGGCAACGGTGCGTGGCCGTAGCGTGTCTTGGCAGATCGGCCGGCAACGGGAGCCGTCACACGACAGCCACTTTTCTTGAGCCCGGTCTATACACATGGCCATTTGTATGTAAGAACGCTCCTGAACGGCGTATGCTCGGGACGCTTGCGCGTCGCCATCAAAGTGGGCGCCTGAGATACCACAAGTTTCGTGATAGTGCGCCGCACGCGCGCCCCTCCTGCTCCATCCAATCGAGCTTCGTCTTGCGCCGTTAACACAGCAAGCTGTGCGAAGCAGCTTCATTCGCCCTGACGTCAGTTCGGAATGCTGTCTAGAGGCGTGATTCGAGGCGCGATTATGGATCTCGATCGACTGGGAAAGTTCATCGCGGTAGCGGAGGCCGGCACCATTGGGGGCGCTGCGAACGTCTTGCATATCTCGCAGCCGGCCCTGTCACGCCAGATGCGATTGCTGGAAGAGGAAGTCGGGCTGACGTTGTTTGAAAGGCTGCCACGAGGAATACGCCTTACTGCCGGCGGACAGGAGTTCTTGACCGGTGCCCGCAGACTGCTCAAGGAAAGTGCGCAGATAGTCGCCAATGCTGTGCAGGCGAGCCAGGGGGAGTTGGGTTGCCTCGCTGTCGGAGCTTCGGAGTGCTACACCTTTCACCCCGACGTACTGTCAAGCATCCGCAACTACGTCTCGCAGTATCCGGGCATTCGCTTCAGGCTCGTCTCTCTTCTGTCGGGAGAAATCATGCGCCTGGTGGATTCGGGCGAGCTCGATGGCGGCTTCATTCTCAGTCCGCGGTTGTTGACGTCGACGCTCGATTCGCAGTCTGTCTTGAAAGCCACGATGTCGCTTGCCGTGAGTTCCATGTCGCCCCTCGGGCGGCAGAATCACTGCGATTTGTCGGCTATCGACGGCACCGATCTGGTACTCGTGTCCAGAGAACAGTCGCCGTGGTTTTACGATTTCCAGATTCGCCTTCTGAGCGATCGCGGTGTGGCTCCACGTGTGGCCATGGAAGCGAGTAGTCACTCGGCCGTTATGGCGTACGTTGCCGCTGGAGTTGGCTGTGCCCTCGTGCCTTCGACAGCGCATTTTTCCGTCCCGGCTGACGTGACACTTCTTGAAATCGACGATTTCAATATGGAATTCAATGTGGATTTCATATGGCGATCGCGAGAAAATTCGTTGCCGCTTTCCCAATATATTTCTCTGTTGCAGAAATCCGGATATTAACCGGATTGAGCGCACAGCGTTCGCAATGAATTTTGTGACGTAGTTTTCTATGGGGTATCCAATCTTGTTATGAGAAGGCAAGAAAAGTTGTATTTGTACGATGGTGTGCGGGGAAATAGAATTCTCTTCGTATTTCCGTGTGCTGGTGCCGCTGGCATGATCGCTTGATTGAGTCAGCGCGGCTTTTCTCTGTGTCCAATCGAGCTATTGTGAAATTGGAGAGCCTGATCATGCAAATGCAGGAAACGCGGGTGGGCAATGTTCTGGCGGGATGGAACCATTTGGCTGCCATTGGACCCGTTCAGATTCGCAATGCCTCGGGCGCAAGAATCCAGGTGCACTCTGGGAAATGGCATGATGACTATATCATGGGCTGGGGTTCATGCTTTCTGGGGCATGACAGTACCGTTATTCGCGAAGCCATTATCCGCGCTCTATCGCATGGTTTTTTACAGCAGTATGAAACCGATGAGCATCAGGAGTTGAGTGAGCGTTTCTGCGACATGGTTCCGTGTGCGGAGAAGCTGCGTTTGGTTAATTCCGGATTGGAAGCGACCATGTATGCGACCAGAATTGCTCGCGCAGCTACCGGGAGGAAAGTGATTTTCAAATTCGAAGGTCATTTTCACGGATTAAATGACTCCCTTTATTGGAATGTAGATTCATCTCCTCGGTGTGGTGAAATTCGCGAAAGTGGGACTCTAGAACCTGTGGCCGGCAGTGCCGGAATTCCTCCAATATTCGGCCAATTGACCGTACCGCTTCCGTGGAATGACCTTGATGCGGTTCGGCGCGCTTTTGAAATGTACGCTGATGACGTGGCGGGGATCATTTTGGAACCTGTGGCTTTGAATATCGGCTGCATCAAACCGGATGAGGGGTTTCTGCAGGCTCTGCGTGAGCTTGCATCGCGCCACGGTGCGCTGTTGATCTTCGACGAAGTGCTGACAGGATTTCGGGCCAACATGGGCGGTGCGCAGAAAGACTACGGAGTCGTGCCTGACATTGCCACCTACGGTAAGGCGTTCGGCTGCGGAATACCCATCGCCGGGATCGCCGGTAAAGCCGATTACATGGATATCATTGCGCCGCGTGGGCCTGTCCAAATCAGCGGCACCAATACAGGTCGGTACCTTTCTGTTTCCGTTGCCCTTGCGGTTCTTGATTACTTGAAAGACGGTGCTATCCATCGGCATGTCGCCATGCTGGAGGATCAATTGAAACGGGGCTTGCGAGAAGTATTCGACCAACACCGAATTCCCTGTCATGTGGACGGCTACGGTGGCCGGGTTGGCGTGCATATTGGAATGGCCAAGTGTCCGCGAACGATGAAGGACATACATCAAGCCTACCCCGTTAAGTTTGCCCGAAAATTATTTCAACTGCTATCGACCGAGTATGAAATGTACGGCTTCTTGTTGCCCCTGGATTATTGTCCGGAACCGGTCACCTTGTCCGCAGCTCATACGCCGGCGATGATTGTCGATGCCTGTGATCGTTTGAGTTCCGCTTTGAGGAGGCTTGAATATCATGGTAATTGAAAAAGACGATCAGGTCATTATTCGGAAGCTGGCAGCTTCGGATATGAATGCGATCCTCGAATTGGTATCGCAAATTAAGTCTGAAGATAATTTGGTTGAATCTGCACGTGCGCAATTTACGCTTGAACTGGATCAACCCAAGGAGGAAGTGGTCCGTTTCGTTGCCACTGTCCACGATTCAGTTGTCGGGTCAATGGGTTGTGGAATTGGGCCCTTGCCGTCAAGGCATGTTTTGTGGGCGGATTGGCTGATTGTCGACCGCAATTGTCGTCGCAACAGGATTGCTTCGTTGCTTTATGCCAAAATTGAGCAGCATGCACTGAGTCTAGGGAAAAGATGTCTATGTCTAGATATTGGGAATATTGATAGGGAACGCGCCGCGTACCTTTTCCACTTGCGAAATGGATTTCAAATCGTCGGGCAAATACCTGATTATTGGGGTGAACTTGAACATTTAAACATCATGGCAAAGCACCTTGATTCGCGGAGATGACTTTCTATGGCGATCCTGGATGGCATTACTGAATTGCAAGCCATTGCGCACGGATACCGGTCCGGCGGTCTCGTTATCGGGTTGTGTCACGGCTGCTTCGACATAGTCCATGTCGGGCACATCCATCATCTGCAACAGGCCAGCACCATTGTCGACCGTCTCTTCGTATCCATCACGGCGGACAAGTACGTCAATAAGGGGCCAGACCGGCCGGTATTTCCCGGTCGAAGCCGCGCAGAGTTCATTGCATCGCTTCGCTATTGCGATCATGTGATCGTGAACCACGCGGCCACTGCCGAGCCCATCATCTCTGCTCTGCAGCCCGACGCGTTCTTCAAGGGTGCCGACTACCGCTCCAGCTCGGATTCGAGGCTGCAAGCAGAACGAGAGCTTGTCGAGAGCAATGGTGGGCGTGTGATTCTCACCGATGACATGGTCCTCGATTCCACATCCCGGATCGTGCAGTTGATCACTGCCATGGCGGGGAACACGTGAGGGAGAACGCGACATGTCATCACTTCTTCTCCTCGATCTCGATGGGACGCTGATCGACACTCCCCACTATGAAGCTTGGCGCAGCGCCGGGGAAGCGATGGGGGCGCCGGGTCTTACCCGCGAAGAATATCTGACGGTCATTTCAGGCAGGCCTCGTCTCGAAGGCGCAGCCCGGCTTCTGGCGCTGAAGGGGAGTGCTGTGCCGGATGATCCGTGCGACCCGGCGCGCATTGCCAGGTTGGCGGAGATCAAGCAGAAAGAATTTCTCCGGCTTTCTTCACGTGCCGGATTCTTCGACGACGCGCTGCGACTGCTGCAACGCACGCTAGCGGCACAACAGTGTGTCAGGTTCTATACAGCCTCGCAAAATGCGCGCGGCCTGTTCGAGGCCGCGCTGCATCAGGCTGGCCTGCGGCTGAACCAGTTGGCTGCGGTGGTGCAACAGCAGAGCGGTCAGTCACGGGAAGCGATGTTCCAGCATCTGGCCGATGGGCACGATCCGGCTGCTGTGATGCTGGTCGACGATAGCCCGTACGCTGTCGACATGGCATGTCACCTCGGTATGCGTGCTTGTCAAATTCGGCGTGACGAGAGTCAAGCGCGCGCCACCGATTCCAGGGCCTGCGTTCTTTCGTCTCTCGATGAACTTGTGCTTCCCATTCGTACGACGGCGGAGGAATGGACATGACGGTGCAATCAGTTGTTCTCGTGACAGGCGGGGCGGGCTATATCGGGTCACGGTTGGTGCCCAAGCTGCTGGCAGCCGGTTACAGGGTCAGAGTTCTGGACGCACAGTTCTTTGGCAACGGACTCGACCGATTTCTTGGCCATCCATACCTGGAGTTGATCCGGGGAGACATTCGCGACAAGCCGGTCATTGACGAGGCACTGCAAGGTGCTGCAACGGTGGTGCATCTTGCCGCCGTGGCAAACGACCCTAGCTTCAATGCCGACCCGGGGTTGAGCCGATCCATCAACTTCGACTGTCTGCCTCACCTCATGGCAGGTGCCAAACGTGCGGGATGCCGGCGCTTCATCTACGCCTCGTCGGCGAGTGTTTATGGCATCAATGCGGCGCCGCTCGTCGACGAACACCAACCCTGTGTGCCCGTCACCGATTACAACCGGTACAAGGCGCAGGGAGAGCGACTCCTCTTCGAACTCACCGACGCGTCGTTCGAAACCATTGCGGTCCGAGCAGCGACGGTCTGTGGTTGGTCGGCCCGGCAGCGCCTGGACCTTACGGTGAATATCCTGACGGCCAGCGCACTGGCGCGTGGCGAAATCACGGTCTTTGGAGGGGATCAATATCGCCCCAATGTCCATATCAGCGACCTCGCCAGGCTCTACCTGGTACTCGTCCAGAGGGGCTCTCTCGGTTTGTTCAGTGGACAGCCGATCAATGCGGGCGAGGAGAATCACACCGTTGCCGACATCGCATTGCAGGTCAAGGATGTTGTGGACCGCTATTTCGGCATGAATGTGCCCGTCACAACGACAGAGTCCAATGATGCGCGCTCCTATCGGCTCGACTCGCGTCGGCTGCGGCAGGAATTCGGCTTCGAGTTGGTTTATGGAATTCGAGATGCCGTTCTTGAACTGTGCGAGCAGTGGCAGTCGGGGTGCTTCGCCGACAGCGCTGACGTCCTGACGGACATCCGCTATCACAATGTCCGCAATATGCAGTCCACCGACTGGTCCTTCGGTGCGTCCGGGGCGTGATCATGCTGATCATTTCCTACGGTGGGCAACGCGAGCACGTGATCGATATCGAACCGGCATCCTCTGCCTTCGCGTCGTGCTTGACCACGCTCGCAAATGGCCTGATTGGCATTCGCCCCTACGTGCCGCTGTCGTGCGATCGCACTCGGCGGCTGCAATTGCTTGCGGCGGGGGTGTATGCCCCCGGCGTTGGTGTCGCCCGCGAGATCGTTTCATTGCCGGCACCAGGCATCCTCCGGATCTATGACGTTGACACCGGTGAGCCCGCATTGCCTGTGGACTCCAGTTTGCCGACAGTCGTGTTGTCGATGGACGAGTCATCTGTGATCAGCACGGAGCGGCTGTGCATCCGGGGGGGGCAATATGAGCTGACCGTCCTGCAGTTCATCGATGTTCCGAACACAGCTGCTGTGTCGGTTGACGTGGAACTGCGACGAATCGATGGCGCGGGCGGGCCGCAGCGGGTCCGGATGGACTTCGGCATCGATGCTTGCGCAGTCAATGAGTACCTTGGAACGGCATCGTGGCTGACAGCACGGCACTATGAGATAGAGCAGTGCAACTGTGGTGAAGATTCCTTCAGCATGATCGTCGCCGTGGGGAAACGACGGCTGCGCTATGACGTTCATACCGAGCGATGGCCCGGCGCTGCCGGCGTGTCAGCCGTATGGGCGCTTTCGAAGGGTAGCAGTTGCGCGATGTCCGCCACTTTCGACTTCGCGGCGGCGGGGCAGCACCGGCTGTGCGCGCACTGGCGCGTATCTCCAGCCAGTGCACCGTCGTTGCCGCCCGCCGATTTCGCGAGTGCGCAGGCCGGGCATCGCCGCAGATGGTCCCGACTCTGGAAAGCGCACGGCGTTGCCATCCATGCTAGCGGTGATCCGGTCGAACTTGGCATCCGGTATGCCGTTTTCGAGCTCCTGCAGCAGGGCATCGATTCCCATGGCTGTGCATCGGGAGCGATTTCTCCCGCGCGGGGTCTGACCAGTACCTATCACTCCGGGGCCACCTTTTTCGACACCGAATTGCACAAGTGCGCCTTCTGGACCTGGAACGACCCGCGCGTGGCGCGTGCACTGCTCGATTTCCGCTATCACACCCTGGAGGCGGCGATCGAGTTCGCCCAGTCCACGGGTTTCTCTGGCGCACGCTTTCCAGAGGCATCGAACGATTGCGGGGCCGAGAACGGGCCGCACTATGTGCTGTCCTATCCGGACGCACAGCGGGTACGTGAATGGAGCGTTGATGAGGTGCTGCACATCTCGGCGGACGTGTGCTTTGCCTTGGCCAGATATTGGGAGGCAACGGGCGACGAGGAGTACATGAACACCAGCGGATGCAGGATCGTTGTCGAGTGTGCGCGATTCGCCGCATCGGCGTTCGAGTGGTCCGATGTGAAGCAGGCCTATGTCATCGAATCCGTGATGGGCCCGGACGAGTATCACTATCACGTCAACAACAGCTTTTTCACGAACTACCTCCTCCGGTGGTGCATCCGATTTGCGATTTCATTGGTGGACCGTGAGTCCTTTCCGCCCATTTCTCCGGACGAAGTCAGGCAGTGGCACAGGATCAGTGAAAACGTTCACCTTCCCTGGATGACAGTGGATGGCATCTCGATTCCGGAAGAGTTCGATGGGTACGCCGCCTTGCGGGAAGCCGAGCTTCGCATCGACAAGAGGCGCGGGCCACGGTTTGCCGATGAAGGGGAAAGGGACTCGGCGCGCAGACTTCAGAATTTCGCCACGTGCGTCATCAAGCAGGCCGACATCATTCTGCTCATGGCCATGTTTCCCGACGATTTTTCTGACGAGGTGAAGCGGACCGCATACTGCTTCTACGAGCCGCGTACAGTTCACGACTCATCCCTCAGCTATGGCCCTCACGCGGTGGTCGCCGCGGACATCGGGGACACGGCAGCGTGTGCCGATTACATCGCACGGGCCAGTCGCTACAACCTCGATTTCACGCCGGTATCGGATTACTGCAACGGGTTGCATCTTTCCGCCTATGCAGGCGCATGGCAAGGTCTGGTCGAGGGCTTGGCGGGACTTCGTGTTACTGACAATCGGCTTAGCTTCAAACCGCAATTGCCGCCGCATTGGGACTCCTACCAGTTCCCCATATGCTTCCGAGGAAAGCGACTCAAGGTCAATGTGCTTGCGGAGGGGGGCGTCGAGATCATTTGTGGGGAGCACGTGCTGCACACAGAGCGAGGGGCGGACGGTCGAATTCATTTTTTTGGAGGGGACCGATGACGTTCACCGCCCGCGCATTGCCGTATCGTGACGCCCTGAGCATCGCGCCGTTCCGCAGGCTGCTGCTTGGCCAAGGTCTTTCCATGGTCGGCGATGCCGTTTGTCTGGCGGCCCTTCCCATCGCCTTGATCCGTGCCGATTTTGGCGCGGGCGTCTTCGGCTTCGTCATGGCCGCAGTAGGCATTGGCACCGTCGTCGGCGCCTTGGTCGGAGGGATGCTGGCGGATCGCAAATCACCCAAGCGCGTCCTCGTCTTCACCGACGTTTTGAGAGGGGCGTTGCAAGTCATTGCCACCGCGCTCATCGTGGCCGGCGCTTCATGGTGGAGTCTGCTTCCTGTCTATCTGTTGTTCGGTGTCGGCATTGGCATCTCCCGCCCGTGTGCCCAGGTTCTGCTCGTGAACCTGCTGCCCAAGCAGGCGTTGGTGGCGGGGAATGGTGCGATGAACTTCGTGGACAACCTGGTGGCCGTAATCTTTCCGGCCACGCTGGGCGTCGTCATCATCCTGTGGGACCCGGTTTGGGGCATTCTGTTCGACGGTGTAACGTTCTTCTGCGCCGCATTTTTTACCATGTTGCTGCCCGACAAGGGCGCTTATGAATCGCAGGAGAAGTTCGCCCTCCGCGAGGCGCTCAATGGAATCAGTGTGATCCGCGGCAACTTCATCTTGACGCTGGGCTTCGCCGCAACCTTGATCGTCAGTGTGCTCGGCTTCCCGGTCTTTCTCGTGGTGGCCCCGTATGCCATCAGTGATCGCTTCAGTGACACGATGTGGGGGATGTGTCTGGCCGCTTCAGGATTGGGCGCATGCTTCGGATCGATTGTCACGGTTCTGGCGGCCGCTCATCAGCGACTGATCGCACTGGCTGTGAGCTGCGCCTTGTTCCTCGCTGTCGCCATGGCTTTACTCGGCATGGGCCACTCCACCGGGCTGGTCATTCTGGGCGCGGCGTTCGTCGGGGTCGTTGAAGCATCCTGGCTCACCGGATGGGCAACGGCCATGCAGATGCATTCCCCGGAAAAGGAGCTCGGCAAAGTGGTGGCGGTCGATACCTTGGTCACCAGCGGCACGCACCCGCTTGTCTATGTCGGCAGCAGTCTCCTCGGCGGCATGGCGGGCTATTCCCAAACGCTGCTGGTCGTCGCCATCGTCAGTGCAGTCGGCGCGCTCGGCATTGCGCTGGTGTCCTTCAGGCCGCTCTCTCGAGATCAAGCAAGATGATCAAGTGCAACGATGTTCAGGAACAGGCGCGCGATCTTGCCGAGCCCATCATCGCCCGCTGGCGGGATGTTCTGGCCTGTGGTGAGTTCATCCTTGGCGACGAGGTTTCGCGATTCGAAGCCTGGTTTTCCGAGCGTTGTCATGGCGCCTTCGCTGTGTCGATGAATTCCGGCACCGACGCTCTTCTGTTGGGGCTGCGCGCGCTGGGCGTGGGGCCGGGCGACGAAGTCATCACCTGTTCGAACACATTCGTCGCGACAGTCGGTGTCATTGTCGCAGCCGGTGCTCGCCCCATCCTCGCCGATGTCGGGGACGACGAACTGGTCAATGCCGGTACCATTGCACCGCTCCTGTCCTCTCGAACAAAGGCCGTGGTACCTGTCCACTTGCGTGGGCGGCCTGCAGGGATCGAGTCGATTGTTGCCTTGTGCCGACCCTGCGGGGTGGCTGTTCTGGAGGACTGCGCCCAGGCGATCGGTACGACCATAGATGGCCGGCAAGTCGGTATTCTTGGCGATGCTGCGGCCTTCTCGCTGCATCCGCTGAAAACATTGGGCGGTCTGGGGGATGGCGGTGTGCTCGTCACCACGAATCCGAAGATCGCCGAATATGCAGAGAGCGTGCGCAATCACGGATTGAAATCCCGTGGCGAGTCCGCCGTGTTCGGAATGAACTCACGTCTCGACGCTTTGCAGGCGGCCGCGCTGAACATCAAGGCGCAATACTTGGATCAATGGCTGGACCGCCGCAAGGCAATCGCGGCTTACTATGACGAAGCGCTGGCCGAAACGGCGACAGGAAGTGACCTGGGGGGATTCGGACAGGGAAATTCCTTCTATCACTATGTAGTCAGATCAGCGGACCGAGAGGGTCTGCAGCGCTATCTTGCGATGCGGGGCATTGAGACGGCGATCCACTACCCCATGCCCATTCACATGCAGGAAGCATGGCTTCGTAGCCAGCCCCGCATTGATCTTCCCAATACGGAGCGATTGGCGCGAGAGATACTCACGATCCCTTGCCACCATCACCTTTCGGATAGCGATGTCGAGCGGGTCGTCACAACGATCAAGGAATTCGAGTCACTCGGGCTGCGATAGCGTAGCGGCGCGCAAGTACACATGCTTGAAAGGCCGCGACGCTGATCATTCCAGCCTTCGGGGGCCGACGGAGGAAGGAGGCTGCCAGACAGAGCGACAATGGAACTGCGCCATCTTCGCTGTTTTCTTGCCGTTGCCGAGGAGCTTCATTTCGGGCGCGCCGCCGAGCGGCTGCACATGGAGCAGTCGCCGCTGTCGCGTGCTATCAAGGAGTTGGAGGAGGATCTCGGCGCACGGCTCTTCGTTCGCACCACGCGCAGTACCCAATTGACCCGGACCGGCGAGTTGTTTCTGGAGCGTGTGCCCCGCGTATTCACTGCACTGCAACAGGCCCGTGATAGCGTGAGAACAACCACCAATGGTTTTTGCTTGCAGCTGCGCGTGGCATTGTCCGACGGCATAACCCCCTCGCGCCTGCCCAGTCTCCTGGCGTTGTGTCGGCAGGAAGAGCCGGAAGTCGAGGTACGCCTTTTCGAGGTTTTGCTTTCGCAGCAACTCAAAGGTTTGCACGATGATCTGTACGACGTCGGATTCGCGCAGTCGGATGAAGTGGGCGACGATATCGTCGCCGAGCCGGTCTGGAGCGACCCGCTCATGGTCGCCGTGCCGGCGCGGCATCCTCTATTGGCCTACAAGAGAATCCCGCTGGATGAAGTGTTGCGCTATCCCTTGGTGCTGTGCGATCCGCAACAGTGCGAAGGCCGTGCGCGCCAGATCGAGCGGATACTGCGTTTGGGGGACAAGGAGCCACTGGTTGCCGAGCGGGTGGCTTCCTTCGATCTGATGATGGCGCTGGTGTCGGCCGGATTCGCGCTGGGACTGGCGGGTGCATCGCACATTGCCGCGAGCCGGGAGGCCGGTGTCGTGGCACGTCCGCTGGCCGACGGTTCGCCGATGCTGAACACCTATCTGCTGCGCCTGGTGGGTGATCCGCCGGACGTTCTGGCTCGCTTCATCAGATCACCGCCGGATGGCGTTCGCGCTTCTCGCATTGCCTGCTGTTCAACCCGACCGATCCGAAATCGGCCGCATATAACCCGCTTCTGGAGGTCCGACGCGGCGTGCATGAAGTGCGCGACGTTCAGAACATCGCGGACATCCTAGTCGATCCCGAAGGCGCATTGGAGAAGCGCAACCATTGGGAGAAGACCAGTCACGCACTGCTGGTCGGTGCCATCCTGCATGTGCTCTACGCGGGTGCGGACAAGACGCTGCGCGGCGTGGCCAACTTCCTCTCCGATCCGGCTTGCCCGTTTGAGGTGACGCTGCACTGGATGATGACGACACGCCATCTGGGGAACGCACCGCATCCTGTCGTCGCGTCCGCTGCGCGTGAAGTGCTCAACAAATCGGACAACGAACGGTCTGGCGTTCTGTCTACGGCCATGTCGTTCCTCGGTCTGTACCGCGACCCCACGGTGGCAGAAGTCACCTCGCGCTGTGACTGGCGCATCGCCGACCTGATCGCGTCCGAGCATCCCGTCTCGCTGTACCTGGTGGTGCCGCCATCGGACATCAGCCGCACCAAGCCGCTGGTTCGACTGATCCTCAATCAGATCGGTCGGCGGCTGACCGAATCGCTCGATGGCAGCGACGGCATCGCACGTCGTCACAAGCTGCTGCTTATGCTCGACGAGTTCCCGGCGCTGGAGAGGCTCGACTTCTTCGAGACGGCACTAGCCTTCATGGCCGGCTACGGCATCCGCAGCTTCCTCATCGCGCAGTCGCTCAACCCGATCGACAAAGCCTACGGCCAGAACCATTCGATCCTCGACAACTGCCATGTGCGCGTGACGTTCGCCATGAACGACGAGCGCACCGCCAAGCGCATCTCCGAAACACTCGGCACCGCAACCGAGTTGCGTGCGCAGCGCAACTACGCCGGCCATCGGCTCGCGCCGTGGCTTGGGCACTTGATGGTGTCGCGCCAGGAAACCGCGCGTCCGCTGCTGACGCCGGGCGAAATGATGCAGCTCCCTCCCGACGAAGCCGTGGTGATGGTGTCCAGCGTCGCGCTGATCAAGGCGAAGAAGCTGCGCTACTACTCCGATGCCAATTTCAAGCGGCGTGTGCTGTCGCCGCCCGCGCTCGTGGCAGGCTGCTGCGCCGATGCGCCGCCACTGCGCCCCGACGACTGGAGCGGCCTAGCGATTCCCGCTGTTCCGGCTTCGCCTGTCACTGACCTTATCGGCGATACCGTCGGGACCGCCGACGACGGCGGCCCGTGCCGGCAGCCAGAGCTAACCGAAGTCTTCGAATACAGCCTCGAACCGCAGACAGCCGACAACGACCTGGTGTTGCTCGATGACGACGACCCGCCGTTGCCGCTTCCCCGCCAGCTCGATCCGGCCATGCAACGCACGGCTCGGCTGGCATCCCTTTGATCGCCGGTCGTCAGGCCGCTCGCCGATGGGTGCTGAGCTGTCCGAGGAAGACGGCGAACGCATCATCCGCCTGGTCGCCGCGCACGTCGGCGCGGAAGTGCATCGCGGCCAGCCATTGTTGACCGCCGAGTTGCCGGAAACCGGCGAACGCTTCGAGGGCATCCTGCCGCCGGCAGCACCAGGTCCGGCTTTCGCGCTGCGCAAGCGCGCAGTTGGGGTCATTCCGCTGGATCGCTAGTTGCGTACGGCGATGGGGCCGTTGATCGCTGCCGCGCTGGAAGATGCTGATGTGGTGGAAATCATGCTAAACCCCGACCGCACGCTATGGGTACGTCAGCGACGGAATGATGACCGTCGAGCAGGCCGAGTTCCGCAGCGCAGTACGCGAGCGACAGAACATTCTCATCGCCGGCGGCACCAGCACAGGCAAGACGACCTTGGCGAATGCCTTGCTCGCCGAGATCGCCGCCACAGGCGACCGCGTGCTGGTGCTCGAAGACACAGTAGAGCTGCAGTGCGCGGCGCGTGACCACGTCCCGCTGCGGACGCGCGCCGGCGTCGTGTCGATGGGCCAGCTGGTGCGCGCCACGATGCGCCTGCGTCCAGATCGCGTGATCGTCGGCGAAGTGCGCGGCGGCGAGGCGCTGGATCTCATCAAGGTATGGGGCAGCGGCCATCCGGGCGGCATCGCCACGATCCACGCCGGTTCCGCTCTCGGCGCGCTGCTGCGTCTGGAGCAGTTGATTCTCGAAGTCGCGGTGAACCCGCCGCGCGCCCTGATCGCCGAAGCGGTGAACGTCGTCGTGTTCATCGCCGGCCGCGGCCACAAGCGCTGCATCGAGAGCATCGCCCGCGTCGCCGGCCAAGACGGCGCGGGTTATCGCTTGGCGGACGTGCTGGAAACGCCGTTGCGGAGCTGCCGCGCTTCCTTCCGTCGCTTCTTCCCCGTCCCCTGACCACTCAGGAGAACTGCCATGACGCAGACGTTCGCCCATGCTTTGCGCGCTTCCGTAAATCCGGCCTCGGCCTTCGTGCGCCTGCGGCGCCTGGTCGCGCCCGCACACCACGGCTTGCTGCTGGCCGTCGTCGTGCTGATGACGGCCGGCACGGCAAAGGCCGCCGGTTCCTCGATGCCCTGGGAAGGTCCGCTGGAATCCATCCTCGAATCCATCCAGGCGCCAGTCGCGCGCATCGTCGCCCTCATCATCATCATCGCCACGGGCTTGGCGATGGCCTTCGGCGATACGTCGGGCGGCTTCCGCAAGCTGATCCAGATCGTGTTCGGCCTGTCCATCGCGTTCGCGGCATCGAGCTTCTTCCTATCGTTCTTCAGCTTCTCGGGCGGGGCCGTCGTATGAACACGGCCAGCGATCTTCCGGGCTTCGAGGTGCCGCTGCACCGCTCGCTGACCGAACCGATCCTAATGGGCGGTGCGCCGCGCACCGTGGCGATCGCCAACGGCACGCTGGCCGCTGCCGTGGGGCTGGGGTTGCAACTGTGGATTCCCGGCGTCGTGCTGTGGATCGTCGGCCATTCGCTCGCCGTGTGGGGTGCGCGGGTCGACGCACAGTTCATGCCGGTGTTCGCGCGCCATCTCAAACACAAGCCGCTGCTGGACGTGTGAGGAGGACGCCGCGATGCTCAACCTTGACGAATACCGCCAGCGTCCGGCCTTGCTTGCAGACTGGCTGCCGTGGGCCGGGCTGGTCGCGCCCGGTGTCGTGCTCAACAAGGATGGCAGTTTCCAGCGCACGGCGCGGTTCCGTGGCCCCGACCTGGACAGTGCGACGCAAGGCGAATTGATCGCCACGGCGGCGCGGCAGAACAACGCGCTGCGCCGCTGCGGTTCCGGCTGGGCCTTTTACATCGAAGCCGAGCGCCGGCCGGCGGCGGACTATCCGCACTCCGACTTTCCCGAACCGCTGTCATGGCTGGTCGATGAAGAACGCCGCGCGACCTTCGAGGAATCCGGCAGCCACTTCGAGAGCGTCTATCACCTGACGCTGCAATACCTGCCGCCGGAGGAATCGCGCGCCCGCGCCGCCGGCCTGCTATACGAGAGAACCGGCCGACCGAGGGCGTGGACTGGCGAGAACGTCTGACCGCGTTCATCGCGGAAACGGATCGCCTCTACGACCTGCTCAACGGCGTGATGCCGGAGATCGCATGGCTCGATGACGGCGAGACGCTGACCTACCTGCACGGCGCCATCTCGACGCGACGCTATCGCGTTGGCGTGCCCGAAGTGCCGTTCCATCTCGACGCGATGTTGGCGGACGCCCCGCTGATCGGCGGGCTGGCGCCGATGCTGGGCGACCAACACATGCGCATCGTGACCGTGCGCGGCTTTCCGACCTCGACTTGGCCGGGGATTTTGGACGACCTCAACCGGCTCGGCTTCGCGTACCGCTGGAGCACGCGCTTTATCTGCATGGACAAGCCCGAGGCCGAGAAGCAACTCGGCCGCCTGCGCCGCCAGTGGTTCGCCAAGCGCAAGAACGTCCTTGCGCTGCTGCGCGAAACCATCTTCCAGCAGGAAAGCCCGCTGGTCGATACCGACGCCAGAAACAAGGCCGCTGACGCGGACGCGGCCTTGCAGGAGCTGGGCAGCGATCAAGCCGCCTTCGGCTACCTGACGGCGACCGTCACCGTCATGGACGAGGACGCCGCCGTGGCCGACGAGAAGCTGCGCATGGTGGAGCGCGTCATCCAGGGGCGCGGGTTAGTGACGATCCCCGAAACGCTCAACGCCGTGGATGCGTGGCTGTCCTCGCTCCCTGGCAACGCCTACGCCAACGTGCGCCAGCCCATCGTCTCGACGCTGACTCTGGCGCACATGATGCCGGTGTGGGCGGTATGGGCCGGGCCGGAGAAGAACGACCACCTCGATGGGCCGCCGCTGATCGTCACGCGGACGGACGGCGCGACGCCGTTCCGACTGGTGACGCATATCAGCGACGTGGGGCACACGCTGGTGGCCGGGCCGACCGGCATGGGCAAGTCGGTGTTGCTCGCCACGCTAGCGATGCAGTTCCGCCGCTATCCCGGCTCGCGGATCTTCGCCTTCGACATGGGGCGCTCGATGCGCGCCACCATTCTCGGCCTCAGCGGGGAGCACTACGACCTCGGCGCCGATGGCGGCATCGCGTTCCAACCGCTCGCACGAATCGACCAGGAGGGCTATCGCACCTGGGCCGCCGAGTGGATCGAGGGACGGCTGCGCCATGAAGGTGTTGCCATCGGGCCTGACGAGAAGGTGGCGATCTGGTCGGCGCTCGGCAGCCTCGCCGGCGCTCCGATCGAAATCCAGGTCACCATTCAAAGGTATCGCTACCTGAAGGTCCTGGGACGTTCGCGCTGGTAACTGCAGGGGCGCAGCGTCGCCCATTCGCGCATTACAAGGCGATCTGCATCAGCGTACCGACATCGGCGTGGGCGCGATTGAGTTCCGGCGAGTGCAGCACGGCAGGCGGCAGGTCTGAATAGCTGATCTGAGCGAAGCCCAGGCGCGCGAAATAGCGGGACGCGGTCGTGGTCTGCAGCACAATGGACTCGACACCTTGCTGCCGGACATCAGCCACGATGGCGGAAAGTAGCAGTTCGCCCAGGCCGCCCGAGCGTGCGCGCGTGGCGACAGCCAGTCCACGCAGCAGGCCGGTCTTGCCATAGCGTTCTACCCCGGCGCATCCGAGTAGGCCGGCATTGTCGCGGGCCATGATGAACTGGGTAATCTGTTCGCGTACACCATCGACGCAAAGCGAGGAGGCACGCAGCAGTGCCTCAACCTCGGGCCAATCCTTCTCAGTCGCATAGCGGGGGCGCATGACGTCTTCCTTCATGCCAAGTTCGTCCCCTTATCCTACTGATGCGAGCATGTGTCTGCCCGTAGGGATTCTTCTTACGTAGGATTGCTACCTCCCCAGGGCGAGCGGCTGGCATGCCGGATGCATGGCCTTGCATTTGGGTGCTGATGCAGGCCCGGTGTGCTGAGTGGCGAAAGGTCGACCGCTGTATCGCCGGAGGGGACAGTGCGTGGCTATTCCCAGATCAGCGTGGCTTCTTCCAGCCTGTGACCAGGCAGGATGTAATCGCCATGCCCGATGGCGAGCGCCTCTAGTTCGCACAGGCAGTCCTCGGACAATGCCGTGATGTCGAACTGACAGTAGAGGTAGCGCTGTCGGAAGGTCTGTTTTTTTTCCCGCAGCCCGCGGGCCAGCGCATCCGCTGACACGACAGAGACATGCTCGACGGTTCGGAACTGCACGACGATGCCGCACCGTTGCCCGAGCCGTCCAAGCTCGAGCGCATCTTCCCACGCGGTTTCATAGTCCAGGTCGACAGTACTGTCTGCCCGCGAATTGATATGTTCAATCGCGCTGGCTCGGCTGCGTGCGACGTATACGCTCATAGGGGGGTCTCCCCGATGGGGTCATTGTGGACGAAATATATCGAGAAATCGGCGTCAGTGCAATCTAACGCAAGAATGGAATGCGCAGGTGGCGCGCCACACCTGGCGGGCGTTGATTCCACCCATGGCGAGGCGGCGGTTGTGCCTGCGCATGCCAGCGAAGATGGCGTCGGCGAGATCCATGGGGAATCCCGGCGGCAGAGCGCCGCCGCGGTGTCAGGACGATGACGGTAGCAGTGGCGGGCGCCGGCCTGAGCGCCGAGCAGCTCGCTGACCTTTACAACTTAGAAGGCGACGGCGACCACCAGCAGCCCACCTACGTTCAATTCGGCATCCGATGATAGGGGCTCACCGCGTTCTCGACGACCTTGACACGGTCATTCAGCCAGCAGGTCAAGGCCGCACGCCCGATCAGAAGAAATGCCGGATCGCCGCGCGAACGAGCACCTGATTCCGGTTCGAGGAGACATTGGCTGCACCGGGGACATAGGCGGTATCCAGAACGGTACCGGTCGTATCCCCGCCGACGCGCTGGTATACGGCCTGCAGGTAGATATCGGTGCGCTTGGACAGCAGATAATCGCCCATCAGGCCAACGGAATGGTAGACCGGATGCTGCTTGCCGGAGGTGGCATTGAAACTCGCGCGCGTGTAGGTGTACATGGCACCGACCCAGTACGAGGGGCTGAACTGATACTTGCCGTTGATCTCGAAGTTCTGGAACCGCAGCGACGACAACGTGCCCGCCGGCGGGGTAATCGCTCCGACATAGCCGGAACTTTGCGGATCCCTGACATTGGTATTCGAATACACCAGGCCCACAGCAGCGGGACCAAACGTATAGGTGGCCCCCGCGCCAAACATCTTCAGCTTGCTGGCGAGGAAGTTCTGGTCGCCGCCGTTGTTGATGGCGCCATACGACGTCGAGGAAGGACTGTCGGCCTGCAGGTAAGCCGCCGCCAGCAGCAAGCCGCCGTTGGTGTATTGCGTGCCGACGCTGAACTGGCGGTTCTTGGCAAAATTCACGTCATCGCTGAAGCTGTAGGTACCGCCGAACTTCAGCCCACCCAGCGACGGGCTGGTGTACTTCACCGTGTTATTGACCCGGAATGAATACACCATGTTGTCGTTGTCGTACGGGTGGCCGAACGCGTAACCGCCCCAGCTGCCGGCAACCGATGTCTGGGACAGGTAATCCACCATCGAGTCGTACTGGCGCCCGGCAGTGATGGCGCCGAGCCTGTCGCTCGACACACCGACGTATGCCTGGCGGCCGAACAAAAGGCCGCCCTGCGCGGAGCGGCCGTTGTCCACGTTGAACCCGCTCTCGAGCTGGAACAGCGCCTTGACGCCGCCACCAAGGTCTTCGGTGCCCTTGATACCCCAGCGGCTGCCATGCGGGAAGCCGCTCGCCAGCTCGAATACGCGGTCACCTCCCACGTTGTTGGTGTAGTTCAGGCCCTCGTCGAGCACCCCGTACAAGGTGACCGAGCTTTGCGCGAACGCGGGTGCAGCAATGGCAGACAACAGCGACACAGCAAACAATTGCTTCTTCATATCGACCTCCCAGGCCATTTTCATGTCTTTGTGTGTTTAAGAAACGCCTTCTACTTCTACTGCTTTGACGCATTCCGCCGAGTCTTGCGGCCCGCCCGGCTCAGTGGTCTGTCTTGAGCAATTGAACGGACGTGCCTGCGTCCGCAGGCATGCCCGATCGTGACGGTCAGCCGATCAGCGATAGACCGGGAAACGCCCGGTCAGCTCGGCTACCTGCGCGCGCACGCGCTCGATCGTCGCCGCGTCTTCCGGATTCTCAAGCACGTCGGCGATCAGGTTGCCGACGTGCTCGGCTTGGGCCGTGCCGAAACCGCGCGTCGTCATCGCCGGCGAGCCGAGACGGATGCCGCTCGTTACGAACGGCTTTTCGGGGTCGTTCGGGATCGCGTTCTTGTTGACCGTGATATGCGCCGCACCGAGCGCCGCTTCGGCAGCCTTGCCGGTGATCTTCTTGGCGCGCAGGTCGACCAGCATCACGTGGCTTTCGGTACGGCCCGACACGATGCGCAGGCCGCGCTTCACGAGCGTCTCGGCGAGCACGCGCGCGTTGTCTAGCACCTTCTGCTGATAGGCCTTGAAATCCGGCGACAGCGCTTCCTTGAACGCGACCGCCTTCGCGGCGATCACGTGCATCAGCGGACCGCCCTGGATGCCGGGGAAGATCGCCGAGTTGATCTGCTTTTCGTACTCGGCCTTCATCAGGATCACGCCGCCGCGCGGGCCGCGCAGGCTCTTGTGCGTCGTCGTCGTGACGAAGTCGGCGTGCGGCACCGGGTTGGGGTAGACGCCCGCGGCGATCAGGCCCGCGTAGTGCGCCATGTCGACCATCAGGTATGCACCGACCGATTTCGCGATCTGCGCAAGGCGCTCAAAGTCGATCTTCAGCGCAAACGCCGACGCGCCCGCGACAATCAGCTTCGGCTTGTGTTCCTGCGCCAGCTTCTGCGCAGCTTCATAGTCGATGTCTTCCGCTTCGTTCAAGCCGTAGCTGACAACGTTGAACCACTTGCCGGACATATTGACCGGCGAGCCGTGCGTCAGGTGGCCGCCTTCGGCGAGGCTCATCCCCATGATGGTGTCGCCCGGCTTCAGCATCGCGAAGAACACGCCCTGGTTCGCCTGCGAGCCCGAATTCGGCTGGACGTTCGCCGCTTCGGCACCGAACAGCTGCTTTACGCGGTCGATCGCGAGCTGCTCGACGATGTCGACGTGCTCGCAACCGCCGTAGTAGCGCTTGCCCGGATAGCCTTCCGCGTACTTGTTCGTGAGTTGCGAGCCTTGCGCGGCCATCACGGCGGGGCTCGTGTAGTTCTCCGAGGCAATCAGCTCGATGTGAGCTTCCTGGCGGCCATTCTCTTGCTGAATCGCTTGCCAGATCTCGGGATCGAGGTTTTCGACGGTACTGGTGGCTCGATTGAACATGCTGTTTCCAATAGCGGGTGAAGAGATGTCCTGTCGGACGGTTATTGCATCTGGGCGCCAGCGATATGGCGCAACGGACAGAAGCCTGAAGATGGCTGGCGGCGCGGGGGCCGGGAGACACGTTGTTGTCCCACGGGCGCCATTTGAAAAGACCTGCGGTGTTTCTGCTAGAACAATTACGACAAATCGATAGGACGAACCGAGCGCACCAAAAAAAGATGCGGCGCACCAAAACACGATGCGAGCGCCCTAAAAAGGTGTTTTTGGATCAAAAGCGTGAAAGTGCCTTTGTGGCGCCGCACAAACCGCGCGCTTTCTCGGTACTTTCCCGTAATGCCCGGCATCCGGATTTTCCCTTAATGGCCCATTTCAGCCCCACCGGCGAAGCGGTCCGGGACGCATGCCCGCATGCCGCCCTCGATCGCCCGTGGGGCCGCGCCGGCGTTGGGTTTGCGCGGCATTCGGGTTGCCGCCGGACGCCGGATCAGCGGTGCCACGCGGTTCGATGCATTACCAAAGGTATGGGAAAGGGCAAAGAAAATGTAGCTGGGAGCCGTCATTTGGATTGCTACAGTGCGGTCACTGCATAACGCCCCGGCAACGCGAGAGCGAACTCGAATAATCGATGCATTAGCGAGTGGTGGTGATGCGTGCGATTTTCGGCGGCCTTGATTTAAGCGCTCGCTGAATCGCCAGACACGGGTTTCTGCTCATTAGCGGAAGGTCGGCAGCCTCAATCCTTTTTGAACCAGCCAGTTGGGATGACAGAATGGCTCGAAATCTGACGTTCGCGCCCGGCGACGTAGTATTGCCAGGCGTAATCAACACTGACGGCGTGCCGTCGATAGCGCGGCCGGTGGCCGTATCCGGCGCTGACATTCTGACGGTCAAGGACCTGTCGAAGGTCTTCGGTCCCAAGCCCGAACGCGCGCTCGAGCTGATGAGGCAAGGTCTCGGACGGAACGATATCTTCGCCGAGACCGGCAACATGGTCGCGGTCAACGACGTGACCCTGAGCGTCAAGGCCGGCGAGATCTTCGTCATCATGGGGCTGTCGGGGTCTGGTAAATCGACGCTCGTCCGACTGCTCAACCGGTTGATCGAGCCGACGTCTGGTCAGGTCATTCTCGAAGGTCGCGACATCGCTCCGATGTCGACGCCGGAACTGCGGGCCGTGCGCCGCCAGCGTATGGCCATGGTCTTCCAGTCCTTCGCGCTGTTGCCGAACCGAACGGTGCTCGACAACATCGCCTACGGGCTCGAGGTCGCGGGCGTCAAGAAGGCGGCACGGTATGAAGTGGCGCGCGCCGCGTTGCAACGTGTCGGTCTGGGATCGTACGAGAAGCTGCTTCCGAGCGAGCTTTCCGGCGGCATGCAGCAGCGAGTGGGGCTTGCCCGCGCGCTCGCCGTGAACCCGTCCGTGCTTCTGATGGATGAAGCGTTCTCGGCGCTCGACCCGCTGATCCGGTTCGAAATGCAGAACGAGTTGCTGCGTCTGCAAAGGGAAGAGCAGCGGACGATCGTCTTCATTTCTCACGACATTGAAGAGGCGGTCAAGATCGGCGGCCGCATCGGCATCATGAAGGACGGCTGCCTGATACAGGTCGGCACGCCCGCCGAGCTTATTCAGTCGCCGGCGGACGAGTACGTGCGGGACTTCTTCCGCAACGTCGGCGTGTCGCGCTTCCTCAGGGCATCCAGCCTGATGACCAGGGTCGGCCGTGGGCTGATTCTGTGCGATGCAGGCGCGCCGTCCGAACGCTACCTCAACCAATTGATCGACAGCGGCGCCGAATGCGGCTACGCATGCGACGAGTCGGGCCGGTTCCTGGGCTGCGTGACGGCGGCTACGTTGCACAAGTGCGGCAATCGTCCGATCCGGGAAGCATTCCTGCGGGATATCAACAGTGTTGCGATGGACACGGATCTGCATCAGCTCGCCGCTATCGCGCTGAATCAGGAACACGATGTTCCGGTGATCGATGCCGGCGGGAAGTTCGCAGGCGTGGTGTCTTGCCGGACGATACTCAAACAGGTGATGGAACGGAGGGCAGCATGAACGCGTCGGTTATCGGGAAGTTTGCAGAGAGCGTTGTCAATTTCCTCTTTCAGGATTTTCGCGGCGGATTCGATGGCTTTTCGGCAGCGCTGGGCGCAGTGGTGAAGCTGCTTGAAGACGGGCTCGCTGCGATTCCTTTCATTGCAATGACCGTGATCCTGGTCGGGCTCGCGTTGTGGCGTCGCGGTGTCGTGTTTGCGGTCTTTGTCGGCATCGCGTTCTTCGTCATTCACTACATGGGCCTGTGGGCCCAGACCGTATCCACGCTGGCGCTCGTCATCGCGGCGACGTTCTTCAGCCTGGTGATAGGCGTGCCGCTGGGGATCTGGGGGGCACGCAGCAACCGGGTGGGCGTCATCTTGCGCTCGCTGCTCGATTTCATGCAGACGATGCCCGCCTTCGTCTATCTGATTCCGGCTGTCATTCTGTTCGGTCTGGGGCGTGTACCGGCAGTGATCGCAACCATCGTGTTCGCGATGCCTCCAGTCGTACGCCTGACGACGCTCGGTATCCGCCAGGTGCGCGAGGAGCTGATCGAAGCCGGGCGCTCGTTCGGCAGCACCGACTGGCAGCTTCTCTGGAAGATCCAGCTGCCCAACGCATTGCCGTCCATCATGGCCGGCGTGAACCAGACCATCATGATGGCGCTTTCGATGGTGGTGGTCGCTTCGATGATCGGTGCGGGCGGCCTAGGTGAGTACGTGCTGAGCGGCATTCAACGTCTGGACATCGGCATCGGTTTCGAAGGCGGCCTCGGGGTTGTGTTGCTTGCCATCGTGCTCGATCGCCTGACGGAAAGCTTCGGCGTGAAAGCGAAGAAGGCCAGGCCGGCTTCGCGGGCGGGCAAAGCGGGCGCGCGTGGCGTGGCGCAAAGCTGAAGACACGCTACATGAATGTGTCCGTCGTCTTAAGGACTTGGTTGATTACAAGGGGGTACCAGATGAAAAGCAATGGGTTGAAGTCGCTTGTCGCGAAATTTGTGGTGTCGACGGTCGTTGCCTTCGGCGCCGGCGTGGGCTCAACGTCGGCCGCCGAGCCGATCAGGATGGCGGTGACCAACTGGGCGGACGTCCAGGCGGTGGCCAATGTCGCGAAGTACGTGCTGGAGACTCAGCTCAAGCAGCCCGTTCAGTTCGTGCAAGCCGATATCGGCATCCAGTTCCAAAGCGTGGCGCGTGGCGACCTGGACATCATGGTGGGTGGCTGGCTGCCGGTAACGCACGCGACGTACTACGCGAAGTACAAGAACGAGATGGATGACCTCGGCATCATTTACACCGGGGGCAAGAACGGCTGGGCCGTGCCGGCCTACATCCCGGAGTCCCAGTTGTCGTCGATCGACGATCTGAGCAAGCCGGAGGTGAAGAGCAAGCTGAGCGGGACCATCCAGGGCATCGAGCCGGGCGGCGGCCTGATGCAGGCGTCAGAGAAGACCCTCAAGGCCTACAACCTTGACGGATACAAGCTGCAGGCCTCGAGCGAAGCCGGCATGCTGGCCGGCGTGTCGCGCGCATACCAGTCGAAGCAATGGGTCGTTGCGACAGCCTGGAGCCCGCATTGGCTCTTCCAGAAATGGCAAATGCGCTACCTGAAGGACCCGAAGGGTACGTTGGGCGGCGAGGAGCAGATTCACGCGTTTGCGTCGAAGAAGTTCACCAGCAAGTTTCCCCGTGCGGAGGGGTTCTTCAAGCGTTTCAGGCTGACGCTGGCCGAGGTCGAGGCGATCGAACTCGAAGGAAACACCACCAATGACTACGCGACGGCCGCAAAGAAATTCGTCGAGGCCAATCCGGACAAGCTGAAGGCCTGGTTGCAGCAGTAAGCCGGTTTCGCGCTTCTTCCAGACGAAGACCCGACCGTCACTTCCGGCATCCGGCCTGGCACGCCAGCCGGCACCACGTGTTTCTTCAAACTGCCAGTCCACTGCAGCCGAACAGATATCGAGAGGCGCGCAGCGGTTCTGGCGAACTGACCAAGAAATAGGAGTTGAAATGAATTTCGAGGGCGTACATACACCGTTGGTCACCCCGTTCAACGCGGACGGTGAAATCAACCATGATTTGCTGGGCAAGCATGCGGCCGATCTGGCCGGTCGGGTCGCCGGTCTCGGCATCGGTGGAACGACTGGCGAATACTACGCGCTGAGTTTCGACGAGCGCGTGCGGACGTTCAACACCGTCGCCGAAGCGGCTGGCGGCAAGACGGTGCTGACTGCGGGAATCAACGCGACCACGACGAAGGAAGTGATTCGCCTGGGCCAGGAAGCGAAGCGCGCGGGCCTGTCGGCGTTGCTCGTCGCTGCGCCGTACTATGCCCAGCCGACGCAGGGCGAGCTTCTTGCGCACCTGCTGAAGGTCGACGATACGCTCGACATGCCGATCATGCTGTACAACTTTCCGGCGCGCACGGGTACGGAAATCAGCGACGGCATCCTCGAGACGCTGCTGGAGCGGCCGAACTTCATCGCAATGAAGGAAAGCACCGGCGATATCTCGCACCTGCATCACCTTGCCACGCGTTTCGGCGACAGGCTGGTGCTGAGCTGCGGGATGGACGACCAGGCGCTAGAGTTCTTTGTCTGGGGCACCAGGAGCTGGGTAGGGGGCGCGTCGAACTTCCTGCCCGAAGCGCATACCGCGCTGTTCGACGCCTGCGTGAAGCGAAGGGATTTCGCAAGCGGGCGCGAGCTGATGGCGAAGCTTCTGCCGGTGCTCGAACTGCTTGAGCGTAGCGGCAAGTTCATCCAGTACGTCCGCTACGGCTGCGAGCTGGCCGGTCTGCCCGTAGGCGCCGCGCGCGCGCCGCTCGGTTCGCTGTCGGAAGAAGAACGCAATGCGTTCGCGCAGATCGTCAAACCCCTGATGCGCAACGATCAGTAAAGGAAAATGGCCTCGAATCTGGAATTCGCGCGGTTTCCTGCGCCTGATGGTGTCAACGGGTGGTGGGAAAGCCTTCCGCCCCCGTCGCCCGCCAGCAAGATATCGTCGGAGCATCGATACGACTGGGTGGTGGTCGGCGGCGGCATCACCGGACTTTGTGCCGCTCGCCGGCTTGCCGAGCTTGCGCCCGGTGCGTCGATCGCACTGGTCGAGGCGGATCGCATCGGACGCACAACGGCCGGACGAAATTCCGGATTTTTTGTCGACTTGCCGCACGACATCAGTAGCGAGAGCTACTCGCGCAGCATCGAAGAAGACCAGGCCGACGTTCGGTTCCAGCGGCACGGGATCGATTATGTGCGCTCGATCGTGCGTCGGCACAACATCGACTGCGACTGGCGGGACGATGGCAAATTCCATGCGTCGGTCAACGCGAAGGGCGAAGCCGCGCTCGCCCATTTTGCGGACGGATTGGCCCGCATCGGTGAATCGTTCGAGTGGCTCGATCAGGCGGGGATTGGCGCGGTGACGGGAACGGATTTCTATCGCGGCGCGCTGTTCACGCCCGGCTGCAGCACGGTGCAGCCGGCTGCGCTGATGCGCGGCCTGGCAGCGACGCAGCCCGAAAACGTGAAGGTTTTCGAGTTGAGCGCGGTGACGGAGATCGAACATCGCGGCAACGCGAAAGTGCTGCACTTCGCTGGCGGCAGAATCGTCGCGAATCAGGTGATTCTCTGCACGAATGCCTACGCAGCAACGTTCGGCATGCATCCGAACGGTTTGTTGCCCGTTTATACGTTTGCCTCGATGACGCGCGTGATGAACGCGGACGAGGTCGCCAGCCTCGGTGGCGCACGTTCATGGGCATTGATTCCCGCCGATCCGATGGGCACGACCGTGCGTCGGCTGATAACGGATCGCATTTGCGTGCGCAATCATTTTGCGTTTCGCCCCGGGCTGCAAGTGTCGCAGGCCGATCTGGAAAAGGCAAAGAGCTTGCATCAGCGCTCGTTCGACCGCCGATTCCCGATGCTCAAGGGCGTGGAACTCGAATACACGTGGGGCGGGCCGCTCTGCCTGTCGGCGAATAATGGTGCGCTGTTCGGCCGCCGCGGCGACGGCATCTTCGAGGCGGTCGGTTGCAACGGCCTTGGCCTGAGCCGAGGATCCGCGTCCGGCAAGCTGATCGCCGAATATGCGTTGGGCCAGTCGAGCGAACTCGTCCGCCAGTTGCTGAATCAGCCGGAGCCGCGTTGGCTGCCGGTTCGTCCGATCGTCGACGTGGCAGTGTCGGCGGCGATTTGGGCAAAGGAATTCTCGGCTGGAGCCGAACTTTAGTCTGGGAGGACACGACATGACGACTTATCAGGAATGGAAGCAGAAGGCGCAGGCGTTGTCGCTCGACGGAAGAGCGTTCATTGCCGGGCAGAGGTGTGCAGCTGCGTCGAATGAAACGTTCCGCACGCTCAATCCGGCGTCGGGAAACGTGCTGGCCGAGGTGGCGAGGTGCGATGACAAGGACGTGAATCGCGCGGTGGCAGCGGCGCGGGGAGCATTTGAATCGGGCGTGTGGTCACAGGCCACACCGGCTCACCGGAAGTCGGTGCTGCTTCGGTTGGCGCAACTGATCGATGAGCATTCGGAGGAACTGGCGCTGCTCGAAGCGCTGGAGGCCGGCAAGCCGATCGGCGAATGCCTGGCGCTGGATATTCCCGAGTCTGCCGCATGCATTCGCTGGCATGCCGAAGTGACAGACAAGCGGTACGATGCGCTGTCTCCCTCCGGATCGGACGTCGTCAGCATGATTACTCGTGTACCGATCGGTGTCGTCGGCGCGGTGCTGCCGTGGAATTTCCCGGCGCTGATGCTGGCCTGGAAGACCGGCCCTGCGCTGTCGGCGGGTAACAGCGTGATCGTCAAGCCGGCAGAGCAGACGTCGCTGTCGACGCTGCGCATCGCCGACCTCGCACTCGAGGCGGGGGTGCCGCCGGGGGTCTTAAGCGTCGTCCCGGGCTTCGGAGAAGGCGCCGGGCAGGCGCTGGGACGCCACCCCGACGTCGATCTCGTCGCATTCACCGGTTCGACCGCGACCGGAAAGCGTTTCCTGCACTACTCGGCGGAGACGAACCTGAAGCGCGTGGTGCTCGAGTGCGGCGGCAAGAATCCGCAAGTCATTCTTCCTGACGTCGCGAATCTCGATGCGGTTGCCGAGCAGGCCGTCGCGGCTGCGTTCTGGAACATGGGCGAGAACTGCAGCGCCGGCTCCCGGATCATCGTCCCGACGTACAAGAAGGCGGAACTGCTGGAGAAGGTTCTGACGGTCCTTGCGCTCTGGAAGACCGGCGATCCGCTCGACCCGGAAGTAAGGCTCGGTGCGCTGATCGAGGAGAAGCACTACGAGAAAGTGCTGGCGCATATTGAACAGGCGAAGGAGGAGGGTGCTCGCGTGGTATGCGGCGGCCGCGCAACGCTGAAGGAGTCCGGCGGATGGTTTGTCGAACCGACGATCTTCGATCAGGTGACGCCTGAGATGCGCATTGCGCGCGAGGAAGTGTTCGGCCCGGTCGTCTGCTTTATTGAATACGAGGATGTCGAAGACGCGATCCGGATCGCGAACGACACGTGCTACGGGCTTGCCGCATCGCTGTGGACGGACAACGTCAACAGTGCCCACAAGGTCGCAGCTCGCATCCGCGCTGGCACTGTGACCGTGAACTGCTTCGGCGAGGGGGACCTGACGACGCCGTTCGGCGGCTTCAGGCAATCGGGCTTCGGCGGGCGAGACAAGTCTGTCTACGCGCACGACCAATATTGCGAACTGAAGACAACCTGGCTGAAGCTCGATTGAACGCTGCGACACCATTCGCCAGCCGCGCCCCTGCGAGGGCTAGGCGAGTTGAAAAAGGGATGCCCCGAGGATGGATCACGCCGGCAATGCATTGCACTATGATTCGTGGCACGACAGTTGCGTTGCCAGCAGCGGCCCGGTCAGCCGGATGACCGGCACTTCCTCCGACGCGCCGGTGCGAGCCCTTTTGAGAGTGACAGCCATGTTGAAGAAGCAGCCATTTGCAGACAGACTCCTCGCGCAGATGCCGTCGCTGCGGGCACTCCGGTGCTTCGTGACGGCGGCCAGATACGAGAGCTTTACTCAGGCGGCGGAGGTGCTGTGCGTGACGCAGGCGGCAATCAGCAGGCAGATCAAGGAACTGGAGGACTCGCTTGACGTGGCGCTGTTCGAGCGCACCGGTAGGCACATCGCGCTGACCGATGCGGGACGCATCCTGTACAACGCATCGTATCTTTCGATCATGAACATCGCGGAAGCGGCCGAGGCGGTGCGTCGTACGGAAAGGCATGCATTGACGGTCTGCGTGTCGCACACGTTCTCCGCGCTGTGGCTGTCGTCCCGGCTGCCGGCGTTTCGCAAGCGGTTTCCCGATATCCGGTTGCACGTGATGGTCACGGAGCACTTCATGGAGTTGGACGAACTGATGGAGCCGGACGTCATCATCACGAAGAATCCGCCGCGCGAGCAGGAATTCGAAGTCGAGCCGTTATTCCACGATGTCGTTTACCCGGTCTGCAGCCCGTCGTTCTACGAACGGCACTTTCGCGCGAGGACGCTGAAGCCGCTGGACCTGCTGTCGCATCCCACGTTGAACCTGTCGCTGCTGGGGCGCGCCCAGGTGTGCGAGCACGTGGACTGGCGCGTGTGGCGCAACTGGTTTCAGCAAGGCGACGGCACGGACACGTTTGTCGAGAACAAGCATCTGGAGAGTAACGACTATCGGCTCCTCGTTGCGCAGGCCGAAGCCGGCGAAGGGACCCTCCTCGGCTGGCATCACCTTCTGCATCGCCAGATCGAGCAGGGGAGCCTGGTACGACCGGTTCCGGATGCGCTCGTGTTTCGTGACCGTCATCACTATCTGATTACACACAAGAACGCGCAGCCGCGGGCCGAGTATCGGCAGTTTCGCGAGTGGCTCGGCGAGGAAGTCGACGCGATGATGCGCGAATGGCCCGAAGGCGGAGTCGAAGTCGCCGAAAACAGGCGATGACGTCAACTCCCGGACGGCGCCACCGGACGTCGAATGTTCGTTGTTCTTGATTCACAGGCAGTCCCATGGTTCGCCGCTCGCCGGACGCCGAGGCTGGAGCCTCAGACGCCGAGGCTGGAGCCTCAAGGCAGCTCCGCTTCGGAATCGTCCTATTGCCCAACTTCACGTTGACCGCATTCTCGGGCTTCGTCGATCTTCTCAGGCTGGCGAGCGATGAAGGCGACCTGAGCAGACCGGTTCGTTGCTCATGGACCATCGTCGGAGAGAGTCTCGTGCCGGTCCGGGCCAGCTGCGGCATTCAGATCACGCCGTGGACGACGTTCGAGGATGCGACAGCGTTTGATTATGTCGTGATCGTCGGCGGGCTGCTTCATTCGGGCCCGTCGGCCAGCGAGGGGACACTAGCGTTCATTCGCGCGATGGCCGATACGTCCGCCACGCTCGTCGGAATCTGCACGGGTGCGTTTGCGCTTGTGCGAGCGGGTGTGATGAGCGGATATCGGGTCTGCGTCAGCTGGTTTCACTACTGGGACTTCGTCGAGCGTTTCCCGCGCGCCGACGAACGCGATCTCGTGGCTGACCGGCTCTTCGTGATCGACAGGCGGCGGATCACCTGCTCCGGAGGCCGTGCGTCGATCGACGTCGCCGCGGCCATCCTGCTGCGCCATGTCGAGGCCACGATCGTCCGGAAGGCGCTTCGGATCCTGCTGGTCGACGACGCCCAGAAAGGCAACGCGCCGCAACCGCATCCGCCGGGGCTGGAGCCCGCAACACATCCGAAGGTGCGGCGCGCCATTCTGCTGATGGAGCAGCATATCGGCCAGCCGCTGAGCCAGACCGGAGCTCGCGTACCGGCTCGAAGTGTCCGTCCGGCAGCTAGAGCGCCTATTCGCCACCGAAACGGGCAAGTCGCCCCGCGTATATGCGAGGCAGATCCGCATGCGAATGGCATCGTGGCTGTTGACGAGTTCCGACCGGACGGTCGCCGATATCGCGACGTCCTGCGGATTCTCCGATGCGTCGCACCTCGGTCGCGAGTTCAAGAAGGAATTCGGGGAAACGCCAAACGCGTATCGTGCGACGCGGCTGCCGACTCCGTGCGATATGGTCTTCGACAACCCGGCGCAGGATACCGACAACCCGGCGCAGCATACGTGACCGCGTGCCGGGACGAAGATGTGCCTGGCACGCGGAATCTGGATCGATATGCGCCGAGATGTTGGTGGATCGTGTGGGCCCGTTCTTTATTCCGCCGTAATCTTGGCGCGCCGAACCACCTCCCCATACCGCTGCAGTCGCTCGGCCATCATCCGCTCGAATCCGGCCGGCGACATCTCTTCGGGCGGGATCACGCCGCGGGCGCGCAGCGCTGTCTGCATGGCGGGATCGGCGGCGGCCTGGCGCACGGCCTGGTAGAGCTTCTGCACTACCGGCTCGGGCGTGCCAGCGGGCGCGGCAATGCCGGTCCATGAACTCAGGTTGAGTTGCGGATAGCCCAGCTCGGCCAGGGTCGGTACGTCGGGAAGTTGCGGCAGGCGCTGTTCGGAAGCTACCGCCAGGGCGCGCACTTTGCCTTCCTTGACGTGGGGCAGCATGATCACCAGGTTGTCCAGGATGAACTGGACTTCGTTGCTCAGCACCGCCGTGATGAGTTGCGTGCCGCCACGGTAGGGAATGTGCGTGGCATAGATGCCGGTGTTGGCCTTGAGCATCTCCACATTGAGCTGGCCCATGCTGCCAACGCCGCCGCTGCCGTAATCGAGCTTGCCCGGATTCTTTTTCGCGTAGGCGATGAACTCGGCGAAGGTGCGCACCGGCACGCTGTTATGCACGATCAGGGCGTTCGGCTGGCGCCCCAGGATGGCGATATTCTCGAAGTCCTTGAGCGGGTCATAGCCCAGCTTCGGCTGCGTCAGGGGATTGGCCAGGTGGCTGCTTTGCGATGACACCACCAGCGTATAGCCATCGGGCTTGCTGCGTGCCACGGCTTGCGTGGCCACCGAGCCGCCGGCGCCGGGGCGGTTGTCGACCACCACCGGCACGCCGAGAATGCGCGACAGCGGCTCCGAGTACTGACGCGCCATGATATCCACCGAACCACCTGGCGGAAAGGGCACCACCAGCGTGATGGGGCGCGAGGGATAGGCGGCACTCTGAGCATGCGCAGCCAGCGGCATGAAGCACGCCAGCGCGGCGGCGCTCAGGTTGGTACGAAGGAAACGGCGGCGGGAGAAGGGCACGTTCTGCATGGTGGTAATCAATGTGGGAAACAGGCGCTGGCGGAGACCCCGGACTCAGCGCAACTCCAGGATGGCGAGCGCCAACGCCTGCGCTCGGGGCACAAAGGTGGAGAGTTCGCAGTACTCGCGCTCGGTGTGCGCATGGCCGCCAACCGGGCCGGTGCCACACAGCGTGGGGGTGCCCACCGAGGCGGTGAGCCCGCTGTCGGCGGCGCCCCCAGTGAACTCGCCTTCGACCGAAAAGCCCAGCCGCTGCGCGCCGCGCTGGTACAGCGCAAGCAGCGGCTCGGGGGTCTGGGCCATCGGCATGGTGCGGCGCATGGCGGTGATCCGTCCGCGGGTGCGTGGCAGCGATTCGGCCTCGACGATGGCGCGCACTTGCTCATACAGCGCATCGACATCGGTGTCGGCGGTAAAGCGCAGGTCGATCTGGGCCTCGGCATGCGGCGCCACCATATTGGGCACGATGCCACCCTTCACGCAGCCGACATTGGTGGTGATGCCGCGCGCGGCATCCGTCAGCGCATGCAACGCCAGGATCTTCCGCGCGAGCGCCTCAATGGCACTGGCGCCATGCGCGTGGTTGATGCCCGCGTGCGCCGCCACACCCTCAACCTCGAACTCGACCACCATCGACCCTTTGCGCCCGGTAACCAGGTTGCCACTGACGCGGCCGGGTTCGGCGTTGAACACGGCCCGCGCGCCGCGCGCGACGTCCATGATCCGCTCGCGGGTGGCGGGCGAGCCGATTTCTTCGTCGCAGGAAAAGAACAGTCGCACCGGCAAGGCATTGCCGCCGCAGCGCGCCAGGGCTTCCGCGACGAAGACATTCATCACCAGACCGGATTTCATGTCGGCCACGCCCGGCCCATAAGCGCGCCCGTCCGCCACGCGAAAAGGCCGCCGCGCCGCTGTGCCGGCGGGAAACACCGTGTCCATATGGCCCATCAGCAGGATCGGCGCACCATCACTGGCGCCGCGGACTTGCGCGTCCAGGCAGACACCGTAGCCCGGCACCGTATGCAGCGTGACCGGGATGCCCGCGGCCTCCAGGCGCGCGCGCAGGATGTCTGCCACCGCGGTTACGCCGGCTTCCTGCTGGCTGCCGCTGTCGATATCGACAATGCGCTGCAGCAGCTGCTGCATTGCGGCCTGCTGTCCGTTCAGCCATCCGATGGCTCCGTCCACTGCCTGCGCAAGGGTCTCACTATCCGTCATTTAACGCTTCCTGCCCTGAGGTGAATGGAATATTGCAAAGATGGTATGATCTTGCAATACGCATTGCGAGGTGTCAACACCATGAAAGACCGACAGGAGGTTGCGCAGGGAGCCACCTTGCTCGAGCGTCTGGCACGCGAAGCGGCCGCGCTCACTGTCCGGGAGCGCGGACTGGCCGATACGCTGAGCCGCGGCTACCCCCATGTGCTGCTGGAATCCGCCACCGCACTGGCGGCTCAGCACGGCACCAGCGCCTCGACGGTGGTGCGGCTGTTCGCCAAGCTGGGCTATGCCAGCTATGCCGATGCTCAGCGCGAGGCACGTGCCAGCGTGACGGCGCTGCTGCCGACCGCGGGACAGCGGGCGCCGGCCGTCATCGGCAGCAAGCGCACGCTGCGCGCCTGCCTTGACGATGCGCTGCGGCATGACCAGCACAACCTGGCGGCCACGCATGAATCGATGGATGTCGCTGCATTCGAGGCGATAGCAAGGCTATTGGCCGAGCCGCGCGGACGGCTCTTTGTGCTGGCCCAGAAAAACAGCGCGCCTGTGGGCGCATGGCTGGCGCTGCATCTGAACATGTGCCGCCCGCGGGTGCAGGAACTCGGCGTCGGCGCGGTGACCGCCACGGACGCCATGCTCTGGGCCGAGCCCGACGATGTGCTGCTCGCCTTCAGCATCCGCCGCTATTCCAGTGCGCCGGTCAGCATCGCCCGCGTATTCCGCGAGCGCGGCGCACGGGTCGTGGCGATCTGCGACAGCCCGGCCGCGCCGCTAGTCCCGCTGTCGGACCACCACCTGCTGGTGCGCACCGCCAATGCATCGCCGTTCGATTCGTACACGGCGGCCTTCTTCCTGTGCAACGCACTGGTTTCGGCGGTCGCGCAACTGCGCCGGCCGGCTGTGATCAAGGCGCTGCAACGGCGGGATACGCTGTGGGAGGCTTTTGAGGGCGAGCTGGTCGATGGTGGGCGGCGCGGCACGTCTGGCACCGCGGAGGCGGTCGTGCAGAAGGGGTCATAACCCTGATTACAGTCGTTGGGCCAGGGCTTGCCTCTGTTCAAAAAATTTCCTGGGGCTCTTGCGCGCCAGTTGTTCAAGGTTGTGTAGTTTCCATCGGAGTGCAGGGAGATTCTCTGCGTGGGCGACATTGAGCGCGGCCCAATCGGGGCTTCCTGCGACCAGCGAAAGCAAGAATTTCCGTTCATCCACATCCAGTCCGGATTGCAGTTCCTGCACCATCCGATGCCGCGTGGCCAGCAACGTATCGAGGCCGACCGGTTCCGCAGTCATGCCGTTGAAGTTGTGAAGGAATTCCAGCCGGATGTCGCGCATGGCGGGAAACAACACTTCGTGCACAGTCGGTTGTGGCTGGCGAGATACATCACAAACGCACGTCGGATTCCCGGTGTGATCCCTTCATGCAGAAACAAAGGCATGACGTCAAAGAGGTCGCGAGGGTGCTGTCGATCCATGGCGGCCACGAGCTTGCCGCCATACACGTCCTCCAGCGACACGACAGGGATCTCCAGATCCGTCAGCAGCGTGTCGCGCGCCAGCGGTGTCAGGCTGGCTGCGCGCGCAGGGTGTACTGTTCCCCGGATAACGAAATTGACCTCGATCTTGACCTCGATCGCTGCGCGCCGCACCAGGAGCTTCGGCAAACACAAGGTCGAGGTCCACCGACAAACGCGGCATATCGCGCACGAACAGATTGATTGCCGTGCCTCCCTTGAGCGCAAATGTCTCGTCAACGAAAACGAACGGCGCAATTTGTGTGAGGAGGCGGGCAGTGTCGAGACAGGTTCGGTTCATGGCTTGAGCACCAGCAACCGACACCCAGGCACGGGCGCTACCGGTGGGTAGCTCTGGCCGTAATTTTACCAGGGTGATATTGATTTCTTGTTTTTAACCCGGGTATTATTCGGCCATCGTTTTCAAGCACAGACAGCCATGAGCGGAGCAGCTACCCAAAAAGCCAGCACCTTCACCACCTTCGAGGGCCATCGCCGCATTGCAACCGGTTCCTTACAAGCCAATGCCCTGGCGCTCAAGCACGCGCTCGAAAGCGGTGCGCAAGACCCGGTCCTTGTCTTCAGCGACAGCACCGGCCGCACCATCGACCTCGATACGAGCGGAACCGACAATGCGGTACTCGCCCGCACCGCAGAACGCGTGGCGCAATTGCCCGAGGCCGCCGCGCCCGCCGACGGCGAAACAGACGCTACTGACGCGCCTGAACGCCGCGGTCGCGGTCGCCCCAGGCTTGGCGTGGTGTCGCGCGAGGTGACGCTGCTGCCGCGCCATTGGGAGTGGCTGTCGGCCCAGCCGGGTGGCGCGTCCGTGGCGTTGCGCAAACTGGTCGAGCAGGCGCGCCGCGATAATGCGGACAAGGACAGCAGCCGCCGCGCCAGCGAGCGTGCATACCACTTCATTGCGGCGATGGCGGGGGATTTCCCGGGCTTTGAAGAGGCGACGCGTGCCCTGTTCGCGGGCGACCTGGCAGGTTTCGCGCAGCGGATGGCGGCATGGCCGGCGGATGTGCGCGACTACGCGCTGTGGCTTGTCAACGAGAACGCCTGATCAACTAGCCGAGCAACTGTCGGCGCGGCCGAATCAACGGCGTGTTTCACCGCCCCGGCAAGGAAATGCCTTCTGCAGGGCTTCGCTGACCAACGGCGCGGCATTGCCGCGCAGGCGGGCGTCGGGCAGTTCGGAGAGATAGGTATAGACCCGGTCGCTCAATTCATGGGCCAGGACGCCAGTGCGAGTGCACCACAACCGGCCTTGGGTCTGGTGGCAATGCCCACGATGTAGGCCTGCCCATAGGCGGAAGAAAACAAGGTCTGCATGGATTCGCCGCGCACCTGCGATGCCATTTTGCCCTCGAGCGCCGCAGCCAGTTCCGTGGCGGTAAATCGCCAGGTCCTGGACTCCTCGGCGTGGCAGACGAGCGTGGCGGCGGCCAGGGCAGCGGAACAAAGCAGGCGTTTCAGGGGCATGCGAGCTCTCTCCTGAGGCTTCAGATTCCGCCCAGCAGGTCATGCGCGTCGACGATCGCGTAGGCGATCTCGGGATGCTGCTCCATGCTGCGGCGGATGGCGGCGGGGATGGACTGGCGAATCTTGCGGCACAGCCCGGGCTGCTCCTGCACCTGGATATTGATGCCGCGAACGGTGCGCACGCCGCGCGCACTGGGCGTGATGGTCAGCACGATGCCGAGTTGCGCCTGCATCAGGCTTTCCATGCGGCGCAACTCCTCCAGGCTGGTCAGGCTTTCGAGCCGCTCGACCAGCCGCTTTTCCTCGACGCGGGTAAGCCGCAGCACGCGCAGGTCCGCGTTGGGGTCACTGAGCAGCGCTTCGCGTCCGCAGATGCAGGCGCCGGGCGGGCATTCCGTGCGAAGGGGGAACGGCGCGTTCATGTCGGGCGCGGCGGCGAGGCCGCCTGATACCGGGGCGATGGCCGGATATGTTAAATCAGGTTGCCGCCCAGGGGGTGCGCCACACTTGTGCCGTTCTTATTCCTCCGGCGCCAGCACGCGCCCGGCGGTTTGCCGGGCCGGCCTGCCGCATGTGGATCGGCTATCCGCCCGACACGCCGCTGGGCCGTGCGCTGGCCGGCTTCTTTGGCGCGACAGCGGCGGGCCCGCCATCGAGGTGCATTCCCCGGTCTCACGGCATGCGCTTTTGTGCAGCAGGGCCTGGGGCTGGCGCTGGTGGATGCATGGAGCGTGACGCCCGCCATGCGCGCGGCCCTGGCGGTGCGGCCGGTGTCGCCCGCGGTCGTCCTGGGCATCTGGGCGACCCATTCATGCCTGCGCCGCTGCCGTAGTCCGGCAGCAAATGCGGATCCGGTCTATGCTCGCGGCAGCGGTGCCGCCCGACGGCCCCCGACCACAACGATAATTCCAGCCAAGACCTGCACAGGAGACCCCATGGCGCTCTCGATGTACGACGTATCGATCCCCTTGTTTATCCGCGCGCTCGGCAACCTGGCCGCCATCCTTGACAAGGGTGCGGCCCACGCCCAGGCGCAAGGGATGGATCCCGCAGACCTGATCCAGACCCGCCTGATTGCCGACATGGACGCACTGCCGGCCCAGGTGCAGCGCGCCAGCGATGCCGCCAAGGGCTGCGGCGCGCGGCTTGCCGGCATCGAGGTGCCGTCGTTCGCCGATACCGAAACCACCTTTGCCGAACTGCAGGACCGCATCGCCCGCACCATCGTGTTCCTGGAGCAGATCACACCGGCGCAGCTTGAAGGCAGCGAGCAGCGCGTGATCTAGCTGAAGCTGCGGCAGGGGCCGATGACGTTCGACGCCAAGTCATACCTGCTGGGGTTTGCGCTGCCGAATTTTTATTTCCATGTGACCACGGCGTACGACATCTTGCGCCATAAGGGCGTGCAGATCGGCAAGCGCGACTATCTCGGATTGAAGTAAGAGAACGTTCAGACCTGGCCGGAGCCTAGGCCAGGCGCGGTGCCTCGCGATAAGGGGCGTAGGGTCGCGACGCTCCGGCCCTCTCCCTAACCCTCTCCCGCACGCGGGAGACGGGACCGGCCTGTGGTTGTGTTCAGCGCCGCCGCAGTGACGAAGCGAAGCCGCCGGGTTGCTCCCCTCTCCCGCGCGCGGCAGAGGGGCGGGGGGAGAGGGCAGGCGCGTGCCTCGCGATAAGCGGTGTAAGGCCGCGATGCTCTGGCTCTCACCCTAACCTTTCCCGCTAGCGGGAAGGGGACCGGCCTGTGCTCCATTTCAGGCCATCGCAATGAAATTCAGTCCCACTGCGGCGCAAAGTCCGGATTAGCCAGCCGCTCTCCACGGTCCAGCCCCGCGATCGCCGCCATCTCTTCTTCAGTCAGGCGCAGCGGCCCCGCCGCCAGGTTGCTCTCCAGGTTAGCGCGCTTCGTCGACGACGGAATCACCGCATAGCCCTGCTGCAGCAGCCACGCCAGCGCCACCTGTGCGGGCGAAGCATCGTGTGCCTGCGCAATCCGCTGCAGCACCGGGTCTTGCATCACCTTGCCATAGGCCAGCGGCATGTAGGCGGTGATGTGGATGCCCTGCGAGCGCGTGAAGTCGGCCAGGTTGCGGTTCTGCAGGAACGGGTGCATCTCGATCTGCTGCGTGGCGATCTGGCCGGCGCCGACCGCATCGATGGCCTGCCGCAGGTGCGCGATAGTGAAGTTAGACACGCCGATGGCACGCGTCAGCCCCGCGGCGCGCGCTTCCGCCAGCGCCTCCATGTATGCCTGCACCGGAATCGCGTCGCCGGGCGAAGGCCAGTGGATCAGCGTAAGGTCGACCTGGTCCATCTGCAGCTTTTCCAGGCTGGTTTCGAGGCTGGTGCGCAGCTTGTCGCGGCCGAACGCCTCCGTCCAGATCTTGGTGGTGATGAACAACGCCTTGCGCGGCACGCCGCTGTCAGCGATGGCCTGGCCCACATCGGCCTCGTTGTCATAGATCTGCGCGGTGTCGATATGGCGGTAGCCCAGTTCCAGGCCGGCGCGCACGGAATCGATGACCTGCTGGCCCTTGAGTCGGAAAGTGCCGAGGCCGATGGATGGAATCTGCATAGTGTGCTCCTTGGCTTGCAGGGGTGTGTCCGGGAGAGATCCAGTTCAGGGGGCGGATCAGTGCATCGCGGCACCGGCCGGCATGCCGCCGCTGCGGGCATCGAAGCCCGCGGCGCGGTCCAGGCGCCCGCTCAGTTCGGTCAGGGCCAGCGCCACCAGCACCACCAGTGCGCCGATCCACGGGGTCTGCATCAGGCCCAGGTGCGTCACGATCAGGCCACCGGCCCAGGCCGCGCCGGCAATGCCGAGGTTGAAGGCGGCGATATTCAGGCCCGAGGCGACGTCCACGGCGTCAGGCGTAAAGCGCTCGGCCTGCTTGACCACATAGACCTGCAGGCCCGGCACATTGCCGAAGGCCACGGCACCCCACGCCAGCACGGTCGCCACCACCAGCCAGCGATGCGGCGCGGTGAAGGTCAGCACGAACAGCACCACGGCGAGCAGCAGGAACACCAGCTTCAGCGCCGGGATCGGGCCGTGGCGGTCGGCCAGGCGGCCGCCCCAGATATTGCCGGCGGCGACCGACACCCCATACACCAGCATCACCAGGCTCACCGCGCCGGCGTCAAAGCCCGACACGTCCTGCAGGATCGGGGCGAGGAAGGTGAACGGGATGAACGAGCCGCCGTAGCCGATCGCGGTCTTGGCGTAGACCAGCAGCAGGCGCGGCTCGGCCAGTACGCGGGCCTGCTGCAGCAGCGAGGCCGGGGCTGTATGCGCGATGTTGCGCGGCACGAACAGCAGGCTGCCGACAAAGGCCACCGCGCCGAGCGCCGACACCGCCAGGAAGGTCTCGCGCCAGCCGAAATGCTGGCCGATAAAGGTACCCAGCGGCACGCCGGTCACCAGCGCCACGGTCAGGCCGGTGAACATGATGGCGATGGCGCTGGCCGCCTTCTCGCGCGGCACCAGGCCGGTGGCGATGGTCGAGCCGATCGAGAAGAACACGCCGTGCGCCAGGCCGGTGAGCACGCGCGCCAGCACCAGCGATTCATAGCCGGGCGCCTTCCACGCCAGCAGGTTGCCAAGCGTGAACAGCGCCATCAGCGACAGCAACAGCAGCTTGCGCGGCAGCCGCCCGGTCAGCGCGGTCAGCACGGGCGCGCCAATGGCGACGCCGAGCGCGTACAGGCTGACCAGCAGGCCCGCGGACGGCAGCGAGACATGGAGGTCGGCGGCAATGGTGGGGATCAGGCCAACGATCACGAACTCGGTCGTGCCGATGGCAAAGGCGCTGATGGTCAGCGCGAACAAGGCAATGGGCATGGAAGCCTCCGCTTTGGCGAATGAGGGAAACAGGGATGAGCGGAGTGTGCCTCGGATGTTTTTGCAGAATAAGCGGGTGATCTGCAGAAGATATTTGACTAGAATTCAAGGATGAAGCTGACGCTCGAAGAACTTGCCGCCTTTGTCGCCGTGGTCGATACCGGCTCGATCACGGCCGCCGCCGAACAGCTCGGCCAGACCGTGTCCGGCATCAGCCGCGCCCTGAGCCGGCTTGAGGACAAGCTCGAAACCACGTTGCTGCGCCGGACCACGCGCCGGCTGGAGCTGACGGAAGAGGGCGCCGCGATGCTGGCGCACGCGCGCGGCATCCTGTCGGCCGCCGACCTGGCCGAGGAGCAGATGGCGCTGCGGCGCCAGCGCCCGGCCGGCAAGCTGCGCGTCAATGCCGCGTCGCCCTTCATGCTGCACGCCGTGGTGCCGCTGGTTGGCGAGTTCCGGCGGCTTTACCCCGACATCGAGCTGGAGCTGAATACCAACGACCAGATCATCGACCTCATCGAGCACCGCACCGACGTCGCCATCCGCATCGGCACGCTGCGCGATTCCACCCTGCATGCGCGCGCGCTCGGCACTTCGCGGCTGCGCGTGCTGGCCAGTCCCGCCTACCTGAAGGCGCGCGGCCGGCCGCGCAGCGTCGCCGACCTGGCGCAGCATTCGCTGCTGGGCTTTACGCAGCCCGAAGGCCTGAATCGCTGGCCCTTGCGCACCGAAGAGGGCTCGGAATTGCCGATCCGGCCGCACCTGGCCGCTTCAAGCGGCGAGACGCTGCGCCACCTGGCGCTGGCCGGCCAGGGGCTGGTGTGCCTGGCGGATTTCATGACCGAGGCCGATCGCCGCGCGGGCGACCTGGTGCAGGTACTGGTGGACCACACGGTCGAGGTGCGGCAATCGATCCACGCGGTGTACTACCTCAACACCCAGCTGGCGGCGCGGATCGGCTGCTTCCTGGATTTCCTGGTGGCTAACCTGCCTGCGGACGGGGAGCGGTCGCCCGTGGCGGCCAAGCGGAAACCCTGAGCCCTCTGGTATACTTACGGCACGTCCGGAACCATCCCGGACGCAGCCTGCGACAGGCCAGGACGGCCCCTCCGGCAGCGCCCGGAGCCTTGCACAGACCCGGTCCGTGCGCGCCGCCCCCGATGCCGCCCCGTCGATACGATCGTCGAATCCATTCGATCCCCGCATCCAGACGCAAAGCCCGGCACTCCGGCCCTGCCCAACCATTAAACGAACCCCGGCCAGCCAGCGGCTGCCGATCATCCTTTGCTGGTCCGAGAGAGACCCCACGCATGACTTACGCCGTCAAGGAAATCTTCTATACGCTGCAGGGCGAAGGCGCCAACGCCGGCCGCGCCGCGGTGTTCTGCCGCTTTGCCGGCTGCAACCTGTGGACCGGCCGTGAGGAGGATCGCGCCACCGCGGTGTGCCAGTTCTGCGACACGGATTTCGTCGGCACCGATGGCACGCGCGGCGGCAAATACCGCACGGCGCAGGAACTGGCCGCGGTGGTGGCGTCGGAATGGCCGCAGGGCATGGGCGGCAAGCCGCTGGTGGTGTGCACCGGCGGCGAACCGCTGCTGCAGCTCGATGCGCCGCTGATCGACGCGTTGCATGCGCAGGGCTTCGAGATCGCGATCGAGACCAACGGCACCATCGCCGTGCCGCCGGGTATCGACTGGGTCTGCGTCAGCCCCAAGATGGGCGCGGAGCTGGTGGTCAAGCGCGGCGACGAACTCAAGGTGGTGATCCCGCAGGCCGGCCAGGACTTCGCCGCATACGAGCAGCTTGATTTCCGCCATTTCCTGGTGCAACCCATGGACGGCCCGCTGCAGAGGGAAAATACCGCCGCCGCTGTGGACTTCTGCCAGCGCCATCCGCGCTGGCGGCTGTCGCTGCAGACGCACAAGCTGCTGGGCATCCGCTAAGCGCGGCGAGTTTCGCCCAACAGACGGCAAAACGTACACAATACAGGCTTCGGACGCACACGCGGCGTCCGCACCAACGCAGGCGGCAGGGCGCCGCTACCCATGAGCAAACAAGTTTCCATCACCCGCCGGCTGGAGTTCGACTCCGGCCACCGCATCCCGAACCATTGCGGCCAGTGCCGCAACATCCACGGCCACCGCTACCGGCTCGACCTGACGCTGTCGGGCGAGGTGCTGCACCGCGAGGGCGCCTCGGATGACGGCATGATCCTGGACTTCGGCGATATCAAGGCGCTCGCCAACGAGCACCTGGTCAACAAGTGGGACCACGCCTTCCTGATCTACCGGGGCGACACCGCGCTGCTGAACTTCCTGCAATCGATGGAAGGGCACAAGACCGTGGTGCTGGACGCGATCCCGACGGTGGAGAACCTGGCCCAGGTCGCCTTCGACATCCTGGCGCCCGTGTTCAAGGACTGCTTCGGCCACCACCTGCAGCTCACCAGGCTGGTGCTGTTTGAAACGCCCAACTGCTGGGCCGAAGTCAGCGCACCGGTCGTACTGCCGGCGCAGGACTGAGCGAGGGCGATGCCAGACACGCCGCCCCTACCGCCATTAGCGCCATTGCCATTGCACGCCCCGCGCGCGCTGCCGGACGATCCTGCCGAGGCCGCCGCGCGCGACGCGCATTACATGCGCGCCGCGCTCGAAGAAGCGCGCCTGGCCGAGGCCGCCGGTGAAGTGCCGGTGGGTGCGGTGGTGGTCTGGAACGACACCATCATCGCGCGCGGCCATAACCTGCCGATCCGCTCGGTCGACCCGTCGGCGCATGCCGAAATGCAGGCGCTGCGCGCCGCCGCGCAGGTGATCGGCAACTACCGCATGCCCGAGTGCGAGCTGTACGTAACGCTGGAACCGTGCGCGATGTGCAGCGGCGCGATCCTGCATGCGCGGCTGCGCCACGTGGTGTTTGGCGCGAGCGATCCCAAGACCGGCGCCGCCGGCAGCGTGGTCAACCTGTTCGCGCAGGCGCAGCTCAACCACCAGACCACGATCACCGGCGGGGTACTGGCCGATACCTGCGGGCAGATGCTGAAGGATTTCTTCGGCGCCCGGCGCAAGGCGCAGAAAGCAGCGCGCACCAACGCGGCCGCAATCGATTCCGGCAAGAACAACGACACCAACACCGATACCGCAGCATGAGTACGCCGAACAGCAGGCCGCCGCATACCGAAGTCCGACTGATCGCCTCGTCCGGGTACCCGCACGACGTGGCCGTCGCCGCGCGCGGCTGTGCCTGGCTCAAGCACCATGGCTACCACATGACCAACCCCGACGTGCTGGCCCGGCGCTACCTGCGCTTCGGCGGCACCGACGCGGAGCGGCTTGCCGACCTGCACGCCATCGGCACCGGCGTGCCGCACGAGCTGACGCTGGCGGTGCGGGGTGGCTACGGCATCGCCCGTTTGCTGGCGCAGGTGGACTTTTCCCGCATCGCGGAGCAGGCGCGCAGCCGCGGCACGCCCATCGTCGGCCACAGCGATTTCACCGCGTTCCAGCTCGCCTACCTGGCGGCAACCGGCGGTGTAACCTTTGCCGGACCGATGCTGCTGGCGGACTTTGGCGCCGACGCGGTCGATCCGTATATGTGGCAGCACTTCGAAGGCATCCTGCGCGATCCCGCCTACAGCGTCGACGTGATCGCGCCACAGTCGGGCGGACAGCCGTTCTCCGGCACCGTGGCAGGCACGTTGTGGGGCGGCAACCTGGCGATGCTGTGCAGCCTGCTGGGCACGCCCTTCATGCCGCAGGTGGAGGGCGGGGTGCTGTTCCTCGAAGACATCAACGAGCCGCCATACCGGGTCGAACGCATGCTGGTGCAGTTGCAGCAGGCCGGCGTGCTCGGCGCCCAGCGCGCCATCGTGCTGGGCGACTTTTCCAACTACCGCGTCACCGACTACGACAACGGCTACGACATGGAGGCCGTGGTGGCCTACCTGCGCGAGCAGCTGCCGGTGCCGGTGCTGACCGGCCTGCCCTTCGGCCATTGCGCGCGCAAGCTGACGCTGCCGGTGGGCGCCCAGGTGCGGCTGGCCGCACGTGCGGAGGGTTTCAGCATGGCGTTTTCGGGCTATCCGGTGCTGCCGCCGCTGGCTTGATGGCGGGTCCGCCAAATACCCACCAGTGCCGCGCCATCCGGGTGCGCAAGGAATGCGCCCGGATGATACAATTTGCGGTTATTTCCTGACTTCCTGCCGGGTTCAAGCATGAACCGGGCGCGGCCCCTGCCGCATCGCCAGCCATGGCCCCCGGAATGCTCCCGGGCCGGCACGATGCCTCTCCGGCAAGGCCGGCCCCTGAACGGCATGGAGGTGCGCCCCGTGTGCAAAACCGGCGCGTCGCGGCCAACGCGGCGCCACAATCTCCAGACAAGGTTCCAGACGTGCTTTCTACCGCAAACATCACCATGCAGTTCGGCCCCAAGCCGTTGTTCGAGAATATCTCGGTCAAGTTCGGCGAGGGCAACCGCTACGGCCTGATCGGCGCGAACGGCTGCGGCAAGTCCACCTTCATGAAGATCCTGGGCGGCGACCTCGAACCGTCGTCGGGCAACGTCATGCTGGAGCCGGGCATCCGCCTGGGCAAGCTGCGCCAGGACCAGTTCGCCTATGAAGACATGCGCGTGCTGGACGTGGTGATGATGGGCCACACCGAGATGTGGGCCGCCGCGCAGGAGCGCGACGCCATCTACGCCAACCCGGAAGCGACCGACGAAGACTACATGAAGGCCGCCGAGCTGGAGGCCAAGTACGCCGAATACGACGGCTACACCGCCGAGTCGCGCGCCGGCGAACTGCTGCTGGGTGTGGGCATCCCCACCACCCAGCATCAGGGCACGATGAGCGACGTTGCCCCCGGCTGGAAGCTGCGCGTGCTGCTGGCGCAGGCACTGTTCTCGAACCCGGACGTGCTGCTGCTGGATGAGCCGACCAACAACCTGGACATCAACACGATCCGCTGGCTGGAGACCGTGCTCAACGAGCGCAACTCCACCATGATCATCATCTCCCACGATCGCCACTTCCTGAACTCGGTCTGCACCCACATGGCCGATATGGACTACGGCACGCTCAAGGTCTACCCGGGCAACTACGACGACTACATGGAAGCGTCGATGCAGGCCCGCGAGCGCCAGATGGCCGCCAACGCGCGCGCCAAGGAGCGCATCAGCGAGCTGCAGGACTTCGTGCGCCGCTTCTCGGCCAACAAGTCCAAGGCACGCCAGGCCACCTCGCGCGCGAAGCAGATCGAGAAGATCAAGGTCGAGGACATCAAGCCGTCGTCGCGCCAGAACCCGTTTATCCGCTTCGAGTTCGAGAAGAAGCTGCACAACCTGGCGGTTGAGGCCGAAGGCGTCACCAAGACCTACGACCGCAAGATCATCGACAACCTCACGCTGTCGATCCAGGCCGGCGAGCGCGTCGCCATCATCGGCGAGAACGGCGCGGGCAAGACCACGCTGCTGCGCAGCCTGCTCAACGGCGCGGTGCAGACCGGCGTGCAGCGCGGCGTGGAAGTTGACCGCGGCGCGATCCGGTGGGCCGAGAACGCCAACGTGGGCTACATGCCGCAGGACACGTACGAGGAATTCCCGGAAGACCGCAACGTGATGGACTGGATGAGCCAGTGGACGCAGGCCGGCGACGACGAGACTTCGCTGCGCGGCACGCTGGGCCGGCTGCTGTTCTCGGCCGACGACATCAAGAAGTCGGTCAAGGTGCTGTCCGGCGGCGAGAAGGGCCGCATGATCTGGGGCAAGCTGATGCTGGGCCGCCATAACGTGCTGGCAATGGACGAGCCGACCAACCACATGGACATGGAGTCGATCGAGTCGCTGCAGGTGGCGCTGGACAAGTTCCCGGGCACGCTGATCTTTGTCTCGCATGACCGTGAGTTCGTCAGCGGGCTGGCTACGCGCGTGATCGAAATCCGTACCGACGGTACGCTGACCGACTACCTGGGTACGTATGACGAGTACCTGCAGTCGCAGGGGATCGACGGCTGAGCGCACGCGCTGCCGTGACAGCAAAAGGCCGCCTTCGGGCGGCCTTTTGCTTTGGTGCGGCCGGTGCTGCGCGATGTCAGCCGGCGGTGACCCCGGGGGCGATCTGGTCGAGCTGCTCAACGATGGCGTGCGCCGTGATTTCGCCCTTGGCCTTGAGCAATGCCGCGTGCAATGGATCGCGCAACGCCAACAGCGCGGGCAGGTCGGCGGCCTTTTCGACTTTCACCTGCAGCATGTAGCCGCGCAGGCCGAGGTGCTGGCCGATGACGTCGGTGTAGAAGTGGTAGAGCCGCTGGAAGGCCTCGATGTCCGTGGTCGAGTGCTGTCCTGGGGCTGAGGCGGCCGCGGTACCGGCATTGGCATCTGGCGGCGCATGCCGCATCGCGTATACCGAAAATAAATTGGTATCTGTCGCGGCTGCCGGCTGTCGGGCCGGCGTTTGCGGAGCGGGCGAAGTGGCCGGGGAAGGCTGTGACGTCTGCGGCACCGGCTCCACCAGTCCTTGCGCCACCAGCGTATCCATCGCTTCCGCGCCCACTCCCATGCCCGCCACCTGTGCCAGCAGTTCCTGCCCGCGACGCTCGCCATTGACCATCAGCAGCAGCGCGCGCAGCTTGTGGTCCAGCTTGCGCGCGCGTGTCCTGATCTCGTCCTGCCCCGCCTCCGTCTTGCGGTAGATCGGATCGACCATGTCTTGCTCCCCCTTGTTATGTCCGGCCGCCTTGGCGCGCGATCCGGTCGGCGCTTCGTCAGGCAAAGCGGCCGATTATCGCCATCTTTTTGAGTGCGGTATGCGGCGCCGGGGCCCGTCGCGCCGGCGCCGCGGAAATCGTTGTCCTGATTCCGCTCTACAATGTGCGTGCACCATAAAAGTAACAAAAAATTGCAATTGCCATTTCACCAAACCCAGCACCAAACCGAGAACTGTGGCCATGCAACAACGAGACAAACTCTTTATTAACGGCAAGTGGGTCGCGCCGCACGGTAACGGCAAGATCGACGTCATTCACTCCGCCACCGAAGCGGTGATGGGCACCATCCCCGAAGGCTCGCCGCGCGACGCCGAGGACGCCATCCAGGCTGCCCGCGCCGCCTTCGACGGCTGGTCAAATACGCCGCCCGCGGAGCGCGCCGCTTATATCGTCAAGATTGCCGAAGGGCTCAAGGACCGCAGCGAAGAGCTGGCCCAGCTCATCGCCGGCGAAGTCGGCATGCCGATCAAGCTGGCGCGCGCGATCCAGGTAGGCGGGCCGGTCTACAACTGGGGCCAGGCCGCAAAGCTGCTGGACGGGTTCCGCTTCGAAGAAGAGGTCGGCAACTCGCTGGTGCTGCGCGAGCCGGTAGGCGTGGTGGCGGCGATCACGCCGTGGAACTACCCCCTCAACCAGATCACGCTGAAGGTTGCACCCGCGCTCGCCGCCGGCTGCACCGTGGTGCTCAAGCCGTCGGAAGTGGCGCCGCTCAATGCCTTCGTGCTGGCCGAGGTGATCGAGGCCGCCGGCCTGCCGCCGGGCGTGTTCAACCTGGTGACGGGCTACGGCCCGGTGGTGGGCGAGGTGCTGGCCAGCCACCCGGAAGTTGACATGGTCTCGTTCACCGGCTCCACCCGCGCCGGCAAGCGCGTGTCCGAGCTGGCGGCGCAGACGGTCAAGCGCGTGGCGCTGGAACTGGGCGGCAAGTCGGCCTCAGTGATCCTGGACGATGCCGACCTGCCGTCGGCGGTCAAGGGCACCATCAATGCCTGCTTCCTGAACTCCGGCCAGACCTGCTCGGCGCATACCCGCATGCTGGTGCCGCGCGCCCGCTACGAGGAAGTGAAGGCGATCGCGCAGAAGATCGTCGAGGGCTTTACCGTGGGCGATCCGCTGCAGGAAACCAGCAAGCTGGGCCCGCTGATTTCGGCAGTGCAGAAGGACCGCGTCACCGGCTATATCCGCCGCGGCCTGGAAGAGGGCGCCGAACTCGTGGCCGGCGGCCCGGAAACGCCCGAAGGGCTGGACAAGGGCTTCTTCGTCAAGCCGACCGTGCTGGGCAATGTCGAGCCGCGCGCCACTGTGGCGCAGGAAGAGATCTTCGGGCCGGTGCTGTCGATCATCTGCTATGACACCGAGGAAGACGCGGTGCGCATCGCCAACGACAGCATCTACGGCCTGGGCGGCGGTGTCTGGTCCGGCGATGAGGCGCGGGCGATCCGCGTCGCGCGGCGCATCCGCACCGGCCAGGTCGATATCAACGGCGGCCCGTTCAATATGCAGGCGCCGTTCGGCGGCTACAAGCAGTCCGGCAACGGGCGCGAGGCGGGCAAGTACGGGCTGGAGGAATTCCTGGAGTACAAGGCGCTGCAGCTCAAGAAGCCGGCGGCCTGAAGCCGGGCGCGCCTGCGCAACAGGGGAAATGCCCGGCTGGTCCGGGCATTTTTTCATGTGGATAATCGCGGCGAGAGCAGTTCTGACAATACAACGACAGGGATAGAGGGGAGCAACGATGCGCTGGTTCGGTCGGCTGGCCAGGATTTTGATGGTACTGCTGGTGGTGGCGCTGGCCGGTGCCGCGGCTACGCTGGGCTGGTACCGCCACGCGGCGCAGCCGCCGGCGGCGGGCACGGTGGCGCTGCCGGGCCTGCATGACAAGGTCACCATCGTGCGCGATGGCAACGGCGTGCCGCATATCCGCGCCGCCAGCAAGGCGGACGCCTGGTTTGCGCTGGGCTACGTGCATGCGCAGGACCGGCTGTGGCAGATGCAGATGAACAAGCGCGTCGTGGCCGGCCGGCTGGCCGAGATCCTGGGCCCGTCCGCGATCGATAACGACAAGTTCCTGCGCACGCTGGGCGTGCGGCGCAACGCCGAAGCCATCCTCGCGCAGAGCCCGCCCGAGACCCGCGCCGCGTTGCAGGCCTATGCCGACGGCGTCAATGCCTGGATCGACCATCGCAAGGGGCCGCTGCCGCCCGAATTCCTGCTGCTGCGCACCGAGCCCGAACACTGGGAGCCGGCCGATACCCTGGGCTGGCAGACCATGATGGCCTGGGACCTGGGCAGCAACTGGACCCAGGAAACGCTGCGCATGCGCCTGGCGCAGGTGCTGCCGGTGGCCCGTATCAGCGAACTGCTGGCGCCGTATCCCGGTGAGCAGCCGGTACGCACGATGGACTACGGCCATCTCTACCAGCAGCTCGCGCCGCTGGCCAACGCCATGGCCAGCGTCGGCGACAAGGCGCCGCCAGGTTATATCGAGGGCATGGGCTCGAACAACTGGGTCGTATCCGGCGCGCATACGCAATCGGGCAAGCCGTTGCTGGCCAACGACCCGCACCTGGGGCTGCAGGCGCCAGCGCTGTGGTACTTCGCGCGCATGACGGCGCCCGGGCTCGACGTGGCAGGTGCCACGCTGCCGGGCCTGCCGTTGGTGGTGCTCGGGCATAACGCGCGCATCGCGTGGGGTTTGACCAATACCGCGCCCGATGTACAGGACCTGTATATCGAACGGCTGCGGCCCGGCAACGACACCCAGTACCAGACCCCCAATGGCTGGGCCGCGTTCGAGACCCGCACCGAAACTATCCGCGTCAAGGGCGCGCCCGACGTGACGCTGAAAGTCCGGGCAACGCGCCACGGGCCTGTGATTTCCGATGTGTCGGAGTCGGTGGCCAGCGCCGCCGGCCCTTTCGGCGCGCAATACGTGGTGGCGTTCCAGTGGACCGCGCTGCGTGCGGACGATCGCACCTTCCAGGCCGGGCTGAAGATGAACGAGGCGCATGACTGGGCCAGCTTCACCGCGGCGCTGCGCGACTTCCACTCGCCGCAGCAGAACATCGTCTATGCCGATGTCGACGGCAATATCGGCTTCTACGCGCCCGGACGCGTGCCGCTGCGCCGCGCCGATAACGACCTCAAGGGCCTGGCCCCCGCGCCGGGCTGGGATGCGCGCTACGACTGGACCGGCTTTATCCCGTTCGAGGCGCTGCCGCACCGCTACAACCCCGCGGACGGCGTGATCGTGACGGCCAACCAGCGCATCGTCGGGCCGGACTATCCGTATTTCATCACCAGTGAATGGGCGGTGCCGTACCGCTTCGAGCGGATCCACGCACTGCTGGCGGCTACGCCCAAGCACACGCTCGACAGCTTTGCCGCGATCCAGAAGGACGTGGTGTCGCTGGCCGTGCGCGACGCCTTGCCGCTGCTGCTGGCCGCACCTGTCAGCAGGGATGGCGCGCGGCCGGAGCGCGAACGCGCGCTGCTGGAAGCGCTGCGCAAATGGGACGGCACCATGGACATGGACCGGGCCGAGCCGCTCGTCGTCACCGCGTGGCTGCGCGAGCTGTCGCGCCGGCTGTTCGAAGAAAAGGTGGGCGAGCCGATCTTTGGGCGCATGTGGGAGCACCGCAACGTGCAGCAGCCCATGCTCAATATCCTGCGCGATCCGCGCAAGCTTGGCGCGTTCTGGTGCGATCGTCCGCATACGCGCCCGGCGGAAAGCTGTGACGACGCCATCGCCGATGCCTGGACCGCGGCCATGACGGACCTGTCGCGCCGCTATGGCGACAACCCTTCGCGCTGGCATTGGGGCGAGGCGCATGCGGCGCGCGCCGAGCACAAGCCGTTTGGCAAGATCTCTTACCTGTCGCCACTGTTCAACCTGCGCGTGCCTACCGGCGGCGATACCTATACCGTCAACGTCGGCCGCCACAACCTGCGCGACGACAAGGCGCCGTTCGAGAACACCCATGCGGCCAGCGTGCGAGCGCTCTATGACCTGGCCAACCTGGAGGCGTCGCGCTTCATGGACTCGACCGGACAGTCCGGCAACGCGCTGCTGCCACGCTACCGCGACTGGACCGCCAAATGGGCGGCGGTCGAGTACGTGACCATTCCGCCAGTGTCCTCAGTGCCTGACATGCTGGTACTGGCGCCCGCTGCTGCGGCGAAATAACGCGGGTAGGGCATGGCGTGCCGGGAATATTCGCAAATAGGCGATATCGTGCCGTGGTCTTGCGCAACGCGCGCAAATTGAAGCTACCATGAGGACCCTCTCGACCGGCAGGAGTCTTCGATGGCCACCCGTACCACCCATGTGATCCAGCACGTCGCATTCGAGCATGCGGGCGTGAGCGGCAACGCGTTGCGCGCACGCGGCCATGCGCTGCAGGTATTCCAGGCCGGCGTCGATGACCTGACTCCCATTTCCGAAAATCCTGCCGACCTGCTGCTGATCCTTGGCGGCCCGATCGGCGTCTACGAGACCGACGCCTATCCGTGGCTGGAGGCCGAGCTCGCACTGATCCGCCAGCGCCTCGCCAGTGGCGGCAAGATGATCGGGGTTTGCCTGGGCGCGCAGCTGATCGCGCGCGCCGCCGGCGCGCGCGTCTACCCGGGCACCCGCGAAATCGGCTGGGCGCCGATCACACCGACGCCGGCAGGACAGGATTCCGCACTGGCCGAACTGGCCGCTGCCAACTGGGAGGTGCTGCACTGGCATGGCGATACCTTCGAGCTGCCGCCCGGCGCCCAACTGCTGGCCTCCACCGCCGCGGTACAGAACCAGGCCTACACCATCGGCGACCAGGCGCTCGCGCTGCAATTCCATCCCGAGGTGATGCCGCGCGATATCGAGGCCTGGCTGATCGGCCATACCGTCGAGCTCGGCAAGGCGGGGATCGATCCGCGCACCATCCGTGCGCGTACCGCCGAGGTCGGCGCCAGGGTGGCGGCCGCCGGCGAGCGCATGTTTGCGCGCTGGCTGGAGGATGTCGGGCTATGAGCGATGCGGTATCCGCCGTGCGCGCCGTGCTCGGCAGCGTGCTGACCGGCCAGGTACGCCCGTTCGGGCCCAAGGGGGTGCCCAGCGGCATCGCCAAGGCCGCGACGAAGGAACGGGTGCGCGTGACCACGCTGGGGCTGGCCGGCGACGGGCAGGGCGATCCGCGGCACCACGGCGGCCCGGAAAAGGCGCTGCACCACTACGCCTTCGATCACTATCCGGCGTGGCGCGCTGAGCTAGGCCCGCACAGTGCCGAAGGGATCGAGGTACTGAACCGGCCCGGCGCCTTCGGCGAAAACCTGAGCACGACCGGCCTGACCGAAGCCGACGTTTGCATCGGCGACCGCTTCCGGCTGGGCAGCGCGCTGGTCGAGGTCTCGCAGGCACGGCAGCCATGCTGGAAGCTCAATCATCGTTTCGGCCACGCCGGCATGTCGCGCGCGGTGCAGCAGAGCCTGCGCACCGGCTGGTACTACCGGGTGCTGGCAGAGGGCGACGTCGCGGCGGGCGACACGCTGGAACTGGTGACACGCCCATACCCGCAATGGTCCCTGCAGCGGCTGCTGCAGGTGCTTTATGTCGACCGGCTCGACTACGCCGCGCTCGCAGACATGGCGGCACTGCCGCCGCTGGCGGAGAGCTGGCGCAAGCTCGCGCGGCAGCGCCTGGAGCGGCGCGAAGTCGAAGACATGGAACGGCGCCTCGCGGGCGGTTGAGCGCCTGGCGCAAAGCGGGCGCCAACGGGGGCGCGTCAGTCCGTCTGGAAACGCCGGGCGGTACCTTCGCGCGTGATGCGCGCCCAGATTGCCTGCTTTTCCTCATCGCTGAAGAACACCCAGTTGCTCACCTCGGCCGCGGTGCGGCCGCAACCCTGGCAGATTTCATCGAACAGGGTCGAGCAGATGCCGATGCAGGGACTGTCCGGGCGCGCGGACAGCGTGGAATCCGTGGTGCCGGTGTCCGGTTCAGGGCGGAGCGGGACGGACTCGGGAAGCTGCGGCATGGTGGTGAGTTGGGGCCAGGTGAAACGGGGGGACATTATACGGGGTGAGGCGGGGCCTCGCTCCAGCCATGCTTCCTGCGATGGAAAGGCTCGGGGGCGCAGATGCCGCTAGCGCTCTTGCGCGAGGGCGGCCAGGGCCGCGCGGGCAAGAAAGCCGCTTCGCGTTTCATGGCGCTTCTCGACGTACATATCGATCTGGCGCAGGACGAAACGCGGAAGGCTGACATTGATACGCTCCGGTCGCGTGTCCAGCCTGCTCACGTCCACGTCGGCCAGCGCCCAGATGGCACCCGCGTATTCCTCCTTCGCAACAAGATCGTCGATTCTTGAGCATGTGATGTTCACTTGCTCACCGAGCTCGGCCAGCGTAGCAATATGGCCGCTGATGGCCTCCTTGGCGTTGCGGATGGCGTCCTCGATGGATTCGCCCCAGGAGTGGCAGCCGGGAATATCCGGGACAGTTACGCCGTAAACGGTCCCCGGCTCCTTGTGGATAGCGATGGGAAATTCGATTGAGTCCTTCTGCATGGCGTCGTGTGTCGAAAGAGCGATGATTTAACGCATGCCCGCCGCTCTTAGAATGCTCCGAAGTGTTCCGGTGGGCAGGTCTTGTTTAGGGTGAGGGACCGTTACCAATCCCCGTTTTTCGGGGTGCTTGAAATGGTGGTGACTGCGCGTAATACGGACGAGCTTCCAGCCATCTTGTTCGAGCATTTGGATCAATTTCGAAGAGCGCACTCGGGCTGATGTGTAGTTTTACACATCAATTCCCGAATTTCAATGATGGGTGTGTATTAGTGTGCAAAGGTGCGTCAACAAGCTCCTCAAAGAAATGGCGCTTAGTCCAAAATCGCCTCCCAACTTTGCAGAAGCCCTGTCCGATGGTGGCCAAGGGATTGATGAGCAGCACTTGTCCGGACGTGCGAAGAAGGAGACCGGCGCCCGTTTTCCAATAACGCAATTAACCGCCAGAAGTGCTCGGACACAACCGAGCGCGCCAGTGTCCTGGCGCGTGCTGCCTTCAAGATGGAGGCGGACGGGATGGGAAAGAAGTCGATGCCGCCACGGCCCCGAACCGGAGCCGCAGGGCCGTAAGATCCCTCGGGTCGCGGCCTGACGACTGCCGTAATCCGATGGCTTCTGATTGCCTGTTTGCGGTCCGGCGCATCGCGACGGCGCGCGCGCCGTACCGGTCTTATGCGCGGCTCAATACTTCCAGAAGATCTGCTGCAGCGCCTTCGGATCGTTGGTCTTGGTCAGCCCCAGCGCCATCAGGATGCGCGCCTTCTGCGGCAGCTGGTCGTCGGTGACGATCCAGTCGTACTTGTCGTCCGGCTGCTCGGCATTGCGGACCACCACGCCGCTGCCGGTGCGCGAGGCGCGCACGATCTGCACGCCCTTGCCGCGCGCGGCCTTGAGCGGCTCGACCATGTAGTCGCCGACGCTGCCGTTGCCGGTGGCGGCGTAGATGATGCCCTTGGCGCCGCTCTTCACCGCAGCATCGATGCTGGCCGGGTTGACGTTGCCATAGGCATAGATCACGGCCACTTCCGGCAGCTTGTCGATCTTGTCGATGTCCCACTCGGTCTGCAGGGTGTGCGGGCGCGCCGGCAGGCGGTAGTACTGCGAACGGCCTTCCACCACGTAGCCCAGCGGGCCGAACGGCGAACGGAAGGTTTCGGCCTTGAAGGTATTGCTCTTGGTGACGTCGCGGCCGGTGTGGATTTCGTCGTTCAGCACCACCAGCGTGCCCTTGCCCTTGGAGGCCGGGTTCGAAGCGACCAGCACGGCGTCGTACAGGTTCAGCGCGCCGTCGGCGCCCAGCGCGGTGCCGGGGCGCATCGAGCCCACCACGACCACCGGCTTGTCGCTCTTGAGCGTCAGGTTCAGGAAGTAGGCGGTTTCTTCGATGGTGTCGGTGCCGTGCGTGATGACGATGCCGTCTACGTCCGGCTGCTTGAGCACTTCCGACACGCGCTTGCCCAGCTTCAGCAGACGTTCGTTGTTAAAGCTTTCCGAGCCGATCTGGAAAATCTGTTCGCCCTTGACGTTGGCGACCTTCGAGATCTCGGGCACCGAGGCGATGATCTTGTCGACCGGTACCACGGCGGACTGGTAGGCCGCGGTGTTGATCGCCGACGCGCCGGCGCCGGCAATGGTGCCACCGGTACCGATGATGACGATATTGGCCTTGCGGGCTTCGGCCGGGGCCTGGGCGGTGGCCGTCGCGATTGCCGGGGCGGGTGCCAGTTGCGCGTGCGCGGTGCCGGTGATGAGGCTCGCCGACAGCAGGGCGGCGGCCAGCGTGGTGACGCGGGCGAAATGTTTCATGATTCTCCTCGGGTATATATACGAACGTGTAGGCACGTATAGGAGCGACACGACATACCTTTTGGGTGGAACGGTGTCGTCTGTGTTCAGTCCATGGCTGCTTGCCCATCGCCCTGTATTTCAGGGTCTGACGGGCAGCGGCAGAGACTATACGTGAGGAGAATTTGGCGCGGGAGGCTAGGTGGAAGGGTTATGCCGATTTTGCATATAGTCGCCAGGCTGATAACTCAAATTGCATACATGTCGAGATACTCATTGACCGCGGTACTTTCCAGCCTGGCCTGGTCCAGCGATACGGCAAGGATGGCTGCCTGCTGCCTCGGCGGGAAGCGTCGTGCGAGGTTTGTGCGGAATTTTTCCACCAGCAGCGGAATGCCTTCGGCGCGGCGGCGCTTGTGGCCGAGCGGGTATTCGACCAGCACCTCGTCGAGCACGGTGCCGTCGTTCAGCGTCACCGTCAGCGCGTTGGCGATCGAACGCTTGTCGGGATCATGGTAATCGTGCGTCAGCGCCGGATCTTCGACGCAGCCGATCTTGTCGCGCAGCACGTCGATGCGCGGGTCGGCCGCGACGTTGTCCTCGTAGTCGGCGGCAGTCAGGCGGCCGAACAGCAGTGGCACCGCCACCATGTACTGGATGCAGTGGTCGCGGTCGGCGGGATTGCTGAGCGGGCCTTTCTTGTCGATGATGCGCAGGCACGCCTCGTGGGTGCGGATAGTGACCGTGGCGATATCGGCGGCGCTGCGTCCCGCCAACGCCAGCGTGACGTGCAGGCGCATGGCGGCCTCCACCGCGGTCTGCGCGTGGAATTCGGCGGGGAACGAGATCTTGAACAGGATGTTCTCCATCACGTAAGAGCCGTAAGGCCGCTGGAACCTGAACGGCTGCCCCTTGAACAGCACATCATAGAAGCCCCAGTTCTTGGCCGTCAGCACCGACGGATAGCCCATCTCGCCGGTGCGTGCGATCAGGGCGAGGCGAACGGCGCGGCTGGTCGCGTCGCCGGCGGCCCAGCTCTTGCGGCTGCCGGTGTTGGGCGCATGGCGGTAGGTGCGCAGGCTCTGGCCGTCCACCCATGCCAGCGACACCGCATTGATGATCTCCTCTCGCGTCAGGCCCAGCATCTGCGCGACCACGGCGGTAGAGGCCACCTTGACCAGCACCACATGGTCGAGCCCGACCTTGTTGAAGGAGTTCTCCAGCGCGATGCAGCCCTGGATCTCGTGTGCCTTGATCATCGCCGTCAGCACCGCCTTCATCATCAGCGGCTTGCGGCCGGCGGCGATGTTGTTGCGCGAGATCCAGTCGGCGGTGGCCAGGATGCCGCCGAGATTGTCCGAGGGATGGCCCCATTCGGCCGCGAGCCACGTGTCGTTGAAATCCAGCCAGCGGATCGTCGTGCCGATATTGAACGCGGCCTGGACCGGATCGAGCTGGAACTGGGTGCCAGGGACGCGCGCGCCGTTAGGAACGATGGTGCCCGGGACGATGGGGCCGAGCAGCTTGGTGCAGGCCGGGTAGGACAGGGCTTCGAGCCCGCAACCGAGCGTGTCGATCAGGCAGTTGCGGGCGGTATCGTAGGCGAGGCCGCTCTTGATCTCGTAGCCGGTGACATAGTCGACGATGTCGACCAGCACCTGGTCCGGATTGGGGCGTGGGGCGGACGGCGTGTCGGTAGCAGACATGAGCAGCCTCGCGAGGGGGTATGGATCAGAACGCGTCGCCCGGCACGCGCACCCAGCCTTCCATCAGCACGCGCGCGCTGCGGCTCATGATGGCTTTCTTGACGACCCATTCGCCATTCACCTGCTGCGCCTCGGCGCCCACGCGCAGCGTGCCGGACGGATGCCCGAAACGCACCGCATTGCGCTCGCCGCCGCCGGCGGCCAGGTTGACCAGCGTGCCGGGGATCGCCGCGGCGGTGCCGATTGCCACCGCTGCCGTGCCCATCATGGCGTGGTGCAGCTTGCCCATCGACAGCGCGCGCACCAGCAGGTCGACATCGGCCGCGGCCACCTTCTTGCCGCTGGATGCGGCGTAGTCCACCGGTCGGGCCACAAAGGCCACCTTGGGCGTGTGCTGGCGCTTGGCGGCCTCGTCCACGTCCTTGATCAGGCCCATGCGCAGCGCGCCGTAGGCACGGATGGTTTCGAACATCGCCAGCGCCTTGGTGTCGCTGTTGATGGCGTCCTGCAGCTCGGTACCGGTGTAGCCGATGCTCTGCGCATTGACGAAGATGGTCGGGATGCCGGCGTTGATCATGGTGGCCTTGAGCGTGCCGACGCCGGGCACTTCCAGGTCATCGACCACGTTGCCGGTGGGGAACATCGCGCCGCCGGCGCCTTCTTCCTCGGCGGCCGGGTCCATGAACTCGAGCTGCACTTCTGCGGCCGGGAAGGTCACGCCGTCAAGCTCGAAATCACCGGTTTCCTGCACTACGCCGTTGGTGATGGGCACGTGGCCGATGATGGTCTTGCCGATATTGGCCTGCCAGATACGCACGATGGCGACGCCGTTCTGCGGGATGCGGCTGGGGTCGACCAGGCCGGCGCTGATGGCGAACGGGCCGACCGCGGCGGACAGGTTGCCGCAGTTGCCGCTCCAGTCGACAAAGGACTGGTCGATCGAAACCTGGCCGAACAGGTAGTCGACGTCGTGGTCAGGGCGCGTGCTCTTCGACAGGATCACGGTCTTGCTGGTGCTGGAAGTGGCACCGCCCATGCCGTCGATCTGCTTGCCATACGGATCCGGGCTGCCGATCACGCGCATCAGCAACGCGTCGCGGGCAGGGCCGGGCACCTGCGCGGTTTCGGGCAGGTCCTGCAGGCGGAAGAAGACACCTTTGCTGGTGCCGCCACGGATGTAGGTGGCAGGGATTTTGATCTGGGGTACGTGGGCCATGGAATCTATGTCCGGGTTAGGCTTGGGGGCCTTGTCACAGCTTAGGAATCAATTTGAGCGGCGGCAATGTGCACTTGGGGAGCGTGGCGATCAGCGCGTCGTATGCCAATGTGCTGATTGCATGCCGCAACGCCTGGTGAACGCTCCCCTGTCCCGCATGCGGGAGAGGGAGCAAACAGAGCCTTACGCCGCCGCCTTCGTCGACTCCAAAAAGTCCTGCGCAAACCGCTGCAGCACGCCACCAGCCTCGTAAATCGACACTTCCTCATCGCTGTCGAGACGGCACGTCACCGGCACTTCCACCCGCTCGCCATTCTTGCGATTGACCACCAGCGTCAACGTCGCCCGCGGCTGGCGTTCGCCGATTACGTCATAGGTCTCAGTGCCATCCAGCCCCAGCGTCAGCCGGTTCACCCCCGCCTTGAACTCCAGCGGCAGCACGCCCATGCCGATCAGGTTGGTGCGGTGGATGCGCTCGAAGCCCTCGGCAACGATGACTTCCACGCCGGCCAGCCGCACGCCCTTCGCGGCCCAGTCGCGCGACGAACCCTGGCCATAGTCCGCGCCGGCGATGATGATCAGCGGCTGCTTGCGGTCCATGTAGGTCTCGATCGCTTCCCACATGCGCACGACCTTGCCTTCCGGCTCGATGCGGGCCAGCGAACCCTTCTTGACCTGGCCATCGATCACGGCCATTTCATTGATCAGCGTCGGGTTGGCAAAGGTGGCGCGCTGCGCGGTCAGGTGGTCGCCGCGGTGGGTCGCGTACGAGTTGAAGTCCTCTTCGGGCAGGCCCATCTTGGCCAGGTATTCGCCCGCGGCGCTGTCGAGCAGGATCGCGTTGGACGGCGACAGGTGGTCGGTGGTGATGTTGTCGCCCAGCACCGCCAGCGGACGCAGGCCCTGCAGCGTGCGCTCGCCGGCCAGCGCGCCTTCCCAGTACGGCGGGCGGCGGATATAGGTGCTCTGCGGGCGCCAGTCGTACAGCGGCGCGGCGCTCTCGCCGGTTTCCGCGGTCAGGGCGAACATCGGTTCGTAGACCTTGCGGAACTGCTCGGGCTTCACGCTCTGCTTGACGATCGCGTCGATCTCTTCGTCGGTCGGCCAGATGTCCTTCAGGTACACCGGCTTGCCGTCCTGGTCCGTGCCCAGCACGTCCTTCTCGATGTCGAAGCGGATGGTGCCGGCGATGGCGTAGGCGACCACCAGCGGCGGCGAGGCCAGGAAGGCCTGCTTGGCGTACGGGTGGATGCGGCCGTCGAAGTTGCGGTTGCCCGACAGCACGGCGGTGGCGTACAGGTCGCGGTCGATGATCTCTTGCTGGATCTTGGGATCCAGCGCGCCCGACATGCCGTTGCAGGTGGTGCAGGCAAAGGCGACGATGCCGAAGCCGAGCTTCTCCAGGTCCGGCAGCAGCTTGGCGTCTTCCAGGTACAGCTCGACCGCCTTGGATCCCGGGGCCAGCGACGACTTGACCCACGGCTTGCGCGTCAGGCCACGCGCATTGGCGTTGCGCGCCAGCAGCGCGGCGGCGATCACGTTGCGCGGGTTGCTGGTGTTGGTGCAGCTGGTGATGGCGGCGATGATCACGGCGCCGTCCGGCATCAGGCCTTCGGCCTCCTGCGCGCGGGCCTTGTCCAGGTCCACGGCGATGCCGCGCTCGGCCAGCGCGGAGGTCGGCAGTCGCTTGTGCGGGTTCGACGGGCCGGCCATATTGCGCACCACGCTCGACAGGTCGAACTTCAGCACGCGCTCGTATTCGGCGTTCTTCAGCGAATCCGCCCACAGGCCCGCGGTCTTGGCATAGGTCTCGACCAGCTTGAGCTGCTCGTCGGTGCGGCCGGTCAGGCGCAGGTAGTCGATGGTCTGCTCGTCGATAAAGAACATCGCCGCGGTGGCACCGTATTCCGGGGCCATGTTGGAGATGGTGGCGCGGTCGCCGAGTGTCAGGCTCGAGGCGCCTTCGCCGCGGAATTCCAGGTAGGCGCCGACCACTTTTTCCTTGCGCAGGAATTCGGTCAGGGCCAGCACGATGTCGGTAGCGGTAATGCCGGGCTGGCGCTTGCCGGTCAGCTCCACGCCGACGATATCCGGCAGGCGCATCCACGAGGCGCGGCCGAGCATCACGTTCTCGGCTTCCAGGCCGCCCACGCCGATGGCGATCACGCCCAGCGCATCCACGTGCGGGGTGTGGCTGTCGGTGCCAACGCAGGTATCGGGGTAGGCCACGCCATGGTCGGCGTGGATCACCGGCGACATCTTCTCCAGGTTGATCTGGTGCATGATGCCGTTGCCCGGCGGGATCACATCGACGTTCTTGAACGCCTTCTTGGTCCAGTCGATGAAATGGAAACGGTCTTCGTTGCGGCGGTCTTCGATGGCGCGGTTCTTGGCGAAGGCATCAGGATCGAAGCCGCCGCACTCCACCGCCAGCGAGTGGTCGACGATCAACTGCACCGGCACCACCGGGTTGACCTTGGCGGGATCGCCGCCCTGGTCGGCGATGGCGTCGCGCAGCCCGGCCAGGTCCACCAGCGCGGTCTGACCGAGGATGTCATGGCAGACCACGCGCGCGGGGAACCATGGGAAGTCGAGTTCGCGCTTGCGCTCGATCAGCTGCTTGAGCGAATCGGTCAGCGTGGCCGGGTCGCAGCGGCGCACCAGGTTTTCTGCCAGCACGCGCGACGTGTACGGCAGCTTGTCGTAGGCACCCGGCTGGATGGCCTCGACCGCGGCGCGCGCGTCGAAGTAATCCAGCTTGGTGCCCGGTAGCGGTTTGCGGTTTGCAGAATTCATGGTGTAGGGAATCAATATTGGTATGAAAAAGGGGTAGTGGTCCCGTGTCAGCGACCAACTACCCCCTTGCCCGCAGGCTCGGATCAATGCAACCCGACGCGGAGCAAACCGGCAGCCGGTATTACTTGCGATCCTTGATCGGCACGAACTTCAGGTCCTCCGGGCCGGTGTAGTTGGCGCTGGGGCGGATGATCTTGTTGTCGATGCGTTGCTCGATGATATGGGCGGCCCAGCCGGAAGTGCGCGCAATGACGAACAGCGGCGTGAACATCGCCGTCGGCACGCCCATCATGTGGTAGCTCACCGCGCTGAACCAGTCCAGGTTGGGGAACATCTTCTTGATGTCCCACATCACCGTCTCCAGCCGCTCGGCGATATCGAACATCTTCATCGAGCCGGCATCCTTCGACAGCTTCCTCGCCACTTCCTTGATCACCTGGTTGCGCGGGTCGCTGATGGTGTACACCGGATGGCCGAAGCCGATCACGACTTCCTTGTTCTCGACGCGGCGGGTGATATCTGCCTGGGCCTCATCGGGGTTGTCGTAGCGCTTCTGGATCTCGAACGCGACCTCGTTGGCGCCGCCATGCTTGGGGCCGCGCAGCG
>NZ_JBEFLI010000039.1:0-66722 GCF_040578825.1 Cupriavidus necator | reverse complement strand
AGCGCCTGCAAGGCTACTGGCATGGCATCTTGGCCCGCTGCCGCCACCCATTGAACACCAGCGTGGTCGAAGGCATCAACAACACCATCAAGGTCATCAAGCGCCGCGCGTACGGCTATCGCGACGAGGAATACTTCTTCCTCAAAATCCGCGCAGCCTTCCCCGGAATTCCTCGATGAACCAAAAAAAGACCGGCACCCAACGGTGCCGGTCCTCATACTGCCAGCGTTGCGCCCTTCAGCGCCCCGCTCAGTCTTCCAGCTTCGGCAACGAAGCACTCACCTTCGTCGACAGCAGCCCCGACCTGGCATACGTCTGCAGCTTCTCGCGTGTATCGACGATATCCAGCGTACGCATCGTCAGCTGGCCGATACGGTCCAGCGGCGTGAACATCGACTCGCCCTTTTCCATCGTCAGCCGTTCCGGCTTGTAGGTCAGGTTGGGCGAGGTGGTGTTCAGGATCGAGTAGTCGTTGCCGCGGCGCAGTTCGATGGTGACTTCGCCGGTGATGGCGCCCGCCACCCAGCGCTGGGCGGTTTCGCGCAGCATGATGGCTTGCGGGTCGAACCAGCGGCCCTGGTACAGCAGGCGGCCCAGGCGGCGGCCGTTGTCGCGGTACTGCTCGATGGTGTCTTCGTTGTGGATGCCGGTGATCAGGCGCTCGTAGGCGATGAACAGCAGCGCCAGGCCCGGGGCTTCATAGATGCCGCGGCTCTTGGCTTCGATGATGCGGTTCTCGATCTGGTCGCTCATGCCCAGGCCATGGCGGCCGCCGATGCGGTTGGCTTCCATGAACAGGTCGACGCTGTTGGCGAAGGTTTGTCCATTCAGCGCGACCGGCTGGCCTTCCTCGAAGCGCACGGTCACTTCTTCGCGCTTGACTTCGACGTCATCGCGCCAGAACTGCACGCCCATGATCGGCTGGACGATGCGGATACCGGAATCCAGGTGCTCCAGGTCCTTGGCCTCGTGGGTCGCGCCCAGCATGTTGGAGTCGGTCGAGTACGCCTTTTCGGCCGACATTTTGTAGTCGAAGCCGTTCTGGCGCATGAACTCGGACATCTCGGCGCGGCCGCCCAGTTCGTCGATGAACTGCTGGTCCAGCCACGGCTTGTAGATCTGCAGCCCCGGGTTGGTCAGCAGGCCGTAGCGGTAGAAGCGCTCAATGTCATTGCCCTTGAAGGTGCTGCCATCGCCCCAGATGTTGACGCCATCTTCCTTCATCGCGGCGACCAGCATGGTGCCCGTGACGGCGCGGCCGATCGGGGTGGTGTTGAAGTAAGTGATGCCGGCGGTGGAGATATGGAACGCACCGCACTGCAGCGCGGCGATGCCTTCGGCCACCAGTTGCGAGCGGCAGTCGACCAGGCGAGCTTCCTCGGCGCCGTAGGCCTTGGCGCGGCGCGGGATGTCGTCGTAGTCCGGCTCGTCCGGCTGGCCCAGGTTGGCGGTGTAGGCGTAGGGGATGGCGCCCTTCTGGCGCATCCAGAGGAGTGCCGCGCTGGTGTCAAGGCCGCCGGAGAACGCGATTCCGACGCGCTGGCCGGAAGGAATGTGCTGAAGGATGGTAGTCATCGCCAGAAAATCTAAGTGAATTGGTCGGCTCTTGGGCGGGCTTCCACCGCAAGCGGAAGCACGGCGACGCGGCCGGCCGAGTCACGTGCCGAGTCAGTGCCAAACGCGAATTGTGACACGGGAGCGCCCACCCGCCAAACTGCGCTGGCAGCCGGGGCGCGTGGCGCACCTGGAATGCCCACTGAGGGACCGTAGATGCGGCGGGGAAGAGGCACACCCGGGTCAGTTCATAGCGCAAGGCGACCCCGGGATGTCTAAAGTGAGTCGGAGGAAGACGATGCTGGCGCCCGGCGTCCGTCTCCCAGTTGATGTGGACGCCGTCCATTTTCTTTGCTAAGGTATTGTGGACGGCGTACACAACCAGACACGCCAGATGCGTGGCGGCATCGCCCGCCATGCAAACCCACGACCGCCTCCCGGCGGCCCCCAACACAGGAGTTGTCATGCAAGTCCAGCCCTATCTGTTCCTCGAAGGCCGTTGTGACGAAGCCGTCGAGTTCTACAAGCAGACCCTCGGCGCCAAGGTCAACATGCGGATGACGTTCAAGGAAAACCCCGAACCCGAGAAGGCCGATCCGGGCTGCCAGCCCGGCCCGGGCACGGAGAACAAGGTCATGCACATGGAGTTCCAGATCGGCGACAGCGTGATCATGGCCTCCGACGGCCGCTGCTCGAACCAGCCGAACTTCCAGGGCTTCGCCCTGTCGCTCACGTATCCGGACAAGGCCGCGGTCGAGAAGGCGTTCAATGGCCTGAAGGACGGCGGCCAGGTGGTAATGCCGCTGGAGAAGACCTTCTTCGCCGAACAGTTCGGCATGGTGACGGACCGTTTCGGCATCATGTGGATGCTGCTGACCGCGTCCAGGTAAGCGGCGCGCCAGGAAGGCCGGCAGCGCGGGCGCTTGGCATTACAATGCGCCGCCTGCCGGACCAACTCACGAGACCACGCCATGGACGAACGCATCACCGAACTCGAGATCAAGCTTGCCTTCCAGGAAGACCTGCTCGAAACCCTGAACGCCACCGTGGCCCGCCAGCAGCAGCAACTCGACCTCCTGCAGGAACAATTGCGCGCAGTGTATGAACAGGTACGCAGCGCCGGCACCACGGCCGCCGAGGCCGATCCCGCGCAGGAAATCCCGCCGCATTACTGATCCCGGCGGCCCGCTGCACGCGGGCTGCCCCTCCCTATGACGGAACGCCATCCCGCAGGCGCGGTCTGACTGGCTGACGCCATCCCACGACGCGCCCGCAAGGCGCGCACCATCCGCCACATGCGCCTGCGCCCCTCTCTGTACCTTGCCGCTGCCGCCATCGCCGCCGCCATGCCCGCTCTGGCCGGCTACAACGTCTGGACCGGCGAATACACGCTGACCCGCCAGGAACTGCAGTCGGCCATCGAACAGCGCTTCCCGGCCACGCTGCGCTATGCCCAGGTCATCAGCGTGCAGCTCAGCCATCCGCGCCTGGTGCTCGATGAAGCCAACAACCGCGTCACTACCCATGTCGATGCACGCATGACCAACGGCCTGCTGCCGTCGCCGCCGGTGGACGGCAAGCTCGCGCTGAACAGCGGCGTGCGCTATGACCCCGCCAAACGCGCGGTGCTGCTCGACAACCCGACCGTGCAACAGGTGGAAGTGGCCGGCATGGGCCAGTATCGCGAACAGCTCAATGCGATCGGCGCGGTTGTTGCGCAACAGTTGCTGAAGGACTACCCGGTGTACACCTTCAAGCCCGAGGAATTGCGCGTGGGCGGCAAGGAGTTCGAGCCGGGGACGATCACGGTGGGCAAGGATGAGGTGCGGGTGGAGGTGAAGCAGCGCTAGGCTACGGCCGGGCCTGCTCTGCCACCGTCCGAATACAAGCCCCGGCAATCCATAGAGGGCAGCGGCAGTGCGGACCATCATCGCGGCCGCATGGACGAGATATCGAGCGTTCCGCAGTGCATTTCGGAACGAGCGGGACGACGTTGGAGAACTTTCAACGCAACCCGCATCAGGCGCCCGCCCGTACCGTCATGCGCAGACCCGCTTCAGCCGCGGCCGCCGCGGAACACCAGCGCCAGACCCGCGAGCACCGCCAGCATCCCCGCCATCGCCAGCGGCGCCATCCGGTTGCCCAGCAGCAGGTAGTCCAGCACCGCCGTGCCGGCCGGCACCAGGTAGAACAGGCTGGTCACGTTGACCAGGTTGCCCGCGCGGATCAATCGGTAGAACAGCAGCGTCGCGCCGATCGAGATCACCAGTGCCAGCCACAGCAGCGGCAGCGCAAACTGCAGCGTGCGTGCGAACGCAACAGGCTGGAACGGCAGGCACAGCAGGCATGCCGCGAGGCTCGCGCCATACTGCAGCGGCAGCACCTCCGCAGGCGCGCGCGCGATGCGCTTTTGCAGGATCGCGCCGAAGGTCATGCTGGCGAGCGACGCCAGTGCGCACAGCACGCCTGCCAGCGACAGCCGTGCCAGCAGCAGGCTGTCGGCCACCACCAGTGCCAGCCCTGCCAGGGCAAGCGCAAGGCCGGCCAGGCGCAACGCGGAGACGCGCCGCTCGGTCAGCAGCAGCGTCAGCATCGGCTGCGCGCCAAGCACGGTGGCCAGCACGCCGGGCGTCATGCCGTGGTCGAGCGCGAGAAAGTAGAACACGGAATAGCCGCCGATCAGGAGCAGCCCGGTCAGCGCCGTGTGCAGCCGTTCACCGCGGGGCGGCAGCAGCCGCTGGCGCGCGAGGCCGATGGCGCCCAGCACGGCAAGCACCAGCGCAAAGCGCAGCGTCAGCAGCGCGAACGGAGTGGCGTGGTCCAGCGCCAGCCGGGCGGCGATGGCGCCGCTGCTCCACAGCAGCACGAACAACGGCGTGGGCCACAGCGTGGCGGGGTTCTCGGTACGTGTGTCGGTCGCAGCGCCAAGTTGCGCCGCGTAGTCCTTGTCGATCGTCATGGATGTCATCTGTCGTCAGCATGGCAGGCTCCGGCGCAAGGGGCGCACGAGCGACGACAGGCGCGCACAGGCGTGCGGCTGCCGTGCGCGCGGGCGCACGAATGCGGATTTACCGGAAACGAGGGAGGCTGCGGTACGCGCCCGTCAGCCGCGCGAGGGCGGCGGGGGCGGGTGCGCGCCGCCGGAGAACGGCGGCGGCGGTGCGACAGAAGCGAACGCAGGCTGGCGACGCACGCACGGCAACGCTTCGCACGGGAGTGCGGCGTTGACGGGGCGCTGGCGGTCTGCGGTCATGGCGGGATGCAATCGAAACTTCGTCGTGACTTCAAACAGAAGGTCTGGCGATGCTATGCCTGTGCGGCGGCCGCGTCAACGGGATATTGCAGCGGCAGGCCGGACTATCCGATGCGGGCTTCAAGCTGCGACACCAGCGTTTGCAGTGCCGGCCCGCAACTGGCCTCGACCTTCAGCGCGAGCATCGCGTCGGCGCGTGTGGTGCCGAGATTGAGCGCGGCAACGGGCTTGCCCATCTGGCCGGCCCAGACGCAGAAGCGGTAGCCGGAATAGACCATCAGCGACGAGCCCACCACCAGCATCGCATCGGCGGCTTCCAGCGCCGCGCGCGCGGCATCGACGCGCGAGCGCGGCACGGATTCGCCGAAGAATACGACGTCAGGCTTCAGCACGCCGCCGCAGCGCCCGCAGTCGGGCACGCGGAACTGCGCGAACAGCGGCGATTCGAAATGCACGTCGCCATCGGCGGCAGGTTCGGCGATCACATCGCGCAGCGCGGCGTTCTGCTCAAGCAGCCAGTCCTGCAAGCCGGCGCGGTCGTGGCGCGCGCCGCAGCCGAGGCAAATGGCGCTGGCCAGGCTGCCGTGCAGTTCGATCACCTCGCGGCTGCCGGCGCGCTGGTGCAGGCCGTCCACGTTCTGCGTGACCAGCGCGGTCGTGCGGCCATGCGCGGCCAGCCGCGACAGCGCATGGTGCGCGTCATTGGGCCGCGCCTGCCATGCCACCGGCCACCCCAGCATGCTGCGCGCCCAGTAGCGCTGGCGCGCCGCGTGCGAGCCCAGGAAAGCCTGCAGCGTGATCGGCGGCGAGCGTTGCCACTGGCCGCTGGCATCGCGGTAACCGGGAATGCCGGAGTCCGTGCTGATGCCGGCGCCGGTCAGCACAAAGAGGCGCGGATGGCGCTGGACGAAGTCGAGCAGCGCGGAGTCAGCCTGGCCGCGGGATGGCAGCGGTGCGTTCAACGGGCCGGGTCCTCCGCATGGCGCGCGGCCTCGCGCGCCTCCCAGGCGCGCAGTTCCTCGCGGTAGCGGTCCATCTCCTGGTAGTAGTAATCGAAGATGCAGGGATCGCAGCCGGAGCCGCAGCACTCGTCATCGCCCGGGCGCTCTGGCGGCACCGGGCGGGGGTCGTCGGGGGGCACTTGGGACACGTACGGATCGAGAAAACAGGCTAATGGCGGAATCAGCCGCCAGTATATTCCCGCGGGCCATCCCCCGCCCGCGCCACGGACCTCGCGCCCGGGTGGCGCGCCGCACCGCTCAATGGCTGAGCAAGACCTCACCCACCGGGATCACCAGCGCCGTGCCGGCCAGGCAGGCGATGTCGTCATTGGCGAGCCAGCGCGACACCAGCCGCGCCAGCCTGGCGCCGATGCGGTCGAGTTCGGCGGCGTCGGCCAGATAGACGGCGTCGATCACGCTCTGGTCGAACTGCAGCGCGGCACGCATGCGGCAACGTCCGGACGAGCCAGGCGGCTCGGCCTGCCAACTGACTTGCACCTGGCTGTCGTCGCCGGGACTGTATTCGGCCGACATGGGAAAAAGCCGGCAGGTATGCTCGCGGGTCCAGTCGACAAGGGCAGTCATGGCGATTCCCCCTTCTGCGCGGACACGGGCCCGCCGGTGCGCCGCGTCAGCGGCTCAATACATGGTAGAGCCAATCCTGCGCGCCGGCGGCCATGGGAAGAGCGGATCTTTACCCTACGAACGGAGTGATGGCGCTTTATTGTCCTTGCGCAACGCGCCGCATGCGGCGCAACAGCGTGCACACGTCGCCCAAACGTCACGCAATCCCCACCGAAGTTGTATGTAATGTCTTAATTCAAAGGTCTATACTTTGTCCGGTCACCAAGACCCCCTCTTGAATGACGACCCTTCCCCGGTCGCCGCTCCCCAGCGGCGCCTTTTTTTTGGGCGCTTGCAAGGTGCGCGAGCTTGCCCTCCCGCGCTTTCACCCGGCCTGCCGCGCAAGCGGTGGCGCCTATCATCGCGGCCTCGGGCCGTACCGACGGCCGCTCTGGCCGACATCTCCCATGCAGATCGATGACACCCATTTCACGCCGTGGCTGTCGCTGGCGGGCGGCCTGGTCATCGGGCTGGCCGCGGCACTGATGATCCTCGGCCTCGGCCGCATCGCCGGCATCAGCGGCATCGTCGGCGGCCTGCTGACGCTGCCGCTCGGCGACACCCGCTGGCGCATCGCCTTCGTGGCGGGACTGGTGCTGGCGCCGTGGCTGGCCGGCGCGCTGGGCACCATGCCGGCGGCCCATATCGATGCGGGCTGGGCAGAGATACTGGCGGCTGGCCTGCTGGTTGGCATCGGCACCCGCTATGCCGGCGGCTGCACCAGCGGCCATGGCGTGTGCGGACTGTCGCGCGGCTCGGTGCGCTCGCTGGTGGCCACGGTGACGTTTATGGCGGCCGGCTTCCTGACGGTACTGGTGCAGCGTCATTTGCTCGGAGGCTGACATGGTGGTGTTGATCGCACTGGTCGCGGGCCTGGTGTTCGGCATCGGCCTGAGCGTGTCCGGCATGGCCAATCCGGCCAAGGTGCTGGGCTTTCTCGACCTGGCTGGCGCCTGGGACCCGTCGCTGGCGTTCGTGATGGCCGGCGCGGTGCTGGTGGGCGTGCTGGCATTCGCGCTCGCGCGCCGGCGCCAGTATTCGTGGCTGGGGCTGCCGATGCACTGGCCGGCTGCGTCGGCAGTGACGCCGCGGCTGGTGCTGGGCAGCGCCGCGTTCGGCGTGGGCTGGGGCCTGGCCGGGTTCTGTCCCGGCCCGGCGCTGGTGGCGTTGGGCGCGGGCTATGCCAAGGCATGGGGCTTTGTCGGCGCAATGTTGGCGGGGATGGCGCTCTATGAACTGGCCGAGTGGCGGCGGCGCTGAAACACTGGCCCTCCCAGCCAAGGCGGTTTAAGATTGCGCGATTATCGAACAACGACATCGAGACAGCCCGCCCAATGGAAGTCCTCCGCCCCATCGGTCTTGGCCATGCCCAGGCCGACACCGTCCGCGTTGCCCGCCCCCATGCCGACCTGCTGAGCAGCTTTGCCGGCGATCCCAATTTCATGCTGTCGCTGGCGCGCGGGCTGACCGTGCTGGAGGCCTTCTCGGAGCGCAAGCGCCCGCTGACCATTTCGCAGGTGGCGCAGCGCACGCAGCTCTCGCGCGCGTCGGTGCGCCGCTGCCTCTATACGCTGGAGCAGCTCGGCTACGTCAGCCAGCAGGACGGCCAGTTCGCACTGCGCCCGCGCGTGCTGCACCTGGGGCATGCGTACTTCTCGTCGACCTCGCTGGTGTCGCTGGCGCAGCCGATCCTGGACAACCTGAGCGCGCGCATCCATGAAACCTGCACGCTGGCGATCCTGGACGGCACCGACATCCTGTACCTGGTGCGCTCGGAAGTGCAGCGGGTGCTCAACTACTCGCTCGGCATGGGCAGCCGCCTGCCGGCCTACTGCACCTCCAACGGCCGGCTGCTGCTGGCGCACCAGCCCGCCACGGTGCTGGACGGCTTCTTCGAGCACGCGGACTTGCGCCCGCGCACGCTGCAGACCAAGGTGTCGCGCCAGGAGCTGGAAGCCTGCTTTGAGCGCGCGCGCGAGGTGGACTACGTGATCGTCGATGAAGAGCTGGAGCCGGGCCTGCGTGCGATGGCCGTGCCGGTGCGTTCGGCCTCGGGCATCGTGCTGGCGGGACTCAGCGTCAGCGTGCGCGCCGCGCGCGTGTCAGAGGCGGAGATGATCACGCGCCTGCTGCCGCCGATGCGCGAAGCCGCCGCGGCCATCGGCCGGATGGTGGGCTCCTGAGCCTTCCCCCCACGGTTGTCCGATAGCGCGCTGCGGCTCGCGCCGCGCCACACATGCGCGCCGGCTGCGGGCGGGCACGTTTGCGCGTGCTCAGCCGCGGTGCGCGAGTTCCAGCGAGAACACCAGCCGCTGCAGGAAATTCTCCATGCGCCCGTCCGGGTTGACGAAGGCGCAGCCGAAATGGTGGATGGCGTTGCCGTCGTGGCCCACCAGCCAGTGGCCGACCACCTGCAGGTCTAGCTCGAGCTTGCCCAGCTCGCGGAAGTCGAGCTTGCACTTGCCGATCGTGGTGCCCAACGGCAGCTGCTCGTCAGTGACCGTTTTCGAGCGAAGGCCCACGCCCGACAGCGACAGGTCGGCGATATCGAGGCACAGCACGCGGTTGTCTGGCTTGCGGATCTCGCAGCGGTAGCCCTTGGTCACCAGCGTACGCGCGCGGAAATGGCGCCGGCGCTGGAAGTGGTAGAGCTTTTCCGGAAAGCCGGCGACAAAGGCCGGGCCTTCCTCGAAACGCGTGGCGGCCGGCTGGCCCACCACGAAATTGACCGGCACGCCGCGCAGCAGCCCCGAGAACGCGTTCTCTTCCGACGTCATCAGCGACTGCCGCTCGGCATCCGCATTGCACCAGTCGAACACAAAGGTACGGTTGACCGGATCCACCTGCAGGATCGACGTGACGAACTGGTGCCCGGTGCGCGTGCGCACGCTCAGCATGCACTTCTGCCACGACAGGTCGCGCAGCACCGTGCCGATCTGCGAGTTGTGGGTCAGGCGGTAACGCTCATCCGGCGGCGCGCCGGCCTCAAAGTCGTCGGCTTCGGCGCCAGGGGCGGCATCGGCATCGGAAAGCCCGGGGGCATCGTGCAGGTTCATGGATTCACGCTACGTCTGGAATGGCGGGATGCCGCAGGGTGCGGGGCGCGGCAAGGTCGGGCCCGCCGTCCGCGCGGCGCATGTTAAGCGCGTGCCCCCGCGTCGGGCAAGACTCATGGCGACACCTTCGGCAATTCTGTGGCGGAACTTGAGGACAGACTTACGTGGGGTAGCGCGCACGCCGCTTTCAGGCGTTCGCGGGCACAGGTGGCGACGCGCCAATCGTTGCCTGCGCTTCTTCGCGCAGCCACGCGAGCAGTACCAGCCGGCGCGTGTCGTGTTCGAACGGCGCCGGCGACAACAAATGGTAAGCGGAGCCGTCGGCGATAAAGCCCGCCGGCGCCGCGAGGCGGCCATCGGCAATCTCGTCGGCCACCATCCACTGTGAGGCCATGGCCCAGCCCAGCCCCGCCGCGGCGGCCTGCAGGCTCAGGTAGAAGTGCTCGTACCAGGCGTCGCCATCGAACTGCATGGGGAATGCGGTCGTGCCGCTGGCCGCTTGCGAGCGTTGCCAGCGTTCCCAGGCAGAAGGCCTGGTGCGGGTGTGCAGGCGCACCGGCATGACGGGCGCCGCCTGGCCAGAGGCGTCCGGCCGGCACACCGGCCCCACCCGCTCCTGTGCCACCTCGCGCGCGTGCCAGCGCGGATCGAAGGCAAAGTCATTGCGCCGCAGCGCCAGGTCGGCGCCGCTGCGGGCAAAGTCGATCGGCCCGCCGGCGGCCATCAGGTGCAGCGGGATATCGGGGTGGCGCACGGCAAAGCGCGGCAGCCGCGGGATCAGCCAGCGCATGGCGATGGTGGGCTCGCACGACAGCACCAGCGCGCGCCCCGGCGGCTGGGTGCGGATACGCGCCGCGGCGCCGGCCAGCACTTCCATCGATTGCGTGGCGGCAGCAAACAGCGTGCGCCCGGCCTCGGTCAGGAAAACGCCGCGGTTGCGCCGCTCGAACAGCGCCACGCCAAGCGTCTCTTCGAGCTGGCGGATCTGCCGGCTGACCGCGCCATGGGTCAGATGCAGCTCGTCCGCGGCGCGAACAAAGCTTTCGTGGCGCGCCGCGGCCTCGAAAAATCGGATCCAGCCCAGCCAGTGCATGGCTTCAGTTTATGTCAGGTTTTCTCACGGAATTGCGCGACTATATATCGGTTGTGGCGGCGCTTCGGCTTACGCAGAATTGGGTACGCTCGGATAGCCGGCTGCGGCGATCTGCGGACAATTGCTAGATAACCTGACACAAAATGATCCCAATCGCCCCCATCCCTGAATTGCTGGCGGTCGCCGCCGTGACCGTGCTCGCCGTCGTCAGCCCCGGTCCGGACTTCGCCATGGTTACGCGCAACAGCTATCTGTACGGGCGGCGCGCGGGCCTGCTTAGCGCGCTGGGCATCGCACTGGGCGTACAGGTGCATGTGCTCTACACGATGTTCGGGGTCGCAGTGCTGATGGCGCATGCCCACAGCGTGCTGACGGTGGTGAAGGCGCTGGGGGCGGCTTACCTGGTGTGGATCGGCATCCAGACGCTGCGCAACCGGCAGGCGCTGGCGGTGGATCTGCAGGGCGAGCGCACGATGCGGCCGCTGGCGTCGCTGCGCATGGGCTTCCTCACCAATGCGCTGAACCCTAAATGCACGCTGTTCGTGGTCAGCACCTATACGCAGGTGGTGGATGTACGCACGCCGGTGCCGGTGCAGTTCGGCTACGGCGCCTTTATGTCGGTGGCGCACTGGGTCTGGTTCAGCCTGGTGGCCTGCGTGTTCACCGCGCCGGCGCTGCGCGCAGCGATGCGGCAGCGACAGCGGCTGCTGGATCGGACCATCGGTTCGGCGCTGTGCGGGCTGGGGGTGGCGCTGGGTTTCAGCAACCTGGGCTAGGGGCCGCCATCAGCGGCCACGCCGCATGGACCAGGTGCTGGGCGCCCTGCGGGCCGAGGCGGCTTTCGAACAGCACCAGCCGCTGCACCGGCCATGGCTCGCTCGCCAGCGTGCGGCTGGTATCGAGCCAGCCGCGCAGCACGCTTTCAGGCACAGATGGCTTGCAGCGCGCCAGCGTCAGGTGCGGATGGAAGCGCCGGCGCTCGGGCGTCATGCCGGTGCCGTCGGCCAGCGCCTGCCCGGCCGCCGCATGCAGTACGCGCAGCGTGTCGAGGCCGGGGCCGGGCGCCAGGCCGGCCCACAGCACCGATCCCTGGCCGCTGCGAAAGCGCCCGGTGCCGAAGGTCTGCAGCGTGAACGCGGGCACGCGGATCCGGCCGAGTGCAGCTTCGACCGGCCCCACCAGTGCTTCGCACTCGCCAAGGAAGTGCAAGGTCAGGTGGACCTGCTCCGGCGGGACCGGCCGCAAGCCGCTGGCGGCGGGCAAGGTCGACAGCAGCCGTGCCGCCTGCGCGGGCGGCACTTCCACGGCGATAAACAGGCGCGGCATGGTCTGCGCGTGGCGGATGCCTCGGCGCTCAGTCCGAGGCCAGCGCGAATGCCGCCGCAACCGGTGCCCGCGCGGTATACACCGCCGGCCGTTGCGGCGCGGCACCGATGCCTTCGCGCTGCAGCAGTGCACGCTTGCGCTCGATGCCGCCGGCATAGCCCGTCAACGCGCCGGCGGCGCCCAGCACACGATGGCAGGGCACGATCACCGACAGCGGATTGCGCCCGACCGCGCTGCCGACCGCGCGTGCATGCGTGGGCGGCAGGCCCAGCATGCGCGCCAGCTCGCCATACGATGCGGTTGCCCCGCACGGAATGGCCTGCAGCGCTTCCCACACGCGCCGCTGGAACATGCTGCCCGCAAAGCGCACCGGCACGGTAAAGGTGTCGAGGCGGCCGGCGAAGTAGCCGGCGAGTTCGGTGGCAGCGCGATCGAGTACGGCGGCCTCGGCTGAGGGCACGTCGCGGCTGTCGACGATGCCGGTGGGGTGGTACTTCTGTCCGGCGAAGAAGACGCCGGTCAGGTACGCTCCCTCGGCCCGCAGCAGCATCGTGCCGAGCGGGCTGTCGATATGGCGATAGCTGGTCATGTGGTGGTCTCCGGTTCGGTCGAGGCGGCCGCTTGCTGGTCTTTCATCGCCTCATACTGATGCCACAGGTGGATGGCCGCATACGCGCGCCACGGTGCCCATTGCGCGGTGCGTTCGTGCATCGCGCGCACGGTGCTGACGCCCAGCACCTTGCGCAACGCGTAGTCCGTGCCGGGGAACGCATCGGGCCAGCCGAGCGCGCGCATCGCGACATACTGCGCGGTCCAGTCGCCGATGCCGCCGATGCCGCGCAACACGGCCACGGTCTGTTCCGGCGCGGCGTGCGGGTCCAGCGCCAGCGTACCGTCCGCCACGCGCTGCGCCAGCGCCTGCAGCGTGCGCGCCTTGCCCGCCGGCACGCCGGCATCGCGCATGCCCTCGGGTGGCAGGGCAGCGAGGGCGGCCGCGGTCGGGAACGTGAAAAGCAGGCCCGCTGGTGCTGTGGCGAGTGCCGTGTTCTGCAGCGGTTGTCCGGCACGCTCGGCCAGACTGGCGAGGATACGCCGCGCATGGACCACCGAGATTACCTGCCCGACCACCGCGCGCACCGCGATCTCGAAGCCATCGACGCAGCCCGGCAGCCGCATGCCCGGCACCGGCCGGGCCAGTTCGCCGAGGTGCCGGTCGACGACATCCGGGCGGCAGCCCAGGTCGCACAACCGCCGCACCTTGCCCAGCGCCTGCGGAATTACACGCGCCAGCGATGCCGACAGCGTCACGCGCAACACCAGCCGGCGCGGCATATGTTCGATCCGCACCCAGCCGACATGCGCGGTGCCGGCTGACTCGATGCGCAGCGTGCGTGCATAGGCGCCGTCGCGCATCTCTTCGATGCCATCGACCGCACGCGTAGCCAGGAAGCCGAGCCACGCGTCCCACGCAAATGGCGGGCGGTAGCCCAGCTCGAACACCAGCCGGTCGGCCACGCCGTCGGCGGCGCGGCGGCGCAGCGCCACCGGGGTCAGCCCGTAGCGGGTCTTCAGCACATCGTTGAAGCGGCGCACGCTGCCGAAGCCCGCCGCCAGCGCCACTTCCGTCACCGGCAGCGCGGTATCGGCCAGCAGACGCTTGGCCAGCAGCAGGCGCTGCGTCTGGGCGTACTCCAGCACCGACACGCCAAACTGCGCATCGAACAGCCGCCGCAGGTGGCGTTCGGTCACGCCGATGCGCGCGGCCAGCGCGGCCACGCTGCCTTCGGCCATGAAGCCTTCGTCGATCAGCGTGGCGGCGGCCTGCGCCAGGCGCCCGGAGATATCGGCCAGCCCGTGCCCGGGCGCCAGCTCGGGACGGCAGCGCAGGCAGGGCCGGAAGCCGTGCTTCTCGGCCGCCGCGGCGCTCTCGTAAAAGCTGCAGTTCTCGCGCTTGGGGGTACGTACCGCGCACACCGGCCGGCAGTACACGCCGGTCGAGGACACGCCGACGAAAAAGCGCCCGTCGAAGCGGCGGTCATGCGACGCAACGGCCTTATAGCAGGTGTCGGGATCGAGGTTCATGACGGCATGCTACCGCTTCAGGCCAGCCCGCACCCGCTGGATTCGGACATTTCCCTCTGGCGTGCGGGCGTGGCCTGCGGCACAGTGATCGGCATGGAGGGCGGCTAGAATTGCAAGCCACGTTGCGCGCCACATTGAATCCCACGTCCGCTGCGACACGCCCTTTCGCCGGCCCGGCCGCCTTGTGCGCGGCCTCGCCAACGGCCTCATCCGGAGACGCCATGCGCCGTTTTGCCCTGCACCTGTCCATGATCGCCGCGCTGGCCTGCGGGCCTGCGCTGGCGCAGCCTGTGCAGGCGATGCCCGCCACGTCAGCCCCGGGGGCCCCGCAACTGGCGCAGCAGGTTGCCTCGGTCGAAGGCATCACCGAATACCGCCTGCCCAATGGTTTTCGCATCCTGCTGGCGCCGGACGCCGCCAAGGCCACCACCACCGTCAACATCACCTATCTGGTCGGCAGCCGCCATGAGAACTATGGCGAGACCGGCATGGCGCACCTGCTCGAGCACCTGCTATTCAAGGGCACGCCGTCGCTGCCGGGCAAGGCCATCCCGACCGAGTTCGCGCGGCGTGGCATGAGCATCAACGGCACCACCGCGCAGGACCGTACCAACTACTTCGGCACCTTCAGCGCCAATGACGAGAACCTCGACTGGGCGCTGCGCATGGAAGCCGACCGCATGGTCAACAGCGTGATCTCGCGCGCCGACCTCGACAGCGAAATGACGGTAGTGCGCAACGAGATGGAAATGGGCGAGAACAGCCCCGGGCGCATGCTGATGCAGCAGACCATGGCCGCTGCTTATCGCTGGCACAACTACGGCAAGGCGCCGATCGGCGCGCGCAGCGATGTCGAGCACGTCGATATCGAGAAGCTGCGCGCCTTCTACCGCCGCTACTACCAGCCCGACAATGCGGTGCTGGTGGTGGCGGGCAGGTTCGATCCCGCCGCGACGCTGGCGCGCATCGAGCGCTACTTCGGGCCGATCCCGCGCCCGACGCGCGTGCTGCCGCCCGAGCATACCGTGGAGCCGGCGCAGGAAGGCGCGCGCGAGCTGGTGGTGATGCGCCCCGGCGACACCAGCCTGGTCGCCGCGCAGTACCACGTCAGCCCGGGCGCGCATCCGGACAGCACCGCGCTGGCGCTGCTGACCATCATCCTCGCCGACACGCCCGGCGGGCGCCTGTACAAGGCGCTGGTCGAACGCGGCCAGGCTACGTCGATCGGCTCGGCCCTCTACGCGATGAAGGATCCGGGCGCGCTGCTGTTCATGGTGGAGACATCGAAGGAGCAACCGCTCGCCGCCGCACGGGCGGGGCTGATCACGCAGGTGGAGGGCTTCGCCGAAGCGCCCGTGACCGAGAATGAGCTGGAACGCGCGCGCGTGCGCATGCGCAACGCATACGAGCACTATATGAACGATCCTGGCTCGCTCGGCATCGCGCTGTCTGAAGCCATCGCCAAGGGTGACTGGCGACTGTTCTTCGTGGCGCGCGACCGCATCGAGACCACCACGCTCGCCGACGTGCAGCGCGTGGCGCTGAACTATTTCCAGGCGTCGAACCGTACCCTGGGCGTGTTCCTTCCCGCCGAGCGGCCATCGCGCGCGCAGGTGCCGCCAGCGCCCGACGTCGCGGCGATGGTCGGCAACTATCGGGGCAAACCGGCGCTGGCCGCGGTGGCGGCGTTCGATCCGAGTCCTGCCAATGTCGAAGCCCACACCACGCGCCAGACACTTGCCAACGGCATGAAGCTTGCGCTGCTGCCCAAGCCCGCGCGCGGTGAAGTGGTGCACGGTGTGCTAGTGCTGCGCATGGGCGACGTGCAGAGCCTGCAGGGGCAGACCACGGTCGGCGCGCTGACCGCCGCGATGCTGCGGCGTGGCGCGGCCGGCATGAGCCGCCAGCAGATCTCCGACCGCATCGAGTCCCTGCGTGCGCGCGTCGGCATCTACGGCGGTTCGGAACGCGTGACGGTCAGCTTCGAGACGCGCCGTGCGCAACTGCCTGAGTTGCTGACGCTGTTGCGCGACCTGCTGCGCGCGCCGACCTTCCCCGAAGCCGAGTTCGAGACGCTGCGCAAGACCAGCATCGCCGAGATCGAAAGCACGCAGCGCCAGCCCGGCGTGATGGCGTCCAATGCACTGGGCCGTCACGGCGATCCCTACCCTCCGGGGGATCCGCGCCACGCACGCACCTTTGCCGAGAATATCGCCGACCTGCAGGCGGCGACGCTGGCGCAGGTGCGCGACTTCTACGCGCGCTTCTACGGCGCGGGCAATGCGCAGCTGAGCCTGGTGGGCGACTTCGATGCGCAGGCCGCTGCGGCACAGGCGGCGCAGCTCTTTGGCGACTGGACCGCGCCGCAGCCGTATGCGCGCATCGACCGCCCCTTCGTGCCGATCACGCCGGCCGAGTTCATGCTGACCACGCCGGGCAAGGCCAATGCCGTCTACCTCGCCGCCGCGCCGATCGACCTGACCAACGAGGACCCGGACTATGCGCTGATGATGATTGCCAACCGCGTGCTGGGCGGCGCCAGCCTGCGTGGCCGCCTGGCGGACCGGCTGCGGCAGCAGGAGGGCCTGAGCTATGGCGCCAGCAGCTGGGTGCAGGTGGGGGCGCTCGATCGCGCCGGACGCTTCGGCGTGCAGGCGCAATACGCGCCGCAGAACCTGCCGCGCGTGCAGCGCGCTGTCGCGGAGGAGCTGGAGCGCTTCGTGCGCGACGGCATTACCGCGCAGGAACTGGCCGAAGCCGTCAGCGGCCTGCTCCAGCAAGGCATGGTCAGCCGCAGCAGCGACTCGGCGCTGGCCGGCACGCTGGCTAACCAGCTCTACCTGGGCCGCACCATGGCGTTCACCGCCGAAGTGGAAGAGCGGCTGCGCAAGGCCACGCTGGAAGCGGTCAACGCCGCGATCCGCCGCTATATGCAACCCGCGGGGCTGTCACGCGTCTATGCTGGAGACTTCAGCGGCGCTGCGGCGCAAGCGGGCGCCACTGGCAATGCCGCGGGCGCTGGCACCCCGGGCACGACAGGTACCACCGGCACAGGGAGCGCGGCCAATGAAGCCGCCGGTGCCGCGCCGCCGGTGCGTCAGTGATATCGTGATGTCTTAGTGAGAGTGCCAGTGACGGGCCGTGACATACGTTGGCAACAATATTCGGCTGCACTGGCGGGGGCCGCGACGGATGCAAATCGCGGCGAGCGCAAGACGATCGGGCGCTGCAAGGACAATGTGCGAAAGCCAGCACCGCTGCTGCGGCGCAAGGCCCTTGCCGCGACCCCGGGTTGACTGTATATTCGTACAGTATAAGTCGATATAAGAGGTGTGGATGTCAATCGTGCGAGCTGGCAGCAAGGCAGAAGCGCTCAGGCTTCTGGCTTCGGAAGACGTGCTGGCGCTTGAGCTGGACTACGAGACCGGATGGCAGGATGCCGTCGAACTCGGCAGGCTCGGAGAAAAGCGCGGTATCAAGGTGCAGTATCGCGGACAGGAAAGCATCGCCGTCCGCTCCCGCGAAGCCCTGATCGAAGGGCTTGCCAAACCGAAGACTACGTTCCGCCAACGCAACCTGTATTGCCAGTTCGATCTCGGCACGCTGGCGGACAATGAACTGCTCGACCTCGAAGCCAAGGCTACGCGGCTCGGGGACTATATCCTCGCCGGACATCTGCTGCGCGATGTCGATGGGGTGTGGCCGCAGTAGTGCGGCGACTGGCCAACCCCCGAAATTCCGCATCCTGCCGGTTGGCTGAGAGGGCAGGAGCGTCAAAGGCTGATGTCCGTGGGTTAAAACCGTTGGCTTCGCTCGATGTGGCTCGTTGCTAGACCACCCCTCACCCCAACCCTCTCCCGCTGAGGGGCGCTGACGGGAGAGGGAGAACACCTTGCTTGGGCTAGTTCGGGCGGCTTTGGCGCACCCAACACCGCTCTACTCTTCCGCGGTGTCTGCATTCAATGCCAGACCCGCCTCGCATTCGCCCACCTGGCCGCGCACGACTGCGCCATGGCAGGCTCGACTGCCTCGCCTGCGGTATCCACCATCGGCGCGTCCGCGACACAAGCCAGCGCGGTACGCCACAGCACCGCCGACACCAGCGTCTTGCATTGGCGCCGCTCGCCATGTGCGAGTGCCAGCAGGCGTTCATAGCCTTCCATCACGATAAGCCGGTCGCCGTGCCGCGGCTGCAACTCCAGCGTGTAGAGGTGATCGCATTCGCACTGCAGGCGCCCGCCGCTCACCGCCACCACGATGGCGCCGGGCAGCGCAATGCCGCTCGCCTGCACCTCGGTGCGCAGCCGCACCAGGTGCGCATGCGCGCGCGGGTCGCTGAAGGTCGCCATCTTGCCGGCTATCTCCGCGGGGATCGCGCTTAGCGACATCAGTTCGGCCGGCGACACCGCCAGCGTGTATGCCTGCAGCGTTGGGCGGTAGGTCGCCACCACGGCGCGCAGCCGGTGTGGCGCGTCGCCGTCATGCTCTGCCTGCAGCGGGCTGGCAAGCCCGCGGATCTGCACATCGTTCATGTCGACTCCTGGCGCGACGGCCCGTGGTCAGTCACGCAGGAGTTGCTTGGCGATGATCATCTGCTGGATCTGCGTGGTGCCTTCGTACAGGCGCAGCAGGCGCACGTCGCGGTAGAAGCGCTCGGCCTTGTACTCGGCGATATAGCCGGCACCGCCGTGGATCTGCACCGCGCGGTCAGCCACGCCGCCCACCATTTCGGTACAGAACATCTTGGTGCAGGAGGCCAGCATGCTGACTTCCGGATCGCTCTTGCCGGCGGGCTTGGCGTCGTAGCGCTGGGCGCAGTCGCGCACCATCGACAGGCCGGCGTAGAGCTCGGCCTGGCTGTCGGCCAGCATCGCCTGGATAAGCTGGAAGTCGCCGATCGGCCTGCCGAACTGCTTGCGCTCCTTGGCATAGGCCACCGCATCGGTGATCAGGCGATGCGCCATGCCGCAGGCCAGCGCCGAGATATGCAGGCGGCCCCGGTCGAGCACCTTCATCGCCGTCTTGAACCCCACCCCCGGCACGCCGCCGATGATGTTGGCCGCCGGCACGCGCACGTTTTCCAGCACCACGTCGCAGGTCTTGGTGCCGCGCTGGCCCATCTTCTTGTCGGGCTTGCCCAGCGAGATGCCGGGCGTGTCGGCCGGCACGATAAAGGCCGAGATGCCGGAGGCGCCCGGGCCGCCGGTGCGCGCCATCAGCGTGAAGGCGCCCGCGCGCGGGGCGTTGGTGATAAAGCGCTTGGTGCCGTTGATGACGTAGTGGTCGCCGTCCGGCTCGGCCTTGGTCTGCAGCGACGCCGCATCCGAGCCGGCATTGGGTTCGGTCAGCGCGAACGAGATGATCAGGTCGCCGCTGGCGATGCGCGGCAGGTAATTCTGCTTCTGCTCCTCGGTGCCATCCATCAGGATGCCCTGCGAGCCGATGCCGACATTGGTGCCGAACACCGAGCGGAAGGCAAAGGCGGTGTGGCCCAGGTCATAGACCACATCGCACTCCTGAGACATCGACAGGCCGATGCCGCCGTAATTCTCGGGGATGGAGATGCCGAACAGGCCCATCTCCTTCATGTCCGCGACGATCTCGGCGGGCACGTCGTCGGTTTCCTCCAGCGTGTCTTCGGCGGGCTTCAGGCGTTCGTCGATGAAGCGCTGCACCGAGGCGCGCAGCAGGGCAAAGGATTCTTGGTCAAGGGCCATGGCGATTCTCCGTTCAAGCCAGTACTTCTGTCTGGCGGACAATGGTACGCCTGCCCCGGTATTTGACAATCCATGCCAGCTTGGACAGAAGCGTCAATATTATTTGACAATCGCCACGCTTCCATCCCATGTGATCGATAGCAGCCCGGCCGTGCCAATCGCCAGGGCGGCAAGCGCGTCCCCCGCAATCAGCCCGCCGCCGATCAGCGACGTGGTGCTCATGTCAGGCGGCAGCCCGCGGCCGGGCCTGCTCGCTCCCGATCGCCTTGCCACGGCGGCGGCCACGCTGGCCACCACCCCACCGGCGGCCATCCAGCCTGCGGCCGCCAGGTTGACGAACCCGCCGAACGACGAAGCATACGGCGACGGCAGGATCACCGCATCGAGCAGGAAATCCGCCGCTTTCCCGCGGTGGCCGGACTGCGCAAAGCGCTGCCATGCCGGCTTGCCGAGAATGGCCTTGCGCAGCACCGCGGTGACGAGCCCGATCGCCACCCCGAGCGCCACCGCCACATGCTGGTCGGTACGCGGCTGGGCCAGCCCGTGCAGCACGCCGACGATCTTGTAGGTCATCGCCGAAGTCCAGCGCGCCGGCTGCTGGTCGGCGGGCAAGGTAGTCTGGTCCAGCGCCAGCACAGGGTAGGCATGCATGAACAGCCGCGCCATCGCCACCGCCACCAGCGCGCCCACGACGATGCCCGCCACCTGGTAGCCGAACTGCACCATGCGGTCGCTGCCCAGGCGCCAGCCGGTGGATCGGTCTTGTTGCATGTCGCTGGCCTCTGCGGTGGCCACCAGCAGCACGGTGGCGGCGATCAGCCCAACGTGCGGCGCGCGCAGCCCGGCGGCAGCCATCAGGATCACGGTCAGCACGAAGGCCGACGAGATCGGGTTCTGGTCGACCATGCCGACCGAGATGCCGTTGACCAGCGCGAATACCAGCACCAGCAGCACCGCCATCAGCTGGAAGCCCAGCGGTTGACCGAACCAGACGACGCCTGCCGCCACCGTCGCCGTGCCCCATAGCAGCGCCCACGCCGCTACCCAGCCCATGTCCGGCCCGCGCCGCGCTGCCGGATGCGGTGCCTGGCGCGCTCCGCCCTGCCCCACTCGTCCCACGCGCCATTGCCGCCACGCCTGCGCCACCAGCAGCGACACATCCAGCACCGCCGCACCCATGATCATGCCGAGCGCGACCAGGAAGGTGGCCTTGCGATATGGCTCGCCGGGCGCCAGCCAACCCGCGGCGACGAACCATGGCGTCATGGCCCATCCCACCAACCCGCCCACCAGCGCCGCGATGCCGATGCGCGCGCCGACGATCATGCCGGCACCAAAGGTTGCGGCCGACAAATCCAGCCCCGCCAGCCACGGCAGGCGCGCGCCGCCCAGGCCGCTTGCCAGGCCCAGCGCCATGCCACCGCCGAGCCGTGCTACCGAGCGGCGCAGCAGCACCGGGTCGGTCAGCGCGCGCAGGATATTGGCCACCGCCAGCCCGGACGGAAAGGTGAGCTGCATCCGGTCCACCAGCAGCGGCGTGTACAGCATGCCGATGCCCACCCCATACATGCCGATGCACAGCATGTACAGCACCAGCTGCCACAGCGGTGGCTGCGCCATGCCGAGCCACGCCATCGCCTGCAGCACCACCGCCATGCCGCCCATACCCGCCACCGAGGCCGCCGCGGTCTGGATGTAGTTGGCGCCGTGGCGCCCGGGGGCGCCATACCCCGCTGTCACCACCGAGCCCAGGATGCCGGCGACCACCTGTCCGCCGACGAAAAAGCCCAGCGAGAAATTCATGTATGCGGCGGCAATTCCGCCCAGCGGCCCCAGCACCAGCATGCCGGCCGCGCCCAGCAGCGCGTGGTACTGCCAGCTACCGGGTGACGGCAACCAGGCAGTGCGGGGCGCGGCGTCGGTGGGCAGCGTAGGCATGGGGAAAGACGGGTGTGCTTCCAGCAAAGCATAGGCGAAGCTCAGCACGCACCGATGTGCGATTGTCTCTTAATGTGCCCGCGCCGGCCCCAGCGGAACCAGGAACGGGGTAAACACTAGTTTCGTGCGCAACTATACAGACGATATAGTTGCGCACACAACTACATTGCATTCACCCGCCCACCGGACTTCGTATGCCAGATCCCAACGCATTCCAGGCCGCCGTGCTTCCGGCACCGCCGCCCACGCCGTCCCGCCCCTGGCCACAGCGCGTGCCGGTGCTCATCGCCGGCGGCGGCCCCGTCGGCCTGACGCTTGCCGCGCTGCTGGCACGCCTGGGCATCGCATCGCTGGTGGTGGAGGCCGATGACGGTTACTGCGCCGGCAGCCGCGCCATCTGCATGTCGCGCCGCTCGCTGGAGATTCTTGGCTGGGTCGGCGCGGACCGGCGCACCGTCGCCACCGGGCTGCCATGGGTAGGCGGGCGCAGCTACTACCGCGACGCCGAGGTGCTGCACTTCCGCATGCCGAGCGAGCCAGGCGAGCGCTTTGCGCCGATGGTCAATATCCAGCAGTACTACCTGGAGGCCTTCGCCCATGACGCCGCGCTGCATGGCGCCCAGCCCGCCGACGTTCGCTTCAGCGCGCGCGTGCAGGCGGTGCGCCCGCACGACGCGGGTGTGGTCGCGCAGATCGAGACCCGCGACGGCATGGTCGAGGTCGATGCGCAATGGCTGGTGGCGTGCGACGGCGGGCGCAGCACGGTGCGCGAACAGCTCGGCCTGCGCATGGAAGGCACGCAGTACGAAGGCCGCTACGTGATCGTCGATATCGTGCAGAAGACAAAGCGCGAGGTCGAGCGGCTGGCCTGGTTCGACCCGCCGTCCAACCCCGGCTCGACCATCCTGATGCACCGCCAGCCCGACGACGTCTGGCGCATCGACTACCAGATCCGCGACGACGAAGACCCGGACGAAGCGGTCAAACCGGAGAACGTGCTGCCGCGCGTGCAGAGCCACCTCGACATGATCGGCGAGACCGAACCGTGGCAGCCGCTATGGATCTCGATCTACAACGCCAAGTGCCTGACGCTGCAGGACTATCGCCACGGCCGCGTGCTGTTCGCCGGCGACGCCGCGCACCTGGTGCCGATCTTCGGCGTGCGCGGGCTCAACTCGGGGCTGGACGATGCCGGCAACCTCGCCTGGAAGCTGGCGTGGGTGCTGCGCGACCAGGCGCCGGACAGCCTGCTCGACGCCTATTCGGCCGAACGCGTGCATGCCACGCGGCAGAACATCGCCTACGGCGCCAAGAGCACGGAGTTCATGGCGCCGCCTGACTTCGCCTTCCGGCTGATGCGCGAGGCCACGTTGCGGCTGGCGCAGCATGACAGCGCGGTGCGTTCACTGATCAACCCGCGGCAGTCGGCGCCGATCGCCTATGACGGCTCGCCGCTGAACGGGCCGTCGGACTTCGGCGACGACTGTCCCGGCGCGGCGCCGGGCATGCCGGCTCCGGAGGCGCGCGTGTCTGGCGCAACCGGCATCGGGCACCTGACGCAGTGCTTCGGGCAGACGTTCACGCTGCTGTATTTCGGTGACGAACCCACGTTGCCCGAGCCGCTGGCCGCGCTGACGCAGGCGCATGCCGACACGCTGCAGGCGCGCGTCATCGTCGGCCGCTCCGGCGAGTCTGGGCATGCCGCGTTCACCGACGTCGCCGGCCAGGCCCACATCCGCTATGGCGCACAGCCCGGCACCCTCTACATCATCCGCCCCGACGGCTACGTACTCGCGCGCTGGCGCAAACCCGCATGGAACGCCGTGCGCGCCACTCTCGCCCCGCTGCTGCAAACCGGAGCCCGCCATGCAAGCTGAAGACCTCGACACCGCCTACACCCGCCTGTGCGAAGCCATGGGCCGCACCGGCGAAGCGCGCGCCCCGCTGCTGCTGGCGATGGTGTGCCTGGGCCTGATCAGCCGGCAGGAAACGCTGGCGCCGGTGCTGGCACTGATCGACGAGGCCGAGGCGCGCACCACGGCATAGCACGCCGCAAAGCGCTCTACAATGCCGACGCCCGACACCACATCGCCATGAAGCCACTGCCACGCCTCGACCAGTTTCTGACCTACCGCCTGCACCAGGTCAACAAGCTCAGCGACAAGGACAGCGCCGCCGCCTACCTGGCGCAATGCGGCCTGCTGCTCAGCGAAGGCCGCTGCCTGGCGGCGATCGGCGCGTTTGCGCCGCTGTCGGTCAATGAACTGGCGCACCGCGCCAACCTGACCAAGGGCCAGGCCAGCCGCTCGGCGCAGGCGCTGGTGGAGCGCGGGCTGGTCAGCAAGGAAGCCAGCGAAGCCGACGGGCGCGGCGTGGTGCTGTCGCTGACCGCGCAGGGCAAGCCGCTGTACCGGCAGGCGATCGCAATGATCGCCAAGCGCAATGAAGAGATCTTTGGCTGCCTGAGCGATGCGGAACAGGCGCTGCTGGGCAGCCTGCTCGACCGGCTGGTGGCGCACGCCGGCCGGCAGGAAGACGACGATACCGACGACGGCGCGGCCTAACGGCGCAGGTTGTCCACCTGCGTACGCGCGCCATCGCGGCGCGCGGCCTCGGCCACCTCGTTGCTGACCACGGTCTGGCCGATCGGCGCCAGCGCGATGCCGGCCAGCTTCAGGTGCTGGATCGCGAACGGGATGCCGATGATGGTGACGAAGTTGGCGATCGCCGACATCACATGCCCGATCGCCAGCCACACGCCGGCAAACACAAACCACAGCACATTGCCCACCAGCCCCAGCGCGCCGGTGCCGAGATCGTCGCGGCCGGTCAGCTCGCGCCGGCTGATGGCCTGCTTGCCGAACGGGAAGAAGGTGAAGGCGCCGATCACGAAGCAGGCCTTGCCCCATGGGATCCCGATGATCGAGATAAAGCAGAGCAGCCCTGCCAGCCACCAGGCCAGGCCCATCACCACGCCGCCAAGGATGAACCAGAGGAAGTTGCCGATTGCGCGCATGCCAGCCTTTCGGAGGGAGAGAACAACACGCATGATACGCAATGCGGCGCGGTGGAAGCCTTGGCGGACGAAAGCGTACCCGTTTCTGCGTACCCGGAGGCGACTGTCAAAACCGCGTCGCGATGCCTTCAGCGACTGGCCTGGATATGTTCTGCTGCTATCAAAAGACTTCGGAATTCGGGCTGCGGCAATGGCCGGAAGCTGGCTTGCGAGGGCAAAGCGTACCCGTTTCTGCGTGCCCTTCCGGATGCGTTCTGTTGGCCCCATGCCGCCCGCCGATGTCGCTCGCAAAGCCGCATCTCGAGCATGGTCGCCTTCGGCAAGCCTGTTGCCACAGCGATAGAATGTGACGCTTGCCAGCCAGCCGCCATCGCGACGGCTGCGCCGCCTCCCGCATTCACCCTTCGCCAACCCTACCAGCCCGCGCACCCTGTCCCCGCCATGAAGCCCACGCTGCTGATCCTGATCCAGGTCGCTCCTCAGCATCTCGATGCGATCGCCGAACGCTTCGAGATCGTCTACGCCCCCGACGCGCAAGCTCGCGCCGCGCAGATCGCCACGCAAGGCGCGCGCATCGGCGCCGTGCTGACCAATGGCTCCACCGGCCTGAACTCTGCCGAGATCGACGCGATGCCGGCGCTGGAACTGGTATGCGCGCTGGGCGCGGGCTATGAGAACATCGCCGTCGCCCATGCCCGCGCACGCGGCATCGCGGTGGCCAACGGCGCCGGCACCAACGACAGCTGCGTGGCCGACCACGCCTTCGCGCTGCTATTGGCGATCGTACGCGCCGTGCCGCAACTGGACGCGGCCACGCGCGCCGGCACCTGGCGCACCGCGCTGCCGCTGCGGCCCAATGTGTCAGGCAAGCGCCTGGGTATCGTCGGGCTGGGTACGATCGGCCGGCGCGTCGCGCGGCGCGGCGAGGGTTTCGATCTCGAGATCGGCTATCACAACCGCAAGCCGAGGGAAGATGTGGGGTATCGCTATTTCGACAGTGTCAGCGCGCTGGCCGCGTGGGCGGATTACCTGGTGATCGCCACACCCGGGGGTGCCGATACCCGCCACCTCGTCGATGCCAGCGTGCTCACAGCGCTGGGACCGGCGGGATTCCTGGTCAATATCGCGCGCGGCAGCGTGGTGGATACGCAGGCACTGGCCTCGGCACTGCGCAGCGGAAAGCTTGGCGGCGCGGGGCTGGACGTCTATGAAAGCGAGCCGGCGCCGCCGGTGGTGTTGTTCGATTGCCCTAACGTTGTGCTCACACCGCATGTTGCCGGATGGTCGCCGGAAGCGATTACGGCGTCGGTCATGCAGTTTCTGGAGAATGCGCGAAGGCATTTTGCGGGAGAGGGGTTGTTGACGCCGGTGGGTTGAAGATCCCTCCGGCAGGGTTCTCAGAGTCGATGCGAAGGCCGGGAGCATTGATGTAGCGACAGTGACATGGTGAGGCGCGAACGATGAGCAAGATCTTTGTAGCCGGCTCTCTCAGTATCAAACAGCTCGATCCGAAGGTCCGGGAGCGCATCGATAACATCGTGCAGGGGGATCACACCGTTATCGTAGGCGACGCAAATGGCGCAGACAGTTCCGTCCAGTCCTACCTGTCCGGCAAAGGGGCGGCTGGGGCCGTTGTCTACTGCAGCGGCAGCAAACCTCGAAACAATCTTGGCCACTGGCCAGTTATCTGCGTGGATGCAGCCCATGTGGCACCCGGATCCCGCGCCTTCTTTACCGCCAAGGATGTCGAGATGGCGCAGGCGGCCGACTTCGGCCTGATGATCTGGGACGCGAGGAGCACCGGCACGCTAAGCAACGTCATCGAACTGCTTCGCCGCAAGAAGACTACTGTTGTTTTTATCAACAAGACCAGGTCTTTTCAAACGGTGCGGGATGTCGATCAGCTTGAACTTCTGCTCTCCGTCATGACGGAACCTGCGTTGCGCAAGGCAGAAGAGAAACTCCGTTTGCGCAGGGAAATCAGCCAGTTGCGGCATCAGCAGGCTGAGATGTTCGCCTGAACTTAACCCTTTTCAAACACCACCCTGACCCGCAACCCCGGCCCCGCATCCTCCAGCGTCACCCGCGCGCCGTGCGACTGCGCAATCTCCGCGACGATAGCCAACCCCAGCCCGCTGCCCCCCGTCGGCGCATCCGCCAGCCGATAGAAGCGATCAAACACGCGCTCGCGCTCCTCGACGGCAATCCCCGGCCCGGTATCGCTGACCATCAGTTCGACCGAGCGCCCATCGGCACTGCGCCCCACCCGCACATCGATCCGGCTGCCCGCAGGGATATATGCCAACGCGTTATCCAGCAGGTTGGTCAGCAGGATGCGCAACGCATCCGGATCCCCACGCACCATCGCAGGCGTCCGGTCCTCGCTCCCATCCAGGCCGAGATCGATATGCCGGTCCAGCGCCGCCTGCGCCATCTCCGCCACCACGCTGGCAGCAAGTTCGCGCAATTCGACCGGTTCCTGCGGTGTGGCCGCTGCACCAGGCTCCTGCCGCGCCAGCGTCAGCAGTTGCGTCACCAGGTGAGTCAGCCGCTCCAGCCCCTGCCGCAGCCTGGCAATCGCCTCGTCGCGCGCCGGGCCGCTGTCGGCGCGCTCGACCAGTTGCGCCTGTAGCTGTAGCGCGGCCAGCGGGGTGCGCAGCGCATGCGCGGCGTCGGCGACGAAGGCGCGTTGCGTGTCGATGGCGTGCGACAGCCGCTCCAGAAGCTGGTTCAGCGCGGCACTCAGCGGGGCGATCTCGTCCGGCATCTGGCGCAAGGCCAGCGGTGCCAGCGTGGTGGCGTCGCGCGAGCGGACCTCGGCGGCGATCTCGCGCAGCGGGCGCAGGCCGCGGCCGACAGCCATCCATACCAGCCACCCCAGCAGCGGCAGCAGCAGGAACAGCGGCGCCACGGTACGCAGCGCCATGCGCGCGGCCAGCGTGCGGCGCGCGCTCATCGGCTGCGCGATCTGCACGACCGCGGGCCCAAGCTGCATGCTGTACAGGCGCCATTCGCCCTGCCCGGTGGTGACGTTGGAGAAACCGAGTTCGGCGCGCGGCGGCAGCGCCGGATGCGAGTGCGACAGGTACAGGCTGCGGCCCGAGCCATCCCAGATATGGATGACGACGTCTTCGTCCGCATGGGTCAGGTCGCCCGGCGCGCCGACGAACGGCGGCGCCACCGGGTTGCCGAACTGGCTGGGCAACGCGGCGGCCATCTGCTTCATCTGGTAGTCGAACAGTGCATTGGCTTCCTGCCGGGCCTGCCCGTAGATCAGCGCGGTGGCGATGGCGATGCCCGCCAGCAGGCCCGCGGCCAGCCACCACAGCAGGGTCCGCTGGATCGAGCGCATCAGCGGCTGTCTCCGTCGCCGGCCGCCTTGTCCGGTGCCGCATCGCTGTCAAGCCGCGGCACCACATAACCCACGCCGCGGATATTGCGGATCAGCGCGGCGCCGAACTTCTTGCGCAGCGCGTGGATATAGACCTCGACGGTATTGCTGCCGACTTCGTCGTCCCAGCCGTACAGGCGCTCCTGCAATTGCGGCACCGACCAGACCTTGCCGGGCCGCGCCATCAGCGCGGACAGCAGCGCGAACTCGCGCGCCGACAGCCGCACCGGTTCGCCCCGATGCGTGGCTTCGCGCGTGGCGGGGTTGAGCACGATGTCGCCGTAGGCGATCAGCGGCTCGGCCCGGCCCGCGGCGCGGCGCGCCAGTGCGTGCATGCGTGCGGCCAGTTCCTGCAGGTCGAAAGGCTTGACCAGGTAGTCGTCGGCACCGGCGTTCAGGCCTGCCACGCGGTCGGCCACCGCATCGCGCGCCGTCAGGATCAGCACCGGCGTGGCGACGCCGCGCGCGCGCAGCGTGCGCAGCACGTCCAGGCCGGAACGGCGCGGCAGGCCGAGGTCGAGCAACACCAGGTCGTAGCACGCTTCGCCGTCCTGCGCGGTGCTCGCCGCGGCCAGTCCGGCATCGCCGTCGCGTACCCAGTCGACGGTAAAGCCCTCCTGGCGCAGTGCCACCCTGACGCTGTCGCCGATCATGGCGTCGTCTTCCACCAGCAATACGCGCATGGCTCGTGTCCTGTCCCGTAAATGGCTTGATAAATGAAATCGTCCAATTGCTCGTCAGGCTAGGCGCGAGGAGGCGCCATAGCCGTAGCGATGGCAACGACGAGCAACGACGCATGGCAGGCAACTGGGCGATTTCATATCGAGTTTATTTGCGGGACAGGACACTAGCTCTTCCTGCCCCCGAGCCGCTCGTCCAGCGCCTGCGCCAGGCCGGCCAGCGCCGGGTGGCGCGCGGTGATGACATGGACCGGCACGGCCTCGAGCCAGCCGCGCATGCGGCCCTTGGCGACAAAGCGCTCGGCAAACACCGAGGCCTGCAGCGCCGGCACGAAGCGCGGCAGGATGCCGCCGCCCAGGTACACGCCGCCGCGCGCCCCCAGCACCAGCGCGATATCGGCCGCGACCGAACCGAGCAGCCCGAAGAACACGGCCATGGTGCGCTGGCACAGCGGGTCATTGCGCTCAAATGCGCCGGCGGTGACCTGCTCCGGCTGCAGCGGCGCGAGCAAAAGCGTACCCGTTTCTGCGGCCAGCGCGGCATGGATATGCGACAGGCCGCTGCCCGACAACAGCCGCTCCGCCGACACGCGGCCCACGCTGCGATGGGCGGCGCGCCAGGCCACCCATTCATCGCCGGTGTCCGGCATCAGCTCGATATGGCCGCCCTCGCCCGCCAGCGCCACTGCCTGCCCGCCCGGCGCGGGCACCAGTCCCGATACGCCCAGCCCGGTGCCCGGCCCCACCAGCGCCAGCGGCGCGGTGCGTACCGCGGTGCCGGGGCGCACCTGCACCAGCCCGTCGGCCGGCAGGTGCGGCAAGGCCAGCGCCAGCGCGGTGAAATCGTTGATCGCCACCAGCGTCTGCAGCCCGAGCGCGCGCCGCATGCCGTCGATCGAGAAGGCCCAGTTGTGGTTGGTCAGCCGGACCTGGTCGCTGGTCACCGGGTTGGCCAGGCCGATCGCCGCGTGTTGCGGCACCGGCTGGCCGGAACCGGCGAGCCCGTCCAGGTACTGGCGCAGCGCCGCTTCGAGCGAGGGGAAGTCGGCGACCTTCAGCGCGGTCACCGGGCCGATCTGCCGCGGCGCCGTCTCCAGCGCGAAGCGCACGTTGGTGCCGCCGACATCGCCAAGCAGGCGCGGGAAGGTGTCGGGAGAGGGAGCGGAAGCAGTGGCCATGGCGTCGGGGAAGCGTCCCAGGGAAGGTTGGTGCAAGAAAGACCTGGTGCCTTTGATCAGGCCTTGAACACGTCAAACCCGTGCCGGTGCCGCGACGCGACCAGGCTCACCGGCAGCGCCGGTGTGGGCGCGTGCAGCGCGCGGTCGAGAACCTCGGCCTTGGCCGCGCCGGTCACGGACAGGAAGGCGCGCTCGGCCGCCAGCAGCGCGGCCAGATTCAGCGTGATGCGCGCATGCGGCGCGACCGACGGATGCGTGATCAGGTAGCCCGGCTGCGTTTCGCTCAGCGCGGTCTGCAGCTCGGGCGCATCCGGGAACAGCGAGGCGGTGTGGCCATCCTCGCCCATGCCCAGCACCACCACGTCGGGCTGGCGGAAGCCGCGGTTGGCGCGCGCGACGGCCTGCGCGGGGTCTGCCACATCCTGCTCGTCGGCAATCAGCGGCAGGAAGGCAGCGCTGGCGGCGGCCTCGCGCAGCAGGTGCGCGCGCACGAGCGCGGCGTTGCTGTCGGGATGGTCGGGCGGCACCACGCGTTCGTCGACCAGCGTGACGGTCACCATTTCCCAGCGCACCGGCCGGTAGCGCAGGCGCTCGAACATCGCCACCGGCGACCGCCCGCCCGACACCGCCAGCACCGCCCAGCCGTTGGCGCGGATAGCCAGCTCCAGCGCATTGCTGATCGAGATGGCCAGCGCCTCGGCCTGGTCCATCGGGGTGGGATGTTCAAACATGCGCATGATGGTTTCCTTTGCTGATCCGGTTGGCACTACGGCTTGTGTTCGCTCGCATCGCTCAGGCTTCCTCGTGCCACAGCCCGCCGTCGCGCGACATCAGCGCCGACGACGCGGCCGGGCCCCAGGTGCCGGCGGTATAGGGCTTGGGCGGCACGGTGCTCTCGGCCCAGGTGTCGATGATGGGTTCGACCCAGCGCCATGCCTGCACCTGTTCGTCGCGGCGCACGAACAGGCCCAGCCGGCCGCGAATCACGTCGAGCAGCAAGCGTTCGTAGGCACCCGCGCGGCGCGCCTTGAACGAGTTGGCGAAATCCAGGTCGAGCGAGGTCGGCGTCAGCTCCAGCGTATCGCCGGGCTGCTTGACCAGGCAGTACAGCCGGATGCTCTCTTCGGGCTGCAACTGGATCACCAGCCGATTCTGCGGCGACAGCGTCAGCGGGCGCGGGAAGATCGCGTGCGGCACGTCGCGGAAATGGATCACGATCTCGGCCACGCGCGACTGCATGCGCTTGCCGGTGCGCAGGTAGAACGGCACGCCCTCCCAGCGCCAGTTGGCGATCTCGGCCTTGATCGCGACGAAGGTCTCGGTACGGCTGTCGGGCGCGATGCCTTCTTCTTCCAGGTAGCCGGGCACCGGCTTGCCGCCGATGGCGCCGGAGCGGTACTGGCCGCGCACGGTCTTCTCGGCCACGTCCTGCGGCGTGATCGGCTTGAGCGCCTTCAGGATCTTGATCTTCTCGTCGCGGATCGCGTCTTCGGAGAGGCTGGCCGGTGGTTCCATTGCCACCATGCACAGCAGTTGCAGCAGGTGGTTCTGCACCATGTCGCGCAGCGCGCCGGTGCGGTCGTAGAAATCGCCGCGCGTTTCCACGCCCAGCTCTTCGGCGATAGTGATCTGCACATCCTGCACCCACTCGCGCCGCCACAGCGGCTCGAACAGCGCGTTGCCGAAGCGGATCGCCATCAGGTTCTGCACCGACTCCTTGCCGAGGTAATGGTCGATGCGATAGATCTGCTCTTCGGCGAAGAACTTTGCCACCGCCGAATTGATCGCTTCGTTGGATTCGAGATCGTGGCCCAGCGGCTTTTCCAGCACGATGCGGACCTTGGGCGCGTCGGGTTCGCCCAAGGTATTGAGGCCGGTACGGCCGAGCTGCTCGCAGATCGGCACGAACAGGTGCGGCGCGGTGGCGAGATAGCACACCACCACTTCGGGCTTGCGCGACAGCACCTGCTCGGCCAGCGCGTCGAAATGCGCGGGCACGCGTGCATCGGCCTGCACGTAGACGATGCGCGCGCAGAACTTGTCCCATGACTCCGGCGGCGCATGCGCCAGCGCGGGCCGCACGGTGTGCTCCAGCGAAGCGAGGTAGTCCGCGGTCGACTGTGGCTGGCTGCCCGTGGCGAGGATGCGCGCGGCGGGATGCAGCAGGCCCGCGTGGTGGGCATCGAACAGGGAAGGCAGCAGCTTGCGCCGCGCCAGGTCGCCGGTGCCGCCAAACAGCACCATGTCGAAATCAGGCATGCTCACCCAGGACTCCTTGATCCATTGTTGCGGCCATTGCAGGCATTGCCGCCATTGAGGGCGGTGTTGCGGCCAGTTTACGTGAGTCCCCACCGCTTGGCGAGGACGCGTACCCATTTCTGCGTGCCCCGTGCAGTGCGAGGGAAAGTGCGCTAGGCTGAAGGCTCCCCCGCAGGAGAACCCCATGCCACGTCATCCAGTGCTCGAGCGGGTCACCGCCCGCATCGTCTCCCGCAGCGCCGCCTCGCGCCAGGCGTATCTCGACCGCACCCGCGCCATGGCCGGGCAGAAGGTCGAACGCGCGCAGCTCTCTTGTACCAACCTCGCCCACGCGGTGGCTGCGATGCCTGACGCCGCCAAGATCCGCCTGAAGGCCGACGAGCAGCCCAACGTGGCGATCGTCTCAGCCTACAACGACATGCTGTCGGCGCACCAGCCGCTGGCCGCGTTCCCGCAATGGATCAAGGAAGCCGCGCTCGAAGCCGGCGGTACCGCGCAGTTCGCAGGCGGCACGCCGGCGATGTGCGACGGCGTCACGCAGGGCCAGGACGGCATGGACCTGTCGCTGTTTTCGCGCGACGTGATCGCGTTGTCCACCGCGGTGGCGCTGTCGCACCAGATGTTCGATGCCGCGTTGTACCTGGGTGTGTGCGACAAGATCGTTCCCGGACTGGTGATGGGGGCGCTGTCGTTCGGCCACCTGCCGGCAGTGTTCGTGCCGGGCGGGCCGATGACCACCGGCATCGGCAACGACGAGAAGGCGCGCATCCGCCAGCTCTATGCCGAAGGCAAGATCGGCCGCGAGGAACTGCTCGAGGCCGAGACCCGCTCCTATCACGGCCCCGGCACCTGCACCTTCTACGGCACCGCCAACTCCAACCAGATGCTGATGGAAATGATGGGGCTGCATCTGCCAGGCACGGCCTTCATCAATCCCAACACGCCGCTGCGCGAGGCGCTGACGCGCGAGTCGGCGCGCCAGGCGCTGAAGCTGGTGCACGGCGGCGAGCGCTATACGCCGGTGGCGGAGGTGCTGGACGAGCGCGCCTTCGTCAACGGCATCGTCGGGCTGCTGGCCACCGGCGGCTCGACCAACCACACGCTGCACCTCATTGCCATGGCGCGTGTGGCGGGTATCGTGCTGGGGTGGGATGACTTCGATGAACTGTCCGCGGTGGTGCCGCTGCTGGCGCGCGTCTATCCCAACGGCAAGGCCGACGTGAACCAGTTCCAGGCAGCCGGCGGGCTGCCGGTGGTGATCCGCGGGCTGCTGTCGCTGGGACTGCTGCATGACGACGTGACCACCATCGTCGGGCGCGGGCTGGCGGACTACACGCGCGAGCCGGTGCTGCGCGATGGCAAGCTGACCTGGATCGATGGCCCCGCGGCGCCGCTGGACGACAGCATCGTGCGCAGCGCCGACAAACCCTTCGCGCCGGATGGCGGCATCAAGGTGCTCGACGGCAAGCTGGGCCGCGCGGTGATCAAGACGTCCGCGGTCAAGGCCGAGCACCAGGTGGTGCAGGCGCCGGCGATCGTATTCGAGCATCAGGACGATGTGCTGCACGCGTTCAAGCGCGGCGAGCTGGAGCGCGACTTTGTCGCGGTGCTGCCATGGCAGGGCCCGGCCTCTTGCGGCATGCCGGAGCTGCACAAGCTCACGCCGACGCTGACGGTGCTGCAGGACCGGGGCTTCCATGTGGCACTGGTGACCGACGGGCGCATGTCGGGCGCGTCGGGCAAGGTGCCAGCTGCAATTCATGTCTGCCCCGAAGCGCTGCGCGGCGGCGCGCTGGCGCGGGTGCGTACCGGCGACCTGGTACGCGTTGATGCGCCGGCGGGCGTGCTGGACGTGCTGGTGCCCGCCGATGAGTGGAACGCGCGCGACACGACGCGTCCTGATCTCACCGCGAACCGGCATGGCGTGGGGCGCGAGCTGTTCGCGACCTTCCGCTGCAATGTGAGCACCGCCGAGAGCGGCGCCTGCACGCTGTTTTCCGATGAAGGCGTCACCTCGCACGACGAAGCGCGCAAGGCCCACACGGGCGCGGGCAGCCACGCCACCCACGCCGGCTGAGGCCTCTCGTTTTTTGCAAGGCTAACCGGCCTGGTGCGCCGGCTGCCGCGGGCCGGCGGCCGGCCGTGCCGAGGCGGGGTTGGAGGCCGCGGGCGCGCTGTCGCTGACCCTTACCGCGCCGGGCACTGCCGACGAGCCTGGCACATGCAGCTCCTGGATCGGCACGGCGAGCTTGCAGCCGGCGGCTTCCAGTACCTGCTTGATGCGCTCGTAGAAGGCGAAGCGTACGTTCCAGTAATCATCGTTCGAAGTCCAGTAGCGCACGTTCAGCGTAATGCCCTGCTGCGTGTAGTTGACCACCATGGTCTCGGGCGCGGGCTCGTCGAGCAGGCGCCGCTCGCGCACCAGCATTTCGCGCAGCGCTTCCAGTCCCTTCTGCACGTCGCTGTCGAACGTCACCGTGGCCTCGATATCGGCGCGGCGCGTCGCGTTCTCGCTGTAGTTGGTGATCGCGCTGCCCCACAGCTTGCCGTTGGGCACGCGCAGGCAGACGCCGTCGAACGTGGTCAGCTCCGTCATGAACAGGCCGGTCTCGCGCACGGTGCCGGCGACGCCCTGCGCATCGATGTACTGCCCGACGCGGAACGGCCGCAGCAACACCAGCATGATGCCGGCGGCGATGTTCTGCAGCGTGCCCTGCAGCGCCAGCCCGATGGCCAGGCCCGCGGCACCCAGCATGGCGATGATGCTGGCGGTCTGCACGCCGAACTGCGACAGCACCAGCACGATGGTCAGTACCCGCACCATCCACTGCAACGCATTGGCCAGCAGCGGACGCATGGTCGCGTCGACATGGGTGCCGCTCAGCGCGCGCCGCGCGGCGGTGGCGATGCGTCCTGACAGCCACCAGCCGGCGATCAGGATAGCAATGGCCGCCAGGCAGTTCATGCCCTGGTTGATGGCGAACTGAACCAGGTAAGTCCAGCCGGCCTCCAGCTTGTCTGCGTCGATGAAGTTGAGGTCCATGGGAGCGGCTCCGTTTTGCGTTGTTGTTCCGATCGTGGTCGAGCGCAATGCGCCGTTTCGGAAAAGCGGTGCCGCGGCGCGCGCGGCGTACCCGTTTCTGCGTGCCTAAGCGTGCCTCAGCGTGCGTCGGCGGACGTCATGGGCCCAGCCTCATTGCCCGTATCCGCGGGATTTACTTTGACAAATTGATGAACGTTGAATGCACGATGTCAGACGATCACCGACAAAGCCGAGTCACGCACTACAGTGAAGGGGACAAGCAAAGCGGGATTTGGTTTCCGGCCGATCCGCCGCGCGCGCAGCCGTGCCGGCGCCAGCCGTTGCGGCGCCGAGGCTGGCGCCGGATCTAGTTTTCGCTCGGGGACGCGTGAACGCAGACCGATGCGCCAGCGCGCCAGCCGCCCGGCGTGACGCCGAAGGCAGCGCGAAAGCGATGGCTCAGGTGGCTGGCCGAGGCAAACCCTGCGCGCGCCGCCACCTCATGCAGGGTCAGGCGCGGCTCGCTCAGCAGCCGCTGCGCGCGTTCCAGCCGTGTGCGCAGGATCCACGCATGCGGCGGCATGCCGAACGACACGCGGAACATCCGCGCGAAATGGAATTCGGACAGACCGGACAGCGCCGCCAGCTCACCCAGCGTCGGGTTGTGCGCGGGATGGCTGTCGATCCAGTCGCGTACCAGGCGCCTTGCCTGCGCCGACAAGCCACCGCGCCATTCCATCGATGCCGCGCGGCCCGCGTGGCTTAGCACCAGGTGGCTGACGGCCTCATGGGCCAGCGCGTTGCCGGCCATGCGCGCTTCGGGTACGCGCCAGTCCAGCGCGGCCAGCCGCCGGCTCAGCGCGAACAGGTAAGGATCTTCGGCAAAGGTCAGGTCGCGCAGCGCCACCGCGCGCGGCTCACGATCCAGCAGGCGCACGCAGTGCCAGGCCAGGTATTCGGGCCGGAAATACAGGTGCAGGAAGCGCTGGGCACCGCCCACATGCCAGCGCGACGCATGATCGGCCGGCAGCAGGCACAGCCGGCCGGGACCCCCCTTGTTGCCGGGCTGGTCGCGCCGGTAGGTGCCGTGCCCCCCTTCCAGGTAGACCGACATGGTGTGGTGGCCAGGCTGCGCGTAGTCGGTACTGTCGTTCCGGTTGCGCCACAGCGCCAGGCCCAGGCCATCGCCCAGCGCAGTGGCGCGTTCGAGCGAGGCGCGCGAGCCGCTGAGCGCGGCAAACACCGCGTGGCGCTGGAGCGGGTCGGTGGGATTGGCCATGGGGCTGGAGGACGTTGAAAGGGCGCGCTGTCGAGCGTTGCGGGATCGTGCCGGGTCCAACTTTCAGCGACGAAAGTTGGCCGGCAAGCCCAGACTATACCGCCGCCAGCACCGGCCCCGACGCACGCAGAAACGGGTACGCTCGCCAGCCCATGGGCTCGGTTTTGCCGCCGCTCAGGCGGGATGGTCGTGCAGCTTGTCGCGCGAGGCCAGCGCCGGAAACAGCCGCATCCACACTGCCACCACCAGCAGTGTGCCGACGCCCCCCAGGATTACCGCGCCCACCGGGCCAAACAGCGCCGCGGTGACGCCGGACTCGAACTCGCCCAACTGGTTGGACGCGCCAATAAACACCGAATTGACCGCACCCACTCGCCCGCGCATGTCGTCGGGGGTATCGAGCTGGACCAGCGTGGAGCGCACCACCACGCTGATCATGTCCGAGGCGCCCAGCACCACCAGCGCCGCCATCGACAGCGGCAGCCAGGTCGACACCCCGAACACCACGGTGGCGACGCCGAACACCGCCACCGCGCCGAACATGATGGGCCCGGCGCGCCGGTTCAGCGGATGGCGCGCCAGCCACAGCGCCATTGCCAGCGCGCCGATGGCCGGCGACGAGCGCAGCAGCCCCAGCCCCCACGGCCCGGTGTGCAGGATGTCGCGTGCGTAGATCGGCAACAGCGCGGCGGCGCCGCCCAGCAGCACCGCGAACAAGTCGAGCGAAATCGCGCCGAGCAGCACCGGACGGCTGCGGATATAGGCAAAGCCGGCAAACACGGTGCGCACGCTGACCGGCGCCGTCAGGCGCTGCGCGGCCTGGCGCAGCCGGATGCCGCTGACCAGCACCGCGGCGATGACGAACAGCGTGGCGCTGAGCGAGTAGACCACGCCCGGTCCCGCTACATAAGCAAATCCGCCGATGGCCGGGCCGATGATGATGGCGGTCTGGCCGGCCGAGCTTGCCAGCGCCACCGCGCGCGGCAGCTGGCGCGGTGTCACCACGCTGGGCAGCAGTGCCTGCAGCGTCGGGTTCTCGAACGCGCGCGTGGCACCGATCAGCGCGACAAAGACAAAGATATGGTGGCTGTCAATCCAGCCGCTCAGGCTCGCTACCGCCATGCCGGCGGCCAGCAGCGCCTCGAGCGACTGGCAGGTACGCACGATCTTGCGCCGGTCGAAACGGTCGGCCACGTGGCCCGACATCAGGATCAGCACCACCGACGGCAGGAACTGCACCAGCCCCACCATGCCGAGCATCAGCGGATCGCGCGTCAGGTCATACATCTGCCAGCCGACCGCCACGGTAAAGATCTGGTAGCCGATGGTGGTGCACAGGCGTGCGAACCAGTAGCGGCGGAAAAACGCGTCGCCGAATACGCTGTCCGGCTCGGCGGCCGGGACGGTGGCAGGGGAAGACATGGATGAGGGAGAAGGCGGAGATTGGTGTGCGCCGGGGCCAGCCTGCCCGACGCCGGTCAGGCTCGGGCGTGCGTGACGCACAAAGGCAAGATTCTAAAGCGCCTGCTGAATAGCTGCATACAAATGCCCACAGCCGCACACTCCCGGCGGGACAATGCGCCCACGAGATGTCGATATTACGCCTCACCCATGTAGCCTTAATGTCTCTACATTGATGCAGAGATACCACAATTGCCCCGGCTGACGTGCCGGGTGCCTCGCTTTTGAGAATCAGTCGCATTTATAATCGCCGCCCATTGGCGCGGCCGCCGACTTTTCTCACCCGGCTTGCGGATCGCGCTGCCTTTCAGGAATCTCATCTTGCAGCCCGCTTTCCGCCTTTCCGTCGGTGCCTTCGGCGCCGCCCTGCTGTGCGCGCAGCTTGCCCACGCCGCCGAACCCGCTCCCGCTGCCGCTGCCGCGGCCACTTCCGAAACCACGCTGAACGCGGTCACCGTAGTCGGCAACTGGCTGGAAAATGCCAACGAGGCCAAGGTACTGGAGCACCCGGGCGCGCGCACCATCGTCGACCGCCAGACTTTCCAGGAAGCCGGCGCCAACAATGTCCGGGAAGCGCTGCGCCGCATTCCGGGCGTGCAGGTGCAGGAGAACAACGGCACCGGCGGCAGCGATGTGTCATTGAACGTGGGCGTGCGCGGACTGACCTCGCGCCTGTCGCCGCGCTCGACCATCCTGATGGACGGCATTCCGCTGGCCGTGGCGCCGTACGGCCAGCCGCAGTTGTCGATGGCACCGCTGTCGCTTGGCAACCTGGAAACCATCGACGTGGTGCGCGGCGCCGGCTCGGTGCGCTACGGCCCGCAGAACGTGGGCGGCATCATCAACTTCGTCACGCGCCCGATCCCGAAGACGTACGCCGCCGATGCGTCGATCGAGACCGACATCTACAGCCACGGCGGCAATATCAAGACCAACCCGACCGCGTTTATCGGCGGCACCAACGAGCAGGGGCTGGGCGGCGCGCTGTTGTACTCCGGGATCCATGGCAACGGCTATCGCGAGAGCAACGACCACGTCAATATCGACGACCTGCTGCTCAAGGGTGCTTACCGGATCTCCAGGACCGATGCGCTGAGCGCGTCGTTCCACTACTACGAAGGCACGGCCGGCATGCCGGGCGGCCTGACGCCGGGGCAGTACGCGGCCAATCCGTTCCAGTCGGTGCGCCCGTTCGACAATTTCAGCGGCCGCCGCCACGACTTCAGCCTGAAGTACAGCCACAACGACAACGACCGCAAGTTCGAGGTGCTGACGTACTACACCGACAGCTTCCGCGGCAGCAATATCGAGCAGGAAGGCACCGGCGCGCAGGCGGGACGCCGCCGCCTGACCGCGGCGCCGCGCAACTACCACACGTTCGCGATCGAGCCGCGTTACTCGCAGCTCTTCCGTGGCGAGAGCATGAGCCACGAGGTCAGCGTCGGCTACCGCTTCCTGCGCGAAGCGAGCGACGAGCAGGCCTCGCGCACCGCTTACTACTTGCCGGGTTCGGTCGATGCCACCACGCTGGCTTCGCCGGTGTACCAGTGGCGCACCGGCGGCACCACCGCCAACGCGGTCTATATCGACGACACCATCAACGTCGGCAACTGGACCATCACGCCGGGCCTGCGCTACGAGTTCATCCGCGCGAACGTGACCGACCGCTTCACCGACGTGCGCCGCGACGTCTCGTCCAACGAGCCGCTGCCCTCGCTGGCCGTGATGTACCACGTCAGCGACCAGTGGAAGCTCTTTGCCAACGCCGGCGTGTCGTTCGGCCCGTTGCAGTACTTCCAGATCGCGCAGACCACCAACGGCCTGACGCCGGAGAAGGCCAAGACCTACGAGGTCGGCACGCATTTCAACGCCAATGGCTGGGGCGGCGAGCTGACGCTGTTCAATATCGACTTCGACGACGAGCTGCAGTTGCGCGGCGGCACCGGCGGCGCGCCGGATGCGTGGACCAACCTCGGCGCCACCACCCACCGCGGTGTGGAGTCGTCGCTGCGCTATGACTTCGGCGCGCTCGACAAGTCGCTGGCCGGCCTGTCGGCGTATGCGACCTATACCTTCACCGAAGCGACCTACAACCAGGGCAACTTCGCCGGGCGCGACCTGCCGTTCTACTCGCGCCACGTGGCCACGGTGGGCATGCGCTATGCGCGCAACCGCTGGGCGTTCAATATCGACGGGTTTGCGCAGTCAAAGCAGCGCTCGCCGGGCGATCCCAGCACGTCTACGACGTACCAGACCGCTGAAAGCGCCAACGGTGCGCTGGGCGATATCCCCGGCTATGCGCTGATGAACCTGCGCGTGGGCTATGACTTCGGCAAGGCCGCGCAGAACCTGAAGGTGGCGGTGGGGGTGAAGAACGTGTTCGACCGGCGCTATTTCACGCGTTCGACGGATAACAATGCCGGCAAGTATGTGGGGATGCCGCGGACGTTCTATATCCAGGCGTCGCTGGCTTACTAACGCTGCGGGACTCGCGTACTGACGCCTGCATTGAAGTCCACCGTCCCACGCGGACGCTCCCCTCGCCCGCAAGCGGGAGAGGGGAGCAAACCCTCAGATAGCAAAACGGCTCGCATTAGCGAGCCGTTTTGCATTGCAGTCGCGTCCGCGATCAAACGATCTCACGCGTCTCCAGGAACTGCAGGTTCGGGAACCGCTCCTGCGTGAGCCTCAGGTTCACCATGCTCGGCGCCAGGTACACATGATCGCCAGCGCCATCGAGCGCCACATTGTGCCCCGCCTTCGCGATCAGCTTCTCGATCTCCGCCGCATCGCCCTTGAGCCAGCGCGCCGTCGCGCACTCATGCGATTCGAAGATGGCATCGACGCCGTACTCATGCTCCAGCCGGTGCGCCACCACATCGAACTGCAGGATACCAACCGCGCCCAGCACCAGGTCATTCGACGCCAGCGGTCGGAACATCTGCGTGGCGCCCTCTTCCGCAAGCTGCTGCAACCCCTTCTGCAACTGCTTGACCTTCAGCGGGTTGTTCAGGCGCGCGCGGCGGAAGAACTCCGGCGCGAACGACGGGATGCCGGTGAATTTGAGCGGTTCGCCCTCGGTGAATACATCGCCCAGCCGGATGGTGCCGTGGTTGGGTACGCCGATGATATCGCCGGCGTAGGCTTCCTCAGTGGTGTTGCGATCCTGCGCCATGAACGTGATGGCGTTGTTGATCGCCACGGTCTTGCCGGCGGACACGTGCAGCAGCTTCATGCCGCGCTCGAAGCGGCCCGAACACACGCGCACGAAGGCGATGCGGTCGCGGTGGCGCGGATCCATATTGGCCTGGATCTTGAATACGAAGCCGGTGAACTTTTGTTCCTGCGGCTCCACCACGCGCGAGTCCGTGTTGCGCGCCAGCGGCGGCGGCGACAGCTCGCACAGCGCGTTGAGCAGCGACTGCACGCCGAAGTTGTTGATCGCCGAGCCGAAGTAGACCGGGGTCTGCTTGCCGTTGAGGAACGCTTCCTTGTCGAAGGTGTGCGAGGCGCCGCGCACCAGCTCGATCTCGATGCGCAGCTCCTCGGCCTGGCTGCCCAGGATGCGGTCGAGTTCCGGATTGTCCAGCCCGTCCAGGATTGCCGCGGTGCCCTTGTCGCCGTGCGGGTCGAACAGCTGCACCTTGTCGTCGATCAGGTGGTACACGCCGCGGAAGGCCTTGCCCATGCCGATCGGCCAGGTCATCGGCGCGCACTGGATCTGCAGCACGTCCTCGATTTCATCGAGCAGTTCGATCGGCGAGCGGCCCTCGCGGTCGAGCTTGTTGATAAAGGTGAGGATGGGCGTGTCGCGCAGGCGGCAGACATTGAGCAGCTTGATGGTCTGCGCTTCCACGCCGTTGACCGAATCGATCACCATCACTGCCGAGTCGACCGCGGTCAGCGTACGGTAGGTGTCTTCGGAGAAGTCCTCGTGGCCCGGGGTGTCGAGCAGGTTGACGATGTTCTCCTGCGCATTGCCGTTGCCAGTGTCGCGGCGGTACGGGAACTGCATCACCGACGAGGTCACCGAGATGCCGCGCTGCTTTTCCAGCTCCATCCAGTCGGAGGTGGCATGGCGGTCGGCCTTGCGCGCGCGCACTTCGCCGGCGACCTGGATCGCGCCGCCGAACCACAGCAGCTTTTCGGTCAGGGTCGTCTTGCCCGCGTCGGGGTGGGAGATGATGGCAAAGGTGCGACGACGCGCAATTTCAGAAACGAGCGAGCTCACGGCAGGAGTTTGACTGGGAAGTAGGATTGGCCCGGCGGGTGGCCGGTACCAGGACCGGCAGCGCCGCGGGCGGCGGTGGGCCGGGCCCTGCGGGCACGCGTTGGGAATGAATGGGGCGCTATTTTACCGGTTCGCGCGCCGCAGCGGGCCGATTCGTCCAACTACCCCCAACTACGCCGCCAGCTACTCCGCGAGCTTCTCCGCCGGTTTGCCGCGCAGGCTGCCGAACTGCAACGCGTACTGGCGCGTCAGCTCGGCGCCGAAGAAGAAGATCTGCGCCGAGTAATACACCCACAGCATCAGCGCCACCACCGAACCCGCGGCCCCGTACGAGGAGGCCACGGCGCTGTTGCCCAGGTAGAGGCCGATCAGCCGCTTGCCGATCGAGAACAGCAGCGCGGTGATGACCGCGCCCATGGTGACGTCACGCCAGGCGATGCGGGCGTTGGGCAGCATCTTGAAGATCACCGCGAACAGCGTGGTCACCACGACGAAGGAAAACGCCGTCGAGATCACGTCCGCCACCGGCGCGAACCAGGATTGGGTCCATAACTGGCCCCAGACGCGCTCGACCACGGCTAGCGCCGCATTGACGATCAGCGACACCAGCAGCATCAGGGCCAGCACCAGCACCAGGCTGAACGACAGCAGCCGTGCGCGTACCAGTTGGCGCCAGCTTGCCGTCTTGGGCACTGGCACATGCCAGATGTCGTCCAGGCTGCTCTTGAGTTCGACGAACGCGCTGGTGGCGCCGACGATCAGGATGCCTGTCGCAATCAGCGCAGCCATGCCGCTGCCGCCCGCGCGGTGCGTGGCGGCCAGGATTTCCTGGATCGCCGCGGCGCCCTGCTCGCCCACCAGGCCCCGGATCTGCGAAAAGATCTCGCCGCGCGCGGCTTCGGCGCCGAAGAACAGCCCGGCAATGGAGATCACCAGCACCAGGATCGGCGCCAGCGAGAACAACATGTAGAAGGAGAGTGCCGCACCCTTGCTGGCAGCGCGATGGTCGAACCAGGAACTGACTGCCGCGCTGACCACGCGCACCGTGCGCGCCCCGGTATGGCGGTCCGGCAGCCAGGGCGGTCGATTGGTCCGGGGCTGCGGAGTCCCGCCGGTAGAAGGAGAGGACGGCTGTTCGGTCTTTTCGCTCACGGCCTGTGTGCTTGCCCGCCCGGGGGCATCTGCGTTCATGATACTGCGCATCGCGCGCTTTGCCCAAGGCGGCGCCGCCGGGCGACCTGCTACAGTAAGACCAGGCATACCTGCCGGCGCAACCCGTGCCGCGCGCCGGCGCAAGGAGGCATCTGTGACCCGCATCCTCTACGCACGCCCGGTGGCCGCACTCCTTATTGTCGGGGTGCTTGGCTGTGCCGGCTGCGAGCAGCGCGGCCAACCCGGCCCCAAGCCCATTTCCGGGACGGGCGCCGGGACAGCATCCGACCGCCCGGCCGCAACGGTCCCCGCCACGCCTGCCAATCCCGGCGCACCAAGCGCACCGAGCGCGCCAGCATCGGGCCAGGCACGCTGACTAGCCGCGCTGGCGGGACTGGGCCGTACCCATTTCTGCGTGCCCGCGACAACGGCCAGCCACACCGTCCTGCACACGGCCCGCGACGAACATCCGGGCCAGGCCGCATGCGTTGTGCCTTTCTCCGCGCTGTTACGCGAATGCAAGGCTGATGTAACGCAAGTTTCAGTCGTGCAACCCGGTGCAATGCCGTCCCGGCAGGCATGTCGGGGCGCGCTATCCGCACCCCGCGCCCCCCACGGGCAGCATCCGTTGCCCGACTGGCAGTCCGGGCGCGCCAGCGTTCACGTGGCGTGCGTTACAACGGCGAAACCGATTGATTCGTCATCGCACGCCGGCGCCGCCACCAATCCTGCCCGCCCGCCGCAAACCCGCATGGCATAAGCCTTTGCGGCCATTGGCACACTTGTCGCTCAGTATCGGCAGGGACGCTGCACGCGTCAGTGATCAACGATCCGCCCTTGCACGCAGGAGACAATCCAGCCATGCGTCATCCGCCATCACGCATGACGGCGCGCCGGCGCTCATACCGGCTGGCGGGCCCGCCACCGTCCGTGACGGACCTGCTGTCGCCGCCGCTGCTGCCCTCTCCGCGCACGCATCCGCCGCCGGTCGCGACGGCCGTGCCGTGCGCGGCATGCAGCATCAGCAAGGGACCGGCCTTCGCCCGCGCCGCCTGCCGGCGCCACGCGGGCAAGCGGCGCGCCTGAAGGCGCCCGCCGCCGGTCGGAGAGGGGCTCACTGCCACAGTGCTGCCAGCAGGAACATTGCAGGGGCGCGAGCCAGCGCGCCTGCACGGATTTGTGCTCCGTCCCCCGGCGGGCACTTTTTTCCACAGGGAGGCGCTGTCCATGAAAGCCGCAATCCTTGCCGCCGCGCTGGCCGTCTGCTCAGGCGGCGCCGTGGCGGCGAGCTATGCATGGTTCGATCGCCCCGAAGAAGCCAGCGCCAACAGCCATGCCGCCGTCAGTAACGACAGCTATGTGCGCGGCTGGGGCTGGGCCTGGGGCGAACTGCGCATGCGGCCCGATGCGCCCACCACGCCGGCGCCGCAACCCGGCCGCCAGGCGCGCGACAGCCTGGATCGCCGCGACGCGGTGCCGTGGCGCCAGCAAGACGAGCCGCGCCATCCTCGCGGCAAGATCAGCATGAATCTCGCGACGGGGCCGGCAGCGCATGCTGGCCGCGGGGGGCAGCGGGTGTACTGAAGGGGTGTACGGAAGGGTTGTGCGCTGACGTGCCAACTGGCACGGGGAAAGGAGGAACCGGCGAGCGGACGTCGCCGTCTCCCCTTTCCTGGGCGCCTCTGACTTGCGCTTGCGCGCCTGGCGGCTCGGCTATTCGCCCGGGGACGCCTGGCTCTCCACCCGGATATTGTGCTTGTGCATGAGCCGGTACAACGTCACGCGCGACACGTTGAGCTCGCGCGCGGCCGGCACCACGTGAAAGCCGTGGCTGGCCATCACGGTACGGATCGCCTCGCGCTCGGCCTCTTCGCGGATCGCGTCGAGGGTCTTGCGCGGCAGCTCGGCGCCGCCATGCAACTGCAGATCCTCGGCCGTAATCTTGCGGTTGTCGGTCATCACGATCGCGCGACGCACGCGGTTGATCAGCTCGCGCACATTGCCCGGCCAGGCGTATTGCATCATCGCCTGGGTCGCGCATGCGGAGAAACCGCGGATGCGGCGGTGCGCCTCGTGCCCGTGCTCGTTCAGCACCGCGTTGGCCAGCAGCAGGATGTCCTCGCCGCGCTCGCGCAGCGGCGGGATGGTCAGCGTCAGCACGCACAGCCGGTGGAACAGGTCGGAGCGGAAGCGCCCGTCTGTTTGCGCCACCACCAGGTCCACGTGCGTGGCCGAGATGATGCGCAGGTTCAGCGGGATCGACTGGTGTCCGCCCAGGCGCGTGATGGTGCCTTGCTGCAGGAAGCGCAGCAGTGCCACCTGGCTTTCCAGCGGCAGGTCGCCGATCTCGTCCAGGAACAGCGTGCCGCCCTGCGCCTGCTCGATCCACCCGATCTTGCGCTGGTTGGCGCCGGTGAATGCGCCCTTCTCGTAGCCGAACAATTCGGACTGCACGAGGTGCGAGGGAATCGCGCCGCAGTTGATGGCGATAAACGGACCCTTGCGCCGGCTCGACGCATCGTGGATCGCTTGCGCGGCGAGCTCCTTGCCGGTGCCGGATTCGCCGGAGATGAATACCGGCGCCTCGTTGTGCGCGACCTTGGCCAGTGAGCGGAACATCGCGCGCATGGCCGCGCATTCGCCGATCATCGTGCCGCGCGACGCGCTCTCCTGCACGCGCACGCCATGCAGCGAGGCCATGCCGTGCGCATGCTTGAGCGTGTAGAGCAGTTCGTCCGCGGAAAACGGCACGCGCACATAATCGACGCAGTAGTCGCGGATCAGCCGGCGCACGCGGTCCTCGGCGAGCATGGCTTCGGAGGTGATCGCCACCCAGGTGACATGCAGGTACTGCAGCGCCTGCTCGAGCTGCGTGAACTCGGCCTCGCTGTAGTCGGACTGCAGGTCGATCAGGCCGGCCATCGGCGCGCTGGCGCGCACGACGCGCTCGAGATCGCGCACCTGCTGCACGCGGCGGACTTCCCATCCCGCGCCGAAGCTGGACGGGTCAACACCAAAATCTTCATGACGCGACACGACCACGATCTGTGCAGTGCGTGACGCCTTGCACAGTCGGTCCATCACGATCTCCCGGACGTTAGGCTTGTTCTTGGTTCCGGCACCCGTGGCCACCGCCGCGGCTTGTTGCCGAGGGGTGCGGTGGGGCTGAACTGGCTGCGGGCACGCGCCCGCGCGCGACGTCGGTATCACGAGCTGGACAGACTGCGGGGCTGCGCATCGGGCGCGACAACGTAATCCGCGCCGCCCTGCAGCTCTTCGCGGATGCGCCGCCGCACCGCCTCCTTCTCACGCATCAGCTCCAGGCTCGGCGCCTGCGACGACTGGCCTGAGTACTGATAGTACAGCGTCTTGTAGGTGAGCTGGCTCAGGATCCATTCCTGCAGCAGCACGCGCTGGCGCGCCATTTCGCCTTCGAGCAGGCGATGGCGGTGCAGCAGGTTCTGCACGACCGCACGTGCGCTGTCACTGAGTTCGCTGTCGCTGGCAAGCAAGGCATCCACGTCAGCCGTCGCGCCGTCGTGCATTGCCTTGCTGCGGGGTGCTTCGCCTGCAGCCTCCCCCAGTACAGCCCAGGCGCGATGAATGGATCGGTTGGCGGACTCCCTGACGGGCCCGTTGGCGGGTCGCCGGATCTCTCCTGCGGTCATGATTATCCCCGTTGAACAACATCCCCCGGCACTACACGTCTGCGGTTACCACTTTTCAGTCTTGGAATATTCTGTCTGCGTGGCGCGCGTGTGTCCCGCACGCTCTCTGATGGTGGCAGTGCCGTCTTGTTGACGGTCTGTTCGGAGATGTCCCCGGACTGGCGGACTGCGCCGAAGCGCTCTCGGTGTCCTCCGGCATCATGCAGCATGCACCGGAGTCAAGAAGGGGCGCCTTGCCGCGCCCCTCTGTTTGCCACGCCTATAGTTCAGTGCATTTGGGGCGGTTTGTCCAGCCCTGAGTGGGTGACTTACACCCAATCTCATACTTTCGTATGAGCCCGCGCGCACACTCTTCCAACCGCCCTGTTTTGCCCTGCCATCGCCCCATGGGACCGGTAAATGTCCGCTTACATGGTACGCAGAATCGGGTACGCTTGCGCGCTCCGAGGGGGTGACCGGGGTGGTGTCATCGAAGCGATTTGCGGGGTTGGCCTGAGGCTTGTCGTGGCCGTGGTTGCCTTGCGCCGGCATCGTCGGGTGCATAGTCGGCGCACGCAGAAACAGGTACGCCCGGTGCGCCGCGAGCGGGTTTGGCGGTACGCAGAAATGGGTACGCCCGGCATTTCGGACAGGGTTGCCGGGCATGCCTGTGCGGTCCCGCGCAAGCACCGCGGGATAAGCGCCGAAGGGGCAATGAGAAGCAATTCGCCTCGTCATGGGCTCGTCATGGAAAAGGGACGGCTTCTGCCGTCCCTTTCTTGTCTCATGTACTGCGTACCTTTGCTTAGCGTTCTCCCGGGCCTTTGTCCTATCCTGCCGGCCGTAGTCAGTGTCCTGGCAGGTAGTAGAACTTGAAGACAAAGACCGCCGCGATGATCCACACCATCACCGGTACCCCGCGCGCTCGGCCGGTGAACAGCTTGAGCGCCGCGTAGCTGATAAAGCCGAACGCGACGCCGTTTGCGACCGAGTACGTAAACGGCATGCCGAGTGCGGTCATCACCGCGGGCACGACTTCGGTCACGTCGTTCCAGTCGATCTCCAGCAGCTCGCGCAACATCAGGCACGACACGTAGAGCAGCGCCGGGGCGGTGGCATAGGCCGGCACCGTGCCCGCGAGCGGCGCGATAAACAGCGCCGCGAGGAACAGCACCGCCACGGTGACCGCGGTCAGGCCGGTGCGCCCGCCCGCCTGCACGCCCGACGCGCTTTCGATATAGGCGGTGGTGGAGGAGGTGCCAAGGAAGGAGCCCGCCATGATCGCAGTGCTGTCGGCCATCAGCGCCTTGTTCAGCCGGCCCATGCGCCCGGCCTTGAGCAGGCCGGCGCGGTTGGCCACGCCCATCAGCGTGCCGGTGGCATCGAACAGCTCCACCAGGAAAAACACCAGCACCACGTTGATGATCCCGATCGACAGCGCCGCGGTGATATCGAGCTTGAACAGCGTGGGATCGAGCGACGGCGGCGCGGAGAACACGCCTTGGAAGGTATTGCCGGCGAAGGCGAAGCTCAGCAGCGTGGTGAGCAGGATACCGATCAGGATCGCGCCCTTCACACGCAGGTGGTCCAGCGCCACGATCACGAAGAAGCCGACGATGGCCAGCACGGCCGACGGCTGGTGCAGATCGCCGATGGTCACAAGCGTGGCGGGGCTTGCCACCACGATACCGGCGTTCTTCAGCGCGACGATTGCCAGGAACAGGCCGATGCCCGCGGTGATCGCCACGCGGATCGAATGCGGGATGCCGTTCACGATCATCTCGCGCACGCGGAACAGCGTCACCAGCAGGAACAGGCAGCCGGAGATAAAGACCGCGCCGAGGGCCGCTTCCCACGGGAAGCCCATGCCCTTGACCACGGTGTACGCAAAGTAGGCGTTCAGGCCCATGCCGGGCGCCATCGCGATCGGGTAGTTGGCGTAGAAGCCCATGATCAGCGTGCCGATCGCCGCGGCCACGCACGTGGCGACGAACACCGCATCCTTGGGCATGCCCGCGTCGCCCAGGATGGACGGGTTGACGAAGATGATGTACGCCATTGTCAGGAACGTGGTGATGCCGGCGAGGATCTCGGTACGGACATCGGTCTGGTGTTCGCGCAGCTTGAACACGCGCTCGACCAGCGAAGGCGCCTGCGGCTGGGATGGATTGGCGGAAGAAGTGCCCGGCTTGGAAGCGGGTTCCGGCATCGACATGACTGGACTCCTGGTATCGTTATCGTGTCCGCGGCGGCGAGGCTGCCCGGCTGGCTGGCGGCAGCGTGACCGGCCCGTTACGCGGCAAGCGTACTCTGGTCCAGGTCGTCCCTGCTGCGCACGGGCGCGCACGAATAAGCGAAATTCAAAAGGCGTGATGATCCCACAGGCCCCGCACGCCAGCGACGAGCCCCGCTCCGGGCATGTCCCCTTGGGGCCGCCCCCAGCTTGACGCTGGCGCCAATCCCCCGTATAAACCCGGCTAGATTCAAGTGACGAGGCAACAGTTCATTCGTTAGCCACCGTCTGGTACTTCGGTTGTCCATGGTGTCCTTTCCTTGAGTTCCCCGTGTCGGATGACGTGTTCGTCATGCGATCTTTTATGTCCTTTTTCTGGAAAGCAAATCATGCAAACCGGTATCGTCAAGTGGTTCAACGACGCCAAGGGCTTCGGCTTCATCAAGCCGGACGCGGGTGGTGATGACCTCTTCGCCCATTTCTCGGAAATCCGCGCCGATGGCTTCAAGTCGCTGCAGGAAAACCAGCGCGTGCAGTTCGAAGTCAAGAACGGCCCGAAGGGCCTGCAGGCCGCGAACATCACCCCGCTGTAAACGTTGACCGCCGGCGCGCTCCGCGCGCGCCGCACAGCGTGAAAACCCCGCCCTATGGCGGGGTTTTTTTGTTTCTGGCGGTTAGAGTTCCTTGTCGGCGCGCCTGCGCTGCTTCCCCACTTTCCACTCCATCCGCCTGCGTGACCGGAACTGGTGGTTCCGTACGGCTCCCACACGCCAACACACCCCCGCATGTCGGCACGACAAACGCCGCACACTGCGCCAGGCGCTTCATATCGACCAGCCCCTCGGCCCAATTGCCGTGGCGCTTCCAGGCCCGCTCTGCGTCCCACCCCTCCCGCAGAAACGGGTACGCCTTGTTGCGCCGCACGCTCAAACCCTGGCCGGCGCCCGTTCGCAGAAACGGGTACGCCCTGCGATTTCGTAGCGCTGCTTCCAACGATCTTCCCTCGCAGAAACGGGTACGCCTGAGCTGGCGCCCGCTGTGTCAACGGCCTTTCGGCACGCAGAAACGGGTACGCATGCCGTGGGAGTCGTGGAAATCGATGGCAGCGTCCATGGGTCCCTTGGCCGCGCCGCGCGCCGACATATCCACACGCTGTGATCTGTGCCGACACCGCAGAAACGGGTACGGCAGCTTTTGCACCGCCGCATGACCTCGGACCGTCGCGTAGACCGCCCTGCTTCGCAGAAACGGGTACGCCCGATCATCGAGGGCGCCGCGACACAGCACGCAGAAACGGGTACGGCCCTGCCGCAATCGTGGCCGTGCTTCGGACTACCGTGGACACGGCCTGGCTTGTTGAGCGCAGAAACGGGTACGCCCACCAGTTTGGCGTCAGCTCTACGTATACGTAGAGTGTAAGCGCTAGCTTTTACTGCAAGGTTGGTGTACCATAGATCCTAAGCGAAGATCCCTCCCCAACTCGCTCCGTTGCCGCCGCAGAAACGGGTACGGATCAACAGACAAGCCCATCGGGACAGCACGCAGAAACGGGTACGCTTGATTCGCTCAGGCTGTAGCGCCCACGGTTCGCAGAAATGGGTACGCCGCAGAAACAGGTACGCAACGGGCACGCGCCGGCGCGATTCCGGTGCAGCGCAGAAACGGGTACGGTTTGAGGGCCCGGCACGCAGAAACAGGTACGCTTTGCCGCCACGGACCCCCACGGGGCCTGCGAGGACGAACCAATTTCTGCGTGGATAACCGGCGTGCGGCGCAGATATCCACTGGAATCGGCCAGGGATTCGCAGGTAAACGACGTATACGCCCTGCGCTCTCGCAGAAACGGGTACGCTTGCAGGCCTTGCCGCTGTGGACAAGCCTGTGGGTGCGCCGGGTTATCCCCGCAGAAACCAGTACGCGGGCGCCGCAGATACGGGTTCGGACGGTCGCAGATACGGGTTCGGCCCTTCGCAGAATCGAGTACGTTTGTCCGCAGATTCGGGTTCGCTGGGGTTGTTTTTTCCCTTATGAATCAAGGTGCTGAACTACACGTATACGGTTTACAAGTAGTTAACCCGTATCGGTATCGTTTACTGGTAGTGGATGGCTGGCGAACCGTGGACAACCCTGCCGGGTTGCCCACCGTCCGCCACCATGCGACCAGTCATTAGGTCCTCCGGCTTGCAGAACCAGCCGCAAGCAATACAGGACCTTGCGTACCTGTTTCTGCGTGACAACCCTGGCGGCTTCGAGTACAAAGGCGGGTAATCCGAAGCACGCCAATATGCCCATCAAACGCTCCCCGGCCGCCACGGGGGAACGAAGTGTCCTCGACCTGGACGCCGAGCCCTCCCGCATCATTGTTCCCGGCAACGAGAACAGCCTGATTCCGTCCGAGAAATTCCAGCGTCTGTTCGACGAAGCCCAGGCCATGGAGCGCGAAGACGCCTGGCAAAGCGGTGAGGTTGGCTTCCTGAGCCGCGCCAGCGTCCAGGTCACGCTGCCATACCGCGCGCCCAAGGGCGCGCCGCCGGTATGGACGCGCACCAGCGGCAATATCTCGCTGATGATCCAGCCTGGCTATTTCACGCAACAGCGCTCGGAGCGGGCCGCAAACGGCCGCCAGAAGCTGGTTTCCGAAACGGTCTCGCTGGGCTATCCCTACGGCTCCTACCCGCGCCTGATGCTCGCCTGGATCGGCAAAGAGATCATGGCGAAGAAAAAGCGCGGCGAATTCACCGGCACGGTGGAGGACCGTCGCATTTCGCTGGGGAATTCGCTGTCCGAGTTCATGTACAACCTCGGCATCCCGATGGCCACGGGCGGCAAGCGCGGCACCATGACGCTGGTACGCCAGCAGATGATCCGGCTGTTCTCGGCGACTATCGCCATCGTGCAGAACAAGTCGACGCCGAGCCAGAACCAGAACCCCAACCACGAGCCGCTGTCGATCGACCGCGTCGGCTACCTGCTCGCGGACCAGCTCTCAACCTGGTGGGACCCGATGCAACCAGGGCAGGGCTCGATGTTCGAGAGCTTCGTGGTGCTGTCCGAGCCGTTCTTCAACGAGCTGGTCAACCGCCCGGTGCCGGTCGATATGCGCGCGCTGAAGGCGCTCAAGCAGTCGCCATTCGCGCTGGACGTGTACTCGTGGCTGACCTACCGCTTCTTCACCATCCAGCGTCGCACCGAGATCCCGTGGGAAGCGCTGCAGATGCAGTTCGGCACCGAAACCGAAAGCGAGCGCAAGTTCCGCGCGCTGTTCCGCAAGGCGCTGAAAGACGTGCTGGTGGTGTATCCGGGTGCCAAGGTCGATGCGGATTCGTCGAAGGCGCTGATCCTGCAGCCGTCGCGCACCAGCGTGCGCAAGCTCGGCTGATACCCGCACAAGAGGGCGGGCCAGATCAGGACCTGAGCCGGCCTCAGATGCAAAAAAGGCAAGCGATAAACGCTTGCCTTTTTTGTTTGCCCGCCGCGGACAAGTCCGTAACGGGCGAGGTCAGCCGAGGCTGGATCAGGCCGGCTTGATCGCCGAAGCCTGCAGGCCCTTCGGACCTTGCTTGACTTCAAACGTCACGCGCTGCCCATCCTTCAGGGTCTTGAAGCCCGAACCCTGGATTTCCGAGAAGTGCGCGAACAGGTCTGCACCACCGTCGTCCGGGGTAATGAAGCCAAAGCCCTTGGTCTCGTTGAACCACTTGACCGTACCGGTTGCCATAGGAATTTCCTTTCGAAGCAAGTTCTTGTACACAACGCAAACAACCGTTCAAGCACGTTGAGTTCTCGTAGATACCGAACGGAAGCCGACGAGGTTGACACGACTTGACTCGACTGTAGCGCGCATCATAACCACTTTGCATTGCGGTGTCATGTGCGGCGTAATGCGCACTACAAATACTTTAGGCACATCCCTGCCGGCTTTTCAAGCAATTTTATTAGGCTTCGCTTGACGCGATAGATAGTCCTTACTCGTGCAGGCCTTCTATTCCGCAACATATATTTTGTTAAATTTGGAAAACGGTTGATACGTCACCTGCTTTTGGCTAAAGTTGCGCCTTAAGGTCAAAACCGCGCTTTCAGCGCTGAAAGAGAGGTCGCAGTGCCAGCCAAAATCATCACAGTGTTCAACCAGAAAGGTGGTTGCGGCAAGACCACGGTCAGCATGCATCTGGCCGGCACCCTAGGACTGCGCGGTGCGCGTTCGATGCTGGTCGATATGGACGAGCAAGGCACGGCAACCCGCTGGGCCGCCCAGGCCAGCGACGAGCGGCCCTTTCCCGCTTCGGTGATCGGCCTGGCCCCATCCGGCGGCGCCATGCACCGCGAGGTGCGCAAGTTCGTACAGGATTACGACTACATCGTGGTGGATTGCCCGCCCGCCGTGCATTCCGCCGCGCCTTCCAGTGCGCTGCTCATTTCCGACCTGGCCATCATTCCGGTGGTGCCGTCCCCGCCGGACCTGTGGGCAGCCGTCGCTGCGAAGACGCTGGCACAGCATGCGCAAGTCCAGAATGAATCGCTGCTGATCCGCGTGATGGCCAATATGGTTCAGCGGCGCGTTTCGATTGCACGGCAAGCGATTGAAATTCTGGGCGACGACGGCGATGTGCCGCTGATGAATTCGATGATTGGCTCGCGCTCGGCATTCCGCGAATGCCAGGCGATCGGCTGCACCGTCCACGGCGTCGCCGGCGCACGTGAGGCGGTGCAGGAGGTCGACATGATGGTCGACGAAGTGTTGTCTTTGATTGAGCAATAGGCATGGCTACAAAACTGAAGAGCCTGAAGGCCGGCATGCTCGCCGGCATGGCGGCCGAAAAAACCCGAAGCGATACGCTGGACCGCTTTGCCCGCGCCGAGGCGGCCATTTCGCAGCATCCGAACGGCTTGCTGCAGAGCAGGGCGGCCGACGGGGCGCCCGTTTTCAGCGCTGAAAGTTTCAGCGACGCGGCCTCGGGCCGGCAGCTTGTCAGGATCCCGCTGGCACAGCTTCACGACAACCCGCTGAATGCTCGCCGGCTCTACGACCCCGCCGTGGTGCAAGAGCGTGCGGCATCGATCGCCACGCACGGCCAGAAGACGCCCGGCCTGGCCGCGCCAGATCCTGCGCGCCCCGGTCACTACATCCTGATCGACGGCCATTACCGCAAGCGAGCCCTGGCGTCCGCCGGCAAGCTCGACATGGAATGTTTTGTCGAGAACGACCTGAGCGACCTGGATTTCTACCGGCTGTCGTTCATGCTCAACGAGCAGCGTTCCGATCAGTCGGCGCTGGACAATGCGATCGCGTGGCGCCAGCTATTGGACGAGGGCAAGGTCCAGAAGGAAGAAGAGATCTGCGAGCTGACCGGCATGTCCGCCGGCACGGTGAACAAGACGCTGGCGCTGCTGCGCCTGCCGGACTCCGTGCTGGGCGTCATGCGCGAGCGTCCGAGCGCCATCGGCATTGCGGCCGGCTATGAGCTGACGCTGTACTGCAAGCTGGCGGGGGAGGAAAGGACGCGGGAACTGGCCGCACGGATCATCAACGACGGACTGTCGAGCCGCGAAGTCGAAGCGATCCGCAAGCAGGCGCAGGAAGGCAAGGCACGGAAGGTCAAGGAGATCAGCCGGCAATACAAGATCAAGACGGACAGCGGCCAGTTGCTCGGCACCATCAAGGAATGGGACTCGGGGCGGGTGATGCTCGACGTCCAGCTCACCGACCGCAGCGCGCGCGAGGCGCTGGTCGAGGCACTGAAGGCCCGCTTCGGGCTCGACAAGACCTTGCTTTGAATCGAATCCGATAACGGATATCGGACCGGCCCGGAGCGGCCAGCCGAACCCGATGCATTGACCGCCGGCGAGCATGCCGGCGGCATCTTCCCAGCGTCACCGGCCAATAGCGCCCCTACCTGCCACAGCGGCGAGCCCCGTCTCTCCGGCAGGGCAACTCCCGCAGCGCCCCCCTCAGCCCATCAAATCCCGGGGCGAACGCACCGCAAAATTCTCATCCTGCTGCGCGCGATAGCGAGCGATTGCGGCAGACAGCAACGCATGCAGGCCGCGTACCGAATATGGTGGATGCGGGCTGGCATCCCGCTTGCGCCGGGCACGGCGGGTAGGAGGAGAGCGGGGCGGCCCCAGCAGCGGTACTGCCTGCAGCCCCGCGTCGCCGGAGAGGGCACTGTCCAGCGCCAGACCCCGGTCGTGCCAGTGCTGCCGCAGCGCAGCCAGGGCGGTATCGCTGAGGCAGCGGCGGCGACCGTGCTGCGACGCCTCGGTGGGGTCTGTCGGGTCGGACGCCGGCGCCAGATGCGTCGCCCGCAGGTCCACCAGCTCGGCCAGCCCCGGCTGCAATTCGCGCATCAATGCCAGCGCCGCGGCGGCGGCCCGGTAGCGCAACCCGCCCGGATGACGGGCCTGGATGTCGAGCCATTCGATGAACGGGCCCAGGCTCGCGCGGTCGCGCCGGCGGGGCTCAGGTAGCGCGTCCGGTGGCATGACCGGTTCATCCGCAACCATCGAATCGTACGCAGCAGTTGGTACGGGCAGCACCGTAACGTCCTCCAGCGCGGCCGGTCCGGCCGCCCCGGACATGGAGCGACTGCCGGCACCCCCGCCGGCAGAAAGCGGCTCCCACCGCGCCGCTACCGGATATCCGCTGCGTCCCATCCAGCTCCAGAGCGCAGCCAGTACCCGCATGCTGTGCCGGATGCTGGCCTCGCCCAGCGGACCGGTAAAGGGCCGCCAGGCGGCCTGGTGGCGTGGCGCGCGCGGCCCGCACCAGCGCGACACGGGAAGCGGGGCCGCCAGGAACGCCAGGTAGGCGCGGCGGTCCTCGACGCCCAGGGCGGCCAGCCCCTTGCGGCGCTCGATCGCGGCCCACAGCAGCAGCCGTTCCGCCTCTTTGCGATAGGCGGCATAGGTGGCGCTGCCGGCGGTGCCGCTGTCTTGCAGCCAACGCCGTACCACCTCGACCCCGGCCGCAAACGGGCAGTCCGGTGGCGCGTCGGCCCCGGCCGCCATCAGTTCGAGCGGCAGCAGGCGGGCCATCGCCGGCGCCAGCACGCCGCGCACCAGCGGTTCCCGATTGCCCACATGCTGTGCCAGCAACGGCTGGCCATCGCCGTCGCGGATTGCCTGACGATGTTCGCCGAGCCAGCGGTTGATAGCATTGCCAGCCAGCGCGCCGATCCGCGGCACGCCGCGCCACCAGCCCGTGCCGCGCCGGTTCACTCGCTCGATAAGTGCTTTAAGAGTAATAATTTCACCGTGGCGCAGCCGTCGCGCGAGGGCCGGCCCGAACCACAGCTCCACCCCGTGCGCAGGCCGTGGCGCCGCCGTACCCAGCCGCTCCAGCTCGGCGAGCGCGTCAACACGACGATCCATGCCACGGTTGGAGCGCCCCGGCCCCGCCACCAGCAGTTCAGCCAGATCCTGCCGGCCGTGCAGGTGGGCCAGCTGCACCATGCGGTCGCGCAGGCCGAGCAGAACCCGCAATGCGGATTCGCCGCTGTTGTCATCCTCCCCATCGTCGGACAGGTAGCGACCGACCACCATTGGCGCGGGCATGCCCTGCACGTACGCACGCACTGCCGCAAATTCGGACCGGGTCAGGGTAATGGGGTGGATGCCGGGCAACATGGACGCGAGAAGAAGAGGATAGGCAAGCGGGCCAGAGATCGAGGGATGCGGTGGCGCCTGGAACGCAACAGCGCCAGCAAGCATCCTATCGCTAACTTATTGATTTATAAGGCACCCCAAAACTCGGGCAATCCATCCAGCCCAAAATGCACATCAAAACACAATGCCGATAATTCTATGCGACTTTCCATCCCTTCGGGGCGGTCCAACACGCTCCGGCAGGCGCGTTGCCTGAGTATGCTCAGCTCCAAAGGCTTTCGAGAGCCTGCCCGTGCAGCGGTCCGCCCCAGGGGTCGGGGAAAACCCGCTGCGATGCAACAGCGGCTTGCTTTTGCAGCGCCTGTTTCATAAGCTGAACACCAGAATTAGATTTGCTTACATCTGAGTTGCAAAGTTTCTAAAGCGTCAGTCAACAGATAAGTGCCAGCGGCGAACGTCGCCAAGGCAGCGAAATCCAGAACGGCGCAAAACGGGGCGATCCGGCTCCTCCATGGGAAGGGGCGGCGCGGCAACCGACGGGAAGCCGCGACCGGCCAGGAGCAAGGCTGGGTCGTATGGAATGGCCAATCGCAAGATAGCGGCAGCCGTTCCAACAGCAAACGCGGGTCGTCGCAGGACCTGCGGTTGCCGCAATAAGAAGGAGAGCGGCCGTGGCCAGCATCCTCTTGATCGAACACCACCCACTACTGCGCTTGGGACTTCGCCATTTGCTGGCGCAAGCGCATATCTCTGGCGACCTCATCGATATCGATCCGCTCGCGCCGATCGAACCCGATCTCTGGCTGCTCGAAGCAGACCTGCTGGTCTACGGCCTTCCAGCCGACACGGCCGCAGGCTGGGCGCAGCTCGACGACCTGTGCGAGCGGCTGCGGCCGCGCCGCGTGCTGCTGCTGACCGACGAGCCCGCCGCGGCGCTGTCCGGCCCGGCGCTGCCCGAAGCGGTACGGGGCTGCCTGCACAAGACGGCGAGTGCCGAGGCGCTCGACGCCGCCGTGCGGCTGGTGCTGGCCGGCGGCGAGTGCTTTCCGTCGCAGCTTCAGCCCGAGGCGGCCACAGGCCGCACCGGCGTAACCACCCCGCCTGCAACGCTGGTGACCGACAGCGCGACCCCCGTGGTCGTACCGCTGCATGCGTTCCGCGGCGAGGGCAGGCCTGGCGCATCGGAACGCGCGGCAGCATCCGTGCATGTCAGCGAAACGCCTTCGGCCGGCGCGCACCTGCTCAATATCACCGAGCGGCAGTACGAAGTGCTGGCACTGCTGGCGCGCGGCTACCCGATCAAGACCGTCAGCCGGATGCTCAATATCTCGGTGGCCACGGCCAAGACGCACGCCTGCACGCTGTACCAGCGCCTGCATGTGCGTAACAAGGGCGAAGCTGTGTACGTGGCGCTGCAACGCGGTGCCACGCTGGACTGGTCCGGCCCGCCGCCGGCAGCCAGGCCCGCCGGCGCCTGCCAGGCTGCCTGAAGGAGCGGGATGCAGCGGCGGGACGCCAGTCCCGCCGCTGCCCTGGTCTCGCCGCAGCAGGCCGCTGCCAGGGTGTCGCGCTCTGTGTCGGCACACTAGTAAGCGTGCAAGCAAGCCCTTCAGTCCGGTACTGCCTGCCCGCACGCCGACATCCATCGAGCCTCCAGACATCCGACGCGCATCCCTGGCAGCGAGCCACCATGGGATGGCCCCGGGTTGGCATCCCGCACCCACGTCATCCGTTTGATGAGGAGCCCTCATCCAAAAGCATGAGGCGCTGCCCCGCCTCGCTTGCTACGTTGACAGTAAGACGCCCGTCGCATCTGGCCAGGCCAGCTGTCACGCGGAGGTTGCCGGACCGTGCGCGGTTCGGATCGATCTTTCAACCACTCCGACTATCCGATCATCCGACCTCACGTCCATCCCCTGCCGGCGCGGGCTTTATGCGCGCATGGCTTCGGATGCCATGCCGAATCGATGCCAACTTACCTCATCGCCAGCAATGAAATGATGTGCCGCACCCTGGTGCGGCGCCTGGAAGCGCTTGGCTTGCCGCGCCCGATCCGGTGGCGCCCGCCGCAATGGCTGCAGGCAGGAGGGGGATTGCCACCAGCGCGGCGCCCGGCCGCCGATCCCTTCCACGGCGGAGAGGACAACGATCCCGCCGACGTTGCGCTGATCGATTGCAGCGGACTGGAGGGCGACCCGCGCAAGCTGCTCGACCAGCTCCAGGCGCGCCTGGCGCCGCGGCGCTGGCTGGTGCTGTCGGATCGCCTCGATGCCCCGCTGATCGTGCATGCGGCGCTGCTGGGCGCAAGCGGCTGCCTGGCTGTGCCGGCTCCGGCCGAACTGGTTTGCGCCGCGACCGCGCTGGTATGGGCCGGCGGCCAATGCTTCCCGCGCATGGCGCTGTCGCTGCTGCCAGCGACGACATCGAACACCGTCGCGACCCCAACATAGTTGTCTGCACCAACGGCACTACTGCCAGCGGATGAGGGCGCCCGCACCGAGCGGCGGCTATGCTGGAAAGCGCCCGGTACGCAAGCGGCCCCGACCGAAGAGGCCTGCCGCGCCGGGATGCAAGGGGGTCATATGAAAGGCGGGCTGGAATACCTGGTCGTGCGCGGCTTCGCCGTGCGCGAGGGGCGCGGCAAGTGGGCGTGCTGTTTCGAGATCCGGCTGGCGGGTGTGGGCGACCAACCGCTGCTGTATCGCGGCGAGCTGCACGGGCGCCGGTTCGATTGCGAGCATGCTGCCGCCGAGGCGGCACGCGAGGCCGGCGAGCGTGAGGCCGAGCTGAGGGTGGAGAGTCTCAGGGCGCTGATCGTGGATCCGCGTCGAATGAGGGGGCCGGTTGGTGTGGTGCCTTGAATTGCGGTCGTGGATGCTGCCGTGTCTGCGGCTGGCATCTTGTCGATGCCTGGCGGCCCTGATGCGAGTCAGGGACAGTGCAGGCGTTGACCCGTTCTTACGATCACCAGGCCGGGCGTCGAGCGGTGGCAGCTCGCCAACCCCTGCTCACATCAATGCCTCAGGCCACGCTGCGCGCGGCGGCCTGCGTCGCATTGATTGCGCGCCGCCGCGCCTTCCCCCTCTCGCTGTCTCTGCCCGGTCCATTGCCGATTCCGTTCCCTCCGCCGCAAGCAGCAGCGCAGAGGCAATCGCGAGCGCATGGACCAAGCCGACACACCCACACGCGTAGCCCTAAAAAAGAAGCCCGCCGACCGGGGGACCATGCGGGCTTTGAAGACGCGCAGGGCGCAACTACCACCCCACAGCGTCCCCTTGACGATATCCAATCGACACGCGCCGCTCTATCAACCAGAAGCACCATGCGCGACACGCATGCGGCTGAATGCATCTGAACCGGCTGAACCACCTGAACCGCGCGTACCGCGCGTGATACATCCCAAGCCTCGGCGCGCATGAGCGCCCACCGCCCCACGCGTCTCACCACGCGCCGATCCCCGCCGCGTGGAGTTTGCGTGAATTTGTGCGCCGTCCAACAGACTCCGCTGAATCGCGCGCGCCAAGATCGCAACACGACCGATGGCGCAAGTATCTGGCTCGGTGTTGGTGAGAGGCGGGGCATGGCAAGAGTCAGTGCACGGGCTGCGGTATCGCAAGCGCATCGGCGCGCGCCTGGCGCGGGCTGTGCACACCCGCAAACGGAACGGCATGGCAGGCGCGGAGGTCACTAGTGTACGGCGACACCAAGATGCGTGGACGTGGCGGACCAGGGTTGCGCGGCGGCAACCCGGTGTGGTCGCACGTCAACTGCCACATCGACCTGTGGATCGAGTTGCTGCACGGACTCGAGCTGCCACCGGTCGCCGCGCTGCCATGCGCGGTGCGGCAAGACTTCGAGGCCGACCACTTCACGCAGTGCCGCTTTCCCGCGGCCGACCTGGAGCGGTTGTACGGCGTGACCACCCACGCGATGACCCTGTACGACTCGCTCGAGTCGCACGTGGCCGCGCAGACCGCGCGCGGCCATATCGTGGCGATGGAGCTCGACAGCAGCCAGTTGCCGCCCCCGTCGGGTGCCGGCTACCAGCGCCATCGCACACCGACCTGGATCGCCATCGATGTGCTGATTCCCGAAGCGGGCGCGGTCGGCTACTACCATACCGACGGCTACCACACCGCCAGCGGCGAAGACTATGCCGCGATCTTCCGGCTCGCGCCCGGTGCGTGCAGTGCCGAGACGCTGCCCTTCACGCATGCCGACATGGTGCGCCGCGGCCCCCGCGCGCGGCCCGATGAAACGCTGCTCGACGCATCGCTGGCGCTGCTGCGCATGCACCTGCATAACCGTCCGCAGATCAATCCGCTGACGCAGTTCCGCGCCGCCTTTCCCCAACATCTCGATCGCCTGATGGCGCGTGGCGAGCCGGGCTTTCATCATTACGCTTCGGGCGTGCTGCGCCAGCTCGGCGCCAACTTCGAACTGCTGGCGCGCTACCTGCGCTGGCTGATGACGCAGGGGCAGCAGGTGCCCGACAAAGCGGCTGAAGCCTGCTACACCATGGCGTCGGAAGCGATGGTGATGCAATTCCGGCTGATGCGCGCGGTGATCAGCCGCAAGCCCGATCGCTGCGAAGATTGCCTGGACCAGCTCGAGGCCTCGTACCAGGCCAGCGTGCCGGTGCTGGCCGCGCATTTCGGCGAGCCCGCGCCGTGAGCCCGCTGACCGTGGCCGCTGCCGGCACCGATGTGGCTTGCGAGCCCGCGTCGAGTCCGCTGCACCGGCACGACTACTGGTACCGGCTGCGCTTTGCCGGCCACGGACGCCGGTTGCTGCGCGTGCGCGGCCTCGACCGCGCCGCCGAGGCCTGGATCAACGGCCGCCTGGTCATCGGGCCCGGCCACGCGCCGGATATCTGCGATGCAGAGGTCGAGCTTGCCGGCGCCAACACGCTCGACCTGTGCTTTCGTGCGCCGCGTGCGGTGCTGCATGCCGGACGCGCCGCGGCTGGCTGGCGCTTCGCCGCGGCCGCGGCTGCAACACAGGCGGCATCGGCACAGACTACCTCGACACAGACCATCGGCTACGCCGCGCCGGCGCAGCCGCTGCATGCGGTAGGTCCGTACCAGCCGGTCGAACTGCTGGCGCTGGCACCGCGGCACGAAGCCTCTGGCCCCGATGCGGCGATCGCTACCTCGATCGACACCGCGCTGACCGACGGTGCCGGCATGCTGAAGCTGACGGTGCGCCTGCGCGAGCACGGCACGTTCGAAGTCCACGGCGGCGACCGCATCACCGCGGGCCAGCTCTCGATGGTAAGCCCCGGCACGCTGACCGGCATCGTGCGCGTCGATAGTCCGATGCTGTGGTGTCCAACGGGTTTTGTTTATCAGGCCTGCGATGCGCTGGGCATGCTGGTGTGGCGCGCTGCCGCATCGGCCAGCCTGCCCGCGCTCGCCGCGGTGCCGTGTGCGCGCACCCTGGCCGAGGCGGGACCGGCCGCCACGCCGCTGGACCCGCGCTGGAAGGCCGGCATCCCGCGCCAGCGGGGCGATGCGTGGGACGCGGAAGAGCTGCGCGACCGCAGCCTGCGCACGCGCTACCGCGTGGATCCGCCCACGCTGCGCCGCGATGCGCCGCAACGCTACCTGCTGCTGTCGCGCGCGCTGGTCGCGGATCTGGTTGCCGACGCCGTGTCGGCCCATCGCACCGCATGGATGGTGAGCACTGGCGCAGAAGCCCCGACGCGGGCCTGCACGCCGTGCTGCGCGGCGGCCCGGGCGACTGGTCGCTCGACGTCTCGGCCACCCGCTTCGCTCACCGCGTCCATATCGAGGATCGCGCGTGGCATGCGGTGCAGGACTGGTTCGACCTGGCGCCAGGCGCCACCCGGCGTATCCGTCTTTTGCACGAGAAGTCAGCAGACGCTGGCCCTGGGCTCGCGCCCGCCGGCGACGTTACGGCGATGAATCATCCCTCGCCGGTGCGCTACGGCTAAGGGGCTCCTGAGTGGTCCGAGAGCGTCTCTGAGCGCTCCCTCAGCCACCGCCATGGCCCCGCTGCGCCCGCAGCGCCCGCAGCGCCCCGGCCGCTGTCCGCGTTCGCGTCCCCGCGCGCCGCGTTCGCCTTTCCGGCCAACCTCCCGATGGATGAGCGCTTCCCAACCATTCGCCTACTGTCGGACCGCGTTTCCATGGCGCTAAATAGAGTCACTGTCTTGCAGACAGCGCCGCAGCAGGGTCGGCGGCGGCAAGGCAGCAGTCGGACACGCGACATAGCCGGCCCACGCCGGCGCTGAACCGGGGCCGGCGCAGCGGCGATGCCATTCGTGGCGGTGCGCCGTGCCGGCGCAGGGTTGTTCCCGAACGGGGCTTGGACAGGGGTACGAAAAATGATTACGCATCGATCGGATCTGCATGTCAACTACCTGCTCAGCGCGCTGCCGCGCGCCGAGTGGGAAACGCTGGCGCAACACTTCGAGCTGGTCCGGTTGCGCGCCGGCGAACTGCTTACCGATTCCGGCCAGCGCATCGTCCATGTCTACTTCCCGACCACGGCGGTGGTGTCGTTGCTGTCGCTGCTCGAAGACGGCGCCACGGTCGAGATCGCGGCGGTCGGCAACGAAGGGCTTGTCGGCATCCCGGTGGTCACCGGCGGCGACACCATGCCGAGCCGCGTGGAAGTGCGCAGCCCCGGCCTGGCCTACCGCATCCCCGCCCGCATGCTGCGCAGCGAGCTGCCGCGCCTGCCCACGCTGCAGCGCGTGACGCTGCTGTACGTGCAGGCCATGCTCACGCAGATCGCGCAGACCGCGGCCTGCAACCGCCACCATTCGCTGAACAAGCAACTGTGCCGCTGGCTGCTGCTCGCGATCGACCGGCTGTCCTCCAACGAACTGGTGATCACGCAGCAGGTCATTGCCAACATGCTGGGCGTGCGCCGCGAAGGCGTGACCGAAGCCGCCGGCAAGCTCGAAGACCTCGGCCTGATCCATCACAGCCGCGGCCATATCACCGTGCTGGACCGTTGCGGGCTGGAGAAGCACTCATGCGAGTGCTACAAGCTGGTCAAGCGCGAATATGACCGCCTGCTGCCCGCACTGGCTAGTGCCTGAGTTGCAGCGCAGCCCGTCGTCGAGCAGGCGCGGCGGACGATGCGCGGCGTGCAGGTACGCCGCGCCGATCCCATTTGAGGAGCAGTTGCCGTGAGCAGACTGTCATATGCCGGCGCACCGGCTGAAGGCGCCGCCCCCCGCCGGGATCCCCAGGCGGCCGGGACGCGCCGGGCGCGCGCACTGATGGACCACATGGGCTGGATCGTCGCCGCGGGCGTGGCCGGTGCCGCGCTGGGCGCGCTGGTGGCGCTGTCCGCGCCGCCGCAATATCGCGCGCAGGCCCTGGTGCAGGTGGAAGGCCGCGATGGCGGCGCGCGCACCGTGGCGCAGACACAGGGCGCTGCCGGCTTCGATGCGGGCCTGTTCAAGAGCCGCGCCGTGGTCGGGCCTGTGGTCGAGCGCCTGCGGCTGGATATCACCGTGCAGCCATTGCGCGCGCCGCTCGTGGGCGCGCTGGTCAACCGCTTCGCCACACCCGGCAAGCGGGGCGGCACCTGGCCCACGAGCCTGGGCTATGCGTGGGGCGGCGAACGGCTGGTGATCGACAGCATGACCGTGCCCGAGATACTGGTGGACCAGCCGCTCACGTTCGAAGTGCGCAGCGACGGTCGCTATCGCCTGTTCCAGCAGCACGCGTTGCTGCTCGAGGGGCGCGTGGGCGAACCCGCCAGCGCCAACGGTATCGTGCTGCGCGTGGACAGGATCGAGGCCGCGCCCGGCACGCGCTTCACGCTGACGCGGCATGACCTTGCCCGCACCGCCGAAGCCGTGCGCCACGGGCTGGTGGTCGAAACCGAAAGCGCCGAGACGCCGGCGAGCCTCGCCGGCGCCGCCACGCCAGCGCTGCCCGGCGGCACCGTGCGCGTGAGCTGGCAGTACCCTGACCGCCAGCTTGCCGCAGAACTCGTCAACGGCGTCACGCGCGCCTATATCGACGGCCAGACCACCAGGCGCCGCCAGGACGCGGCCGGCACGCTTGCCTTCCTGTCGGGCGAACTGCCGCGCGTACAAGCCGAACTGACGCGCGCTGAAGAGGCGCTGACGCGCTACCGCGCGCGTACCGGCTCGTTCCAGCCCAGCCGCGACGCGCAATCGTTCCTGAACAACAGCATGGAGTACCAGCGCCAGATCGCCGCGCTGCGGCTTGAGCGCACGCGGCTGCTGCAGCGCTTCACCTCCGAGGCCAACGAGGTGCGCACCGTCGACAGCCAGATCCAGCAGATGATCCGCGAGCGCGCCGAGATCGATGCGCGCATGCAGAGCCTGTCGGCCTCCGAGCGCGAAGCGGTCGCGATCACGCGCGACGTCAAGGTGGCGGAGGACATGTACATGACGCTGCGCGGCAAGGTCGAGCAGCTATCGCTGATGCTGTCCGACAGCTCAAGCCAGCTGCGCGTGGTCGATGCCGCGATCGCGCCGGTGACCCCGGTCGGCGTCGGCGCCTGGCCGTTCGCGTCGGCCGGTGCGTTGCTCGGCCTGTGCCTGGGCGTCGCCGGTGTCAACCTGCGCCAGCGCCTGCGCCCATCGGTGGCCAGCGCCGCCGATGCCGAGCAGCAACTCGGCATGGCCATGCTGGGCGATATCGCCTTCAGCAACGAACAGACCGACCTGGAGCGGCAGATCGAGGGCCGGCGCCGCCTTGGCATCGCCGCCGGCTTTGCGCTGCCCCCGAACGCGCGGCTGGGCTGGCCCGAGGCACCCACCAACGTCATCGACGCGGCCGCGGCCGCCGCGCCCGAAGACGAGCGCGCCCGCGCCGAACGGCTGCTGCGCCAGGGTTTGCACGACTTGTTCCTGCTGGCCCGCCAGGCGCCTCACTCGCTCGCGGTCGAGGGCCTGCGCTCGCTGCGCGCGGCGCTGCATTTCGCGCTGCGCGACGCGCCCAACTGCGTGGTCGCGGTCACCAGCCCCGCGGCGGGTGCGGGCAAGACCTTCGCCGCGGTCAACCTCGCGGTGCTGTTCGCGGAAGCCGGCCAGCGCGTGCTGCTGATCGACGCCGACCTGCGCCGCGGCCGCGTGGCCGACTGGTTCGACCAGCCCTCGGAGCCTGGCTTGGCTGAAGTACTGGCCGGGCGCACTGCCATCACCGACGCGGTCAAGCCGAGCGTGGTCAACGGCCTTTTCCTGCTCAACCGTGGCGCGGCGCCGGCCAATCCGTCTGAACTGCTGATGTTGCCGACACTGGCCGAAACGCTACGGCTGTGCGCCGGGCGCTTCGACCTGGTGCTGGTCGATACGCCGCCGGTGATGGCGGTGGCCGATGCCACGCTGGTGGCGAACCTGGCGGGCTCGACGCTGGTGGTAGTCCGTGCCGATGTCACGGCGACGGTGCAGGTCGATGAAACGCTCAAGCGTCTGGCGCATGCCAATGCACGGCTCGCGGGCGGCATCCTGAACGGCGTCATGCCAAGGCGCAGCAACCGGGCGGATTTCAACACCATCAATCCGTACCTGGGAATGCCGTTGCCGGTCAGTGTGGTGCGGGCGCCGGCGCTGGAACAAGGGGAGAAAAAACAAGGATAAGGGGGAAAGCGTACCCGTTTCTGCGGGCGGGTACGGGTTGTTGGGATTGCCGCTGTCGGTGCTTTTAGGGCGCCGGCAGCGGCGTTTTGTTTTGGGGAGAGGGGCCGGGGGAGAGGGCAGGCCTGTGCCTGGCGATATGGCGTGTTGGTGCGCGACGGCCCGGCCCTTACCCTAGCCCGCTCCCGCAAGCGGGAGAGGGAACCGGTTCGCGGTCATTCGGGCGCCATCGTCTGACGCACCGCTTGATTGCGTTCTCCCGCAAGCCGGAGCGCGCAAGCAACCACCCCACCTACCTCCGATACGCCGGAAAATACCCCCTCAGATCCGCC
>NZ_JBEFLI010000038.1:0-69805 GCF_040578825.1 Cupriavidus necator | reverse complement strand
CCCCCCCCCCCCCCCCCCCCCCCCCCCCCCCCCCCCCCCCCCCCCCCCCCCCCCCCCCCCCCCCCCCCCCCCCCCCCCCCCCCCCCCCCCCCCCCCAACCCCCCCCCCCCCCCCCCCCCCCCCCCCCCCCTCCCGGTTCCCCCCCATGGGCCCGCGGGGGGCTACTGGCGGGCAGTGGTTTCCGAGGCTGCGGCTTCCGTGATGCTGTCGGAAGCAGGTCCCGCAGGGGAGGCGGGGGCCGCGGATGCCGGCGGGGCCGGCACGGCGGCCGGCGCCGATACGGCCGCAGCCACGGCCGGTGCCGAAGCCGCCTGCGCTTCGCTGGCCGCCCTGGCTCTGGCGTGGACGCCCGCGTGCGCGACGGCGCTGGCCGAACGCGGCTCGTGGCGGAGCAGCTTGCTGGTGTCGCTTGGCAGGCGCTTGCCGCTGGGCAGCGCGCTGACGGCGCCCGGGCGGTGCGGCACGCGCTCGGCGGCGGCCAGCTTCTTCTTCTGCTCTTCCGGGAGCTGCTGGTACTTGTCCCAGGCTTCGGCCTTCTTCTCGGCCGGCAGCGAGCGGGTGATCTGGTAGTTCTCGCGCGCCAGCCGGCGCTGCTGCGGCGTCATCTTGACCCACTCCGCCATGCGCGCCTGCAGCCGGGCCTGCTCCGCCGGCGAGAACTTCGGATAGCGTTCGGCGATGCGCAGCCACTTGTGCCGGTTCAGTTCCGGCAGCGTGTCCCACAGCGGCTGCAGCGGCGCCAGGATGCGCTGGTTGACCGGGCTCAGCTCGGCCCACGTCGGGCGGGCGCTGGCTGCGGGCTGCGGCGCGGAGGCGGGCGCGGTAGCCGGGGCGGTGGCGGAGACGCCTGACGTGCCTTGCGCATGCGCAGTGGCCGGCAGCAGCGACCAGCCGGCGGCGGCCAGCAGCAGCGCGGCCAGCCGGCGGCGTGGGGCGTCGGAGCGGAACAGTGCGGGCGCCATGCTATTGCCCGCGCTTCAGGAAGACGTGGAAGCCCTCGTCGGCGTACGCCGTGGGCGGCAGGTCGTCGAGCAGCATCGCGGCATCGACATCGGCCAGCTCTTCGATGCGCTTCTGCTCTTGCCAGTGGTAGATGCCCATCAGGCCGGCGACCAGCGCCACCAGCGTCCAGAACAGGGCAAAGCGGCGCAGCCAGGCACCGGCGCGATGCAGCGGCGAGCCATCGTCGTCGTCGAACAGGGTCGACTGCGGCCCCGGCATGGCCAGTTGCGGCACCGGCGCGGCCACCTCGGCCTTCTTGCGCGCAAGCGCCATCCGGCGCGCGGCGGCGAGCCGTTCGGTAATGTCGGCAGGCAGGTCATCGGCAGCGGTATCGAGTGCCGCCCGAATCTCACGCGCAAACCGCCGTTCGCGGATTTCTCTCTCGTTTAAGCTCATAGTCGGACCCCCCGTGCGCGCAGGGCTTGTGCCAGTGTATGCGTGGCACGGGAACAGTGCGTCTTGACGCTGCCTTCGGAACACCCCATCACGGCGGCCGTTTCGGCAACGTCCATATCTTCCCAGTAACGCATCAGGAACGCCTCGCGTTGACGCGTGGGCAGGCGCTGGATCTCCTGCTCAATGATATGCATCACCTGCGCGCGTTCCACCTTGTCGGCACTGCTTTCAGCCGATTCCGAGCCGGCCTGCGCCTCCAGCGTCTCCAGCAGGTCGCTGTCGTCGCCGCCCTCGCGGTCGTCGCGCAGGCTCGAAAACAGCGTCACCCACGTGTTGCGCACTTTCTGGCGGCGGAACCAGTCGTGGATGGTGTTCTGCAGGATGCGCTGGAACAGCGGCGGCAGCTCGGCGGCGCCCTTGTCGCCGTATTTCTCGGCCAGCTTGATCATGGCATCCTGGACGATGTCCAGTGCCGCGTCATCGTCGCGGACCGCGAACACGGCCTGCTTGAAGGCGCGCCGCTCGACGCTGGCAAGAAAATCGGACAGTTCCTGGTCGGTGGCCATTCAGGCGGTTGCGGCTTGTTGCTGCGGGTCAATGGCCCGGTTCGGGTGAATGTGCTGCGTACGGCCCGTGGCACACCCAAGTGCTGCGATGCTAGCAAAAAAACCCGCCGATGTACCACTTTGTCTTGCCTGAAATACATTGCCGGACGGAAAAAACACGAACGGGTTCCGTGAAACTCCTGATCCGTGGCACGCAAACAACCATAGACCGCGCTGGTGCATTGCAGTATCATCGTCGGTTCACACGACATACGTGGTTGTCTCATCCGGCCGCTTATGAGGCGGTCTTCCATGCAGACGCGCACCGCTTGAACCCGAGCCACAAGCCCGGCAGAGAGCATCCAAACAATTTTTTGCCGAAAATTGCAAAGGACTGAAATGAACATGCCCAGCGCGGAATTCTCCCACGCCGACAGCAATTCATCTGCCGCACCCGAAATGATCGGGGCGGAAATTCTCGTTCACGCACTTGCCGAAGAAGGCGTCGAGTACGTCTGGGGCTATCCCGGCGGCGCAGTGCTGTACATCTACGACGAGCTCCACAAGCAAAAGAAGTTCGAGCACATCCTGGTGCGCCACGAGCAGGCCGCGGTCCATGCCGCAGACGGCTATGCACGCGCAACCGGCAAGGTGGGCGTAGCGCTGGTGACCTCTGGTCCCGGCGTGACCAATGCCGTCACCGGCATTGCCACCGCGTACCTCGACTCCATCCCGATGGTGGTGATCACCGGCAACGTGCCGACCCACGCCATTGGCCAGGACGCCTTCCAGGAGTGCGACACCGTCGGCATTACCCGTCCGATCGTCAAGCACAACTTCTTGGTGAAGGACGTGCGCGATCTTGCCTCGACCATCAAGAAGGCGTTCTTCATTGCCTCGACCGGCCGTCCCGGCCCGGTGGTGGTGGATATCCCCAAGGACGTTTCCCGCAACGCCTGCAAGTACGAGTACCCCAAGTCGATCGACATGCGCTCGTACAACCCGGTGAACAAGGGGCACTCCGGCCAGATCCGCAAGGCCGTGGCGCTGCTGCAGGGTGCCGAGCGTCCGTATATCTACACCGGTGGCGGCGTGGTGCTGGCCAATGCCAGCGACGAGCTGCGCCAGCTCGCGGCGATGACCGGCCACCCGGTGACCAACACGCTGATGGGCCTGGGCGCGTTCCCCGGCACCCACAAGCAGTTCCTCGGCATGCTCGGCATGCACGGAACGTATGAAGCCAACATGGCCATGCAGAACTGCGACGTGCTGATCGCCATCGGTGCCCGCTTCGACGACCGCGTGATCGGCAACCCGTCGCACTTCACCTCGCAGGCGCGCAAGATCATCCATATCGATATCGACCCGTCGTCGATCTCGAAGCGCGTCAAGGTCGATATCCCCATCGTCGGCAACGTCAAGGACGTGCTGCAGGAGCTGATCGCCCAGCTCAAGGCGAGCGAGATCAAGCCCAAGCGCGAGGCCCTGGCCAAGTGGTGGGACCAGATCGAGCAGTGGCGTTCGGTGGACTGCCTGAAGTACGACCGCAACTCCGAGATCATCAAGCCGCAGTACGTGGTGGAAAAGATCTGGGAACTGACCCACGGCGATGCGTTCATCTGCTCCGACGTCGGCCAGCACCAGATGTGGGCCGCGCAGTTCTACAAGTTCAACGAGCCGCGCCGCTGGATCAACTCCGGCGGCCTGGGCACGATGGGCGTGGGCCTGCCGTACGCGATGGGCATCAAGAAGGCGTTCCCGGAAAAGGAAGTCGTCACCATCACCGGTGAAGGCTCGATCCAGATGTGCATCCAGGAACTGTCGACCTGCCTGCAGTACGACACCCCGGTGAAGATCTGCTCGCTGAACAATGGCTACCTGGGCATGGTGCGCCAGTGGCAGGAGATCGAGTACGACAACCGCTACTCGCACTCCTACATGGACGCGCTGCCCGATTTCGTGAAGCTGGCCGAGGCCTACGGGCACGTCGGCATGCGCGTCGAGAAGACGGCTGACGTCGAGCCGGCGCTGCGCGAGGCGTTCCGCCTGAAGGACCGTACCGTGTTCCTGGACTTCCAGACCGATCCCACCGAAAACGTCTGGCCGATGGTCCAGGCGGGCAAGGGCATTTCTGAAATGCTGCTCGGCGCGGAGGACCTGTAATGCGACACATCATTTCGGTCCTGCTGGAAAACGAACCCGGCGCGCTGTCGCGCGTGGTGGGCCTGTTCTCGGCCCGCGGCTACAACATCGAGACGCTGACCGTGGCGCCCACCGAGGATTCCTCGCTGTCGCGCATGACCATCGTCACCACCGGCTCGGATGACGTGATCGAACAGATCACCAAGCACCTGAACCGCCTGGTGGAAGTGGTCAAGGTGGTCGACCTGACCGAAGGCGCGCACATCGAACGCGAGCTGATGCTCGTCAAGGTGCGCGCGGTGGGCAAGGAGCGCGAGGAAATGAAGCGCACCGCCGACATCTTCCGCGGCCGCATCATCGATGTCACCGAGAAGACCTACACCATCGAGCTGACCGGCAACGGCGTCAAGCTCGACGCGTTCCTGGACGCGATCGACCGCACCGCCATCCTCGAGACCGTCCGTACCGGCGGCTCGGGCATCGGCCGCGGCGAGCGTATCCTGAAGGTCTGACCGGGCGCCGCCCATCCGCACAGCTTCACAGCAGTATCCACGGGCGGCGCGATCCGGGCGCACACGATGCGCACGAGGATGCCGCCCACCTCATACAAAAGACAGAGATTGAAGGATTGATCATGAAAGTGTTTTACGACAAGGACGCCGACCTCTCCCTGATCAAGGGCAAGAACGTCACCATCATCGGCTATGGCTCGCAGGGCCATGCCCACGCGCTGAACCTGAAGGATTCGGGCGTCAATGTGACGGTCGGCCTGCGCAAGAGCGGCGCGTCGTGGAACAAGGCCGCCAACGCCGGCCTGCAAGTCAAGGAAGTGGCCGAGGCCGTCAAGGGTGCCGACGTGGTCATGATCCTGCTGCCGGACGAGCAGATCGCCGACGTGTACAAGAACGAAGTGCACGACAACATCAAGGAAGGCGCCGCGCTGGCCTTCGCCCACGGCTTCAACGTGCACTACGGTGCCGTGATCCCGCGCGCCGACCTGGACGTGATCATGATCGCGCCGAAGGCCCCGGGCCACACCGTGCGCGCCACGTACACGCAAGGTGGCGGCGTGCCGCACCTGATCGCCGTGCACCAGAACAAGTCCGGCGCCGCCCGTGACATCGCGCTGTCGTACGCCACCGCCAACGGCGGCGGCCGTGCCGGCATCATCGAGACCAACTTCCGCGAAGAAACCGAAACCGACCTGTTCGGCGAGCAGGCCGTGCTGTGCGGCGGTACCGTCGAGCTGATCAAGGCCGGCTTCGAGACGCTGGTGGAAGCCGGCTACGCGCCGGAAATGGCCTACTTCGAGTGCCTGCACGAGCTGAAGCTGATCGTCGACCTGATCTACGAAGGCGGCATCGCCAACATGAACTACTCGATCTCCAACAACGCGGAATATGGTGAGTACGTCACCGGCCCGCGCGTGGTGACCGAAGAGACCAAGAAGGCGATGAAGCAGTGCCTGACCGACATCCAGACCGGTGAGTACGCCAAGAGCTTCCTGCTGGAGAACAAGGCCGGCGCCCCGACGCTGATCTCGCGCCGCCGCCTGACCGCCGAGCACCAGATCGAGGAAGTGGGTGCCAAGCTGCGCGCGATGATGCCGTGGATCGCCAAGAACAAGATGGTCGACCAGTCGAAGAACTAAGCTGGCCTGACTGTCTGATGGCCCGCGCCGCACGGCGGCGGGCCGAAGCCGTTCAGCGTTCCGTGCCATGCCCTTCTATCATCGGAAGGGGAGGTGCGGGGCCTGGACGGCTTTTTGTTATGCTTGTCAGACTTCGGGCAAGGCGTGCATCATGCTGCTCCGCGACCATGGGGCAGCGCCGGCTGCTGGTACCGCCGCCGCGCCGCCTTGCCTTGGTCTTGTATCCACCGAAACTCGTACTGCATGAACTATCCTCATCCGCTGATCGCCCGTGAAGGCTGGCCGTTCCTGGCCGGCGCCTTTGTCATCTCGCTGCTGGTGCACGCCAGCGCGGGCTTCTGGTGGGCGCTGCCGCTGTGGATCATCACGGTGTTCGTGCTGCAGTTCTTCCGCGATCCGCCGCGCCCGATCCCGTCGCAGCCCAATGCCGTGCTGGCCCCGGCCGACGGCCGCATCGTCGTGGTCGAAAAGGCGCAGGATCCGTATGCGGGCCGCGAGGCGCTGAAGATCAGCGTCTTCATGAATGTCTTCAACGTGCACTCGAACCGCGTATCGGTCGACGGCGCGGTGGAGAAGGTCGAATACTTCCCCGGCAAGTTCGTCAACGCCGACCTGGACAAGGCTTCGACCGAGAACGAGCGCAACGCCGTGCTGATCCGCCGCGCGAACGACGGCCAGCTGGTGACGCTGGTGCAGGTGGCCGGCCTGGTGGCGCGCCGTATCCTGTGCTACACCAAGGTGGGCGACAACCTGTCGCGCGGCCAGCGCTACGGTTTTATCCGCTTCGGCTCACGCGTCGACGTCTACCTGCCGCTGGATGCGCGTCCGCGCGTGACCATCGGCGAGAAGGTCTCGGCCTCGTCGACCATCCTCGCCGAACTCGACGTGAAGTGAGCGACGGCCATACAGGAGGACTGTGATGGTTGCCTTCCATCGACGTAACAAACGGACCGGCAGCGGCAACGTGACCCACCTGCGGCCGTTCCGCCACAACCAGCTGCGCGGCGCCGAAGACTATGACGACGAGGCCGCCGACGACCACGACGACATCGTCTACGAGCGCCAGCGACCGCGCCGGCGCGGCATCTACCTGCTGCCCAACGCCTTCACCACCGCGGCGCTGTTCGCGGGGTTCTTCGCCATCGTTCAGGCGATGAACATGCGTTTCGATGTGGCGGCCATCGCCATCTTCGCCGCCATGGTGCTGGATGGCATGGACGGGCGCGTGGCGCGTATTACCAATACGCAGAGTGCGTTTGGCGAGCAATACGACTCGCTGTCGGACATGACCTCGTTTGGCGTGGCGCCGGCGCTGGTGATGTACGAATGGATCCTGCACGACCTCGGCAAGTGGGGCTGGATCGCGGCCTTTGTCTACTGCACCTGCGCGGCGCTGCGGCTGGCGCGCTTCAACGCCAATATCGGCGTCGTCGACAAGCGCTTCTTCCAGGGACTGCCGAGCCCGGCCGCTGCAGCGCTTGTCGCCGGTTTCGTCTGGCTGGTGATCGACAACAAGCTGCCGGTCAAGGAACTGTGGATGCCGTGGGTGGCGTTCGGCATCACGCTGTACGCCGGGCTGTCGATGGTGTCCAATGCGCCGTTCTACAGCGGCAAGGCGCTCGACGTGCGCTACCGCGTGCCGTTCGGCATGATGGTGCTGGTCCTGGTGCTGTTCGTGGTGGTGTCGACCGATCCGCCGGTGGCGCTGTTCGGCCTGTTCGTCGCGTATGCGATCTCGGGCTACCTGCTGTGGGGCTGGCGTGCGCTGCACGGCAAGCCGGGCGGGGTGAAGAAGGTGCGCGACACGGGGGCCGAATCCTGATCGTTGCGAAAAGGGAAGGGCGCTACGGCGCCCTTCGTGCTTTGCGCAGGGTTCACAATTGTTTTCATGCCGCGGCCTTCGGGGCGTGGCACTCTGCAGTGTTTTCCACCCACCGTCAGGAGGCTGTCATGGGCATGTTCGACTTCATCAAGGAAGCGGGAGAAAAGCTGTTCGGCACCGGCGAGGCCAAGGCGGCGCAGGATGCCGCCAAGGCGGATGCGTCGGCCGAGAAGGTCGATGCGGCCAACCGCGCCGCCGGCGACGCGATCGAGGCGTATATCAGGAAGATGGGGCTCGATGCCACCGGGCTGATGGTGCAGGTAGACGGCTCGCAGGGGCTGGTCACCGTGTTCGGCGTGGCGCCGGACCAGGCCACGCGCGAGAAGATCATCCTGTGCGCCGGCAATGTCGAGGGCGTGGACAAGGTCGAGGACAAGATGTCGGTCAATGTCGAGTCGACCGAGTCGCAGTGGCACACGGTGGTCAAGGGTGACACGCTGTGGGCGATCGCGCAGGCCGCCTATGGCAACGGCGCCGAGTACAACAAGATCTTCGAGGCCAACAAGCCGATGCTGTCGCATCCGGACAAGATCTATCCGGGCCAGAAGCTGCGCATCCCGCCCAAGGGCTGACGCAAGCGGATCCCTGCCGCTGGCGCCCGCGTGCGGCAAAACCCTGTGTTGCACGCGCGCGCCAAACCAGATATAGTCGCTGCCATGATTTCGCGCCAAGTCCTAATCGCCCGCACCACCCTAGGTGGCCTACTAGGCCATCAGGTCGGGACGCGCGCGCGCTAAGGACGGACTCACCCCTTAGCGCGAAATCCGCAAGGAATTTTCCAACGCCCCGGCCTGCTTTGATGCACGCCGGGGCGTTTTGCATTCCACAGCCGTGGAGCGCGGAACAGGCGGTAAAGCTCCGGTGGCGGCATGCCGGGGACAGCACACTACAAGCAATCAGGAGCTCCACAAATGTCTGACAAACTCATCATTTTCGACACCACGTTGCGTGACGGCGAGCAGTCGCCCGGCGCCTCGATGACCCGCGAGGAAAAGATCCGCATCGCGCGCCAGCTCGAACGACTGAAGGTCGATGTGATCGAGGCCGGTTTTGCCGCGAGCTCCAATGGCGACTTCGAGGCGATCCGCTCGATCGCCCAGGTGGTCAAGGATTCCACCATCTGCTCGCTGGCCCGCGCCAACGACAAGGACATCGCCCGCGCCGCCGAAGCGCTCAAGCCCGCCAACTCGTTCCGCATCCACACCTTTATCGCCACGTCCGCGCTGCACATGGAGAAGAAGCTGCGCATGACGCCGGACCAGGTGTACGAGCAGGCCCGCCTCGCGGTGCGCTTTGCGCGCCAGTTCACCGACGATATCGAGTTCTCGCCGGAAGACGGCAGCCGCTCGGACATGGATTTCCTGTGCCGCGTGCTCGAAGGCGTGATCGCCGAAGGCGCGACCACCATCAACCTGCCGGATACCGTCGGCTATGCCGTACCGGAAGGCTATGCCGATCTGATCCGCTCGGTGCGCGAGCGCATCCCCAACTCGGACAAGGCGGTGTGGTCGGTGCATTGCCATAACGACCTCGGCATGGCCGTGGCCAACTCGCTGGCCGCCGTCAAGCTGGGTGGCGCGCGCCAGATCGAATGCACCATCAACGGCCTGGGCGAGCGCGCCGGCAACACCAGCCTGGAAGAAGTGGTGATGGCGGTGAAGACCCGCCGCGACTACTTTGATCTGGACGTCGGCGTGGACACCACGCAGATCGTGCCGGCCTCGAAGCTGGTATCGCAGATCACCGGCTTCGTGGTGCAGCCGAACAAGGCGGTGGTGGGCGCCAACGCGTTCGCGCACGCCTCGGGCATCCACCAGGATGGCGTGCTGAAGGCGCGCGATACCTACGAGATCATGCGCGCGGAGGATGTGGGCTGGACCGCCAACAAGATCGTGCTGGGCAAGCTGTCGGGCCGCAATGCCTTCAAGCAGCGCCTGCAGGAACTGGGTGTCGAGCTCGAGAGCGAAAGCGAAGTCAATGCAGCCTTCGCGCGCTTCAAGGAGCTGGCCGACCAGAAGGCCGAGATCTTCGACGAAGACATCATGGCCATCGTCTCGAACGAGGCCCAGCACGATGCCAACGAGCACTTCCGCTTTATCTCGCTGTCACAGCGCTCCGAAACCGGCGAGCGTCCGCATGCCCGCGTGGTGTTCAGCATGGATGGCCAGGAGCAGAGCGGCGAGGGCGAAGGCAACGGCCCGGTCGACGCCACGCTGCATGCGATCGAGTCGCGCGTGGCCAGCGGTGCCGAGATGGTGCTCTATTCGGTGAACGCCATCACTGGCGGCACCGAAGCCCAGGGCGAAGTGACCGTGCGCCTGTCCAAGGCCGGCCGCATCGTCAACGGCGTTGGCACCGACCCGGATATCGTCGCCGCCTCGGCCAAGGCCTACCTGGCCGCGCTCAACAAGCTGCACGACAAGGCCGTGCAGAAGATCAACCCGCAGATCTGATCCGACACCTGCGTTAGACGGCGGAAGGCTGACCCGGCCTGAGCGTCCGGACCAAGCCCGTCATTCCCGACCCGGGAATGGCGGGCTTTTTCATGCGCGCCTACCAGCGGCGGAACCTCTCGTCCGGCTCGTAGAGCGGATCGGGCGTGATCTGCGTCCGGCGCAGCACGCCGGCATCGTCGAAATAGAAGTGGTACAGCGACGGCCACACGTCTTCATGGCGGAAGCGGTACGACCAGACTTCGTTGCGCATCCGCGGGAAGTATTCGATTGGCAGGCGCGTCATGCCGTAATGCTCGGCCACGTCCCACTTGGTCCAGCGGTTGACCTGCGCCTTGTACAGCTCGGGCGTCGACAGCACGTTGCTGAAGCGGGTCAGGTTGCCGTTGCGGTCGAATTCCGCGCCGTAGGCCTGCTGGCCCATCGGCTGGCGCGAGTAGATCCAGCGCGAGGTGCCGTCGGGCAGGTTGAACACATCGGTGGGCGGGCCGAAGCGGGCCTGGATCGCGCTCTTTGGCTGGCCAACCAGCTTTTCGCCCTCCTGCACCGGCATCAGCGAAGCGCAGGCGGACAGCAGCGCGGCGCCCAGCGCCAGCACAAGCCGGCGCGCGCCGTTGGCGATGACGGGGTTCATGGCAAGCCTCGTTCGATGCATGGATGACATACCAAGTGTAGTGCGGCGTCACGACGGTGTGCGTCGGGCGCTGCTTTTGATTGCTTCTCGCCCCAAGTTGCGGCCATCCTCTTTGAAGTCATGGTGACTGAAGCTGCCGCCACGGCATTTGCCCGCAGGCGGGCGCTGCCGTACCATCCAGCGCTTTCCGGGAGAGACTATGAAGGTTGCGGCGCGGTGGCGTGGATGGCTGGGCGGGTTGTTGCTGGTGGCTGCGGCCGGCGCATCGGCGCAGGAGCCGATCCGGCTGGGCATGATCGACGGGCTTTCCGGTCCGTTCGCCAACGCCGGCGAGGCGGTGGTGCGCAACCTGCGCCTGGCGATCGAGCGCATCAATGCGCGCGGCGGCGTCAGGACCGCCGAAGGCGTGCGGCCGCTGGAGCTGGTCACCTTCGACAGCAAGGGCAATGTCGACGAAAGCCTGATCCAGTTGCGAGCGCTCACTGACAAGCGCATTCCCTTCGTCCTGCAGGGCAACAGTTCGGCGGTGGCCGGCGCGCTGGTATCGGCCATCAACCGCCACAATGCGCGCCAGCCGGAGTCGCGCGTGCTGTTCCTGAACTACTCGGCGGTCGATCCCAGCCTGACCAACGAAAACTGCAGCTTCTGGCATTTCCGCTTCGACGCCAGCGCCGACATGCGCATGCAGGCGCTGACCGAGGTGATCCGGCAGGACCAGTCGGTGCGCAAGGTGTACCTGATCGACCAGGACTACAGCTTCGGCCACCAGGTGTCGCGCTCGGCGCGCGAGATGCTGGCGGCGCGCCGGCCCGATATCCAGGTGGTCGGCGACGAGTTTCATCCGATCGGCAAGATCAAGGACTTCGCGCCCTATATCGCCAAGATCAAGGCGAGCGGGGCGGATGCCGTGATCACCGGCAACTGGGGCAACGATCTGACGCTGATGGTCAAGGCCGCGCGCGAAGGCGGGCTGCGCGCCAAGTTCTACACCTTCTACGGCAACGGCCTGGGCGCGCCGGCGGCCATGGGCGATGCCGGCGTGGGCCGCGTGCTGGCCGTGGCGGAGTGGCACCCCAACGTCGGCGGTGCCGCGTCGGACGCCTTCTACCAGCAGTTCCGCGCGCGCTACCCCGAGCCGAAGGACGACTACGTGCACCTGCGCATGCAGATGATGGTGGAAATGCTGGCGCGCGCGATCGAGCAGGCCGGCTCGACCGATGCGGTCAAGGTGGCGCGCTCGCTCGAGAACATGCGCTACCTCAACGACTTCCACGAAGCCACCGTACGTGCCGACGACCACCAGGTGCTGCAGCCGCTGTATGTGTCGGTGATGGAGCGGCAGGGCGGGGCGGTGCGCTTCGACAACGAGGGCTCGGGCTACGGTTTCCGCACCGTGCGCAAGCTCAAGGCGGCCCAGACCACGCTGCCCACCACGTGCCGGATGGAGCGCCCCGAGCGCTAGTGTGGCCGGGGCAGGCGGCGCGGTTCTCCTGCCACGGCTTTTCCGTTATAATGCGCGGCTGTCGTCGCCTGGCTATCGATTGAATCGGGCTGGACGGCGGCATAGCAAGTGACACGACGCATGCGGCGCATCCCGCGCTGTGGCGGTCGCAAGTGAAAGGAAATCATCATGGCAGTCGCCGATATCAACAAGTCCGAAGTCATCAAGCAGTTCGCCCGTGGCGCCAACGACACCGGCAGCCCCGAAGTGCAAGTGGCCCTGCTGACCACCCGCATCAACGAACTGACCCCGCACTTCAAGGCCAACATGAAGGATCACCACAGCCGCCGCGGTCTGCTGCGCATGGTGAGCCGCCGCCGCCGCCTGCTGGACTACCTCAAGTCCAACGACGCCGACCGCTACCGCGCCCTGATCGAAAAGCTGGGCCTGCGCAAGTAAGGTTGCGCCAGAGGTTGCGTCCGATGGCCGCGCGGTTCCTGGGTTTGCACGGTTTCGCGTGAGGCCTCGATGCCTGCTTCAGCATTGCTGGGGCAGGCATTTTGCATTTCTGGCCGGGCGATTTGGCCCTGGCCGGCGATGCGGTGATGTTGAGGCGTGATTTTCCCTTCACGTAGTCCGGCGAGAATTCCGATTCCCCGGGCGCCCGTTGCGGCAAGCCGCGCAACGGAGTAAGTTGTTCTTTTTTTCTGGTTTTAGTATCCGGACCGGCCAAGGAAACAGGGCTTTGTGTCATTCCAGCGCGCCATCGGCAGACAGTGCCGCGCTGGAATGGCATAGCACTTCCCTGCGACTGCAACCGCCTCCGGCAGTTAGCCTGCGGCTGAGAACGCAGGCGTGGCACGCTGCGCAATCATTGCAGCAACGTTTGCGGCGTGCACGCAAGACAAGGAATGCAAATGTCCATGTTCAACAAGATCGTCAAGGAATTCCAGTGGGGCCAGCACACGGTTCGCATGGAAACCGGCGAAATCGCCCGCCAGGCCGGCGGTGCCGTGCTGGTCGATGTGGAAGACACCGTGGTGCTGGCGACCGTGGTCGCCGCCAAGAGCCCGAAGCCGGGCCAGGACTTCTTCCCGCTGACCGTCGACTACATCGAGAAGACCTACGCGGCCGGCAAGATCCCCGGCGGCTTCTTCAAGCGTGAAGGCCGTCCGTCGGAAAACGAGACGCTGATCTCGCGCCTGATCGACCGTCCGCTGCGCCCGCTGTTCCCGGAAGGCTTCTACAACGACGTCCAGGTGGTGATCCACGTGGTGTCGCTGAACCCGGAAGTGCCCGCCGACATCCCCGCGCTGATCGGCGCGTCGGCCGCGCTGGCCGTGTCGGGCATTCCGTTCAATGGCCCGGTCGGCGCCGCGCGCGTGGGCTACAAGGACGGCCAGTATCTGCTGAACCCGACCCGCTCGCAGCTCGCTACCTCGGACCTGGACCTGGTGGTCGCCGGTACCGAGCGCGCCGTGCTGATGGTGGAATCGGAAGCCAACCAGTTGTCGGAAGACGTGATGCTGGGCGCCGTGGTCTATGGCCATGAGCAGATGCAGATCGCGATCAACGCGATCCATGAGCTGGTGCGCGAAGGTGGCAAGCCCGAGTGGGACTGGGCCCCGGCCGCCAAGAACGAGCCGCTGATCGCCAAGGTCAGCGAAGTCGCGCTGCCGCTGCTGCAGGAAGCCTATCAGCTGCGTCAGAAGTCCGCCCGCAGCCAGAAGCTGAAGGAAGTGAACGCCAACGTGGCGGCCGCCCTCGAAGCCGCCGGCGTGGAAGCCGACAAGGTGGAAGTCGGCAACATCATGTTCGACCTGGAAGCCAAGATCGTGCGTGGCCAGGTGCTGGCCGGCGAGCCGCGTATCGACGGCCGCGACACGCGCACCGTACGCCCGATCGAGATCCGCTCGTCGGTGCTGCCGCGCGCGCACGGCTCGGCGCTGTTCACCCGCGGCGAGACGCAGGCGCTGGTGGTGGCGACGCTCGGCACCAAGAGCGACGAGCAGATCATCGACGCGCTCGCCGGCGAGTACCGCGACCGCTTCATGCTCCACTACAACATGCCCCCGTTCGCCACCGGTGAAACCGGCCGCGTGGGCAGCCCGAAGCGCCGTGAAATCGGCCACGGCCGTCTGGCCAAGCGCGCACTGATCCCGGTGCTGCCGAAGGAAGACGAATTTGCCTACACCATCCGCCTGGTTTCGGAAATCACCGAGTCCAACGGTTCGTCGTCGATGGCTTCGGTCTGCGGCGGCTGCCTGGCCCTGATGGACGCCGGCGTTCCGGTGAAGGCGCACGTGGCCGGCGTGGCCATGGGCCTGATCCTGGAAGGCAACAAATTTGCCGTGCTGACCGACATCCTGGGCGATGAAGATCACCTGGGCGACATGGACTTCAAGGTGGCGGGTACCGACAACGGCATCACGGCGCTGCAGATGGACATCAAGGTCCAGGGCATCACCAAGGAGATCATGCAGGTCGCGCTGGCGCAGGCCAAGGAAGGCCGCCTGCATATCCTGCACAAGATGCAGGAAGCGATGGGCCATGCCCGCACCGAGCTGTCGGCGCACGCGCCGCGCATGATCACCATGAAGATCCATCCGGACAAGATCCGCGAAGTGATCGGCAAGGGCGGCTCGACCATCCAGGCGCTGACCAAGGAAACCGGCACCACCATCGACATCCAGGAAGACGGCACGATCACCATCGCCTCGACCTCGACCGAAGGCATGGCCGAAGCCAAGCGCCGCATCGAGGGCATCACCGCGGAAGCCGAAGTGGGCAAGATCTACAACGGCACCGTGCTGAAGCTGCTGGACTTCGGCGCCATCGTCAACATCCTGCCGGGCAAGGATGGCCTGCTGCACATCTCGGAAATCGTCAACGAGCGTGTGAAGGACATCAAGGACTGGCTGAAGGAAGGCCAGCAAGTCCGCGTCAAGCTGATCCAGGCCGACGAAAAGGGCCGTCTGCGCCTGTCGCTGAAGGCCGCGCTGGCAGAAGAGGGTGGCAGCATCAGCCCGATCAATGCCGGCGAAAGCGCCGCACCGGCAGCGCCGGCCGGTGGCTCGGAGCAGCAGCAGTAAGCGGGGCAGTACTGTCCCAAAGGTGCCGCCGCAAGGCGGTGCCGCGGAAAAACGGCCGGCCGATGCCCGGCCGTTTTTTTGTTTACACTGCGGCAACCCATCGAGCCAAGGCTCACACCGAGCAACGACAAGGAGCAAAGAAGCATGCAAGCCATCGAGATCCGCGAATACGGCGCCCCGGAAGTTCTCCAGCTCATCGAGCGTCCCGACCCGGTGCCCGGCGCGGGCGAGATCCTGATCCGCGTGGCCGCCGCCGGCGTCAACCGCCCGGATGTCTTCCAGCGCACCGGCAACTACCCGGTGCCGCCGGGCGCGTCGGACCTGCCGGGACTGGAAGTGGCAGGCGTGGTGGTGGGCGGCGATCTGTCGCATCCGGACAACCGCTTCGGCCTGAAGGTCGGCGACCGCGTCTGCGCGCTGGTGCAGGGTGGCGGTTACGCGCAGCTGTGCACCGCGCCGGTGGCGCAGTGCCTGCCAGTGCCGGATGGCCTGAGCGACATCGAGGCCGCGGCGCTGCCCGAAACCTTTTTCACCGTGTGGAGCAATGTGTTCGACCGCGGTTACCTGGGCCAGGGCCCGCGCGGCAAGGACGAGACGCTGCTGATCCAGGGCGGCTCGAGCGGCATCGGCACCACCGCGATCCAGATTGCCAAGGCACTGGGCTTCAAGGTGTTCGTCACCGCCGGCACCGATGAAAAGTGCAAGGCCTGCGAGGATCTCGGCGCCGATCGCGCGATCAACTACAAGACCCAGGACTTCGTCGCCGAAGTGGCTGCGCTGACCGAAGGCAAGGGCGTCGACGTGATCCTCGACATGGTCGCCGGCCCGTACCTGGCGCGCGAGCTGAAGTGCATCGCCGACGATGGCCGCATCGTCATCATCGCGCTGCTGGGCGGTGCCAAGGCCGAGATCCCGCTGGGCGACATCCTGCGCCGGCGCATCACCGTGACCGGCTCGACGCTGCGCCCGCGTCCCGCGTCCTTCAAGGGCAAGATCGCCGCCGCGCTGCACGAGCAGGTGTGGCCGCTGCTGGCCGCCGGCAAGATCAAGCCGGTGATCCACCAGGTATTCCCGGCCGCGCAGGCGGCCGACTCGCACCGCCTGATGGAGTCGAGCGAGCATATCGGCAAGATCGTGCTGACCTGGTAACCGGCCCGAAGAGTCTGAAGCCATCGCAATGCCGCCGCCCGTCACCAGAGGGCGGCGGTAGCGTCCCGCCCCTGCGACACGCTACAATACCGGGTTTGATTTCGGAGGGGCACCAAGTGAGACAAAAGCTCGTCATCGGCAACTGGAAGATGCATGGCAGCCTGGCTGCGAACGCCGCGCTGCTCGACGGTATCAAGGCTGGTGCGGCGCGTGCGTCGCTGGCGGTCTGCGCACCGTTCCCCTATCTTGCACAATGCCAGGCGCTGCTCAATGGCTCGCAGGTAGCCTGGGGTGCACAGGATGTGTCGGCAGAGGCGCGCGGTGCCTTTACCGGCGAAGTGGCGGCGTCGATGCTGGGCGAGTTCGGCTGCACCTATGCGCTTGTCGGCCACTCCGAGCGCCGCACTTATCACGGCGAAACCGACCAGGTGGTGGCGGCCAAGGCGCTGCGCGCGCTGGAATTCGGCATCGTGCCGGTGGTCTGCGTCGGCGAAACGCTGGCCCAGCGCGAAGCGGGCGAGACCGAGGCCGTGGTCGGCCGCCAGCTGCAGGCGGTGCTGGAAGCGCTGTCGGTAGAGCAGCTCAGCCGCGTGGTGCTCGCCTACGAGCCGGTCTGGGCGATCGGCACGGGCAAGACCGCGACCAGCGAGCAGGCGCAGGCGGTGCACGCCTTCCTGCGGGGCCAGGTGGCGGCGCGCGACGCCGGCGTGGCCGAGCGCATGCCCATCCTGTACGGCGGCAGCGTCAAGCCGGATAATGCGGCCGAACTGTTTTCCATGGCCGACATCGATGGGGGGCTGATCGGCGGCGCCTCGCTGAAGTCGGACGATTTTCTCGCGATCGGCAACGCCTGAATGCCGGCCGTACCGATCGACCGATCAGGCACGTAAGCTTATTTAAATCAAATGGCAATCTTCAAGACTTTGTTGGTGGTGCTGCAGGTGTTGTCGGCGCTGGGCGTGATTGGCCTAGTGCTGATCCAGCATGGCAAGGGCGCCGATGTGGGCGCGGCGTTCGGCTCGGGCGCCTCGGGCAGCCTGTTCGGCGCCACCGGCTCGGCAAACTTCCTGTCGCGCACTACCGCCGTGCTGGCGACGCTGTTCTTTGTCTGCACGCTGGCCCTGACGCTGCTGGGCAACTACAAGCCCGCTGCTTCGCTGGGCGTGATGGGAGCGGCGCCGGCATCGGCGCCCGCCACGGCAGGCGCTTCGGCACCCGCTGCGGCGCCGGCCGCTGCCGCTGCTGCATCGGCACCCGCTGCTCCCGCCGTACCGAAATAATCCGCTGGCCTTGCGGCGGATTCCTGAGTTTTTTTGCGGTTGTGCGTTGAACAAAGCAAGAAATTTGGGTTAGAATGCAAGGCTTGAAACGATTCCCCAGCGATGGGTCTTGAGCGAAGGCGAAAGCCTCTGCAAAAGGCCTGAAGGGCCTGAAAACCCGGCGCCAGGCAATATTGTTTCTCCCCCAGCCGACGTGGTGAAATTGGTAGACACGCTATCTTGAGGGGGTAGTGGCGAAAGCTGTGCGAGTTCGAGTCTCGCCGTCGGCACCAAACAACTTGATCGGAGTCCCTGGCCGGGCAATGCACCCGAGCGTGGGGCTCCGGCAGTCCGCAAGGCGGCGCGCCGTGATTCTCATGGCTTAGCGCCTGGGGTGGGCAACAGGACGCCGCTTCAGCTGGTGCTGTTGACAACATTCCAGATAAGGCTGGCCGTACCTTGAATCTCGAAGCCTACTTCCCCGTTCTCATCTTCATCATCTTCGGTGTCGTGCTCGGCGTGGCACTGATGTCGATCGGTCGGATCCTCGGTCCGAACAAGCCCGATCCCGCGAAGCTGTCGCCGTACGAGTGCGGCTTCGAAGCGTTTGAGGATGCGCGCATGAAGTTCGACGTGCGCTACTACCTCATCGCCATCCTGTTTATCCTGTTCGATCTCGAAACCGCCTTCCTGTTTCCGTGGGGTGTTGCCCTGAAGGATATCGGCTGGCCGGGATTCATCGCCATGGGCGTGTTTCTGCTGGAATTCATCGTGGGCTTCGTCTACATCTGGAAAAAGGGCGCGCTCGATTGGGAGTGATGTGAAATGGCAATCGAAGGCGTTCTCAACGAAGGCTTTGTCACGACTACCGCTGACAAGCTGATCAACTGGACCCGCACCGGGTCGCTGTGGCCGATGACCTTCGGCCTGGCCTGCTGTGCCGTGGAAATGATGCATGCCGGCGCCGCGCGCTATGACCTGGACCGCTTCGGCGTGGTGTTCCGCCCGTCGCCGCGCCAGTCGGACGTGATGATCGTGGCCGGCACGCTGTGCAACAAGATGGCCCCCGCGCTGCGCAAGGTCTACGACCAGATGGCCGAACCGCGCTGGGTGATCTCGATGGGTTCGTGCGCCAACGGCGGCGGCTACTACCACTACTCGTATTCGGTGGTGCGTGGCTGCGACCGGATCGTGCCGGTGGATATCTACGTGCCGGGCTGCCCGCCGACGGCCGAAGCGCTGATCTACGGCGTGATCCAGCTGCAGAACAAGATCAAGCGTACCAACACCATCGCGCGCAAGGGCTGACATGGCGAAGCTTGACACCCTGAAGGCCGCGCTCGAGAAGGTTCTCGGCAAGCGCGTGCAGAAACTGATCGAGGCGACCGGCGAACTGACGCTGATCGTCAAGTCCGAAGACTACCTGGAAGCGGCCCGCATCCTGCGCGACGATCCCTCGCTGCGTTTCGAGCAGCTGATCGATCTGTGCGGCGTGGACTATTCCGAATACGGCGACGGCGCCTGGGAAGGCCCGCGCTTCGCCGCGGTCTCGCACCTGCTGTCGGTGACGCATAACTGGCGTCTGCGCGTACGTGTGTTCGCGCCTGATGATGATTTCCCGGTGCTGCCGTCGGTGATCGACGTGTGGAACTCGGTGAGCTGGTTCGAGCGCGAAGCCTTCGATTTCTACGGCATCGTGTTCGACGGCCACCCGGACCTGCGCCGCATCCTGACCGACTACGGTTTCGTCGGCTATCCGTTCCGCAAGGATTTCCCGGTCTCCGGCTATGTCGAGATGCGCTACGACCCGGAGCAGAAGCGGGTCATCTACCAGCCGGTCACGATCGAGCCGCGCGAAATCACGCCGCGCGTGATCCGCGAGGACAAGTACGGCGGTTTGGAGCACTGAGAACGCGCCATGGCAGACATCAAGAATTACACCCTGAACTTCGGCCCGCAGCACCCGGCCGCGCACGGCGTGCTGCGCCTGGTGCTGGAACTGGACGGCGAAGTCATCCAGCGCGCCGATCCGCATATCGGCCTGCTGCACCGTGCCACCGAGAAGCTGGCCGAACAGAAGTCCTGGATCCAGAGCGTGCCCTACATGGACCGCCTCGACTATGTGTCGATGATGGTCAACGAGCACGCCTACGTGATGGCGATCGAGCGTCTGCTGGACATCGAAGTGCCGATCCGCGCGCAGTACATCCGCGTGATGTTCGACGAGATCACCCGCCTGCTGAACCACCTGATGTGGATCGGCGCGCACGCGCTCGACGTGGGCGCGATGGCGGTGTTCCTCTACGCCTTCCGCGAGCGCGAGGACATGTTCGACATGTACGAGGCGGTGTCGGGCGCGCGCATGCACGCGGCCTACTATCGTCCGGGCGGCGTCTACCGCGACCTCCCTGACACGATGCCGCAATATCGTGCCTCCAAAGTCCACAACGAGCGTGCCATCAAGGCCATGAACGAAGCGCGTTCGGGCTCGCTGCTGGACTTTATCGAGGACTTCACCAACCGTTTCCCGAAGTACGTCGACGAATACGAGACGCTGCTGACCGACAACCGGATCTGGAAGCAGCGCCTGGTGGACATCGGCGTGGTCAGTCCGGAACGCGCGCTGCAGATGGGCTTTACCGGCCCGATGCTGCGCGGCTCGGGCATCGAATGGGACCTGCGCAAGAAGCAGCCGTACGAGGTGTACGACAAGCTGGACTTCGACATCCCGGTGGGCGTGGGCGGCGACTGCTACGCGCGCTACCTGGTGCGCGTGGAAGAGATGCGCCAGTCCAACCGGATCATCAGGCAGTGCGTGGACTGGCTGCGCCGCAACCCGGGCCCGGTGATCACCGACAACCACAAGGTGGCGCCGCCCTCGCGCGTGGACATGAAGTCCAACATGGAAGAGCTGATCCACCACTTCAAGCTGTTCACCGAAGGCATCCACGTGCCCGAAGGCGAAGCGTACGCAGCGGTGGAGCACCCGAAGGGCGAGTTTGGCATCTACGCGATCTCGGACGGCGCGAACAAGCCGTACCGCCTGAAGATCCGTGCACCTGGCTTCCCGCACCTGGCCGCCCTCGACGAGATGGCCAAGGGACACATGATTGCTGACGCGGTAACGATCATCGGCACGCAAGACATCGTCTTCGGCGAGATCGACCGTTAATCACGGACCGCCGGCCCGGACGACGATCCGGGCGCTTTCCGCGGCGCTCCCCGGACGGGGGCGGCCCGGAAGACCCGCGGCGGACCGGCAAGGCCTAAGGCCCGCCGGCGGAACGGCAGCGACGGCTGCAAACCTGCGGATGGACGCCCAGTGCGCTGCCTCCGCCGTTTTACTGCAATGACCATGCTATCAGCAGAAGCTCTCAAGGAAATCGATCGCGCGATCGCGAAGTATCCGGCCGACCAGAAGCAGTCGGCCGTGATGGCGGCGCTTGCCGTGGCGCAGGGCGAGGTGGGCTGGGTTTCCCCCGAAGTCATGCAGTTCGTCGCCAACTACCTCGAGATGCCGCCCGTGTGGGTGGAAGAGGTGGCGACCTTCTACAACATGTACGACACCAAGCCGGTGGGCAAATTCAAGCTCGCCGTCTGCACCAACCTGCCGTGCGCCCTGTCGGGCGGCGAGCGGGCCGGCGAGTACCTGAAGCGCAAGCTCGGGATCGACTACAACGAGACCACCGCTGACGGCTGCTTCACCCTGAAAGAGGGCGAGTGCATGGGCGCCTGCGGCGACGCGCCGGTGATGATCGTCAACAACACCCGCATGTGCAGCTTCATGAGCGACGCCAAGCTCGACGCGCTTGTCGACGAGCTCAAGGCCGAAGCCGCCAAGGGGGGCAAGTAACATGACCTGTCTGCACGACCGCCATATCCAGCCGCTGATCCTGGCCGGCCTGGACGGCAAGAACTGGCACCTGGAAGACTACGTCAAGCGTGGCGGCTACCAGCAACTGAAGCGCATCCTGACCGAGAAGATCCCGCCCGAGCAGGTGATCGCCGATGTCAAGGCCTCCGGCCTGCGCGGCCGCGGCGGCGCGGGCTTCCCGACCGGCCTGAAGTGGAGCTTCATGCCGCGCACGTTCCCGGGTCAGAAATATCTGGTCTGCAATACCGATGAAGGCGAGCCCGGCACGTTCAAGGACCGCGACATCATCCGCTACAACCCGCATTCGCTGATCGAGGGCATGGCCATCGGCGCGTATGCGATGGGCATCACCGTGGGCTACAACTATATCCACGGCGAGATCTGGAACGAGTACAAGATCTTCGAGGAAGCCCTCGAAGAGGCGCGCGCTGCCGGCTTCCTGGGTGACAACATCCTGGGTTCGGGCTTCAGCTTCCAGCTGCACGCGCACCACGGCTACGGCGCCTATATCTGCGGCGAGGAAACCGCGCTGCTCGAATCGCTGGAAGGCAAGAAAGGCCAGCCGCGCTTCAAGCCGCCGTTCCCGGCCAGCTTCGGCCTGTACGGCAAGCCGACCACCATCAACAACACCGAGACCTTTGCCGCGGTGCCGTTCCTGCTGGCCATCGGCCCCGAGAACTACCTGAAGATGGGCAAGCCGAACAACGGCGGCACCAAGATCTTCTCGATCTCGGGCGACGTCGAGCGTCCCGGCAACTACGAGATCCCGCTGGGCACGCCGTTCGCCAAGCTGCTGGAGCTCGCGGGCGGCATGCGTGGCGGCAAGCGCATCAAGGCGGTGATCCCGGGCGGCTCGTCCGCACCGGTGGTGCCGGGCGACCTGATGATGGCGTCCGACATGGACTACGACTCGATCGCCAAGGCCGGCTCGATGCTGGGCTCGGGCGCGGTGATCGTGATGGACGAGACGCGCTGCATGGTCCGCTCGCTGCTGCGCCTGTCGTACTTCTATTTTGAGGAATCGTGCGGCCAGTGCACGCCGTGCCGCGAAGGCACCGGCTGGCTCTACCGCATGGTCAATCGCATCGAACACGGAGAGGGGCGCCAGGAAGACCTGGACCTGCTCAATAACGTCGCGGAAAACATCATGGGCCGCACCATCTGCGCGCTCGGCGATGCCGCGGCGATGCCGGTCCGCGGCATGCTCAAGCACTACTGGAAAGAGTTCGAGTATCACGTCGAACACAAGCAGTGCATGGTTCCGGCCTACATCTAAGCGTGGCAGAACATGGTTGAACTAGAGATCGACGGCAAGAAGGTTGAGGTTGCTGAAGGCAGCCTGGTGATGGAAGCCGCCCGCAAGCTGGGCACCTACATCCCGCACTTCTGCTACCACCGCAAACTGTCCATCGCGGCCAACTGCCGCATGTGCCTGGTCGAGGTCGAAAAGGCCCCGAAGGCGCTGCCTGCCTGCGCCACGCCGGTGACCCCCGGCATGAAGGTCTTCACCAATTCGGAGAAGGCGGTCAAGGCGCAGAAGTCCGTGATGGAATTCCTGCTGATCAACCACCCGCTCGACTGCCCGATCTGCGATCAGGGCGGCGAATGCCAGTTGCAGGATCTGGCCGTGGGCTACGGTGCCTCGGAGTCGCGCTACAAGGAAGAGAAGCGTGTGGTGTTCCACAAGAATGTGGGCCCGCTGATCTCCATGGAAGAGATGACCCGCTGCATCCACTGCACCCGCTGCGTGCGCTTCGGCCAGGAAGTGGCCGGCGTGATGGAGCTGGGCATGCTGGGCCGCGGCGAGCATTCCGAGATCACCACCTTTGTCGGCAAGACCGTGGATTCGGAACTGTCGGGCAACATGATCGACCTGTGCCCGGTCGGCGCGCTGACCAGCAAGCCGTTCCGCTACTCGGCCCGTACCTGGGAACTGGCGCGCCGCAAGTCGGTGTCGCCGCACGACGGCCTGGGCGCGAACCTGGTGGTGCAGACCAAGAACCAGCGCGTGATGCGCGTGCTGCCGCTGGAAAACGAAGACATCAACGAGTGCTGGATCTCCGACAAGGACCGCTTCTCGTATGAAGGCCTGAACAGCGCCGACCGCCTGACCCGCCCGCTGCTGAAGCAGGGCGGCGAATGGATGGAAACCGACTGGCAGACCGCGCTCGAATACGTGGCCAACGGCCTGGCCGGCATCAAGCGCGATCATGGCGCCGACCAGATCGCCGCGCTGGCCAGCCCGCACAGCACGCTGGAAGAACTGTTCCTGCTGGGCAAGCTGATGCGCGGCCTGGGCAGCGACAACGTCGACTTCCGCCTGCGCCAGTCCGATTTCTCGGCCGGGATGAAGGGCACGCCGTGGCTCGGCATGCCGGTGGCCGACGTGACCACGCTGCAACGCGTGCTGGTGATCGGCTCGTCGCTGCGCAAGGATCATCCGCTGCTGGCTTCGCGCCTGCGCCAGGCTGCCAAGAAGGGTGCCCGTGTCGCCGTGCTGGGTGCCGGCGGTGAAGACCTGCTGATGCCCGTGGCCGCCCGCATCGACGTGGCGCCGTCGGGCTGGGCCGCGGCGCTCGCCGGCGTGGCCCGTGCCGTGGCCGCCGCCAAGGGCGTGGCCGCCCCGGCCGGCACCGACGGTTTCGACGGCGGCGACACTGCCAGAAAGACGGCAGAAGCGCTGCTGTCGGGCGAGCGCCGCGCCGTGTTCCTCGGCAACGAGGCCGTGCGTCATCCGCAGTTCTCGGCGCTGCACGCGCTGGCACAGTGGATCGCCACCGAAACCGGCGCGACGCTGGGCTTCCTGACCGAGGCAGCCAACACCGTCGGCGGCTATGTCGCCGGCGCGCTGCCCAGGCAGGGCGGCGCTGATGCGCAGGCGATGCTGGACACGCCGCGCAAGGCCTACATCCTGCTGAACACCGAACCGGAATTCGATACCGCCGAGCCGCGCAAGGCGCTGGCCGCGCTGGCCCAGGCCAGCACGGTGGTGGTGCTGTCGCCGTTCCGTTCGGAAGCGGCGATGGAATACGCCGACGTGATTCTGCCGGTGGCGCCGTTCACCGAGACCTCGGGCACCTTCGTCAACTGCGAAGGCTTGCCGCAGAGCTTCAACGGCGTGATCCGCGCATTGGGCGAATCGCGCCCGGGCTGGAAGGTGCTGCGCGTGCTGGGCAACCTGCTGGACGTGGCCGGTTTCGACTACGACACCGCCGAGGCGGTCCGCGCCGAAGTGCTGTCGGCCCCGGTCGCCGCGCTGCTCGACAACGGCACCGACGCGCCGATCCGCGTCAGCGCCGCTGCCGGCGGTATCGAACGCATCGCCGACGTGCCCATTTACCACGCCGACCCGATCGTGCGCCGTGCCGATTCGCTGCAGCTCACCGCCGCCGCGCGCCGCGCCATGCAGATCGCGCTGCCGGCCGATCTGTTCAAGCGCCTGGGCATCCAGTCGGGCGACCCGGTGCGCGTCACGCAAGGGCAGGGCAGCGTAGTGCTGCCGGCCGTGCTGGAAGCCACGCTGCCGGCCAACACCGTGCGCGTGCCGGCGGCAACGCCGGCGGCCATCGGGCTGGGCGGGATGTTCGGTACCGTGACGGTCGAGAAGGCCGTCGAGCTCCCGGTCGGCCGCCAGGCCGAAGTCACCGCCTAAGCGCAGAAGAATAGCGAGAACGCAACATGATCGACTGGATTACCTCGCAAGGCCACGCCATCTTCGGCGGCGCATGGACGCCGCTGTGGATCCTGATTCGCGCCGTGGTCATTGTGGTGCCGCTGCTGCTGTGCGTGGCTTACCTGATTCTGTGGGAGCGCAAGCTGATCGGCTGGATGCACGTCCGCCTCGGCCCGAACCGCGTGGGCCCCCTCGGCCTGCTGCAGCCGATTGCCGACGTGCTGAAGCTGCTGCTCAAGGAAGTCATGATGCCCACGCAGGTCAGCCGGGGCATGTACCTGATTGCCCCGCTGATGGTGCTGATGCCCGCCGTGGCGATCTGGGCCGTGATTCCGTTCCAGGCCGAAGTGGTGCTGGCGGACGTCAACGCCGGCCTGCTCTATGTGATGGCGATCAGCTCGGTGGGCGTGTACGGCGTGATCCTGGCCGGCTGGGCCTCGAACTCCAAGTACGCCTTTATCGGCGCCATGCGCGCCGCGGCACAGATGGTGTCGTATGAAATCGCCATGGGCTTCGCGCTGGTGACGGTGCTGATGGTTGCCGGCAGCCTGAACCTGTCGGCCATCGTCAACGGCCAGAACACCGGCTACTTCGCCGACATGGGCATCAACATCCTGTCGTGGAACTGGTTGCCGCTGTTGCCGATGTTCGGCATCTACTTCATCTCGGGCGTGGCCGAAACCAACCGCCACCCGTTCGACGTGGTGGAAGGCGAATCGGAAATCGTGGCCGGCCACATGATCGAATACTCGGGCATGGGCTTCGCGCTGTTCTTCCTGGCCGAGTACATCAACATGATCATCATCTCGACGATGACCGCGCTGATGTTCCTGGGCGGGTGGGCGCCGCCGTTCGCAAGCGCGGTGACCAATGCGGTCCCCGGCTTCTTCTGGCTGCTCGCCAAGGTATTCCTGCTGCTGTCCGTCTTCATCTGGATCCGCGCCTCGTTCCCGCGCTACCGCTATGACCAGATCATGCGCCTGGGCTGGAAGGTGTTCATCCCCCTGACCGTGGCGTGGCTGATCATCGTGGCGATCTGGATCAAGTCGCCCTGGAACATCTGGCACTGAACGGCCAAACGACGGTGCGCGTGCTGCAACACGACGGCGCGCGCACCGTGTGGAAATACTAGGAAGCATCATGCTGCTCGCCATCAAGGACTTCTTCAACAGCCTGCTCCTGAAGGAACTCTTCAAGGGCATGGCGCTGACCGGCCGCTATCTCTTCGCGCGCAAGGTCACCGTCCAGTTTCCGGAAGAGAAAACGCCGATCTCGCCGCGTTTTCGCGGCCTGCACGCGCTGCGCCGCTACCCCAACGGGGAAGAGCGCTGCATCGCCTGCAAGCTGTGCGAGGCAGTGTGCCCGGCGCTGGCCATCACGATCGAGTCGGACGTGCGCAACGACGGCACGCGCCGTACCACGCGTTATGACATCGACCTGACCAAGTGCATCTTCTGCGGTTTCTGCGAGGAGGCCTGCCCGGTCGACGCCATCGTCGAAACGCAGATCCTGGAGTACCACGGCGAGAAGCGCGGCGACCTGTACTTCACCAAGGACATGCTGCTGGCAGTGGGCGACCGCTACGAGCCGCAGATCGCCGCAGCCAAGGCTGCCGACGCCAAGTATCGCTGAGCGGCGGCAGTATCGAACGGCAGCGCGATCGCATCGGATCGCCGCTGCCACCGAATGTGAATTCGGCCCCTTCAATGCAAGGGGCCAAAGCAAGGATGCCGCAGGAGCGGGCCACCCGATGGGGTGGCTTGTGCCGGACGGCCCAGAGAGGATCCGATAGGGACCATGGAACTCACGACCACCATCTTTTACGTCTTTGCGCTGGTGCTGGTGCTCTCCGCACTGAAAGTCATCACTGCGAAGAACCCGGTGCACGCCGCACTGTTCCTCGTGCTGTCGTTCTTCACGGCGGCCGCGATCTGGATGCTGCTCAAGGCGGAATTCCTCGCCATCCTGCTGGTGCTGGTCTATGTCGGCGCGGTGATGGTGCTGTTCCTGTTCGTGGTGATGATGATCGATATCGATATCGAGCACCTGCGCCGCGACTTCTGGACCTACGTGCCGATGGCCTCGGTGGTCGGCGCGCTGATCATTGCCGAAATGGCGATCGTGCTGGTGCGCAACTTCATCGGCACCACCACGCCGGTGGTGACCAACGGGTCGCAGGACCCGGGCTACTCGAACACCGCCGCGCTCGGCAAGGTCATCTACACCGACTACATCTACGCCTTCGAAGTGGCCGGCATCATCCTGCTGGTGGCCATCATCGCCGCCGTGGCGCTGACCCTGCGCCGCCGCAAGGACGTCAAGGCCCAGGACGTGTCGGCGCAGCTGCGTACCCGCCGCGACGAGCGCGTGCGCCTGGTGCCGATGCAGTCCGAAAGCCAGACCTCGCAGACGGAAGCCGCGGCTGCCGCCAATAAGAACTAAAGCCCGGAGAAACGCTGTGCTCTCTCTCGCTCACTACCTCGTCCTCGGTGCGATCCTGTTCGCGATCAGCATCGTCGGCATCTTCCTGAACCGCAAGAACGTGATCGTGCTGCTGATGGCGATCGAGCTGATGCTGCTTGCGGTGAACATCAACTTCGTCGCCTTCTCGCATTACCTGGGCGACCTCGCTGGTCAGGTTTTCGTTTTCTTCATCCTCACGGTGGCCGCCGCCGAGTCGGCAATCGGTCTGGCAATCCTGGTGGTGCTGTTCCGCAACCTGGATACGATCAACGTGGACGACCTGGACACCCTGAAGGGCTGATCCGTGCCGCACTACGCAGATACCCAAGACTCACCGACCGCACACCACTAAGCGTCCTATGGCAACCACGCTCAACCCCAACCTGCTGCTTGCGATCCCGCTGGCGCCGCTAGTCGGCTCCGCGATCGCCGGTTTGTTCGGTACCAAGTTCTTTGACCTGTTTTCCTCGGAGTCGCGCGGCGGCCGGATGGTGGCCCACACCTCGACGATTCTGGGCGTGGCCATTGCCTGCGTGCTGTCGGTGATGGTGCTGCTCGACGTGATGAACGGCGCCAGCTACAACGGCACCGTCTACGAGTGGATGGCCATCGGCAGCCTGAAGATGGAGGTCGGCTTCCTGGTCGACTCGCTGACCGCGATGATGATGGTGGTGGTGACCTTCGTCTCGCTGATGGTGCACATCTACACCGTCGGCTACATGGACGGGGATCCCGGCTACAACCGCTTCTTCGCCTACATCTCGCTCTTCACCTTCTCGATGCTGATGCTGGTGATGAGCAACAACTTCCTGCAGCTGTTCTTCGGCTGGGAAGCGGTGGGCCTGGTGTCGTACCTGCTGATCGGCTTCTGGTACACCCGCCCGACCGCGATCTTCGCCAACCTGAAGGCGTTCCTGGTCAACCGCGTCGGTGACTTCGGCTTTATCCTCGGCATCGGCCTGCTGCTGGCCTACGCCGGCAGCATGAACTACACCGAAGTGTTCGCCGCGCGCGAGAAGCTCGCGACCGTGATCTTCCCGGGCACCGACTGGCTGATGATCACCGTGGCCTGCATCTGCCTGTTCATCGGCGCGATGGGCAAGTCGGCGCAGTTCCCGCTGCACGTCTGGCTGCCTGACTCGATGGAAGGCCCGACCCCGATCTCCGCACTGATCCACGCGGCAACGATGGTGACCGCCGGCATCTTCATGGTGGCGCGCATGTCGCCGCTGTTCGAGCTGTCGGATACGGCGCTGTCCTTCGTGCTGGTGATCGGTGCCATCACGGCGCTGTTCATGGGCTTCCTGGGCATCATCCAGAACGACATCAAGCGCGTGGTGGCTTACTCCACGCTGTCGCAGCTCGGCTACATGACCGTGGCGCTGGGCGCTTCGGCCTACTCGGTGGCCGTGTTCCACCTGATGACGCACGCCTTCTTCAAGGCACTGCTGTTCCTGGGCGCCGGCTCGGTCATCATCGGCATGCACCACGACCAGGACATCCGCAACATGGGCGGCCTGCGCAAGTACATGCCGATCACCTGGATCACGTCGCTGGTGGGTTCGCTGGCGCTGATCGGCACGCCGTTCTTCGCCGGCTTCTACTCCAAGGACTCGATCATCGAGGCCGTCAAGGAGTCGCATATCGCCGGTTCCAGCTTTGCCTACTACGCCGTGCTGGCGGGCGTGTTCGTCACCGCGTTCTACTCGTTCCGCATGTACTTCATGGTGTTCCACGGCAAGGAGCGCTGGGGTCAGAACCATGCCCACCAGGGCCATGAGGGCGACCATGAGGACGAGGAAGTGTCGCACGACCACCACCATGGTCTGGCCGCAGGCGAAAAGCCGCACGAGTCGCCGTGGGTGGTGACGCTGCCGCTGGTGCTGCTGGCGATCCCGTCGGTGATCGTCGGTGCCATCGCGATCGAGCCGATGCTGTTCGGCAACTTCTTCAAGAACGGCGTTGCCTTCAAGGACGTGATCTTCGTCGGCGAGAACCACCACGCCATGGCCGAGCTGAAGGAAGCGTTCCACGGCTGGGTGGCAATGGCGACTCACTCGCTGACCACCCCCGTGCTGTGGCTGGCCGTCGCCGGCGTGGTGCTGTCGTGGTTCTTCTATATGAAGCGCCCGGACATCCCCGAGGCGATCAAGAACCGCTTCGCAGGCGTCTTCAAGCTGCTCGACAACAAGTACTACATGGATGCCATCAACCAGGTGGTGTTCGCCCGCGGTGCACGCCTGCTCGGTACCGGCCTGTGGAAGGGCGGCGACCAGGGGCTGATCGACGGCCTGCTCGTTAACGGCTCGGCACGCGTGGTGGCTTCGTTCGCTTCGGCCAGCCGCTACCTGCAATCGGGCTATATCTACCACTACGCATTCGCGATGATCGTCGGCATGCTGGTGCTGCTGACGCTGACGGTCACGGGCGTGATCGGCACCAAGTGATAGGCACCAAGTAAGGAAAACATAGAAATGGTTCTGTCTTTCTCAATCTGGCTGCCTGTATTTTTCGGCCTGCTGATCCTGGCCTTCGGCTCGGACCGCAGCCCTGGCTTTGTCCGTTGGATGTCGCTGTTCGGCTCGATCGCCAGCTTTGTCGTCACGCTGCCGCTGGTCTTCGGCTTCGACCGTACCAGCGCGGCGATGCAGTTCGTCGAGAAGGCGGACTGGATCGAGCGCTTCAACATCCACTATCTGCTGGGCGTTGACGGCATCTCGATGTGGTTCGTGGTGCTGACCGCCTTCATCACGGTGATCGTGGTGATCTCGGCCTGGGAAGTGATCACCGAGCGTGTGGCCGAATACATGGCCTCGTTCCTGATCCTGTCGGGCCTGATGGTCGGCGTGTTCTGCACGCTGGACGGCATGCTGTTCTACGTGTTCTTCGAAGCCACGCTGATCCCGATGTACATCATCATCGGCGTCTGGGGCGGTCCGAACCGCGTCTATGCCGCGTTCAAGTTCTTTCTGTACACGCTGGCCGGCTCGCTGATGACGCTGGTGGCGCTGCTGTACCTGTACAACAAGACCGGCACCTTCGACATCCTGCAATGGCACCAGGCCAAGCTGTCGATGAACGAGCAGATCGCGCTGTTTATCGCCTTCTTCGTCGCCTTCGCGGTCAAGGTGCCGATGTGGCCGGTGCATACCTGGCTGCCCGACGCCCACGTGGAAGCGCCGACCGGCGGTTCGGTGGTGCTGGCGGCGATCATGCTGAAGCTGGGCGCCTACGGTTTCCTGCGGTTCTCGCTGCCGATCGCGCCTGACGCGAGCCACTACCTGGCCCCGTTCATCATCACCATCTCGCTGATCGCGGTGATCTACATCGGCCTGGTGGCGCTGGTGCAGGCCGACATGAAGAAGCTGGTGGCGTACTCGTCGATCGCCCACATGGGCTTCGTCACGCTGGGCTTCTTCATCTTCAGCGACATCGGCGTGGAAGGCGGCATCGTGCAGATGATCTCGCACGGCTTTATCTCCGGCGCGATGTTCCTTTGCATCGGCGTGCTGTACGACCGCGTGCACTCGCGCCAGATCGCCGACTACGGCGGCGTGGTCAACACCATGCCCAAGTTCGCCGCGCTGGCGGTGTTCTTCGCGATGGCCAACTGCGGCCTGCCGGCTACCTCGGGCTTCGTCGGCGAATTCATGGTGATCCTGGGCGCGGTCAAGTTCGACTTCTGGATCGGCCTGCTGGCTGCCACCGCGCTGATCTTCGGCGCCGCCTACTCGCTGTGGATGGTCAAGCGCGTGATCTTCGGCGATGCCGTGCACCAGCACGTGCGCGAGCTGGCCGACCTGAACAAGCGTGAGTTCGTCATGCTCGGCCTGCTGGCCATCGTGACGCTGTACATGGGCCTGCACCCGAAGCCCTTTACCGACGTGATGCACCCGTCCGTGGTGAACCTGCTGCAGCATGCGGCGCAGTCCAAGCTGTAATCGGGGAGAGATATCAACATGCAACCGTCCTCGACACTCGGCCCCGTAGCGCCGATCATTTTCCTGGCGATCGCCATCGGCGCGGTCAACTGGATCGACCTTGCACGCGGCAAGGGCAAGCAAAGCGTGGCCTATCCGCTGTCGCTGCTGACCACCCTGGTGCTGACCGTCTGGTTCGGCCTGAACGCCGCCAGCGGCGAGTCGCACTACGCGTTCGCGAACCTGGTGGTGATCGACCCGATGGCGAATGTGCTGTCGGCATTCTGTGCTGCCGGCCTGTTCGTGACGCTGGTCTACACGCGCCGCTACCTGGCCGAGCGCGACATGTTCGCCGGCGAGTTCTACCAGCTCGCGCTGTTTACGCTCGGCGGCCAGATCGTGATGATCACCGGCAACAACTTCCTGACCCTGTACCTGGGCCTGGAACTGCTGTCGCTGTCGTCGTACGCGCTGGTGGCGCTGCGCCGCGATTCACGCGTGACCTCTGAATCGGCGATGAAGTACTTCGTGCTGGGCGCGCTGGCTTCGGGCTTCCTGCTGTACGGCATCTCGATGATGTACGGCGCCACCGGTTCGCTGAACCTGGGCGAGGTGTTCCGCGTGGTCGAGTCGGGCCGCGTCAACACCACCATGCTGGCCTTCGGCGTGGTCTTTATCGTCGCCGGCCTGTCGTTCAAGCTGGGTGCCGCGCCGTTCCACATGTGGATCCCGGACATCTACCAGGGCTCGCCGACCGCGGTGACGCTGCTGATCGCCGGCGGCCCGAAGGTCGCGGCGTTCGCGCTGTTTATCCGCGTGCTGGTGGAAGGCCTGCTGCCGCTGGCCAATGACTGGCAGATGATGCTGGTGGTGCTGTCGATCATCTCGCTGGCCATCGGCAACCTGACGGCCATCGTGCAGAGCAACCTGAAGCGGATGCTGGCGTACTCGACCATCTCGCACATGGGCTTCGTGCTGCTGGGCCTGCTGTCGGGCGTGGTGGCCAACAAGGCCGACGGTGCCGCGGATGCCTACAGCTCGGCGATGTTCTACTCGGTGACCTACCTGCTGACCACGCTGGGCACCTTCGGCATCATCCTGCTGCGCACGAACAAGGGCTTCGAGGCCGAGACGCTGGAAGACCTGAAGGGCATGTCGCGCCGCAACCCGTGGTTCGCGTTCCTGATGCTGGTGATGATGTTCTCGCTGGCCGGGATTCCGCCGACCGTGGGCTTCTATGCCAAGCTGGCCGTGCTGGATGCGGTGGTCAAGGCCGGCATGACCTGGCTGGCGGTGGTGGCGGTGCTGTTCTCGCTGATCGGCGCGTTCTACTACCTGCGTATCGTCAAGCTGATGTACTTCGATGCGCCCGCTGCCGAAGAGGAGCTGGAAGCCACTTTTGGCCTGCGCTCGATGCTGAGCGTGAACGGTGCCGCGGTGATCCTGCTGGGCATTTTCCCGGCCGCGCTGATGAACCTGTGCTACCAGGCCATCCGCGCGACGCTGGGTTCCTGATCCGCCGCATCTCATGAGCGCATCCGCAAGCGGCTGGTTTGTCATCCTGCTGGCACTCGTCAGTGCGAACCTGCCGTTTGTGAACCAGCGCCTGTTCGCGGTGATTCCGCTGCGGCGGGCGCGCAAGCCGATCTGGCTGCGCCTGCTGGAACTGATCGTGTGGTACGCGGTGGCCGGCGCCGCCGGCTTTGCGGTGGAGGCCAGCCTTGGCAACGCCTTCCCGCAGGGCTGGCAGTTCTACGCTATCACCGCCTGCATGATGCTGGTGTTTGCCTTCCCGGGCTTCACCTGGCAATACCTCGTCAAACACCGCACGGCCTGAAGCCGGTCTTGTCGGCGCCGGGCCCTGCCTGATCCGGAGCGTCCATGACCGACAAGACTCAAGGCGGCACCCCTGTCACCGCTGGCCCTGCTGAGAACGACGACGCACTGAAGGAAGTCTGCGTCGCCTCGGCCACGGTCCATCGCGGCAAGTTCCTTACCCTCAAGCAAGACATCGTCAGGCTGCCCGACGGCAAGCAGACCGGGCGCGAGTACATCGTCCACCCTGGAGCGGTGATGATGATCCCGCTGTTCGACGACGGCACCGTGCTGATGGAGCGCCAGTTCCGCTACCCGATCGGCGAAGTGATGCTGGAATTTCCCGCCGGCAAGCTCGATCCGGAGGAGGGCGCGCAGCGCTGCGGCGAACGCGAACTGCTGGAGGAGACCGGCTACAGCGCGGCGCGCTGGGACTACCTGACGCGCATCCATCCGGTCATCTCCTATTCGACCGAATTCATCGACATCTTCCTGGCGCGCGACCTGACGCACGGCGAGGCACAGCTGGACGACGGCGAGTTCATCGAAACCTTCATCACGCCCGTCGGACAGGTGATCGACTGGGTGCACAGCGGGCGCATTACCGATGTGAAGACCATCATCGGCGCGTTCTGGCTGGAAAAAGTGATTTCCGGCGCCTGGCAGCCGGGCGAACAGCCGCTGCGAGGCTGAGCCACGGCCGGCACGCCGCGCTGCACTGGGCTAAGCTGGAAACACGAGCGGAGCATGGCGTCGCGGTATTCTGTGCGCCAGGAAGCTGTTCCGAACGGTCGTTCGAAAAAATTTAGCACGACCGTTCACAAAAATTCGATTCACGGATAATATAGCTTTTGACGGGCTGGAAAAATCATGAAGGTGCTCGACCTGCGCTGCGCGCATGACCATCGTTTCGAGGGCTGGTTTGCCTCGGAGGAAGAAGCGCAGTCGCAAATCTCGCGTGACCTCGTCCAATGCCCGGTCTGTGGCGACCACGCCGTGACGCGGCTGCCCAGCGCGCCGCGCCTGAACCTGTCAGGCGCGACCGCGCCGAGGGGTGCCGCCAAGCCGGCGCAGCAACCTGCGCCACCGGCAACACTGCAAGCGCTCTATATGAAGGCAGTGAAGCAGGTGCTGGCCCAGACCGAGGATGTTGGCGACCGCTTTGCCGAGGAGGCAAGGCGCATGCACTATGACGAAGCGCCGGAACGCGGTATCCGCGGTTCGGCCTCGGCTGAGGAAGTGCAGGCGCTGGCGGAAGAGGGCATAGAGACGTTCCCGCTCGTCGTGCCGGATGCGCTGAAGCAGACGGCTCACTGAATTGCGTCCTGTGCCCGTTGCTGTCGGCGCATGACGCGCAGGCAGAACAAACCGCCGGCAGCTTCAGGCAATGCCGGCACCACATGGAGACGGGCATGGATCTCAACTACTCGGCGTCCGACAACGCCTTCCGCGAGGAAGTGCGTAGCTGGCTCGAAGCCAACTTGCCGGCGGACATCCGCGGCAAGATTCTCAACCACCGCCGTCCGAACCGCGACGACCTGGTGCGCTGGCACAAGACCCTCGCCGGCAAGGGCTGGTCGGCGCCGCACTGGCCGGTCCAGTACGGCGGCACCGGCTGGAACGCCACGCAACGCCATATCTGGGACGAAGAGAATGCCCGCGTCGGCGCGCCCGGCGTGCTGCCGTTCGGCGTGGCGATGGTTGCGCCCGTGATCATGAAGTACGGCAACGAGCAGCAGAAGTCGTACTACCTGCCGCGTATCCTGGACTGCACCGACTGGTGGTGCCAGGGCTATTCGGAGCCGGGCTCGGGTTCTGACCTCGCGTCGCTGAAGACCCGCGCCGAGCTGACCCCGGACGGCAAGCACTACATCGTCAACGGCCAGAAGACCTGGACCACGCTCGGCCAGCATGCCGACATGATCTTCTGCCTGGTGCGCACCGATCCCGAAGCCAAGAAGCAAGAGGGCATCTCGTTCCTGCTGATCGACATGAAGACGCCGGGCATCACCGTGCGCCCGATCATCATGCTCGACGAAGAGCATGAGGTGAACGAGGTCTTCTTCGACAACGTCAAGGTGCCGGTCGAGAACCGCGTCGGCGAAGAGAACAAGGGCTGGACCTACGCCAAGTACCTGCTCGGCCACGAGCGTACCGGCATTGCCCGCGTGGGCAATTCCAAGCGCGAGCTGGGCTTCCTCAAGCGCGTGGCGCGCCAGCAGCAGAAGAACGGCAAGCCCCTGCTGGAGGATCCGGTGTTCGGCGCCAAGGTGGCCGCGCTGGAAATCGAGCTGATGGCGCTGGAGATCACCGTGCTGCGCGTGGTGTCGAGCGAAGCCGCCGGCAAGGGCCCCGGGCCCGAGGCGTCGATGCTCAAGATCAAGGGCACCGAGATCCAGCAACTGCTGACCGAGCTGATGGTCGAGGCCGTCGGCCCGTACGCGCAGCCGTTCGACACCGCCTACCTGGAGTGCGAGACCGAGCACGCCGTCACCGGCAACGACGACGCCGCGCCGCTGGCCGCGTACTACTTCAACTATCGCAAGACCTCCATCTACGGCGGGTCCAACGAAATTCAGAAGAACATCATCAGCCAGATGATTCTGGGGCTGTGAGGAGACACGTAACATGAACTTCAATCTCAGCGACGAACAGAAGCAGCTGGCCGACGCCGTCCGCCGTTTTATCGACAAGGACTACGGCTTCGAGGATCGCAAGAAGAACTATGAAAGCGCCGCCGGCTACGGCGAGGGCGCATGGGGCTCGCTGGTGGAGCTCGGCCTGACGGCGCTGCCGGTGCCGGAAGAGCAGGGCGGCTTCGCGGGCAAGGCGCTCGACATGATGGTGGTGCAGCAGGAGCTGGGCCGCGGCCTGGTGGTGGAGCCGTACTTCGCCACCGTGGTGGGCGCCTACGCGCTGGGGCTGGCTGGCGGCCAGGATGCGCTGCTCGAACAAGTGGCCGGCGGCGAACTGAAGCTGGCCGTGGCCTTCAACGAGCCGCAGGCGCGCTATGAACTGAACAACGTGCGCGTCACCGCCCGCGACGGCAAGCTCAGCGGCCGCAAGGCCGTGGTGCTGCACGGCGGCCAGGCCGACAAGCTGGTCGTGTCGGCGCGCAGCAGCGGCGCCGACGCCGACCAGGACGGCATCTCGCTGTTCCTGGTGGATGCGAAGGGCGCCGGCGTCAGCATCACCGACTACCGCACCATCGACAACCTGCGCGCGGCCGACATTACCTTGCAGGATGCGCCCGCGCAACTGCTGGGCGAGGCCGGCAAGGCCTTCGCGCTGATCGAGCAGGTGGCCGATTACGCCGCCGTGCTGCTGTGCGCCGAGGCCGTGGGCGTGATGGATACGCTCAACGCCGCCACGCTGGAGTACGCCAAGACGCGCCAGCAGTTCGGCCAGCCGATCGCGCGCTTCCAGGCGCTGCAGCACCGCATGGTGGAGATGTTCATCCATGCCGAGCAGTCGCGCTCGATCACGTTGCTGGCGGCGGCCCGCTTTGAAGAGGTAACGCCGGAAGAGCGCCGCCGCTATGTCTCCGCCGCCAAGGCGCGCGTGGGGCAGGCAGCCCGCACGGTCGGCCAGGAAGCGGTGCAGATCCACGGCGGCATGGGCGTGACCAACGAACTGCCGGCCGCGCATATGTTCAAGCGGCTGACGCTGATCAACACCACCTTCGGCGACGTGGACCACCACCTGGGCAGGTTTGCCGCCCAGCCGGGGTTCCAGGAAGCTGCCTGATCCAGACTGCTGGCAAAGCATGCACACTGCCGGTTCGCTCCCCTCTCCCGCTTGCTGGAGAGGGGAGCGTTCCCAACGGTGGCGGCATACCTCCAGCGCCATGACCGCGCCATAGGCCTTCGGCCTTGGCGCGGTTTTTTCTTTGCGGGATGTTAGGGCCGGGTTCGGCAAATACGGACACCCGGTCCTGGCATGCATGCGATCATCGTCAAGACAAGGCCATAGCCATCCACAACGGAGTAGACAACCGATGCTGTATTTCGAGGACTTTGAAGTCGGCAGCCGCCGTGAACTGGGCTCTTACCTCGTCACCGAGGAAGAGATCCTGACGTTCGCCCGCCAGTACGACCCGCAGCCTTTCCATATCGACAAGGAAGCCGCCGCCAACAGCATCTACGGCGGGCTGATCTCGAGCGGCTGGATGACCTGCTCGATCATGATGCGCGTCCTGGTCACCAGCATCACCGGCAAGGCGGCCAGCATGGGCTCGCCGGGCGTGGACGAGATCCGCTGGATCAAGCCGGTCTATGCCGGCGACACGCTGTCGGTGGCGCTGACCGTGCTGGATGCGCGCCCGTCGCAGTCCAAGCCGGACCGCGGCGTGGTCCACACCCGGTGGGAAGCCACCAACCAGCGCGGCGAACTGGTCTGCACGGTCAAGGGCATGGGCATGTACGGCCGCCGCCCCGCGTAAGCACAATCAACCCACCCATCGAGGAGACAATCGCCATGCGCACCATCGCATCGCTCGAAGAGCTGGAAGGCCTGCAAGGGCAGGAAGTCGCGGTCAGCGACTGGATCGAAGTGACGCAGCAGCAGGTCAACCAGTTTGCCGAGGCCACCGGCGACCACCAGTGGATCCACGTCGACGTGGAGCGGGCGAAGAAGGAATCGCCCTATGGCGGCCCGATCGCCCACGGCTTCCTGACGCTGTCGCTGCTGCCGAAGTTCATGCACAACGCGCTGCATATGCCGTCGAAGATCGGCGTCAACTATGGCCTGAACCGCGTGCGCTTCACCGCACCCGTGCCGGTGGGCAGCAAGCTGCGCGCCCGCATCAAGCTGCTGAAGGTCGAACGGCTCGACCCCTTGCCCAAGTCGCCGCAGCTGGTGGGCGCGCAATCCAGCTGGGAAGTGACGATCGAGCGCGAAGGCAGCGACCGTCCCGTGTGCGTAGCGGAGTCGATCACGCGCCGGTATGGCTGAGGTGCGACGTCGGTTCTGATGCACTGCGACAATATGCCACATGAAGTTGTCGCAGCCCCGAAAGCCGCGCAATGCGCGGCTTTCTGCATATTTACATGCGGATTTGTGGCGTTGACGCCGATCAAGACTCGGACTGCACGCGGCAGCGCCGATTGTCCGTTCTGCCGAACAGTGTGTTCCGTGTCGTTGGGTTTACCCTCAATGTTGCGTTGCGGTACAGTCGCGCCCACGATGTTTTACGTGTTGTGCCCCCCGGCCGAAAACCGCGCCTGCCATGAAGGCGGGTCCGTCGGGAGGTGCAAAAACCTCGTATTCCAACGCTACCCGGCCGCTGTACTGAGCCGGGACCGTTCGCGGTTTCGGCCATCAGGTACCGCAGCGCCGGCAAGGTCCCACAGGGCCTGCAGCGCGCGCAGTCAGTTGTCCTTCCGTGTTCATGGCGTTGCAAGGCCGCATGGTCCCCCGGCGTTAGATCCGCCGCCCGACCGCAACGCCAGCTAAGGACACGTCCTTCCGGTTTTCCCATAGCCCCACGCCTCTTGCGCGAGCATCAGGCGGTTTAGCCGCGCTTTTGCCCAAAACGCGGTGTAACCAAACCAGTCGTGACATGAAGAAACCCATACTGCCGCGTTGGACGCGGTTCCTGCCCTGCCTCGGCCTGCTTCTGCTGGCTGGCTGCAACATGACGCTGCTCGACCCGAAAGGGCAGGTCGGCGTCGACATCAAGAACATCATCCTGATCGCCACCTGGCTCATGCTGCTGGTGGTGCTGCCGGTGATCGTGCTGACGCTGGTGTTTGCCTGGAAGTACCGCGCGTCCAATACCTCGGCGCGCTATGAGCCGGACTGGTCGCACTCCACCGCGATCGAAGTGGTGGTGTGGCTGATCCCCTGCCTGATCATCATCGCGCTGGGCATCATCACCTGGAAGTCCTCGCACGACCTGGACCCGTACAAGCCGCTGGAATCGAACAAGAAGCCCGTCACCGTCGAGGTGGTGGCGCTGAACTGGAAGTGGCTGTTCATCTATCCGGAACTGAACATCGCCACGGTCAACCAGATCGCCTTCCCGGTCGACACCCCGGTGAACTTCAAGATCACCTCGGATTCGATCATGAATTCATTCTTCATCCCGCAACTGGGCAGCCAGGTTTACGCCATGGCAGGGATGGAGACCAAGCTGCACCTGATCGCCAACGAAGCCGGCTCGTATGACGGCGTGTCCGCCAACTACAGCGGCGGCGGCTTCTCGGGCATGAAGTTCAAGGCGGTCGCCATGTCGAACTACGAGTTCGACCAGTGGGTCGCCAAGGTTCGCGCCTCGTCGACCGAACTGGGCGTTGAAGGCTACAAGACGCTGGCACAACCCAGCGAGAAGGAGCCGGTCACGTACTACGGCAAGGTGGAAGACAAGCTCTTCCACAACATCCTGCACAAGTACATGGACCACAGCGGCACGGCGCTCGCCGCCGATGGGTTCAAGGGCGGCCCGATCTGCACGTCGCGCAACACGCTCGGTGAAGAGAAGCTGTCGATGACCACGCCGGCCAAGCTGTCGGCGGGCGCGTAATCCTGGGAGCAATGATGTTTGGCAAGTTGAGTTTGTCGGCGATTCCGTTTCATGAGCCGATCATCATGGTCGTTCTGGCCGGCGTCGCCCTGGGCGGTGCCGCGCTGCTAGGCGCGATCACCTATTTCAAGAAGTGGGGCTACCTCTGGAACGAGTGGTTCACCTCGGTCGACCACAAGAAGATCGGCGTGATGTACTGCCTGGTCGCGCTGATCATGCTGCTGCGCGGCTTCGCCGACGCGGTCATGATGCGCACCCAGCTGGCGCTCGCCACCAATGGCGCGACCGGCGTGCTGCCGCCTGAGCACTACGACCAGATCTTCACCGCCCATGGCGTGATCATGATCTTCTTCGTGGCCATGCCGCTGATGACCGGCCTGATGAACCTGGTCGTGCCGCTGCAGATCGGCGCGCGCGACGTGGCCTTCCCGTTCCTGAACACGCTGTCGTTCTGGCTGTTCGTGTCGGGCGCCATGCTGGTCAACATCTCGCTGGGCGTCGGTGAATTCGCCAAGACCGGCTGGCTGGCCTACCCGCCGCTGTCGGGACTGGACTTCAGCCCGGGCGTGGGGGTGGACTACTACCTCTGGAGCTTGCAGATCTCAGGCCTGGGCACCTTGCTGACCGGCGTGAACTTCCTGGTGACGATCCTGCGCATGCGCGCGCCTGGCATGACGCTGATGCGCATGCCGGTGTTCACCTGGACCGCGCTGTGCACCAACGTGCTGATCGTGGCCGCCTTCCCGGTGCTGACCGTGACGCTGGCGCTGCTGGGCCTGGACCGCTACCTCGGCATGCACTTCTTCACGAACGAAGGTGGCGGCAACGCCATGATGTACGTGAACCTGATCTGGATCTGGGGCCACCCCGAGGTGTACATCCTGATCCTGCCGGCGTTCGGTATCTTCTCTGAAGTCATCGCCACGTTCTCGGGCAAGAAGCTGTTCGGCTACAAGGGCATGGTGTACGCGACCGCCGCGATCATGGTGCTGTCGTTCATCGTGTGGCTGCACCACTTCTTCACGATGGGCTCGGGGGCCAACGTCAACGCGTTCTTCGGCATCACGACCATGATCATCTCCATCCCGACCGGGGTGAAGATCTTCAACTGGCTGTTCACGATGTACCGCGGCCGGGTCCAGATGACCTCGCCGGTGCTGTGGACGCTGGGCTTCATGATCACCTTCGTGATCGGCGGCATGACCGGCGTGCTGATGGCCGTGCCGGCCGCTGACTTCGTGCTGCACAACAGCCTGTTCCTGATCGCCCACTTCCACAACGTGATCATCGGCGGCGTGCTGTTCGGCTACCTGGCCGGCATCACCTACTGGTGGCCGAAGGCGTTCGGCTTCAAGCTGAACGAGCGCCTGGGCAAGTGCGCCTTCTGGTGCTGGCTGGTCGGCTTCTACTTCGCCTTCATGCCGCTGTACGTGCTGGGCCTGATGGGCATGACCCGCCGCCTGAACCACACCGATAACCCGGCCTGGACGCCGTGGCTGTACCTGGCAGTGGTCGGCGTGGTGTTCGTGGCGCTGGGCATCTTCTTCCAGGTGCTGCAGATCGTCGTGTCGATCCGCGACCGCAAGAAGCTGGCCGACGTGACCGGCGACCCGTGGGGCGGCCGCACGCTGGAGTGGGCCACCTCGTCGCCGCCGCCGTTCTACAACTTCGCGCACACCCCGGTGGTGCGTGACCTGGACGCGTTCTCCGACATGAAGGCCCGTGGCGAGACGCTGCCGACCGAAGGCTACGAGAAGATCCACATGCCCAAGAACACGGGCGCGGGCTTCATCATCGGCGCCTTCAGCCTGGTGTTCGGCTTTGCCCTGACCTGGCATATCTGGTGGATGGCCATCGTTGGCCTGGTGGGCATGGTGTGGGCGTTCATCCACCGCAGCAACGACGACCATATCGACTACTACGTGCCGGCCACCGAGGTCGAGCAGATCGAAACGCGCCATCTGCAGCGCATTGCTTCGCAAGCCTGAGAACCATGTCGACTCAAGTCCTAGACCGCATCCCCGCGCAGGCCGGCGCACCGGCCAAAGCCGACGCGCATGGCCATGGCCATGACCATGCGCACCACGATACCAGTGCCAATACGGTGTATGGCTTCTGGATCTACCTGATGAGCGACTGCATCATCTTCGCCGGGCTGTTCGCGGCGTTCGCCGTGCTGCGCGGCGAGCTGGCAGGCGGCCCGTCGGCGAAGGAGCTGTTCGAGCTCAACTACGTGCTGGTGGAGACCTTCATCCTGCTGTTCTCCTCGATCACGTACGGCATGGCGATGATCTCGCTGCAGAACCGCAGCCTCAGCCGCGTGCAGGTGTGGCTCGGCATCACGTTCCTGCTGGGCGCGGCGTTCATGGCGATGGAAATCAACGAGTTCCATCACCTGATCGCCGAAGGCGCCGGCCCGGGCCGCAGCGCGTTCCTGTCGTCGTTCTTCACGCTGGTCGGCACCCACGGCCTGCACGTCGCCAGCGGCATGCTGTGGATGATCGTGCTGATGTGGCAACTGTCGAAGAAGGGCATCACCCCGACCCTGACCAAGCGCCTGATGTGCCTGTCGCTGTTCTGGCACTTCCTGGACGTGGTCTGGATCGGCGTGTTTACCGTGGTCTACCTGATGGGACATCTGTGATGGCACAACACAACGCACCGGCGGCGCACGGCGCCCACGATTCGCACGACTCGCACGCGAGTCATGACACCCACGCCAGCTTCAAGTCGTATGCGATCGGCTTTATCCTGGCGGTGATCCTGACCGTGATCCCGTTCAAGCTCGTGATGGACGGCAGCATGGACAAGGGCACGATCCTCTGGATCATCCTCGGCATGGCCGCGGTCCAGATCCTGGTCCACCTGAAGTACTTCCTGCACCTGGACACGTCGTCCGAGCAGCGCAGCAACGTGATCGCGCTGTTGTTCACGGCGCTGATCCTGGTGATCGTGGTGGCTGGTTCGCTCTGGATCATGCACAACCTGAACACCAACATGATGGTGATGTAAGGACTGGCGTCCTCGCATCGAGAAACGGGGCCCCGCGAGGGGCCCCGTTTTTTTGCTGCGTGGCTTCGCTACAGTATCAGGGCCTGAACGTATCCCCCAGCACCACGCCTTCGCGGCGCGGATCGGCGCCGCCCACCAGCGCGGCCGAGCCGCCCACGGTGGTGCGGATGATCGCGCTCAGGCCGCTGGACTGCGCCGCGATGTTGACGGTATGGCCCAGGTTGCGCAGCCCCCTGACCAGCGGATCGTTGTCGCCCGCCTGCCCACCGGCGGGCACGCTGGTGTCGACGTTGGGATGCTCGCCGCCGACGATCATCGCCGAGCCCGCGCCATTGGAGCCGCCGAAGTCGATCATCGACACCGCCTGCTGCGCGTCCATGCCCCAGTCCAGCGCCGCGACCAGCGTCTTGGCCACGTACTGGATGATGGTGGCACCGCCCGGCGAGCCGGTGGTCATGTAGAAGTCGCCGCGCGAACCGTCGGCATTGCGCTTGAACACCAGCGTGGGCGACATCGAGCTGCGCGGGCGCTTGCCCGGCTGCAGGCGGTTGGCTACCAGCACGCCGCCGACCGACGGCTGGGCGCTGAAGTCGGTCAGCTCGTTGTTGAGCAGGAAGCCGTTGGTCATGTGGTACGAGCCCAGCCCTGACTCGATGGTGGTGGTCATCGCTACCACGTTGCCGTATTTGTCATGCAGCGACAGGTGGGTGGTGCCACGCTCTTCCACCATCGACGGCGACAGCGGCACGTCGCCCAGGTTGCCTGCCGCCACCGGCGTGGTCAGCACGCCCACGGTGCTGATCAGGTCGGCACGCTGGCGCAGGTACGGCTTGTTGACCATGCTTTCCCAACTGCCGCCGGGCAGGGCGATGAAGTCAGTGTCGGCGACGTACTTGTTGCGGTCGGCATAGGCAAGATGGCCGGCTTCGCCGACCAGGTGGGCACCCAGCACGCTCGGCCTGCCGCCGTTCTGGTCGACCAGCGTAGGCGCGTAGCGCGACATCTCGTAGTTCTCGACGATGCCCAGGATCTGCGCCACCGCGATGCCGCCCGACGACGGCGGCGGCATGCCGCAGATCTCGTACTGGCGATAGGTGGTGCAGACCGGGATGCGCTTCTTGGCCTGGTAGTTGGCGAGGTCGTCCAGCGTGGTCACGCCCGGCGTGGTGTTGCCGTCATAGGTAGTCTGGATCTTGGCGACGATGGCCTGCGCGATCGGGCCGTTCTTGTAGAACGCGTCGGCGCCATCGGAGGCGACGGCGGCGAACACACTGGCCAGCGCCGGATTCCTGATGATGGTGTTGACCGCGCGCGGCGTGCCGTCAGGATTCAGGAAGTACGCGGCCATTTCGGGATCGCGCTGGATATTGGCCACCGTGGTGCTGCCCGAGATTGCGGCGGCCATGCGCGGCGGGATCGCGAAGCCGTCGGTGGCCAGCTTGATCGCCGGCGCGAACAGCTCCTTCCAGGCGGTCTTGCCGTACTCCTTGTGGGCCAGTTCCAGCACGCGCAGCGTGCCCGGCGTGCCGATCGAGCGGCCGCTGCGCACAGCGTTTGGCAGCGGGGCAGTCTGGTCGGCCGCGGATTTCCACTGCAGGTAGTTCTCGTCGGCGCCGGCCGGGGCCGTCTCTCGCCCGTCGTAGGCAATGACTTTCCTGGTGGCCGCGTCGTAATACATGATGAAGGCGCCGCCGCCGATGCCGGACGATTGCGGCTCGACCAGGTTCAGCACCATCTGCGCCGCTACCGCCGCGTCCACGGCGGTGCCGCCGGCCTTCAGCACGTCGCAGGCGGTCTTGGTCGACACCGGGTTGTTGGTCACTGCCATATAGGTCTTGCTGTAGACCGTGACCTTGGGCGCGTATCCCGTGGCCTGTTCCGGCGCGTTGGGGTCGCCGGGCAGCACCACGGCCTGGCCGCCGGTGCTGCCGTCCAGTTCGCAACCAGTGGCGGTGGGCGTGATCGGGGTAGTGACGACAGGCGGGTCGCCGCCGCCCCCGCCGCAGGCGCCGAGCGTCAGGGCCAGAACGGACAGCGCCAGGGTGTACTGGCGCAGCGGCGTGAATGGCAAGCGTGGCAGGTGGCGGCGTGGCGGTTGCGCAGCGGCGGGTGACGCGGTGGGATCGGCAGCGTACGGCATGGTTTCTCCTTCCTGTTGTTGGCCCGGGTTCTCGGCGTCGGATCGACGTTGCAGAGGGAATGCCACGACCGCGTCTACCAGGGACAGACTGCGGCTAACTTGCACCGTAGTCGTGCCGGGCGGCCGCCTTAATCCTTGAATGTACTAATTTACCTGCAACCGAATCCGGGTTTAAGCGCGCGCTTAATACCTCGGCTGGAGGGCGTGCCCCGTATGGGTCAGCCCGATGCTGGCGCACGTCTTCGTCGCGATCGCTTGCGCCATGCACCGCGGGTGCACGAATTTGTGCCGGCGCACTGTCTCAGTGCGGACGCGCGATGCACGGGCATGGTGCGCGCAGGGCCTGCCGGCTTCATTGCGTCGCGCCGGCCGCGGGCCGGCCGTCATTGCCCGGCAGCAAACCGTCGTAATGCCAATGGCACGCTAGTTGCAGAAGCGTCACCCGGGGAGCGTAGTCCCTGACCAACACCATAAACGGGAGCTGCAAATGCAACGACGTGACATGCTGAAGCTGTCGGCCATCGCCGCCGCGGCAATGATCGGTACCAGCCCGCTGGCCATGGCGCAGTCCAAGGAGCCGATCAAGGTCGGTATCCTGCACTCGCTGTCCGGCACGATGGCCATCTCGGAAACGTCGCTGAAGGACGTGGCCCTGATGACCATCGACGAGATCAACAAGAGCGGCGGGGTGTTGGGCCGCAAGCTCGAGCCGGTGGTGGTGGACCCGGCCTCCAACTGGCCGCTGTTCGCGGAGAAGGCACGCCAGCTCGTCAGCAAGGACAAGGTGGCGGTGACCTTCGGCTGCTGGACCTCGGTGTCGCGCAAGTCGGTGCTGCCGGTCTACGAAGAACTGAACTCGCTGCTGTTCTACCCGGTGCAGTACGAAGGCGAGGAGATGTCCAAGAACGTCTTCTACACCGGTGCCGCGCCCAACCAGCAGGCGATCCCGGCGGTGGAATACCTGATGAGCAAGGAAGGCGGCGGCGCCAAGCGCTTCTACCTGCTGGGCACGGACTACGTCTATCCGCGCACCACCAACAAGATCCTGCGCGCGTTCCTGAAGAGCAAGGGCGTTGCCGACAAGGACATCGAAGAGGTCTACACCCCGTTCGGCCACAGCGACTACCAGACCATCGTCGCCAATATCAAGAAGTTCGCCCAGGGCGGCAAGACCGCGGTGATCTCGACCATCAACGGCGATTCCAACGTGCCCTTCTACAAGGAGCTGGGCAACGCCGGCCTGAAGGCCAAGGACGTGCCGGTGGTGGCGTTCTCGGTGGGTGAGGAAGAGCTGCGCGGCATCGACACCAAGCCGCTGGTGGGCCACCTGGCCGCATGGAACTACTTCATGTCGGTCAAGAACAGCGAAAACGATGCGTTCAAGAAGCAATGGGCGGCGTGGGTCAAGGCCAACAACCTGCCGGGCGGCGACAAGCGCGTGACCAACGACCCGATGGAAGCCACCTACGTCGGCATCAAGATGTGGGCGCAGGCCGTCAAGAAGGCCGGCAGCACCGACACCGACAAGGTGCGTGCCGCGATGTACGGCCAGACCTTCAAGGCACCGGACGGCTTTACGCTGACCATGGGCGAGAACCACCACCTCTACAAGCCGGTGATGATCGGCGAAGTGAAGGGCGACGGCCAGTTCTCGGTGGTGTGGAAGACGCCGAAGGCGGTGCGCGCGCAGCCGTGGAGCCCGTTTATCTCGGGTAATGAAGGCAAGCCGGACAAGGTGATGTAAGCCGGGGCCACCTGCTGCCGGTTGGTTCCCCTCTCCCGCGTGCGGGAGAGGGGCCGGGGGAGAGGGCGGGCGCTTGCCAGCCTGATGGCGCTTGCTTCGCCATGGATACCTGCCTCTCCCCAAACACTCATTCCGCAATTCGCCAGCCCCTATGCGCAATCCCTCATCCGCTTCCGTGCTGCCGTGGCTGCGCGCCCTGCTGGCAGCGCTGCTGCTGGCCGCGGCGCCGTGGGCCGCGGCGCTCACGCAGGCCGACCTGAAGCCGCTGGCCGAAGACGATTTCGACGCCAAGACCGCGGCGCTGACCGCGCTGGCCAAGGCGCCGCCGGAGGAAGCCGGCCCAATCCTGAAGGCCCTGCAGGACGACGCGCTGCAGTACGCACCGTCGGTCGGCATGGTGCGCCAGGACGGCGACAAGACCGTCGATGCCATCACCGGCAAGCCGGTCAAGGTGAAAGCGGATGAGTTGGAATCCCTGACCCTGAACAACAGCCTGCGCGCGCTGGTCGACAGCGCCGCCAGCAGCCTGCTGCTGCAGTCGCCCGATATCGCGGTGCGCGCGCAGGCGGTCGCGACGCTGCGCGACCAGCCCGAAAGCGCCTCGCGCGCGGCGGTCGAGTCAGCGCGCAAGAACGAAGCCGATGCCGGCCTGCGCGCCAGCCTCGACGTGATCTGGGCCAACCTGGTACTTGCCGAGCCGGCCGATCCCGCGGCACATGACCAACGCCTCGAGGCGATCCGCATCCTCGGCAGCGACAGCAACCCGCAGAGCCGCCAGAAACTCGCGCCGCTGGTGGAACGCGACAGCGCCGGCAATTACCGCGAGCCCGACGCCGACGTGCGCCTGGCCGCGCAGCAGGCGCTGGACACGCTGCGCAGCGACCAGCGCCGCGCCGAACTGGTCGGCAACCTGTTCGCCGGGCTGAGCCTGGGCAGCGTGCTGCTGCTGGCCGCGCTCGGCCTCGCGATCACGTATGGGCTGATCGGCGTCATCAACATGGCGCACGGCGAGTTCCTGATGATCGGCGCCTATGCCACCTACGTGGTGCAGTCGCTGTTCCGCACCTACGCGCCGGATGCGTTCGCGTGGTACCTGCCGGCGGCGCTGCCGGCGTCGTTCCTGGCCGCGGCAGTGGTGGGCTTCGTGCTCGAGCGGCTGGTGCTGCGCCACCTGTACGGCCGTCCGCTGGAAACGCTGCTGGCGACCTTCGGCGTGAGCCTGCTGCTGATGCAGGCGGTGCGCACGCTGTTCGGCGCGCAGAACGTGGAAGTGGCCAACCCCGCATGGATGAGCGGCGGCATCGAGTGGATGCCGGGGCTGGTGATCCCGTACAACCGCATCGTCATCATCCTGTTCGCGCTGGCGGTGGTGGCGGTGGCCTGGGCGGTTCTGAACCGCACGCGGCTGGGGCTGTTCGTGCGCGCCACCACGCAGAACCGCACCATGGCGGCCTGCGTCGGCGTGCGCACGTGGAAGGTCGACAGCTACGCCTTTGCCTTCGGCGCCGGCATCGCCGGGCTGGGCGGCTGCGCGCTGTCGCAGATCGGCAATGTCGGCCCCGACCTGGGCCAGGCCTACATCATCGACTCGTTCATGGTGGTGGTGCTGGGTGGCGTCGGGCAGCTCGCGGGCACCATCGTCGGCGCGTTCGGGCTGGGCATCATCAACAAGTTCATCGAGCCGTTCTACGGCGCGGTGCTGGCCAAGATCTTTGTCCTGGTGCTGATCGTGCTCTTCATCCAGAAGCGGCCGCAGGGACTGTTCGCGCTCAAGGGGCGCAGCGCGGAGGCATGATGCAGCGATTCCAATCGAACTCTTCCGCCACGCCGTTCCGGCTGGCGGTGCCCGAGCGCCAGTCGCTGTTCTCGCCGCGCGGCTGGATGGTGCTGGTGGCGTTGACGGTGATCGTCGGCATCGGCGTGCCGGTGTGCGCGCTGGTATTGCCCGAGGGCCATCCGCTGCACCTGTCCGCGTATGCGCTGACGCTGGTCGGCAAGATCATGTGCTTTGCACTGGCGGCGATCGCGCTGGACCTGGTGTGGGGCTACTGCGGCATCCTGAGCCTGGGGCACGGCCTGTTCTTCGCGCTTGGCGGCTACGCCATGGGCATGTACCTGATGCGCTCGATCGGGCGCGAGGGCGTGTACAAGAGCGAGCTGCCGGACTTCATGGTGTTCCTCGACTGGAAGGAATTGCCGTGGTTCTGGCACGGCACCGACCATCTCGGCTATGCCTTGCTGCTGGTGGTGCTGGTTCCGGGCGTGCTGGCGTGGCTGTTCGGCTTCTTTGCGTTCCGCTCGCGCATCAAGGGCGTGTATCTGTCGATCATCACGCAGGCGATGACATACGCGGCGATGCTGCTGTTCTTCCGCAATGAGACCGGCTTCGGCGGCAACAACGGCTTTACCGACTTCAAGCGCATCGCGGGCTTTGCCATTGCCGCGCCGCAGACGCGCGCGGCGCTGTTCGTGCTGACCTTCCTGGCGCTGCTGGCCGGGTTTATCGCCTGCCGCTATATCGTCACCTCCAAGCTCGGCCGCGTGGTCACCGCGGTGCGCGATGCTGAGATGCGCGTGATGTTCTCGGGCTACAACCCGCTCGGCTACAAGCTGTTCGTGTGGACCTTCTCGGCGGTGCTGTGCGGCATCGCCGGGGCGCTGTATGTGCCGCAGGTCGGCATCATCAATCCAGGCGAGATGTCGCCGGGCAATTCGATCGAGATGGCGGTGTGGGTGGCGGTCGGTGGGCGCGGCACGCTGATCGGGCCGGTAATCGGGGCGTTCCTGGTCAGTGGTGCCAAGACCCTGTTCACCGCTCACTTTGCCGAATACTGGCTGTTCCTGCTGGGCGCGATGTTCGTGCTGGTCACGTTGTACCTGCCGGATGGCGTGACCGGGCTGTGGAACCGCCTGCGTGAGCGCCGCGCCGCGGCGGCACCGCCTGCGCCGGAACCCGTATCCAGTCCCGTCGTCGCGGGCCGCACAGGAGGTGAAGCATGAACGCCGCACTCCAGCATGGCCAGGCCGAAAGCGGCGAGGCCACCGGCCTGGGCCGCATCGTGGAGCCCGGCACCATCGATGTGTCGCATGGCCCGATCCTGTACCTGGAAGACCTGACGGTGCAGTTCGACGGCTTTCGCGCGCTCAACAAGCTGACGCTGTCGATCGACCATGGCGAGCTGCGCTGCGTGATCGGTCCCAACGGCGCCGGCAAGACCACGATGATGGATGTCATCACCGGCAAGACCGGGCCGCGCAATGCCAATGTCAGTGGCCGCGTGTTCCTCGGCCAGACCATCGACCTGATGCGGATGACCGAGCCGCGCATCGCGCAGGTCGGCATCGGCCGCAAGTTCCAGAAGCCCACCGTGTTCGAGCAGCACGCGGTGTGGGAGAACCTGGAGCTGGCGATGAAAGCCGACAAGCGCTGGTGGTCGTCGCTGCGCGCGCGGTTGACCGCCGATGGCCATCGCCGCATCGAGGAAACCCTGGGGCTCACAGGCCTGGAGGCGGAAGCCTACCGGCCCGCCGGCCTGCTGTCGCACGGGCAGAAGCAGCGGCTGGAGATCGGCATGCTGCTGATGCAGCAGCCGCAGCTGCTGTTGCTGGACGAGCCGGTGGCCGGCATGACCGATGAAGAGACCATGCAGCTGGCGGCGCTGCTCAATGGCCTGCGCGGCAGCTGCTCGATGATGGTGGTCGAACACGACATGGAGTTCGTCGCCGCGCTGGCGGGCGATGCCGGCCAGGTCACGGTGCTGGCCGAGGGCAGCGTGCTGGCCGAAGGCACGCTCGAGAGCGTCAAGCGCGACGAGCGCGTGATCGAATCCTACCTGGGAAGATAAGCATGCTGCAGGTCAATGCACTGAACCAGTATTACGGCGGCAGCCATATCCTGCGCAATGTCAGCTTCGACGTGCCCGCCGGCAAGCTGACCACGCTGCTGGGCCGCAACGGCGTGGGCAAGAGCACCTTGCTCAAATGCCTGATGGGCGTGGTGCCGACGCGCAGCGGCAGCATCCACTGGGACGGCAAGGCGCTGGAGAAGAAGCCGCCGTACGAGCGCGTCTCGGCCGGGCTGGCTTATGTGCCGCAGGGGCGCGAGATCTTCCCGCGGCTGACTGTCGAAGAGAACCTGCTGATCGGCGCCGCCAGCCGGGCGCGGCCCGCGGGCGTGCCGGACCGGATCTACCAGTTGTTCCCGGTACTGCGCACCATGCGCCATCGCCGCGGCGGCGACCTGTCCGGCGGCCAGCAGCAGCAACTGGCGATCGGCCGCGCGCTGATGAGCGAGCCGGGACTGCTGATCCTGGACGAGCCGACCGAAGGCATCCAGCCTTCGATCATCCAGGACATCGGCCGCGCGCTGCGGCTGCTGGTGGACGAGTTCGGCATGACGGTATTGCTGGTCGAGCAGTACTACGAGTTCGCCCGCCATATTGCCGACCACTATGTGGTGATGAGCCGCGGCGAAGTGGTGGCGCGGGGTGCGGGCGCCAGCATGGAGCAGGACGGCGTGCGGGAGCTGATCGCCGTGTAGCGCGGGCGCGCCGCAGGGCCGGGTTTGTCGGCTTCGCGCCGCTTCCGCACAGGCGGGCAGCGCGTTATGATTGCCTGCAACCCCCGCCATCGCGCGTCCCCGCCGCCGGCTCTTCCTCGCCATGCGTCATCCCGATTTCCTTTCGTCCGTCGCCGTGCCCGGCGCATGGCAGGCCACGCTGCGGCTGCGCTTCGCGCAACGCGGCGAACGCACCGTGCTGGCCGAGCGCCGCCACCAGGGGCCGCTGCTGGTGCAGAAGCCGCTGTATCCGGAGGGCGGGATCTGCCATGCGGTGATCCTGCATCCGCCCGCAGGTGTGGCCGGCGGCGACAGCCTCGACATCGACGTGACGGTGGAGGCGGACGCGCATGCGGTGCTGGCCACGCCGGGCGCTAGCAAGTGGTACAAGTCGCTCGGACGCGAGGCGGCGCAGCATGTGCGGCTCACCGTGGGGCCAGGCGCGCGGCTGGACTGGCTGCCGCAGGAGAACATCGTGTTCGACGATGCGCGTGCGCGCATCTCGACCGTGTTAGATGTGGCGCCGGGCGGCAGCGCGATCGGCTGGGATGCGGTGGTGCTGGGGCGGCAGGCCTCGGGCGAGCAGTGGGCCCGCGGCGCGTTGTGGCTCGACACCCGCATCGGCGCCGGCGAGCGTGCGCTGTGGATCGAACAATCGCATGTCGACGCGGCATCGCCACTGCGCACCGCGGTGGTGGGACTTGATGGCCTGAACGTGCTGGGCACGCTGTGGGCGGTGGGCGAGGGCGCCACGCAGGAACTGGCCGAAGTGCTGGCCGAGCGGCTGCCCTATACGCCAGATGTGCGCGCAGGTGTGACCTGCCTTGCAGCCAACGGGCAGTCGATGCTGCTGTTGCGCGTGCTCGGCCGGCAGATGGAAGCCGTGCGCCACGTCATGGTCGATAGCTGGCAGTTGCTGCGCGAGCCGATTCACGGTGTGGCCGCACGGCCGCTGCGCCTGTGGGCAACGTAAGCGAAAACATCCGTAGAACAAGGAACACAAGATGGAACTGACGCCGCGAGAGAAAGACAAGCTGCTGATCTTCACCGCCGCGCTGCTGGCCGAACGGCGCAAGGCCCGCGGGCTGAAGCTCAATTACCCCGAGGCGGTGGCGCTGATCACCGCCGCCATCATGGAAGGCGCGCGCGACGGCCGCACCGTGGCCGAGCTGATGCACGAGGGCACCACCGTGCTGAGCCGCGATGACGTGATGGACGGCGTGGCCGAGATGATCCCCGAGATCCAGGTGGAAGCGACGTTCCCCGACGGGACCAAGCTGGTCACCGTTCATCATCCCATCGTCTGAACAAGTTTTGCCGCATCGCCGATCCCGACAACAAGACCCAATCGAGAACCGACCATGACTCGCACTTCCTACCTGCGCCTAGCGCTGGGCACTACCCTGACCGTTGCCGCCAGCGCCGCGCTGGCGCACCCCGGCCATGACGCCGCCACCGTCAGCGCCAGCCTGTGGGCTGGCCTGGCACACCCGTTCACCGGGGCCGACCACCTGCTGGCGATGGCGGCGGTGGGGGTGTGGAGCGCACTGATCGCGCGCTCGGCGTCCGACACGCTGCGGCTGCCGCTGGCGTTCGTCGCGCTGATGCTGGTGGGCGCTGCGCTAGGACTGTCGGGTATGGCGTTGCCTGCCGTGGAGCCGATGATCGCTGCCTCGCTGCTGGTAATCGGCCTGCTGGTGGCGCTGCGCGCGAAGCTGCCGGCCTGGGCCGGCACGCTGCTGGTCAGCGGCTTCGCCGTATTCCACGGCTATGCGCATGGCGCCGAACTGCCGGCCACCGCGGGCGCGCTGCCAGCGATGCTGGCCTACGTGGGCGGCTTTGCCGTCGCCACCATGGCGCTGCATCTGCTGGGTATCGGCGCCGGCACGCTGCTGCGCCGTCGCGCCGGCTGGCTGGCGCGCCTGGCAGGCGCCGGCGTGGCGCTGTACGGCGCCGGCCTGCTGGTTGCCTGAGGAGGACTGCCATGATCCCCGGTGAACTGATGCCCGCCGACGGCGAGATCGAACTGAACGTTGGCCGCGCCACGGTCAGCGTGACGGTGGCCAATACCGGCGACCGGCCGATCCAGGTCGGCTCGCACTTCCATTTCTACGAGACCAATACCGCGCTGGCCTTCGACCGCGAGGCCGCGCGCGGCTTCCGGCTGAATATCGCAGCGGGCACCGCAGTGCGCTTCGAGCCCGGCCAGACCCGTACCGTCGAACTGGTGGCACTTGACGGCGACCGCATCGTCTACGGCTTCAACGGCAAGATCATGGGAGCGCTGTGATGGCAAAGATCTCCAGGCAGGCCTATGCCGAGATGTTTGGCCCGACCACCGGCGATCGCGTGCGCCTGGCCGATACCGGGCTCATCATCGAAGTGGAGAAGGACTTCACCATCTACGGCGAGGAAGTAAAGTTCGGCGGCGGCAAGGTGATCCGCGACGGCATGGGGCAGAGCCAGCGCATGGCGAAGGACTGCGTCGACACCGTCATCACCAATGCGCTGATCGTTGACCACTGGGGCATCGTCAAGGCCGATATCGGGCTGAAGCACGGGCGCATCGCAGCGATCGGCAAGGCCGGCAATCCCGATATCCAGCCGGGTGTGACCATCGTGGTCGGGCCGGGCACCGAGGTGATCGCGGGCGAGGGCATGATCGTCACCGCCGGCGGCATCGACAGCCATATCCACTTCATCTGCCCGCAGCAGATCGAAGAGGCGCTGATGAGCGGCGTCACCACCATGATCGGCGGCGGCACCGGACCGGCCACCGGCACCTTCGCCACCACGGTAACGCCGGGGCCGTGGTACATGGAGCGCATGCTGCAGGCCGCCGATGCCTACCCGATGAATATCGGATTGCTGGGCAAGGGCAACGCCAGCCAGCACGGGCCGATCCTGGAGCAGGTGGAAGCGGGCGCGATCGGGCTGAAGCTGCATGAGGACTGGGGCACCACGCCGGCGGCGATCGATACCTGTCTGTCGGTGGCGGACGCGACCGACACGCAGGTGGCGATCCACACCGATACGCTGAACGAGGCCGGATTTGTCGAGACGACCATCGCCGCGTTCAAGGGCCGCACCATCCATACGTACCACACCGAAGGCGCCGGCGGCGGCCATGCCCCGGACATCATCAAGGTGTGCGGCGAGGCCAACGTGCTGCCGTCGTCGACCAACCCCACGCGTCCGTACACGGTCAATACGCTGGACGAGCACCTCGACATGCTGATGGTGTGCCACCACCTCGATCCGTCGATTGCCGAGGACATCGCCTTCGCCGAAAGCCGCATCCGCCGCGAAACCATCGCCGCCGAGGACATCCTGCACGACCTGGGCGCGTTCTCGATGATCTCCAGCGATTCGCAGGCAATGGGGCGCGTGGGCGAGGTCATCATCCGCACCTGGCAGACCGCGCACAAGATGGCACTGCAGCGCGGCAAGCTGCCGGGCGATCCCAACGATGCGCGTGGCGGGCACGACAACTTCCGCGTCAAGCGCTATGTCGCCAAGTACACGATCAATCCGGCGCTGACCCATGGCATTGCGCATGAGGTGGGCTCCGTGGAAGTCGGCAAATGGGCCGACCTGGTGTTGTGGCGGCCGGCGTTCTTTGGTGTGAAGCCGAGTTTGATCCTGAAGGGCGGCATGATTGCCGCGGCGGCGATGGGCGATCCCAATGCGTCGATCCCGACGCCGCAGCCGGTGCACTATCGGCCGATGTTTGCATCGGCGGGTGGGGCCCTGCATCGGTCGTCGCTGACGTTTGTTTCGCAGGCGGCGCTGGCGGGGGGCATCGGCGAGCGCTATGGGCTCGCCAAGACGCTGTCGGCGGTGCGCGGCACGCGCACGGTCAGCAAGCGGGACATGGTGCACAATGACTGGCAGCCGCATGTCACGGTGGATCCTGAGACGTATCAGGTGGTTGCCGATGGCCAGTTGCTGACCTGCGAGCCTGCCACCGAGCTGCCTATGGCGCAGCGCTATTTCCTGTTCTGACATGCTGAAGATCGACAAACTCCTGAGCGCCCCGCACGGCATTGCGCCGGTGCTGGTGCGGCGTGCTCCCAAGCTGGTGCTGCCCTTTGCTGAACGTAGCAAGAGCCGGCTGCGGGCGGTGCTTGATAGCGGCGAGGAAGTGGCGCTGTTCCTGCCGCGGGGCACCGTGCTGCGTGGGGGCGATTTGCTGGTGGCGGAGGATGGCAGCTTCGTTGAAGTGCGGGCAGCGGCCGAGAGTGTGCTGGAAGTGAGGGCCGATGATGCGCATGCGCTGATGCGGGCGGCTTATCACCTTGGCAATCGGCATACGCCGGTGGAGATCGGGCGGGATTACTTGCGGCTGGAATATGACCCCGTGCTGGCGGACATGCTGCAGCGGCTCGGTGTGCGAGCTGAACGCGCCGAGTTGCCGTTCGAGCCGGAGGCGGGGGCTTATGGTGGCGGGCACAAGCATGGGCATGATGCTACGTTCGCTGAGGACTATGCGGCGGCGCAGGCGGTGTTTCATGAGCATCATGGTCATGCGCACTCGCATGACCATGATGAAGCGGATCATGTGCATGGTGAGGGTTGTGGGCATAAGCATTGAAGGGGTTTGAGCTGGCGGAGGAGGGGGATTCACTTGCGCGCCCACCGATTTCTCGGTTTGAAATTCAAACGGCAATGCCAGATGGGCTCCTTTGTTGCGGAGTTCGTCTGCAAGGCGCTGAAGCTCGTCATCGAGGCCGATAGTGGCCAGCATGCCGAAGCAGCAGACCTTCAGCGCGACGACTGGTTTCGGTCCGAAGGATTCCATGTGCTGCGGTTTTGGAATCACGACGTATTGGTGCAAACTGATGCAGTCCTGGAACACATCCGTCAATTTGTGTTGTATCTCGGCCACGTAGATAGCGAGCCAGACGCCAAAGGAGCGGTCCAACCATGACCCATCTCCCCCAACTCATCTCCCTTCTCCACCTGGCCTCCCCAGCCCTCCCCATCGGCGGCTTCAGCTATTCCCAAGGGCTTGAGGCCGCCATCGATAGCGGCAGCCTGCATGACGCGCCAACCGCCGAGCGCTGGATCCGCGACAACCTGCTGCATGTACAGGCCCAATGCGAAGCCCCGCTGTGGCTGCTGTTGCATCGCCACTGGCTTGCCAGCGACATCGCGCAGGTAAGCGCATGGAACGACTGGTTCCACGCCACGCGCGAGACCTCCGAGCTGCGGCTGGAGACCGAGCAGATGGGCTGGTCGCTGGCAAAGCTGATTGCGCAGATGGAGTGGGGCACGCCGGCGTTGCGCGACGCGCTGGCGGCGCTGTCGCCGGTCTGCCTGCCGACGGCGTTCACCGCGGCCTGCGTGGCGCTGCAGGTCGCTGCGCGCGACGGCCTTGCCGCCTATTGCTTCAATTGGGCCGAGAATCAGGTGGCCGCCGCGATCAAGGCGGTGCCGCTGGGCCAGGTGGCAGGGCAGCACATGCTCCGACGCCTGCACCCGGCAGTGCTCGATACCGTAGAGGAAGCCGTACGCCGCGCCGACGCCACGCCGCCACAACTCTCAACCTTTTCCCCGATGCTGGGCCTGCTGTCCGCACGCCACGAAACGCAGTATTCCCGGCTGTTCCGATCCTGAATCCACATCGCACCATGACCCAGGCCCGTACCAAGAAGAACCCTCCGCTGCGCGTCGGCGTCGGCGGCCCGGTTGGCTCCGGCAAGACTACGCTGCTCGAGATGCTGTGCAAGGCGATGCGCGACCGCTATGACCTGGTTGCCATCACCAATGACATCTACACCAAGGAGGACCAGCGCCTGCTGACGATCTCCGGTGCGCTGCCGGCCGAGCGCATCATGGGCGTGGAAACCGGCGGCTGCCCGCACACCGCGATCCGCGAGGATGCGTCGATCAACCTGGAAGCCGTCGACCGCATGCTGGCGAAGTTTCCGGATGCCGACGTGATCTTTATCGAGTCCGGCGGCGATAACCTCGCTGCGACTTTCAGCCCAGAACTTTCTGATTTGACGATCTATGTGATCGACGTCGCCGGTGGTGAGAAGATTCCGAGAAAAGGCGGCCCCGGCATTACCAAGTCCGACCTGCTGGTGATCAACAAGACCGACCTGGCGCCTTATGTCGGTGCCTCGCTCGAGGTGATGGAGAGCGATGCGCGCAAGATGCGCGGGGCCCGGCCGTTCGTGATGGGCAGCGTCAAGTCCGGGCAGGGCCTGGACGAAGTGATCCGCTTTATCGAACGGCAGGGCATGCTGGGCGTCTAGCGCTCGGTGTCGTCGCCGCCGCCCTTCGCGGCCGGTTGCCTGACGTAGCTTACCGGTGGCCGGAAGCTGCCTTTGCCCGCCAGCGCCCGCGCCACCGCCGCCACCACGTTCAGCTCGGGCTCGCTCAGTTCGGCCATATGGCGCACGGTGGCCTCGATCGCCGCCTGCTGCCGGTTGCCGAACGGCATGCGCGGCTGTGCCACCTCCAGCTGGCTGGCGTCGTGGCGGCAGAAGTCCAGCATCTCGGAGGGCGGCACGGCAAGGGTTTCGGCCAGTGTGCAGATATTGATCAGCGCCACGTTGCGCTTGCCCCCTTCGATGCCGCTCAGGTATGAGCGCGCCAGACCGCTTTCGAGCGACAGGGTTTCCTGGGACCAGCCGCGCTGCTTGCGCAGCCAGGCAAGATGCAATCCGAAAAGTCTGAGATGTCGAGAAGTCATGGGGTAGTGAATGGTTCGGAGTGGTCTGAGGCTAAGGGTTTGACCTTGAGGCCACGACAACTTATTCTCCCCCTCACTATCGGTGCCTGATCCGCGGAATAAGGGATGCGCCAGTCAACATGGCGCGGCACGATGGCATGAACCGGACGGCCTGCATGGCCGTGCCAAACGGGCCACAGCGCAGTGCTGCGCGCACGCTGTCATGCGTGCGCGGCGTGGCGCTGCGCCGACAGGATGGATGCGTCCTGTCGCCCTGCAAGGGGGATTGCCATGCAGATCTTCACGCTGTTCGAGGCGCGGATGCGCGCCCTCCATGCCGGCCGCCGCACGTCGGCCGATCTCACTCTCGGATTCCAGTCGCGCGTGCTGCCGGCCTCGGCGGGCGTCGGCGATACCTGCGACTACGTTTTCCTCTGCGCCGGCGAAACGCAGCACGCCTTTGCGGCGGATCGCCATGAATGGTGGGGTTGCCTGCGTGGCGGCCTGCGCTTGTCGGCGCCCGGCCATGACAGCCTGCTGATGGGCGGCGGCGAACTGTTCGCGCCGGCACCCGGCGTGACGATGCAGGTGCGCGCGATGGTCGATAGCATCCTGGTACGCGCGGTGCCGCAGCAGCACGACGATGCCGCGTGCGGGGTGTCGCTGCCGGCGGGCGCGCGGCACTGCGCGCTGGGCAGCATTGCCGCGGTCGGCGCGGAAGAGGCCGTGGGGACGGGCAGGGCGGAGGGGGCCTGCTTGCAGCCGGAGTTCATCCAGCTCGACCAGCGCATCGACGACTGGGCCCAGCGGCTGCAGGCGCGCGGGCTGCGCTGGGCGCTGTGCTACCGCGGCGCGGTGGGCCTGCATTGGCATGACGCGCGCGCGCGTGCCGGTGTCGACGTGGCATTCCTGCAGCCCGGCGCGATCTATGCGCCGGACCCGGATGAATCATGCCGGCTGGACGTGGTGTTGCCGGGGACCGGACTGCTGTGCTGCTTCGGGCCGGCCGACGACATGGTGCCGGGCCATCGGGGCCACGGCGCGTGGCGCACGGACGGGTGCGCCGCTGCCCGTCCCGCGCTGGTGGCAGCCTGAAGGCGTGGCAGCAAGGCGAGGGAGCGCAGCCGGGGCCAGGCCCCGGCCGTTTCAGTGCCGCTTGTACTGCGTGGCGCCGAACAGCACCTCGCGCGCCTTGTCGTCCTGCAGCGCCTTGCGCGCGCTGGCCAATACTTCCACGCCGCGCTTGACCGCGGGACGCTCGGCGATCTCGTTGAACCAGCGCTTCAGGTCGGGGTACTCGTCCAGATCCACCCCCTGGTTCTGCCAGCTGCGCAGCCACGGGAAGGTGGCGATGTCGGCGATGGTGTATTCGTCGCCGGCGAGGTAGGCATGCTTTGACAGCTGCGTGTCGATCACCCCGTACAGGCGCCTGGCTTCGTTGGTGTAGCGGTTGACCGCGTATTCGATCTTCTCGGGCGCGTAGATGCGGAAGTGGTGCGCCTGGCCCAGCATCGGGCCGACGCCGCCCATCTGGAACATCAGCCACTGCAGCGCCTCGTACTTGCCGCGCACATCCTCGGGCAGGAACTTGCCGGTCTTGCCGGCCAGGTACAGCAGGATGGCGCCCGATTCGAACAGCGAGATCGGCTTGCCGTCGGGGCCATCGGGATCGACGATCGCGGGGATCTTGTTGTTCGGGCTGATTTTCAGGAAGTCTTCGCCGAACTGGTCGCCGGCGCCGATGTTGATCGGGTGGACCTTGTACTCCAGGCCGCATTCTTCCAGCATGATGTGGACTTTGTGGCCGTTGGGCGTTGCCCAGGTGTAGACGTCGATCATCGCAAAAGGTCTCCTGGCTGCGATCTAAGTGGCCACATCAACCACTGACGTGGCGAACCGGGCGATTTAAGCACAGAAGAAAAAAACGCGCAGACAGGCTGCGCGTTTTCCACACTGCCGGCAGGGGCTGGGCCTGTCCGGCATGGCCTGGCGGTCAGAAACCGCGTGCCACCGGCATCTTGATGCCGTCCGGGTTCACGTTCATGTGCTTGGCCAGCTCCAGCTTGGCGATGGCGTTGCGGTGCACCTCGTCCGGGCCGTCGGCCAGGCGCAGCGTGCGCTGGTGCGCCCACCAGCTGGCCAGCGGGAAGTCGCTCGACACGCCGGCGGCGCCGTGGACCTGGATGGCCCAGTCGATGACCTTCAGCGCCACGTTCGGGGCGATCACCTTGATCATCGCGATCTCGGCCTTGGCCACCTTGTTGCCCACGGTGTCCATCATGTACGCGGCCTTGAGCGTCAGCAGGCGCGCCATCTCGATCTCGCAGCGGGCTTCGGCGATGCGCTCCTGGGTCACGCCCTGGCTGGAAACCGGCTTGCCGAAGGCCACCCGCGACAGCGCGCGCTTGCACAGCAACTCCAGCGCGCGCTCGGCCACGCCGATGCTGCGCATGCAATGGTGGATGCGGCCCGGGCCGAGGCGGCCCTGCGCGATCTCGAAGCCGCGGCCTTCGCCCAGCAGGATGTTCGAGGCCGGCACGCGCACGTTCTTCAGCTCGATCTCCATGTGGCCGTGCGGCGCGTCGTCGTAGCCGAACACCGGCAGGAAGCGCTTGATGGTGATGCCCGGGGTATCGGCCGGCACCACGATCATCGACTGCTGCTCATGGCGGCCGGCGTCCGGGTTGGTCTTGCCCATCACGATATAGACCTTGCAGCGCGGATCGCCCGCGCCCGACGACCACCACTTGGTGCCGTTGATCACGTAGTGGTCGCCGTCGCGCTCGATGCGGCATTCGATATTGGTCGCGTCCGACGAGGCCACGGCGGGTTCGGTCATCAGGAAGGCCGAGCGGATCTCGCCCGCCAGCAGCGGCTCGAGCCACTGGTCCTTCAGTTCTTCCAACGCGTAGCGCTCCAGCGTTTCCATGTTGCCGGTGTCGGGCGCGGCGCAGTTGAACACCTCGGCCGACCAGGGCACCCGGCCCATGATTTCGCACAGCGTGGCGTATTCCAGGTTCGACAGGCCCTGCGGCGCACGCGGCGAGCGCGGCAGGAAGAGGTTCCACAGCCCGGCTTCGCGCGCCAGCGGCTTCAGTTCCTCGATCACCCTGGTCGGCACCCAGGCGTTGCCCGCGCGGCGGTTGGCGTCGATTTCCTCCGCGAAACGCTTTTCGTTCGGGTAGATGTGCTGGTCGAAGAAGGCCAGCAGCCTGGCCCGCATTTCCTTGACCTTCGGGGTGTACTCGAAATCCATGTGGTCTCCTCGCTACGAATCAGTGGACGCCGGGTGTGGCGGCGGCGCCTTATTGCCTCGGCATCAGTGCGGCAGGGGCCGATGCAATGCACTCTATCTGAAAGCTGATAATAAGAAAAATGAATTTACTGGATTTGCCAGTATCAATTCCCTGCATTCCATGCCAGAATCGACGCCATGCAGCTCTCCCGCATCGACCTGAATCTCTTCGTGGTGTTCGACGCCATCTACAGCGAAGGCAGCATCACCGCGGCCGCGCGCCAGCTCAACCTGACCCAGCCCGCCGTGAGCCATGCGCTGGGGCGGCTGCGCACGCTGTTTGACGACCCGCTGTTCGAGCGCCGCGGGCAGGGCATGGCGCCCACGCCGCTGGCGCGCTCGCTGGCGGCCGAGGTGCGCACCGCGCTGCAGTCGTTCGCGCGCACGTTGCAGGATACGCCGCACTTCGACCCCACCAACACGGTGCGGCGCTTCACCATCGGCATGCGCGACGCGCTGGAATCCACGCTGCTGCCGCCGCTGATGGCACGCGTGACCGCGATGGCGCCGCACGTGGAGATCGCCGCGATCCGCTTCGACCGCCGCGAGATGGAATCGGAGCTGCTGGCCGGCACCATCGACGCCGCCCTCGACATCCTGCTGCCGGTGTCGCCCGCCATCCACCACGCGCCGTTCATGGACGACCCGATGGTGGTACTGGCGCGCCGCGACCATCCGCTGGTCAAGAAGGAATTGACGCTGGAGCGCTACCTGGCCGCCGAGCATGTGCACGTGTCGTCGCGCCGCCGTGGCGCCGGGCTGGAAGACCAGGCGCTGCACCGCATGGGCCTGACACGGCGCGTGCGGCTGCGCTGCCAGCACTATGCCGCCGCGTGCCGGGTGGTGAGCTGCACGGACCTGATCGCCACGCTGCCGCTGCGCTATGCGCGCATCGCCAACGAGCCCTATGCCAACCGGCTGCTGTCGCTGCCGTTCAAGGTGCCGTCGCTCGAACTGCATCTGTACTGGCATGCCGGTGGCGAGAACGATGGCGCCAACCGCTGGCTGCGCGAGCAGCTGATGGCGGTGATGGCGTCACTGGGCGGCACCACTTCCGAGGTGGCGAACGCGAGCTGAGTGTCGCACGGATCGCACAGCATGGGCGCCATGCGGACGCCGCGCCGCCTGTTCGGACACTTCGTGAAGCACGCGCGGGTCACACGTAAGCAATTGTTCGCAGGCTAGACCCTCCCGGTTCACGCCAATACCATCGTCCGGTCTTTCTGCCCCGGGCGCACTTGCCGCGCACGCCGTTCCGCACGGCGTCCGCGCAGCTGGTCGCGCCGGCTTGTCCGCGCCTGCGGATCCTCCGGGCAGTCTCCTTCCTCCGATGACCACGACGATCCAGACCGATGACCGGGACACGCTTGCTTGCTGATAGCCAACAGACCCTGCCGCGACGCGCGCGGCGCACCACGCTCGCCCTGACCACTCTCTGCGCGGCGGCCGCGCTGGCGCTGGCCGCCTGTGGCGGCGGTGGCGATGGCGGGGATGCCGGCACTTCGGGTGGCACCTCGGGTGGCACGGCGCAAGGGTCGACGCAGGCCGGCACCACTGCGCCATCCGGCAGCCAGACCGGCTCGACCTCCTCCACGCCAACCACTGCGGGCGCTTGCTATACCGTCAGCGGCACGGCACCGGCGCCCGCCGCGGGCACCGGCGTGACGCTGCTGCCGGCACGTGGCAATGCCGTCAGCAACTACCGCGTGCTGGAGGAGCCGCGCACCGCCGGCCTGTGCTATGCCAACTACCGCCGCGAGCAGGTCGGCCTGCCGCCGCTGGCCATGCGCGATGCGCTCAATACCGTGGCGCAGAACCACACCGGTTACATGCTGGCCAACGCCACGCTGACGCACGACGAAACCAGCGGCCGCCCCGGCTACACCGGCGCCACGCCGAACGACCGCATCCAGGCCGCATACCCCACCAATGCCACCGCCGAAGTGGTGGCCGGCGCCAACCGCTGGACCTCGGTCGCGAATGCGCAGCTGTCGATGTCGCCGAAGGACGCGCTGGTCTCCGACCTGATCAACGCGCCGTTCCACCGCGCCGCGCTGCTCGGCAGCTACGGCTCGGCCGGCAGCGGCTTTGCCGAAAGCGTGGGCCCGAACGGCAGCGGCACCGCGGCCAGCTACTACCAGACCATCGACCTGGCCGACTCCGCCAAGGGGGGCAGCGACAACCAGATGGTGGCCTACCCGTTCAACGGCCAGGCCGACGTGCCGGCAAGCTGGGTCAACTCGGAAAGCCCCAACCCGGCGCCGGGCTACGAGGGCAAGACCATGGGCTACCCGGTGTCGCTGCAGGCGATCAATACCTCGCTGCAGTTCGATGCCGACAACTTCGCCATCACCGATGCGCAGGGCAACAACGTCAACTGCCTCAAGGTCGACAGCCGCTCGTCGGGTCTGTCGAGCGCGGCGCGCGGCCTGGCGATCTGCACGCCGGTGGCGCCGCTGGCCAGCGGGCAGCGCTACAACGTGCGCGTGACCGGCCGGCTGGGTTCGCAGCCGGTCGACCTGAGCTGGTCGTTCACCACGCGCTGATCACGCAGCGCTGACCCTGCGTGCCGCTCAGCGCGGTGCGTGGGGCTGCAGGTCGATGCGCACCTGGCCCGGCGCCAGCGTGCGGTCGGCCTGCACGGCATATGGCACCGGCGGGCGCTGTCCCGCTGGCATCGACTGCCAGAGCCGTTCCGCCCATTCCCTGATTTCCGTATTGTCCGGCTCGGCTGCCCACAGCCCGAGCGGCGTCAGTGTGCCCAGCCGCGCCGCGGTGGCGGCGGGGTCGTCCTGTATCGACACGGTCATGGCCTGCGCAACGGATGCGGCGGTTGAGACCGGCGCGCGCGCGGCCGCCAGCGGTGCGGCCTTGCGGGCGACGTTGGCCTGCGGGGCAGGCGCAGTGGGTGGTGGCGGGGCCGGAGCAGCGGCTGGCGGCGCGGCGTCCGCCATGGCCGAGTAGGCAGGCATCGGCGGCGCGGGCATGGCGGGTGGTGCTGCGACAATCGCCGGCGCCTGGGCCGACAGGCTTTCGCCGGCTTGCGCCGCGGGCTTGCTGTCCGTGGCGGGTTCGCGCGGTGCGCTGCGCTCGACCGGCGCGCGGCTGCGCTTGTCTTCGTTCGCGGTGGCACGCTGTTCTTCGCGGCGCGGGGGCGGGGCGGTTTTTGCTGCCGGTGGTGCGGGGTTTGATGGGGCTGCGGTCGCAGCCTCCGGCGCGGGTTCCGGGGCAGGCGCGACCGCGATATCCGCAGCCGGTGACTGTGCCGGTGCGGACATCTCGCGGGTTGTCGACGGCACCAGCGCGCCGTCGTCGATCTGCCGCAGCACGATGCTGGTCGTCAGCCCGGCCACCGCGGCAACGCTGGCGGCCAGTCCTAGCGAACGCCACCACTGGCGCGCACGGACTGCGCGGAAAGTGCGTGACTGCGCTTCTTTCTGCGCGGCCACATTGGCCCGCGCTTCGGCGGCAAGCCAGTCGCGCGTTGCTTCGCTGACCGGTGCGCCGAGTACATCCGCTGCCTCGCCGCCTGCCGCAACGCGCCCGAGCAGCGCATCGCGCCGCGCCGCCTGTGCCGCCTGCACGCGCGCGGCTTCCTCCAACACCGCGGCTGCAAGCGTCGGCGGAGCCGGGAAGGGCAGCGGCGCCGCGCCGGCCCGGACGCGATCGGCTTCCTGCTGCGCCGCGCGCGCGGCTTCCCGCACTGACGCTTCCAGCGCGGCGGAGGGCGCGTAGGCGGGCAGGCTCTTCAGCAGCGCCGACAGCCGGTCCTCGCCATCGATAAACCGGTCCGCCGCGCTCACGGCCGCGTCTCCCGCGATCCCGGCACGCTGCCGGCCAGCTCGCCGCGCAGGCGCGCAAAGGCATAGCGCAGCCGGCTCTTCACCGTCTCGAATTTCTCGCCCAGCATCAGCGCGATATCCTCGACGCTCATCTCGCTGAAGAAGCGCAGCACCACGACTTCACGCTGCGCCACCGGCAGTTGCAGCAGGGCCTGGTGCACGTGGTGCGTGTGCTGGCGCAACTGCAGTTCGGCTTCGGGCGACAGGTCGTCGCCGGGCACTTCCAGTGGCTCGTCATCCATCGTCTCGCGCTGGCGCGCGTCGGCGCTGCGCAGCTGGTCGAGCCACGTATTGCGCGCGATCTGGAACAGGAAGGTGCGGAACGCCGCGGTGGGCTGGTAGTCGCCGCAGCGGGTCATCAGCTTGACCCAGGTCTTCTGCGCGATGTCTTCGGCTTCGCCGCGATTGCCCTGGCACAGCCACGCCACGTAGTTGTAGAGGCCGGCATTGTGGCGGCGGAACAGTTCGGTGACGGGCTGCTCGATGATGCCGCCGGCCACCAGCAGCATCAGGTCCTGGTCGGGCAGGGCGGCCAGCGCATCGGCGGATGCGGGACGGGGAGGGACGGGATCGGTTGCCTGCATGCGCCCGAGTATAGGAGAGCGCAAGCCGGCGCGACAGTCGCTTGCGCCGGCTTGCGCCGCGCCACGGCGCGAGGACATGTCAGCGCGCAGCACGCTCTGCCTGGCCGCTGTCGGTGCGGCCGACCGGCGTGGACGTCGCCAGGCTCTGTGCCAGGTCCACGAGCTTCAGGAATTCACCGCGATAGCCGAAACGGTCCGCGCCGCGCGCGCCCTGCGCCAGCGCGCGCGCATCGTCATAACGCCAGGCGCCGGTGAACTTGCCGCCGCGCAGCACCTGGCCGAAGCCCGCCACCGCCGCCGCGAAGCGGAAATCGTCATCGCCTTGCGCCAGCGGCCGGATGGCCTGCCGTGCAACGGTGACATCCATCAGCTCGCTCGCGCTCGCCGCGGGCCGCTTGTAGCGCAGCTTGACGTGCGCCAGCTCGCCATCGCGCCCGGGTGACGGCGCGGCCTGCTGGTAGCGCAGCGGATCGACCAGGCCCGGCTGGCCGGCCAGCGTCAGCTCGTACAGCGCCGTGACGGTATGGCCCGCGCCGATATCGCCGGCATCGACCTTGTCGTTGTTGAAGTCCTCGCGCGCCAGCATGCGGTTTTCGTAGCCGATCAGCCGGTACTCCTTCACCGTGGCCGGGTTGAATTCCACCTGGATCTTCACATCGCGCGCGATGGTGGCCAGCGTCGAACGCATTTCGCTGACCAGCACCTTGTTGCCTTCCATCAGGTTGTCGATATACGAGTAGGCGCCATCGCCGGCATCGGCGAGCTGCTCCATCAGCTGCTCGTTGTAGTTGCCGGTGCCGAAGCCGAGCGTGGACAGCGAGACGCCCGACTTGCGCTTCTCCTCGATCATGCTCTTCAGTTGCCGGAAGTCCGTCACGCCCACGTTGAAGTCGCCGTCGGTGGCGAGCAGCACGCGGTTGATGCCGCCGGCGATAAAGCTCTGCTGCGCGGCCTGGTAGGCCAGCGCGATGCCGCTGGCGCCGGCGGTGCTGCCGCCCGCCACGAGCTGATCGATGGCCGCGCTGATGGCGGCCTTGTCGCTGCCCGGCGTGGGCGCCAGCGCGACGCGCGTGCCGCTGGCGTAGGTGACCAGCGTGATGCGGTCCTGCGGGCGCAGCTTGTTGACCAGCAGCTTCAGCGAGGACTTCAGCAGCGGCAGCTTGTCGGGTGAATCCATCGAGCCGGAGACGTCGACCAAAAACACGAGGTTTGCAGCGGGCAGCGCGCCACCGGCCATGTCCTTGCCCTGGATGCCGATGCGCAGCAGCACATTGGCGGGATGCCACGGTGCGGGCGCCAGCGCGGTATGCACGGCGAACGGGCGGCCGTCGGTGGGCGGCGCGTAGTCATACGGGAAGTAGTTCAGCAGCTCTTCGACGCGCACCGCATCGGCCGGCGGCACGCGCCCGGCATTGAGCAGCCGGCGCATATTGCTGTAGCTGCCGGTATCCACGTCGATGCTGAAGGTGGACACCGGCGCCTGCGCCACCAGCCTCACGCCGTTCTCGTCGATGGCGCCGTAGCGCTCGCGGTCTGCCGGCTGGGGCGGCGGCAGGTAGTAAGGCCGCGGCAGCATGGCGGCGCGCGCATGCATTTCGGCCGCGGGGGCGGCATCGGTTGCCTTGGTCGACGGCGCGTAGGCCGGTGACGGTGCGGGCGATGCTGCCGGCGGCGGTCGCGGCACCCCGGCCTGGGCCGGGCTCTGGACCTGGCTCTGGGCCGGCGGCACGGGCTGCAAAGCATCCTGCGAAAGCGACGGCGAGTGGCCGCCGCAGCCCGACAGTGCCAGCACCAGTACGGCGGCGCCAACGGTGGAAACGACCGGTGCGCGAAGTTGCATGTTGTTCTCCTTGGGGGCCGCCGGGCGGGACGCCGGCATGACGGCCTGTCGATGAAACGGGGCAGGCGGGCGGCCGGGGTTAAGTGCGGCGAGATTTTTTCCGCCGCCACGGGCAGGCCAGCGCGATGTGCAGCGATTCAGACTTTGCCGCTCCCCGGATGCGCCGATCGCCACTACAATCCCCCTGATCCTTCCTCCCGGAGATATCGCATGGCTCACCTGGACTCTTCTTCGACGGTGTGGCGTGGCGCGCTGGCCCTTGCGCTGGCCGCGCTGCTCGGTGCTTGTGCTACGCAGGGCGGAGGGACCGCGGCGCCTGCCGCGCCGGCCGCGACACCCGCCACGCCGGCCGCGCCGGCAGCAACAACGCCCGCGGCCACCCTGCCGCCGGCCCCGGAAGTCGCTTCCGGCTACCGCCCCGGCATGTCGACGGTCTATGCGCAGCGCCATATGGCGGCCGCCGCCAATCCGCTCGCGACCGAGGCAGGACGCACCATCCTGCGCCAGGGCGGTTCGGCCATCGATGCCGCCATCGCCATGCAGGCCGTACTGACGCTGGTCGAACCCCAGGCCACCGGCATCGGCGGCGGCGCCTTCATCATGTACTGGGACGGCAAGCGCGTGCAGGCCTTCGACGGCCGCGAGACCGCCCCGGCGGGCGCCACGGAAAACCTGTTCCTGCGGCCCGACGGCAAGCCGATGGAATTCAGCGAGGCGCAGATCGGTGGCCGTTCGGTCGGCACGCCGGGCGTGATGCGCGCGCTGGAAATGGCACACCGCCAGCATGGCCGGCTGCCGTGGGCAAAGCTGTTCGAGCCGGCCATCGCCCTGGCGGAGAAGGGCTTCCCGATCTCGCAGCGGCTGTACACGCAGGTGGCTGCCGACAAGTTCATGGCGAACTCGCCCGAGATGGCTGAATACTTCCTCGATGCACAGGGCAAGCCCAAGCCGGCCGGCACTGTGCTGAAGAACCCGAAGCTGGCGCAGACGCTGCGCGATATCGCCCGGCACGGCGCCGGCGTGCTGTACAGCGGCCCGATCGCGCGCGATATCGTCGCCAAGGTGAACGGCGGCAACAACGCCGGCTCGCTGTCGCTGGCGGACCTGAATGGATACCGGGCCAAGGAGCGCGAGCCAGTCTGCACCGACTACAAGCGCTGGAAGATCTGCGGCATGCCGCCGCCGTCGTCAGGCGGCATCGCCATCGCCCAGATCCTTGGCACGCTGCAGGCGCTGGAGACGAAGAATCCCAGGTACGCGCTGGCGGCGCTGAAGCCGCAGGGCGTGAACACGCCGGCGGTGATGGAAGCCAACCCCGATGCCGTCCACGCGATCTCGGAAGCCGACCGCCTGGCCTATGCCGACCGCGGCCTGTACGTGGCCGATGCCGACTTCGTGCCGGTCAACGTCGCTGGCCTGGTCAGCCCGTCCTACCTGGCCTCGCGCGCCGAGCTGATCGGCGACAAGAGCATCGGCAAGGCGCAGCCGGGCGTGCCGCCGGGCACCGCAATGGCCTATGCGCCGGATCGCTCGCCGCCGCGCATCTCCACTTCGCAGATCGTCGCCGTCGATGACCGCGGCGGCGCGATCTCGATGACCACCACCATCGAGTCGTACTTCGGTTCGCATCTGATGGTGCGCGGCTTTATGCTCAACAACCAGCTCACCGACTTCTCCTTCGTGCCGAGCGAGAACGGCAAGCCGGTGGCCAACCGCGTGCAGCCGGGCAAGCGCCCGCGCTCGTCGATGGCGCCGACGCTGGTGTTCGACCGCCAGACCGGCCAGCTCGTCGCCACGGTGGGGTCGCCAGGCGGGTCGCAGATCATCGAGTACGTGTCCAAGACGCTGGTCGGCATGCTCGACTGGAACATGGACGTGCAGGCGGCCATCGGCATGGGCAACTTCGGCAGCCGCAACGGGCCGACCGAGGTGGAGAAGGGGCTGGTGTCGCCGGGGCTGGTGCAGGCGCTGCAGCAGCGCGGCCACCAGGTGGCGGAGATCGAGATGACCAGCGGCACGCAGGCCATCATGCGCAAGCAGGGGCCTGATGGCAGGACAGTGTGGGGGGGGGGGGGGGGGGGGGGGCCCCCCCCCCCCCGGGGGGGGGGGGGGGGGGGGGGGGGGGGGGGGGGGGGGGGGGGGGGGGGGGGGGGGGGGGGGGGGGGGGGGGGGGGGGGGGGGGGGGGGGGGGGGG
>NZ_JBEFLI010000037.1:0-70630 GCF_040578825.1 Cupriavidus necator | reverse complement strand
GCAACCCCTCATGCCTGGTGACCATAGCGAGTTGGAACCACCCCTTCCCATCCCGAACAGGTCCGTGAAACGACTCCGCGCCGATGATAGTGCGGATTACCCGTGTGAAAGTAGGTCATCGCCAGGCTCTTATACCGCAGAACCCCAGCCCACAAAGGCTGGGGTTTTTGCTTTGGCGGCGGGCAAAAAGCCGTGATGCGCTCATATTTGTTCGCCGGTGCCGCGCAAGCGTAATACCATCACGGCTGACTTCCCACTACGCCATTCCATGCCGGACGACTGCGCCTGGTATCTCTATCTTCTCGAATGCAGCGGCGATTCCATCTACACCGGAATCACCACCGATGTCGCCCGCAGGTTTGCAGAGCATGTGTCCGGCAAAGGCGCAAAATACACGCGATCGCGCAAGCCGATACGTGTGATGGGCCAGCTCCGTTTCGACACCAAGTCCGACGCGCTGAAAGCGGAAATTGAAATAAAACGAATGAGTTCGGCGCAAAAGCGCGCTTTTTGCGCTCAGTTGGCGCAGGCAGAACCGAGCCAGTAAATCGACCAGCCCAGATAAAAAACGGCCAGTACCACTGGCCGTTTTGCTTTAGCTGCGGCGTATCAGACCACGGTCAGCGTCACGTCGATATTGCCGCGCGTGGCGTTCGAGTACGGGCATACCTTGTGGGCTTCCTGGACCAGCTTTTCCGCAGCTTCGCGCTCGAAGCCGGGCAGCGAGATCTTCAGTTCGACCTGGATGCCGAAGCCTTGCGGGATCGGGCCAATGCCGACCGCGCCTTCGATCGACGCATCGGCCGGGACGGTAATTTTCTGCTGGGCAGCGACATAGCGCATGGCGCCAATAAAGCAGGCCGAATAACCGGCTGCGAACAGTTGTTCCGGGTTCAGGCCGTCTCCCGCGCCGCCCATTTCCTTCGGCACGGCCAGCTTGGCGTCCAGACGACCATCCGAGGTGACGGCACGGCCGTCACGGCCGCCGGTGGCGGTGGCATGGGCGGTATAAACGACTTTTTCGAGTTTCATTTAAGGCTCCGGTTTGTTGCCCGAGGGGGCGCATCAACGCTTGCCGTTATTCCGGCAGGCTGGAATCGGTTCGCGCTTGTTCAAGCGAGGACCGCAGTGCATGCAGGCGCTGCGTCAGGGCCTGGATCTCTTCGACCGGGCATTGCGTGGCGCACAACATCTGTTCGGGAATACGCGTGGCGGCTTGCCGCAACGCCCTGCCGGCATCCGTCAGGCGCACCTGCACCCGACGTTCATCGGCGGTATCGCGCGTGCGCGTCACCAGCCCGGACGACTCCAGCCGCTTTAGCAGTGGCGTCAGCGTGCCGGAATCCAGCGCCAGCCTGGCGCCCAGCTCGGATACTGTCAGCGTGTCGGTCTCCCACAGCACCAGCATTACCAGGTACTGCGGATAAGTAAGTCCGAGCTCACTCAGCAGCGGCTTATACAACTTTGTCATCGTCAGTGAAGTTGAATACAAGGCGAAGCACAGTTGCCGGTCAAGGAGCAGCCAGTCGGTAGCGGGGTCGTCGTCGCGTTCCATGTCGATATATTAGACACAATTAGATTGTTCGCAATGTAAATTTACAATTTCCTCCGAAGCGACGGAATGTGGTGAGCCGGCCCGTTCACTACTATCGGCCCCGCCAAACCTTAAGTCTGTTTTAAGTCTGCATCGTTAGCATGGTCTCGTGGCGTCGCAACATGCCGACGCCGGATGCTTAACGAAAGGACGACAACATGATGCGCCAGACCATTGTTCGCACGGCCGTCGGTATCGCGGCCCTGGCCGCCCTGGGCGGCGGCTATGCCTATCTGCAGAAGGAGGTCATCACGCCGGGCTATGCGGCCCCTACGTCCGCCGCCGTCGCCCCCCTTGCCGCACAGCCGGCGGCTGCGGTTGCCGCGCCGACGGACTTCTCCGGCATCGTGGCACAGTACGGCCCGGCGGTGGTCAATATCAGCGTCACCGCGCGCGCGCAGCGTACGGCAGCCCAATTGCCGCCGGGCATCGATCCCGACGATCCGCTGTTCCAGTTCTTCAAGCGCTTCGGTCCGCAGTTCCAGGGCCCGCAGAACGGCCAGCCGCAGTTGGTGCGGGGGCTCGGGTCGGGCTTTATCGTCAGCCCCGACGGCGTGATCATGACCAACGCGCACGTTGTCGACGGCGCGCAGGAAGTCACGGTCAAGCTGACCGATCGCCGCGAGTTCAAGGCCAAGGTGCTTGGCACCGATCCGCAGACCGACGTCGCCGTGATCCGGATCGACGCCAAGGATCTGCCCACTGTGCGCCTGGGCGATCCGTCGCGCATCCGCGTCGGTGAGCCAGTGCTGGCGATCGGTTCTCCGTACGGTTTCGAGAACACCGTCACCGCCGGCATCGTCAGCGCCAAGTCACGCTCGCTGCCGGACGACACCTACGTGCCGTTTATCCAGACCGACGTCGCGGTCAACCCTGGCAACTCGGGCGGTCCGCTGTTCAACCAGCGCGGCGAAGTGATCGGCATCAACTCGCAGATCTACAGCCAGACCGGCGGCTACCAGGGCCTGTCGTTCGCGATCCCGATCGACGTGGCGACCAAGGTGCAACAGCAACTGGTGGCGCACGGCAAGGTCACGCGCGGGCGCCTGGGCATCAGCGTGCAGGAGGTCAACCAGGCGCTGGCGCAGTCGTTCGGGCTGCCCAAGCCGACCGGCGCGCTGGTCAACTCGGTGGAGCCCGACAGCCCCGCCGCGCGCGCGGGCCTGAAGCCGGGCGACGTGATCGTGCAGATCGACAACGACGTGGTCGACCACTCGGGCGACCTGCCCGAACACGTGGCCGATATCAAGCCGGGTACGCAGAGCACGCTGAAGATCATCCGCAAGGGCGAGCCGATGACGTTGTCGGTGAAGGTCGGCACGGCCAGGGACCAGGCGGTGGCGCAGAAGGGCGGCGGCAACGAGGCGAGCGGCCGGCTCGGCCTGGCGGTGCGCCCGCTGACGCCTGCCGAAAAGCGCGACAGCGGCATCGATGGCGGCCTGGTGGTCGAGGACGTGACCGGTCCCGCCGCGCGCGTCGGCATCCAGCCGGGCGACGTGATCCTGTCGCTGAACGGCACGCCGATCAACTCGGCCGAGCAGCTCAAGTCGCTGGTGTCGAAATCGGGCAAGCAGGTGGCATTGCTGGTGCAGCGCGACGATGCCCGCATCTTTATTCCGCTCGATCTGGGTTGATCGCAGCCGGCAACGCTGACTGTCCGCAAGCCGTTAACTGGCAAGGCTTTGACGACGAAGTTAACCGTATACGTGCCGTATACCTGGAGGGGTATACGGCCCGCTAAGCCTTGCCTGAGGCGGCATTCAGCGCAACGAACTACTTACAGAAGCCGCGCCAACAGGTATCATCTCGACTGCGATGCACGAAGCATGCGGCGGCAGCCCCCGCCGACCCTGGTTCTGCTGAATCGACAAAAAGGAAGTCTATGCAGTTGGATTTCACCCGTGCGACGACGCCGGGTACCGATCGAGCGCGGCGACTGACGTCCACGACGTCGGCTGCCGGCTCCGCGCCGAAGCCCCGGCGGCGCAAGAAAATGGTCGCCCCGCATTGGGAGCGCGGCTACCGATCGCACTTTTACCGCAACGAACGCGGCGACAAGCTTGGCGAAGTGCGCCTGTCCGAGCGCGGCGAGATTCCCGTGGTCTACCACTGGGCCGCCGGCAACTACTCTGGCGCGGAAGGCTCGCTGGCCCACGCGCGTGCGCGCGTCGAAGAAACGATCGGTTTCGGCATGCGCCAGCTTTCGCTGTTCTGAGCAGGTACTTCGCCGGTGCCGCATCCGCCGGCACTGCGACCGTCCGCGCCATCGCGCCGCGGCGCCTTCGCATCTCCAGCAGTCCCTCCGCAACAGTTCCCGCAGCAGTTCCGCGCCAGTTCTCCGCAGCCTCCAGGAAGCCGTCCCGCATGATCCGCGCAGCCCGCTGTGCGATGCCTTCGCCGTGCTTCAGGCCAGCCGCCGCTGCACCCGCATAACGCTGCCGCGCCCAGCGCCAGCACGGCAATCAGCCGATCGAGATCCTCGCACGCAATCAGTCGGAGCCGAGCCTCGCCAGCGTCTTAACGGGAGCGCAGCGTAGCGGCCAGTTGCCGGATGCCGGCGCGCATCGTGGCGACTGCCGGCTCGCGGCGCGATGCCGCGTCCTTGCCGTAGCGCACGTCGATATAGGCAGCCGTGACAGCCGCGATGGCCTCGGCCGCGTGCGGAAGATGGATGCTTGCGCGGCCCGCATAATCCTGTGGGCCTTCGGCTGGCGCGCGCTCGCAGCCGTGGCGCGCCAGCAGGCCGCAGAAGCGCGCGTAGGCGGCCTCGAGCGGATCCGCCGGCCCGCGGCGCCGCCATAGCGGCACCAGCGCCAGCAGGCACAGCAGCGCCAGCGCGCCAGCGAGAAGCTGGCCGGCGCCGGCGCCGGCGCCGAGCGTGTCGAGCAGCCGCGCCTGCTGCGCATGATCGTACTGCAGCACCCAGCGCTGCCAGGTATAGACCAGGCCTTCATAGGCCCAGCGCAGGTCCTGCAGCCACCCCGGCTGCTGCGACGGACGCCACGTCGCCGCTTCGTTGCCAATGGCCGCATCCAGGCCCTGCTCGATCCGGCTCGGCGCCACCGCGCTGGTCGGGTCCACCCGGACCCAGCCGCGGCCGTCGAGCCAGACTTCGGCCCAGGCATGCGCATCGGACTGGCGCACCACATAGTGCTGGCCGATGGGGTTGTACTCGCCGCCCTGGTAGCCGGTGACCACGCGTGCCGGTACGCCGGCGGCGCGCATCAGGAACACGAAGCTGCCAGCGTAGTGCTCGCAGAAGCCGCGCCGGGTGTCGAACACAAAGCTGTCGACCTGCTCGCGTCCCAGCGGCGGCGGATTCAAGGTGTAGGCGAAGGGCGCGGCGGCAAACAGCCGCAGCGCGGCCTGCACGCGCGCGGCGGGGTCGGCATGGCTCTCGGACCATTGCGCGGCCAGCGCGCGGGCACGCGGATTGCCACCCGGCAAGCTCAGCGCGAGGCGGCGCGTGGCGGGGGTCAGCGCCTCGGGCGCCGGAGCCAGCGTCGACTGCGCGCGGTAGCGGATGCGCTGCTCCACCGGACGCCGCGCCAGGAATTCGCCGTCGGGCGTGAGGGCTGACTCCACACCGGCCGCCAGCGCCTGCCCGCGATCCAGCACGAACAGCCACCGTTGCTGGCTTGGCTCCAGCGTGATGCTGTAGTCGATACCGTGCGCCGGGGCAGCGGCAGGCATCGGCGCCGGCACCAGTTGCTGCTGGCGGTTGCGCGCCGGATACCACGTGGTGCCGTCGTAATCCCACAGCACCAGCGCACGCCAGTACAGCGCCGCGGCCGGCAGCGGCGCACCGGTGACCTCGGCGCGCAGCGCCACCGCCTGTGAGCGGATCAGCTGCCCCACGCTGCCAGGCCGCATGGTGTCGCTGATGCCGGTGGTCCCCGTCGGCGCCGACTGTGGCAACCGCCACAGCGGATGTTCCAGCCGCGGGAACAGCACGAACAGCGCCAGCGCCCAGGGCAGCCCCAGCAGCGCCATGCGCCCCAGCAGCGGCCAGATCGCCAGCTTGCTGCGCGCTTCGGGGTGGTGCAGCAGCAGCCAGTTGCGCAGCACCCACGCGCCGATCGCCACGCTGTACAGCGCCAGCCAGAACGGCTGGTCCGACAGGTACAGCGTCAGCAGCAGGTAAAAAGAGAGCTGCGTGACCAGCGTCGCGTCAGACAGCGCGCGGCATTCGAGCAGCTTGAGGATGACGAAGGCGCCCAGCAGCGCCACCGCGAGATCGCGCCCCATGCCGGCGCCCGCCTGCCAGGCCAGCGCGCTTGCCACCAGCAGCACCAGCATGGCGGTCACGCCCAGCATCCAGCGCGACGGCAGCGGCGCGCGCCGGCGCCACAGCAGCCAGCGCCAGCCCAGCAGCAACACCAGCAGCACGCTGACCGTCACCGGCAGCGTGCGCGCCTGTGGCGCCAGCACCAGCGCGAGCTGGCCGAGCAGCATGCCATGGTCCTCGTGCCGCAGCGGCCGCGCGACCGGTTTCACGCGCCGCCCCCCTTACGCGCGGAGCCAGGCCGTTGCGGCCATAACGCCAGCGCCTCGAGGCAGGCGCGCCGATGCGCCGCGCCCCGCGCCGGCGCCAGTTCAAAACCGGGCAGCCGCAGGCCGGTCTCGGCATCATCGGTTGCGGTCAACAGCCACGCGCACAGCCGCGACAGCCGCGCTTCCGCGTCCATGCCCGCCGGCATCGCGTGCCAGTCCAGCCAGCGCGCCGGACGCTGCGGCGGATCGCCGGCGCGGCTCAGCCACCGTCCGGTGCGCGCGCTGTGCTTCCACGCGATGCGGTGCAGCGGGTCGCCGTTGCGGTAGCGGCGCAACTGGTCGATGCCGTCGTCGCTGTGCATCGCGCCGGCGTGCAGCGCGTCGCCTTCGTCGGGCCGATGCACGGGCGGCGGCGGCGGGGCATCCTGCTCGGGGGCGGGATAGACCAAAGTCGACATTTCCAGGTCGGCATGGCTCCAGACCCGGAACAGCCCGAACGGGAAGCGGCTGGCAAGCACTACGCGCGGCAGCACCAGCCGGCCCCGGCGCACGGCCGGCACCAGCAGCGCGAGCGTGCCGCTGGCATGGCCGTCGAGCGTCAGTTCGGCGGCAGCCACGTCCGGCAGTGATGGCACGCGGGCCTCGATGCCGATGCGCGCGCCGGCGTCGCGGTTGTCGACGCGCAAGTGGAACACCGCCGGCTGCCCGGCATGGGCCGGCGCCACTGGCCCGGCGGCCACGGCAAGTTCGAGCAGGTTGCGGTAGGCCAGCCACATGCACGACATGCCGATGCCGACCAGCAGGAAGGTCAGCGCAAAGCCCAGGCTGATGTTGTAGTTGAGCGAGGTCAGCAGCATCGCGGCCAGCAGCGCGGCAAAACCCAGGCCGCCGCGGGCGGGCAGGATGTAAAGGTGGCGCCGGTCCAGCACCACCGTGCCGCCCACCGGGCGCCGTGCGCGGGTGCGCAGCAGGGCAACGCCCTTGCCGGCGCCGGATAGCCAGCGGCCAGGTCCGCCCGCGCGCGCGGCCGCCCCCGGATCGCGCGCCATGGCGTTCAGGGGATGGCCACGCCGGCCAGCAGCGCGGCCAGCTCGCCGGCGATGGCGGCAGGCCCGGCGGCACCGGCGGGCAGCATTCGGTGCGCGGCCACCGCGGCGAACACCGCCTGCACATCCTCGGGCAGCACCATGTTGCGTTGCGCCAGCAGCGCCCACGCGCGTGCACTGGCCAGCAACGCCAGGCCCGCGCGCGGCGACAAGCCCGCGGCAAAGGCGCCGTGGCGGCGCGTGGCCTGCACCAGCGCCAGCACATAATCGACCAGCGCGGGGCTGGCATACACCTGCTCCGCCGCCTGCTGCAACGCCAGCACCTGTCCGCCATCCATCACCGGCATGGCATCGGGAGCGCTGCCGCCGCCCAGGTACAGCACCCGCTCGAACGCGGCATCGGGGTAGCCCAGCGACAGCCGCATGGTGAAGCGGTCGAGCTGCGACTCGGGCAACGCATGCGTGCCCAGCTGTTCCAGCGGGTTCTGCGTGGCGATGACGAAAAATGGCGACGGCAGCGCGTGCGTGGTGCCGTCATGCGTCACCTGCCGCTCGGCCATGGCCTCGAGCAGCGCGCTCTGGGTCTTGGGCGGCGCACGGTTGATCTCATCGGCCAGCACCACCTGCGCGAATACCGGGCCGCGATGGAAGCGGAACTCGCCCGCCTCGCGCACAAACACCGACACGCCGATCAGGTCCGCGGGCAGCAGGTCGCTGGTGAACTGCACGCGCTGGTACTGCAGACCCAGCGTGCGCGCCAGCGCGTGCGCCAGCGTGGTCTTGCCCACGCCCGGCACGTCTTCCAGCAGCAGGTGGCCGCGCGCCAGCATGCAGGCCAGCGCCAGCCGCACCTGCTGCGGCTTGCCGAGAACGATGCGGCACAACCGGGCATGGGCCTCGGCCAGGGAAGCGACGATGCGTGGGCGAGCAGTCACGTGGGACCTCGGCGCGAAGAGAAGTGGAAGAAAGGGAGGCAGCGGACGCGGGGGCGATGATCAGCGCATTGTAGCGGCGCCGTGAGCGCGCGGCACCGTCTGTTTCCGTACGCAGACGGCGCGCGCCCCGCGCCAGTGGGGGCCGGCTTTGCGCGTGCCGCTTGCGCCAGATCGCGCCGGTTCTGGCATCATGGGACTGTCGGGCCACCGCGGCCCCTGCTGTCTCTTTTCGCCTGCTTTTTTCGCCGCCTGTTTCGCCGCCTGTTTCGCTGCCCGCTGCAATGACCGCCTCGCTGGACTGCCCCGCCGACCTGCCCGCCTCCTCCGTCCTGTGCGCCGATACCGGCGCGCTGCTGCGCCTGGCGCAGGCCTTTCGCGCCCATGGCTTCGTGATCCTGCGCGGCTTTGCCGGCGAGCCGACCTGCGCCGAACTGGAGGCGGTGACGCGCGAGCACCTGGCGGCAGTGGTGCCGCCGGTGGAGTTCGAGGCGGATCTTGGCTATCCCGGCGCGCCGGCCGCGCGCGATGCCGTCGGTGGCGGCACCGTCAGGCGGCTGCGCCAGGCCTACGGGCGCAACGAGGTGTTCCGCCGCTGGGCCACCGACTCCAGGCTGGTATCGGTGGTGCAGGCGCTGCTGGGCGAGCCGGCGTGCATCACGCTGGCGCACCACAACTGCGTGATGACCAAGCATCCGCACTACGGCAGCCAGACCGGCTGGCACCGCGATACGCGCTACTGGTCGTTTGCCAAGCCGGAGCTGGTGACGGTGTGGCTGGCGCTGGGCGACGAAGACGAGCGCAACGGCGTGCTGCGCGTCATCCCCGGCTCGCACCAGGCGCAGCTGGAGCCGGGCCAGCTCGATCCGGCCGAATTCCTGATCGAGGCCCACCCGGCCAGCCAGCCCCTGCTGCAGGCCGCGCAGCCGCTGGCCCTGCACCGCGGCGACGTGCTGTGCTTCGACAGCCGGTTGTTCCATGCGGCGGGGCGCAATGAATCCAATGCGGTCAAGCTGTCGGTGGCGTTCGCGTATTTTGGCGCGAGCAACCGGCCGCTGGACGGCACGCGCTCGGCCGAGTTCGGCAGCGTGGCGCTGCCGACCGCTGGCTGATTCTTTCCGGCGCGGCGGCTGCGCTCAGGTGCGCAGCCCGACCAGCCCGGAGATCTTCTCCGAGGCTTCCAGCAGCGGCGGCAAAAAGCGCTCCAGCATTTCCTGCGCGCTGGTTCGGTTGGCCTGCCCGCTGATATTGATGGCGGCGATGGTGTGGCCGGCGCGGTTGCGGATCGGCGCGGCCAGCGACACCAGCCCTTCTTCCAGCTCCTGGTCGTTCAGCGCCCAGCCGCGCTTGCGGATGTCGGCGACGATGGCCTTCAGCGCGTTGATATCGGTCACGGTGCGGCTGGTGCGCGCGCGCAGTTCGCTGGCGCGCAGCACGCTGTCGAGCTCGGGCTCGGACAGGCCCGCCAGCAGCACGCGGCCCATTGACGAGCAATACGCCGGCAGCCGGCTGCCGATCGACAGGTTGATGGTCATGATCTTGCGCGCCGGCACGCGCAGCACATAGACGATCTCGGTGCCGTCGAGCACGGAAATCGAGCAGCTTTCGTGCACCTGCTGCGACAGCGTCTCCATGATCGGCTCGGCCAGATTCCAGAACGGCATCGAAGTCAGGTAGGCAAAGCCCAGGTCCAGGATCTTGGGCGTCAGCCGGAACAGTCGGCCATCGGCCTGCACATAGCCCAGTCCCACCAGCGTCAGCAAAATGCGGCGCGCGCCGGCGCGCGTGAGGCCGCTGGCCTGCGCGATTTCCGTCAGCGTCTGCGCCGGATGCTGCGCGTTGAAGGCGCGGATCACCGACAGCCCGCGGGCAAAGGACTGCACATAGCTGTCGCTCGGCTTTTCGGGCGAGGCGGCGCTGTCTGCGGTCTTGGGCGCGTCGGGATCGGAATCGCTGGGGCTGGCCATCGGTGTAGCACCGGCGCGGATCGCCGGATTGGCACGGAAAGGCCGAAAGGGTAGAGGAAATGCGGTGTTTGCGCCAGTGCCGGCCCTGGTGCATGGCGCTCAGGCATAGTTCGGCGGCGCCCCGCGCCGGAGCGCCGCCACCATGCTGTCTCCCACACCGTTATGCGGTTGCCGGAGTGATGTGATCAGCGGAAGCTGCGCTGCACCAGCACGAACACCGCCGCCACCGCGCACAACGCGGCAAAGCCGTGCAGCATGTCCATGCCGGCCAGCAGCGTGGCCTGACGGTCGACTTCAAGCGAGATGCTGGCGAGCCCCGACGCGGACAGCGCGTCCGGCGCCTGCAGCACGGGGTTGAAGCGCGTGATGTGCTCCACCAGGTGCGTGCGGTGCTGTGCCAGCCCGTCCTGCATGAATACGCTGGCCAGGCCGGTGCCCATCGCCGAGGCGATCTGCTTGCAGACGTTCTTGAACTGGTAGGCGTGCGAGAAGTCCTCGACCGGCACGTCAAGGTAGGTCATCGACGCCACCTGCACCATCAGCAGCACCGGCGTCAGCCCTTCGAGCAGCACCACCGGCACCAGCGCATAGTCGGGCGCGCCCGGCATCAACTGGAGCGACAGCAGCATCGCCGCGCACGCATAGACCATAAAGCCGATGGCGATCACGCGCCGCTTGCGGAACACCAGCGCCATGCCCAGCGTGATGGCAATGGCGCCGATCGCCGACACCGTGCCGCTGGTCGACAGCAGCATGCAGGTGGTGCGGAAGGTCAGCCCGAGCCCGGTCTGCGTCAGCGACGGCAGCAGGAAGGCCCATGCCGACGACAGCAGGTAATACAGCGTGTAGAAGCCCAGCCCGTACAGGTACTGGCGCCCGGCCAGCCGCGAGAAGTCGATCCACGGATCCGGGTGGCGATACAGCCGCCAGGCGCTGAACGCGAACAGCGCCACGCCACACAGCGCGGCCAGCGGCATTTCCGGCGCGCTGAAAAAGCGCGTATAGCGCATCTCCTGCAGCGTGTGCAGGAACACCAGCGCGCCCAGCGCGGCGGCGATCGCGGCGGGCCAGTCCAGCGTCGATACCGGCGGATGCGGGTCGCGTGGGGCGCGCACGGGATAGGTCAGCGCCACCGACAGCAGCACCGGCAGCGCGATGCCGGCCTGGAACAGGAATACCGCGCGCCAGCCGATATCGTCGAGGAAAATACTGGTGAGCCAGGGCGTGATCGCCAGCATCGAGAACGCCCCGCCGCCAAAGCGCAGCATCAGCGGGGCACGCTCGGCCGGGGTCGACACCAGCTGCACCAGGATGCGCGAGGCCGCGAACAGGCCGCCGGCACCCAGCCCTTGCACCGCCTTGCCGGTAATCAGCCCGGTGGGGCTGGCAAACTCGGCACAGATCAGCGACCCCAGCACGAACACCAGCAGCGACGCCATGGTGAAGCGCTTGTACGTGATGCGGCGCGCGACCTGGTCGAGCACCATGTTCATCAGTACCGCGGTGGCGGCGTAGGCCGAGATCGCGTACAGGTAATCTTCCGGCGCGGCACCGACGCCGCCCTGGATATGCTGGCTCGCCACGCCCATCATCAGCGTGGAAGAGAAGTCGATGCCGGTCACCAGGCCGAGCGTCAGGCCGAACAATGAAAGTCGCCAGTGACCCATCTCCGGGTGACTGGCGAGTTGCATGCGCGGGCGCGCTGGCGTGGGGGCGGGAGGCAGGGCTGCCGGAGCCGATGTGGAAAGCGCGGGGGCCAGGGCGTCCGATGCAGCCTGAACAGGCGTTTGTTGCATCGCTCAAGCATAATGGCGCCTGCAGTCGCGAACTACAGGTTGTCAGGGAAACATTGTCCGGTGAACGAAACAATTCAGTGGAATGATTGGGAAGCGTTCTGCTGCGTCGTCGAGCAGGGAACGTTCACGGCCGCGGCGGAGCAGCTCGATTGCCCCAAGTCGCGCGTCTCGGCCGCGGTGGCGCGGCTGGAAACCGCCATCGGCGCCAAGCTGCTGGAGCGCACTACGCGCCGCATGCGCCTGACCGATGCGGGCAAGGCGGTGTACCGCGACGTTGCCCCGCTGTTCGCGCGGCTGCGCGAGATCCGGCAGGAAACGCTGGCGCGCGAGGAGCGCGTGCAGGGCGTGCTGCGCATTGCCACGCCCTATGAATTCGGCGCCCAGCAGCTCGGCGGCGTGATCTGCCGCACGCTGGCCGCGCATCCGGCGCTCGACGTCGCGGTGGAAATCACGCAGGGTCTGGTCGACCCGATCCGCGATGGCTATGACGTGGCCTTCGTTATCGTCGATGCCGACCTGCCGGACTCCGGCACCGTGGCGCGGCGCATCTATCACGTCGAGCGCGGCCTGTTTGCCGCACCGGCGCTGGCCGCGAGCCTGCCGGCGCAACTGCGCCCGGAAGACCTGGCCAATATGCCGACACTGACCACGCCTGGCGACACCGTGTGGGAATTCACGCGCGACGACCAGACCGTATCGGTGCCGATCCGTCCGCGCATGCAGACCTTCAACGCCGAACTGCGCCTGCAGGGGGCGCTGGCCGGGCTGGGCATCGCCCGGCTGTCGGTGAACTACTGCGAGGCCGAGATCGCGCAGGGGCGGCTGGTGCGCGTGCTGCCCGACTATCCGTTGCCGCCGCTGCGCGTGTTCGCGCTGCTGCCGGACCGGCGCCTGCAGCCGCGCAAGGTGCGCGCCTTCATGGAAGCGATCGAATCGATGATGGTGTCCGAGTTCGAGCCCGAGCTGGGCACGGATGCGGATGCGGGGACGGATGCGGGGACGGGTGCCACCGAGATGGGGCTTGGGGAGGAAGAGGCCCGTCCGGCGGGTTGAGAGCGCCGGCGGGCCGCCACGGCCGGGGCCGTGGCCAAGGGAACGGTTAAATCCGTTTGAGCTCGGCCGCCGTGGCCCTTGGTCCGGCGTCAGTACGCCATGCTGAATACGCTGGCACCCAGACGCGCGATGACCATCAACAGGATCTGCGCGATCACGAACAGCACCAGCGGCGAAATATCGAAACCGCCCAGGCGCGGCACCACGCGCTGGATCGGGCGCAGCACCGGCGCGGTCAGGTGGTCGATGGCGGGCGTGATCGGCGAATGCGGATTGACCCACGACAGGATCGCCATCAGCAGCGTCACCCACATCACCAGGCTGATGCCCCATTTGAGCACGTAGAGCACCGACGTGAGCAGCACCGCCGGCAGCACGGACAGCAGGTTGCCGCCGCTGATCAGCGCGACCAGCAGCAGGAACACCACCGCGGTCAGCCAGGCGCTGACGATCGTGGCCCAGTCGATGCCGCCCACGCCCGGGATGACCCGGCGCAGCGGCCGCACCAGCCAGTCGGTGATCTGGAACACGCCCTGCGACACCGCATTGCGCGTCGGCAGCCGCGTGAGCTGCATCCACACGCGCAGCAGCAGCGCCATGCCGAACAGGGTAAAGACGATATCCAGCAGGAAGAGAGCGATTTCCGAGAGCATCGGTGCGTTTTCCGGTAACGGGTGAAGGTGTCTGCAACCGCACAGATTCTGCCATAGCCGGCCGGGCGCCCGGCACAAGTGCGCGGGCGCGATGTGGACTGCCGGGCGGTAAGCGCTGCAACGGCATGCGCGGACTCTATAATTGCGAGCGCCCGCGGATATTCCGGCGGGTTCTTCTTTCTCCGCGCTTTGTTGCCATCCATGCCCACCAAGTCCGCCCCGTCACGGAACCAGCCCCCGCTCAGCCAGGCAGACTTCGAAGCGCTCTCAGACTTCCGCTACCAGCTACGGCGCTTCCTGCGTTTCTCCGAGGACGCCGCGCGCGAGGAAGGGCTGACCGTGCAGCAATACCTGTTGCTGCTGCATATCCGCGGCTGCCCGGACAAGGACTGGGCCTCGATCGGCGAACTGGCCGAGCGCCTGCAGGCCAAGCAGCATGGCGTGGTGGCGCTGGTCAACCGCTGCGAAGCCGCCGGGCTGGTCAAGCGCCGGCTCAATCCCGAAGACCGGCGCGTGGTGCAGGTGCACCTGCTGGCCAAGGGCGAGCGCTGCCTGAGCCGGCTGGCGATGCTGCACCGGACCGAGCTGGAATCGCTGCGCGGCACCTTCCGCGTGGCGCGCATCACGCAGTTCAACGACGACGGCGCCGAACGCAGCTGAGCACGGCTGGCGCCCTCTGCGCCCGCAGTTACAGGCAGTTACCAATCACAAGCTCCGGTGACACCCGCTGCCCGCCGGCGGCCCTAGACTCGCGCGCATTCCCTAAAACACGCGCAGCGCGCAGGAGTCCAGACATGTCCTACCCCGTTCGTTCGGTTGTGCTTGCGGTGCTTGGCGCCGGTGCGCTGGCCGGGTGTGCCACGCCGTATGGCTATGACGCCGGTTATGGCGGGGGGTATGGCGGTGGCTATGGCGGTGGCTACAACGCCGGCTACAACAACGCCGGCTACAACAATCCCGGCTACAGCACCGCTGGCAGCACGGGCTACGGCACCACCATCAGCGGCTATCCGGCGCAGCAGGGCTATCCGCAACAGGGTTATCCGCAGCAAGGCTACCCACAGCAGAGCTACCCCCAGCAAGGCTACCCGCAGCAGCCGTACCCCGCGGACGGCAGCTATGGCAACCACTACGGCAACGAAGCCTACGGCGTGCGCTACGGCTGGGTCGAAGCGATTGAAGTGGTGCCCGGCCAGCCGCCCTCGACCAGTGGCGCGGGCGCCGTGGTCGGCGGCATCGTCGGCGGCCTGCTCGGGCACCAGGTCGGCCGCGGCCGCGGCAATACCGTGGCCACCATCGGCGGCGCCGTTGCTGGCGCGGTGGCCGGCAATGAGGTCGAGAAACGCACCGGTTCCAGCGCGCCCGCCTACCGCGTGCGCGTGCGCACCAGCGACAACGCCTACCTGACGCTGACGCAGTCCGACGCCTACCAGATGCGCATTGGCGATCGCGTCAGGATCGAGAACGGCGTCGCGGTGCCGTACTGATTGCCGGCGCTGGCTTGGGCACCTTGAACCGTGCCAGCGCCTGGCGCGTATCGGTGCGCGCCGCAGGGCGTTACAGCGATTGCGCCAGAAAGGCCAGCGCGCGCCCGTGCGCCAGTGCGGCGCTGGGCTGGTGGTAGGAAGCGCGCGCCCAGCAGTTGAAGCCGTGGTCGGCGTTGGGGTAGACGTGGATCTCTGCGCCGGGTTTGCCGGCCAATGCCTCGCGCACGGCTTGCACGGCCTCGGGCGGGATATGCGCGTCGAGCGCGCCGTAGTGGAACTGCACCGGCACGCGGATATTCGCAGCCTCCTGCAGCTCGTTCTGGATGCCGCCGCCGTAGTACGGCACGGCCGCATCCACCAGTCCGTGCGCCGCGCTCAGGTACGCCAGCAGGCCGCCGAAGCAGTAGCCCACCGCCGCGACCTTGCCGGCGCCGGTGTGCTGGCGCAGCGCCTGCACGGTGGCGGCGATATCGTCGAGCGCGGCGGGCACGTCCACCGCCTTGCGCAGCGTCATCGCGCGCGCCATGTCGTCGCCGTCATAGCCGAGCTCGATGCGCGGCGCCTGGCGCCAGAACACGTCCGGTGCCAGCACGGCGTAGCCGTCCGCGGCGTACTGGTCGGCCACGGCGCGGATATGCTCGTTCACGCCGAAGATCTCCTGCAGCAGCACGATGCCGGGCGTGCCAGGCTTGCCGGGCTTTAGGCCCGCGGGCGGCAGGCTCAGGTAGGCATCGAAACTGCCTGCGGCGCTTTCAACGCGGATCCACTGGCTGTCGGGAATGGCTGTCATGGGGAGGCTCTCCGGAATGGCTCTGAACAGGAAGACAAGATGCGCGGCTCGCGCCGCACGCCAGCCGCAAGTGTGCCACCGGGCGCCGCTTCATGCAGGCGCGACCTCTCGCGCGTCAATATGCCCGTGACTGCCGGTAACGCTTGTTCCAGTTGTCGGTGTACGCCTTGACCACCGCCGCGTCGCCGCGGATCAGCATGCCGTTCTCCGCATTGCGCTCCTGCGCGGACTTGGTGAAGTTGAACGATCCGGTGAAGACCGCCTGGTCGTCGAACACCATCACCTTGTTGTGTGCGATCGCTGGCTTGTTGTCGATCACCACCGGCACGCCGGCGTGCTTCAGGTACGTGGCGCTGGTATAGCGCTCCGACTGCTGGCTCTTGTCCAGAATCACGCGCACCTCCACGCCGCGCTTGTGCGCCTGCGCCACGGCCTCGGCGATCGGCGCGCTGGTGAACGAATAGGCCTGGATCAGCAGCCGGTGGCGCGTGCTGCGGATCGCATTGACCAGCAGCGCCTGGCAGCTTGCGCCATCGGGCACGAAGCACAGCGTGTAGCCGCTGCCCTGCGCAAACGGCTTGCTCGGCAGCGGCTGCGCCTGCGGCGGCTGTGCGGGCGTGCCGGGGCGCGCGGGGAAGTGTTTGGCAACCGCTTCGTTGAAGGTATCGCTGATGCTGTCGGCGATGGTGTCGGTGACCTGGTCGAAGGTCGAAGACGAACGGGCGTGCGCTTGCGCGAGCAAGTGGCTGAACGGGTTGAACGAGGTGAAGGCTGATATGGCGGCAGCCAGGCTCAGGCCCAGCACGGCCCGGCGAATAAATCTGACAGTCACGGCGGATCTTTGCTTCAGTAAGCGACAGCATTGCGCGCGCCGCGCGCTGCATGCTGTCAGGGGCGGGTCCGCAGCGTAGCAGCCGCTTACGCCACTGGCAAAGGAGGATTGTGTAACAGGATCTGCGTGCGCTGCATGGCGCGGCGCGGGCCTTGGGGCTATCGGTGCGCGGCGCCTATGATGGATGGAACCCCCGCGGGCCCGCCCGCAAGGAGAGGGACATGACCAACCATACGTACAAGCTGGTCGAGATCGTCGGCTCTTCGCCCGATGGTACCGACCAGGCCATCCAGAGCGCCATTGCCAAGGCCGGCGAAACCATCAAGAACATCGACTGGTTCGAAGTGGTGGAAACGCGCGGCCATATCCAGAACGGCAAGATCGCGCACTTCCAGGTCACGCTGAAGATAGGCTTCCGCGTGACCTGAGCGCGGCGCGCTCACCCCGCGGCACTGCTCCCGGCACGCACGCGCCTTGCGCCGCGCGCGCGGCTTCCCGCGCATGCGCGTGCAGGCGCTGCAGCGCCGGCATCTTCTCCATGAAGGGCGCATTGGCGGTCTGCGGCACCAGCCTGAGCCATTGCCGGGCCTGTGCCGCGCGCGCCGGTCTGCGGCGATGCGCCCCAGGCAAGCAGGCGGCTCAGTCGAACTGGTATGAATAGGTCATGTTGATCCGGGGCGAGCGGCGGCTGGCATTGGTCGGCTTGTCCCCCACCGGCTGCGCCACCGACAGGTCCAGCGTGTAGTAGCGCCGGTCCGAGAAACGCGCGCCGAGCGCCACCGACGACAGACTGCGGTGCGCCAGCGTCATGCCGTTGGCGTACACGCGCGCCACGTCGGCCGCCACATAGGGCTGGATCGTGCGCAGGTAGGTCAGGTCGGGCTGGAACAGCCGGCTGATTTCCGCCGACGCCCCCCAGCCCTTGTCGCCCGCCACTTCGCCGGCGGGGTAGCCCAGCCCGAAGAACCGCCCCCCGAAGCTGATCTGCTCGCCGGAGGCCAGGCGGTCGCCGCTGTACTGACCGGCCGCGGCCAGCGTCAGGCCGAAGCCCGCCGGCAGGTCCTTCGATTGCGACAGCAGCAGACGCGTGCGGAAGAAGCTCAGCTCGTTGGTGTTGTTCTGGCGGCTGGCGCCGAGCGCGTCGAAGCCCTTGTACAGGCCCAGCGTGGCGTTGCGGGTCACGCCTTCGCCGCGTTGCACGTAGGTCAGTTCCGCGGTGGCCACGCGCACATTGGTGCCGAGGGTCACGCGCGTGCCGGTGGCGGTGTGGGTATAGCGCTCGAACTGCTCGGCGCCGTAGAAGCCGCCGGTCACGGTCAGCGCATGCGCGTGGGACAGCAGCAGCGGGTAGCTGAGCGCGCCGCCGATGCGCTTGGTGTCGTTGACATAGCGCGGGTTGAAGCCGATCGCCCCGAGCGTCGCGTTCTGCGGCACGCCGCGATAGTGCGAGGCGTTGAGCCGCGCAATCATGCCCTCGGTGCCGATCGGTTGCGCGTAGCTGGCCGCGTAGTACTCCTCGTTGTCACGGCCCTTGGGGAACAGCGCGGATACCGAGATCTGTTCGCCCAGCGGCGTCAGGCTGTTGGTGGTCGCGGTGGCGATGGCGCGCAGCCCCGGCGACATGTATTCGATGCCGGTGCCGAAGGTGAAGGGCTTGCGTTTGACGTCGAGCACCATCTCGCAGGCGCCGTCGGTGGTGGTCGGCGGCTGCACTGTAGCGGCTACCTGCAGGCCGGGTTGCAGCGCCAGCACGTTGACGTAGTGCTCGAAGCTATCCTGGCGCAGCGGACGGTCCTGCTGCAGTTTTTCGGCAATCGCGCGCAGGCGGCCCTCGGCGGGGCCGGCCTTGCCGGTCACGGTAACCTTGGCGACGTAGCCTTCCACCACGGTCACCAGCACATCGCCGTTGGCGAAGTCCTGCGCCGGCACGAAGGCGAATGACAGCGGGTAGCCGCGGTCCTTGTACATCTTCGTCACCGCGTTGGCGGCTTCGAGCAGCTGGGCCACGGTGATCTCGCGGTTGGCCAGCGGCGCGAACTGCCCGGCGACCTCGGCGAACGGCAGGGTCTTTGCCCCTTCGATGCGAAAGCGCCGCGGCGTCAGGCGCGCGTTGAGCAGGTCCTGCATCGCCGCTTGCGGCCGCTCCACCTGCACGGTGACGCTGCTGTCCGGCCGGGCCGGAGCGATTTTCGGCAGCGTCTGGGTCGGGTCGCCCTGGACCGGGCTGCGCGGATCGGCCAGGACCAGGCCGTGATGGAACGCGCCGACGCCGACCAGCAGCGCGGCAACGCGATGACGTGCACGCATGGCAATACCCCTGTAAGGAAATACTGCGGCTATTGACGTGGCGTGCCACCGGCGGGGGGATTGCCGCTATCCCCGGGGCGCCTGCCGTCCGATGCTGCCGGATCGGCGCGTGGCCGCTACGTTGAATCTCGAAGGTTTGGGTGCAAGGTCGGGCAGGCACCGCTGTCCGCGCGCTCTCGCGGACAGCGGCCGGACGCGGGCTTACTTCTGCCCGAGCGCGCCGGAGAGGCAGCCCAGCAGGCCGCCGACCAGCCCGCCGACGGGGCCGGTGGCGCCGGTGGTGGCGCCCTTGCCGGAGGTGCTGCCCGAAGTCGTGCCGGTGCTGCCGCCGGTCAGGCCGGCCACGGCGTTGGTGACCGGTGCCAGCGGGCTGGCAGTGGTGCCGCCACTGGTGGCGCCACCCGCGGCGCCAGCCACACCACCAACCACGCCATTGACTACGCCGCTGACCGCGGTCGTGACGGGAGCTAGCGGGGTGCTGGCGGTGGCAGAGGTGAGCCCGCCGGTGACGGAACTCGTCAGATTGGTGACGGGGGCCAGCGGCGAACCTCCGCCGCTGCCACCGCCGCTGCCGCCAGTGACGCCGCCGGCCAGCGCCGTAACCGGTGCCAGCACCGGGCCCAGCGCGCCCAGGCCACCGCCGGTGGCGGGCCCGTTCACCGCGCCACCCAGCGCTGCCACCGTGGTGCCCGTGGCATTGACGGTGCCGCCGACGCCCGACACCACCGGCGCGTTGGTCTGCTGCAGCCTGGTGCCGGCGGTAGCCAGCGCGCCGCCCACGGTCGCGAGCAGGCCGGCGGTGGGTGTGCCCACGCCGGTGGCCGCACCCAGCGTCTGCGTGGCGTTGGTCAGTTGCGTGGTGAGCGGCACGATCAGCTTGCTGGCCGTGGTGGTGACCTGCTCGACCGGGCCGGTCGACAGCACCGACGTGAGCGTCTGGCCGGTACTGCCGACGGTGTTGCCCAGCGTATCGACCACGCTGCCGAGCGGGCTGGTCAGCGGTGCCAGCGGCGCGAGTTGCCCGGTGCCCAGGCCGCTGACGGCCGTGCCGGCGCTGGACACCGCGTTGCCGACCTGGGTCACCACGTTGCCGGTGCTGGCGACCGTGGTGCCGACCGGGTTGGTGGAATTCGGCATATTGCCCAGGCCCGCTTGCAGGCCGGTGGCCAGCGCGCCCACGGCGTCGCCGGTGGAGCCGACCACGCCCCCCAGCCCGCTCTGGGTTTGTGCCGGCACCAGCGGCAGGTTGGCGCTGCCAAGCTGCGTGCCGAGGTCGCCGACGGCGTTGCCCGCGCTGCCCAGCACCGTGCCGGTGTTGTTGACTACTGCGGCGGTCGGGGTGCGTGCGGGCGTCTCACCACCGGTGTTGCCACCGTCATTGCCGCCGTTGTCCCCACCGGTGCCGCCGGTACCCCCGGTGCCTCCGGTTCCACCAGTTCCGCCCGTGCCGCCGGCGACGTCGGTGCCGCCACCGACGCCACCCGTGCCACCGGTGCCGGCGTTCTTGCTGCCGCCATTGGTGCCCTGCGTGCCGCTGGTTCCCATGGAGGTCGATCCGCTGCCGCTGGCGCAGCCGCCCAGGGCCAGCAGCGTTGCAAGGAGTGCCGTGACTGCGAGTTGTTGTTTGCGCATGGTGGATTCCCTTATCCCGTCGTTCAAATCGCTCAGCCGCGCAACGCGTTCGACTGCTTGCGTGCTGCGGTTCGCTTCCATGGCGCAATCGGTATGCCAGCGCACAGACAGGCGTGCGCGGATGCCCTGCGAAAGCAGGGAGCGTCGCCCGCAAAGGCTTGCGTAGTGCAGGTTTCGCGCCACCGCGGCAACGCTGGCAGAGCGGGATCGAAGGCGTGCCGTGGTGTTACGCGTTACGTAACGTGTGTCGTCCGCAGGGAACAAGAAAGCGGACGCATGGCGGCTGTATGCGAGCGCGATGCGTGGCCGCGCTGCGTCGGATCGAAGCGCCCTTGTCCCGAACTTGTTCCCGCGTTTGTTCCCATCGGCACGGAACACGTTACGTAGCACGTAACACGTTTGCCCGATGCCGCGGCATCGCCATTGCCGGCTCGCCGCGGCCCGCGCATCGCCCCAAAAGGCGCGCTGGACATGGCTTGCAGCGCCGCGGTACCGGTCAGGGCCGGTGCGCGCCAAGGCCAGCCGGGACGCTGGCACGCGGCTTGCCATTCCTGTCACCGACACGCCGACGACCTCGCGCTCCACCGTGCCGCCGCGCCCTTGCGGGCGGCTTGCCCGGCGGAGCAAAGCGGGCAGCGGGGAGGCCCGCCGGCATTCCCATGCGGCACAACAAGACAGGACGGCCCGGCGGCGCCGCGGCCTGCTGACAGGAGAAAAACAATGAAGTCCATGAGCTCATTCGCCGCGGCCTGCGTGGCCGCCATCGCCTTGCTGGCCGGCTGCTCGTCGAGCGGCGGCGGCAGCGGCGCCAATCCGCGCCCGAGCGGCGGCGACTCCGATACCCCGGTTACGCCGGCGCCGCCCGCGGCCAAGGACCCCACGTCCACCGGCAAGGTGGTGCAAGGCACCACCAATACCGTGAGCGCCACCGGCAACGCCGTCAGCGAGATCGGCAAGACCGTCCAGGACGCGCCGCTGCCGCTGCTGCCGACCGAAGCGCGCTACGGCGCCGGCGGGGTGCTGGTGAATGCCGGCGAAGCGGTCGGCGCGCTCGGCGCAGGTGTGGGCAACGGGCTCGGGCAGATGGGTGCGGTGGATAACCCGGTGGGCGTGACGGTGTCCAGCACCGGCAACGTGGTACAGGAAGTGGGCGACGTGGTCATCAGCGCGGGCCAGCTCGTGCGCGGTCTCGGCACCGAAAAGCTCTCGCCGCTGGCGCCGGTGACCTCGCCGCTGGGCACCGCGATCAAGCAGGTGGGCGTCGGCGTGTGGGGCGGTGGCGCCAAGGTGCACGGCCTGCTGTCCGAAGGGCCGGTGGCGCAGGTCACCGATGCGGTCAGCAAGGTCATCGTGCCGCTGACCAGCAAGGTCACCGACGGCACCCAGACGCTGGGTGCCGCCACGCGGGTGGGCGAGCCTGGCGACGGTTTGCTCTACAAGGTCGGCAATACGCTGGCGACCGGCGGCAGCATGCTCAGTAACAGCCAGGCGCCGGTGGTCGCGCCGCTGGGCGGCGTGGTGACCGAAGCCGGCAAGACTGTCGCGGCCGCGGGCGTGCTGCTGAACGGCGGCGGCAGCGGCGCTCAGGGCGGTGGCACCGGCAATTCGGTGGGCGGGTTGCTGAATAGCCTCCCCCTGGCCGGGATGGGCGGCGCGCAGGCAGGCGGCGAGAGCGCGTCCGGGGGCGCGCGGGCGCCGCTGACCTCGGTGCTGGCGCCGGTGACCGGCCTGGTCGGCGGCATCAGGAATGCCGGCAGCGCAAGCGATGGCGGCGATGGCAAACCAATGCCGCAATTGCCGTTGGTCGGTGGTCTGCTGCGCTGAAATGTCTCATCCCGGATAGGGGTTTTTACGGTGCGCTGATGCTCATCACCCCGTCGCAGCGCATCTTTTTCTTGCGCCTGGCGCCGTGCGGGCAATCGACCGCGGCGCCAGGCTGCAGGCCGGTTTCCAGCCGGCCTGCCGGTTCTTTAACAACGCGGGACCAAGCGTGGGCACGGCGTTTGAAACGGTCATGCTCACCCCATCGGGTCATTACTACCACCTAAAGGAGGGGTATGGTTGAGACATTGCGTGCCTTATAAAAAAGTGCAGCAAGCGTGAAATGTCGATAAAAGAGCGGGCCACAGAGTCCCGCGATAATCGAACGGGGGAAGCGTGATCGCGGTTTTTTTCGATCACTCGGGAGTGAAATCATGAAACGACTTATTGCACGCTTCATCAGGGACGAGCGCGGCGCCACGGCTATCGAGTATGGCCTGATCGCCGGTTTGGTTGCCTTGGCCGTGGCCGTCGGGGCCAGCACACTCGGCACAAACCTCAACACTGGCTTCACCAACCTGGCCACCCGGGTCCTGGCGTGGCTTCCCGCCGCTGGCGGTTCGAACCCATAACACCCACGTGATTGCCGCGCTCCTGTGCGCGGCGACCCTCTACACAGACCTCGCTCACCGGCGCGTTCCCAACGCCGTGCTGGCGGCTGCCGTGCTGGCCCTCGGGCTTGCGCTGCTGACCGGGCACGCCGCGGAGCCGCCGCTGGCCGCGCGCCTGCTGGGCGCGGGGCTGGGTCTTGCCGTCACGCTGCCGGTATACGCCCTCGGGCGCATGGCGGCGGGCGACGTCAAGTTCCTGGCGGTGGCGGGGCTGTTCACCGGCCCGCAGGGACTGGTGGTGGCATGGGTCGTCGGCAGCCTGCTCGGGCTGGTGCACGCGCTGCTGGCGCTGGCACTGGACGGCAGTGCGCTCGCGGCGCGCTGGCAGCGCGCGGCGGCACGCGTGCGCGTATCGATGCGCGCGCAATCGATGGGTGAAGCGAGGGGTCAAACGATGGCTCAAACGATGGGTCAGGCAATGCCTGCACAGCACAACGGACTGGCAGCCCCGGCGCAGTTTGCCAGGGCACGCGGCATCCCGTATGCCGCGTACCTGGCCGTGGGCGTGCTGGCCTGGATGGCCGCGGGCCAATAGGCGCGGCACGGCGCCGCCGGCCGGCGCAGCGACAGCAGAAAAAGGACCGGGTCAGATGTTGCAGCACGCACGGGTCAGGATGCAGGGCAACCGGCGCAGCCACCACGCCGGCAGCGCCGCGGTCGAGTTTGCGATCGTGGTGCCGGTGCTGCTCGCCATCGTCATCGGCATCGTCTATTACGGCATGGTGCTGGCGTTGCAGCAGGTGTTGACGCTGGCCGCCGAGGAAGGCGCGCGCGCCGCGCTGCGCTATCCCTCCGGCGTTGCCGGCACCGGCGCTGTCGCCACGCAGGCGGCGCGCGTCAACGCGGCCGCCGCCACCGCGCGCAACACGCTCCCCGGCTCAATCAGCGCACTGCTCGGCAGCAGCACCGTCGCGCAGGCAGTGCCCTGCGCCGAAGCCGCCACCGACATATGCGTGCAGGTCACGCTGAACCTGCCCACCGCCAGCATCCTCCCCGCCGTACCGTTGGTGCCCGTACCGGCCACGCTGTCGGGCTCGGCCATGGTCCAGCTTTCGCCCGATATCTGAGCGTGCGGCGCATGAATCATCCCGCTCCCTTGTCCGCAAAAAGGATTCCCGCATGACCAGCAAGCAGATCCGACTCCTGGCGATCGCGCTGCTCGGCCTGGCGCTGCTGCTCGCGCTGCTGGCGTGGCAGGTCGGCCGCCAGCCCGCGCCGCCGCGCGCGGCCGACAAGTCCGCCGCGACGCTGCATCCGGTGGTGGTGACCACGCGCGCGGTGGAAGCGGGCAAGCCGCTTGCCGCCGATGCGCTCAAGGTCGAGATGCTGCCGATCGATCCCGCCGGCGCCTACACCGAGGTGGCGCGCGTCAGCGGCCAGGTGCCGCTGGTGGCGCTGGGCGCCAACGTGCCGGTGCTGGAGGGCCAGCTGTTGGCGGGCCTGGCCATGCAGGTGCCCGAAGGCGAGCGCGCCGTCGCGGTGTCTGTCGATGAAGTGATCGGCGTCGGCAACCAGGTGCAGCCCGGCGATTACGTCGATGTGTTCCTGGTGCTGCGGCGCGACCAGCAGGAGATCCCGCAAAGCCAGGCGCGCATGCTGCTGTCGCGGCTGCGTGTGCTCGCCTACGGCGTCGCCGCGGTCAACCAGCCGCAGAAGGCGAAGCCGGAACAGATGATGGCGCGGCAGGAGGGCGCCAAGACCGCGGTGCTGTCAGTGCCGCTGGAGCAGGTCAGCCAGCTGGCGATGGCGCAGCAGTCCGGGCGCCTGCTGCTGGCGCTGCGCAATCCGCACGACGAAGCCATGCCCAGTGACGGCATGTTTGCCGAACCGCCCGCGGCGCTCGTGGCACGCGCCGGCGCCCCCGCCGATGCGCAGCGTGGCGCGCCGGACAAGGCCGTGGCCGGCGTGCTGCTGTCAGGCCTGGCCGCAACCGCGGGCGGCAGTGCCCCGCGCGCGCCGGTGGCAGCGCCGGCGCCGCGTCCGCTGCAGGTTGCCGCGCCGCCCGCGCTGTCCGTGCCAAGACAGCAGGCGCGGGAAAGCGCTGGCGTGGAAGTGATCCGCGCGGGCAAGCGCGGCATCGAATAAGAACGTGAGCGGCAACCGCATGCAAATCCAGAAGAAACCATCTCATACCCCGGCGCTGCGCCGCGTGCTGATGCAGACCGCGCTGGCCGCGATGCTGGCCACCACTGCATGGTGTGCGCTGGTGCCGCGCGCGCAGGCGCAGGAAGCCGCCAGCGTGCGCCAGTTGCGCCTGATGGCCGGCGCGCAGAAAGAGATCCGCACCGCGCAGCCGGTCGAGCGCGTCGCGGTGGGCAACCCGTCAGTGGCCGATGCCCTGGTGCTGCGCCAGCGCGGCGGCGCCCCCAGCGTGCTGGTGGTGGCAAAGCAGCCCGGTATCACCGACGTGCTGGTGTGGACCCGCGGCGCCGAGCCGATCACCTACAGCGTGCAGGTCGATGCGATCGCGCCCGATGCGGATGGCGCGAAGCTCGGCTACTCCGCCGCCGGCGCCACCATCAGCGGCCAGTCGCCCAACGCCTATGCCGCCGCGCGCGCGCAGGCCGCGGCCCGCGCCGCCACCGGCGGCAAGGACGGCAAGCCCGGGCTGGTGGTGGATCGCTCCACCGTGCCGGTGAGCGGCACGGTGCAGGTCGACGTCAAGGTGGTGGAGATCAGCAAGACCGTGCTCAAGGAAGCCGGCATGAACTTCTTCCGCAACAACTCGGGCTTTGCCTTCGGCACGTTCTCGCCATCCACGCTGAACAAGTTCACCTTCACGCCGGGCAGCAACGGCACCCCGGGCAGTTTCAGCGCCGATATTGCGTCGCCGATGAGCAATGCCTTCAACCTGGTGGCGGCGTCGCTGTCGCACGGCATCTTCGCCAATATCAGCCTGCTGGAAGCCAACGGCCTGGCGCGCGTGCTGGCCGAGCCCAGCCTGGTGGCGCTGTCGGGCCAGAGCGCCAGCTTCCTTGCCGGCGGCGAGATCCCGATCCCGGTGCCGCAGGCGCTGGGCACCACCACGATCCAGTTCAAGCCGTTCGGCATCGGCCTGACGGTGTCGCCCACGGTGCTGTCGGCCGACCGCATCGCGCTGAAGGTGGCGCCCGAGGCCAGCGATCTCGACCCGTCGCGCGGTATCACCATCAACGGTGCGGTGGTGCCCGCCATCGTCACGCGGCGCGCCGACACTACGGTGGAACTGGGCGATGGCGAGAGCTTCGTGATCGGGGGGCTGGTCAGCCGCAACACGGTCAGCAACGTGAGCAAGGTGCCGCTGCTGGGCGACCTGCCGGTGATCGGCACCTTCTTCAAGAACCTGAACTTCCACCAGGAAGACCGCGAGCTGATGATCGTCGTCACGCCGCGCCTGGTGAAGCCGATGGCCAGGAACGCGCCGGCCGCGCAGGCCATCGGCGCAGACGGGCGCACGGACGCCAGTCCCAATGTGTGGGGCTGGTACGTGCTGGGTGAATACGCGGACCCGACCTTGCCGGGTTTCTCAAAGTAGCCGCCGGCCATGCCGGCTGGCATGGCCAACACCTTGAGGCGCAGAGATGGACTATTTCCTGTTGCACGCAACGCAGGGCGACGTGAAGGACTGGCTGTCCGGCGTCCTGGGCGGACTGGGCACGCTGGTCACTGAAGGCGGCGCCCAGGAGACGTTTATCGAGCGCGTGGGCGAGCTGCGCCCTGGCCTGGTGTTCCTGCATTTCTCGGCCGATCTGGCCGGGGCGTCGGCGCGGCTGGGCGAACAGCTCCAGCGCCTGTTCCCGGGCCTGCCGCTGGTGGCGGTGGGCCGCGGCCATGAACCCGGCATCATGCTGGCCGCGCTGCGCGCGGGCGTGAAGGACTTTATCGATATCGACGACGCGCACGCCGACGCCGAGGCCGTGGTCAAGCGCCTGGCCGTGCCGCGCGAACAGGTGCGCCCCGCCGAAGCGGTGCGCCAGGGCAAGATCGTCGCGCTGCTGGGCGCGCGCCCTGGCGTGGGCGTGACCAGCCTGGCCGTGAACCTGGCCGCGGCCGCGCGCCGCCACCTGCCGCTGCGCGAGCACACCGATGCGCGCGCCGAAGTGCTGCTGGTCGACCTGGGGCTGCCGGCGCGCGACGGTGCGCTGTACCTGAACCTGAGCCCCGGCTTCCATTTTGTCGAGGCGGTGCGCAACCTGCGCCGCTTCGACCAGGTCTTCGTGCAGACCGCGCTGACGCGCCACGGCAACGGCGTCTGCGTGCTGCCGCTGCCGGCGACGCTGGGCGAGCTGCGCGATATCTCCTACTCCGAAGCCATCAGCCTGCTGGAGCGGCTGCGCGCGTTCTTCGACATGCAGGTCATCGACCTGGGCGGCTTCGGCAATGCCGAGTTCACCGCGCAGATCGTCAAGGCCGCCGACAGCGTGGTGCTGGTGGCCGAGCAGAGCGTGGGCGCCATCGTCTCGGCGGCGGAACTCGTACACGAGCTGCGCGCACGCGACGTGGAGCGCGACGACCTGCACCTGCTGGTGTCGCGCTTCGACCCGCGCCTGGGCGTCGATGCCGCGCAGGTCGCGCGCCGCATCGGCGTGCAGTCGGTGGCCACGCTGCCCGACAGCCGCGAGGCGCTGGTGCTGGCGATGAACCGCGGCGCGGTGCTGGCCGACGATGATCCGCACGACCCCTATGTGCGCGCGCTGGCCGAGCTGCTGGCGCGCCTGGGTTACCGCCCGGCCGTGGCCAGGGAAACCAGCCTGCTCACGCGGATGAAGGACAAACTGCCCGAAGCGCTGCGCGTGGTGCGCGTGGCACGGACTGGAAGCTGACTGATGACGCAACCGATCGAATTCTCCGACAACGCCCCGGCCCCGTTCCCGGTCTCGCAGGAATTCCACACCATCAAGGAAGCCGCGCACGAACACCTGCTGACGCGCATCGAAGAACTGGGCGCGGAGTTCGGCCGCTGGTCGCGTACCGCGATCCACCGCTTCGTCGACCTGGAGCTGGAAAGCTTTACACGATTGCGCCGCATCCCGATCAACGAGGCCGAGCTGCGCCAGATTGCCGAGGCCCTGACCAAGGAGCTGGCCGGCTTCGGGCCGATCGAAGACTTGCTCAACGATCCGGCCGTGGAAGACATCCTGGTCAACGGACACCTCGACGTCTACGTGTCGCGCCACGGCGTGCTCGAACGCATCCCGGTGCGCTTTGCCGACAGCGGCCACCTGCTGCGCATCGTGCGCCGCATCCTGGCGCCGATCGGCCGGCGGCTGGATGAATCGAATCCCATGGTCGATGCGCGCCTGCCCGACGGCGGCCGCATCAACGTGGTGATCCCGCCGCTGGCGCTGGAAGGTCCGGTGGTGTCGATCCGCAAGTTCCGCAAGGACCCGATGACGCCGGCGGACCTGCAGTCGCTCGGCACCATGAGCCCCGAGCTCTGCGAGCTGCTGCAGGCCGCGGTGCAGGCGCGCTGCAATATCCTGGTGAGCGGCGGCACCAGCTCGGGCAAGACTTCGCTGCTCAATGCGCTGGCCACCTTCGTGTCGGCCAGCGAGCGCGTCATCACCATCGAAGACACGGCCGAACTGGCGCTGAACCACCCCCACGTGGTGCGGCTGGAAAGCCGTCCTGGCGGGTTTGAAGGCACCGGCGTGGTGTCGATCCGCGACCTGCTGCGCAACAGCCTGCGCATGCGCCCGGACCGCATCATCGTCGGCGAAGTGCGCGGCGGCGAAGTGCTGGAAATGCTGCAGGCGATGAGCACCGGCCATGACGGCTCGATGGGCACCATCCACGCCAGCAGCCCGCGCGAATGCCTGTACCGGCTGGAGATGCTGGCGGGCTTTGCCGGCTTCCAGGGCAGCGAGCTGAGCCTGCGCCGGCAGATCGCCAACGCCATCGACTTTATCGTGCAGATCGCGCGGCTCTCCAACGGCAAGCGCCGCATCGTGTCGATCACCGAGGTCACCGGGCTGGGCGACAACATCATCTCCACGCAGGAGCTGTACCGCCACGAGCCCTTCACCGCGCCGGACGGCACCGAGACCGACCGCTGGCTTTCGCTCGGCATCCTGCCGCATTCGCCCAAGCTGGCGCGCATGCGCCCGCCGGGTTTCATGCTGGATGACCGCTTCGATGTCTAGCGCCACGCTGCTGCTCGCCGCACTGGCCCTGGTGGTGACGGGGCTGGGCCTGCTGCTGCTCGCCAGCGCGCAGGCCCGCGCGCGCCGCGAACAGGCACAGGCCTTCCTGCAGGCGCAGACCGAGCAGGTGCGGCTGCGCTACGCGCAGACGCCGGAGCCGTCGCTGCAGTTGCCCGACCTGCGCCGCCGCTGGCACGACTTCCTGCGCCGCGCCGACCTGGTGCCGACGCGCCGCACCGCCATCGTATGGGGCGCGCCGGCGGTGCTGTGCACGCTGATCGGCGCGCTGGCGGGGCAATGGCTGGGCGCGGCGGCGGCGGGTATCGTGTCGCTGACGATCACGGGCTTCCTGTTGTGGAACCGCGTGCGCCGGCTGCACAAGAAGCTGCTGTCGCAGCTGCCGGGTTTTCTCGATGGCGTGGTGCGGCTGATGACCATCGGCAGCAGCGTGCCCGCCGCGTTCCAGAACTCGATCGCCAATACCGAGGCGCCGCTGCGGCAATGCCTGGTGCAGGCCGTGCACCTGCAGCGCGCCGGCAAGGAGCTGGACCAGGCGGTGCTGCAGGTGGGGCGCGCCTACAAGGTGGAGGAACTGGTGCTGGTGGCCTCGGTGCTGCGGCTGTCGGTGCGCTACGGCGGACGTGCCGACGTGGTGATGGAGCGCACCGCAACGTTCATGCGCGACCGCGAGCAGGCGCAGCGCGAGCTGATGGCGCTGTCGGCCGAGACCCGGCTGTCCGCCTGGGTGCTGGGCCTGCTGCCGCTGGTGGTGGCGGGCGGCCTCTTCATGCTGAATGCGGGCTACATCATGATGATGTGGAAGGACCCCACCGGCAAGACGATGCTGCTGACGGCGTTCGCGCTGGAAGTCGCCGGTGCCTTCCTGCTGTACCGGCTCGCCAAGTCGATCTGAGCGGCATGGAGGAACAGACATGGACCGCCTGACGCTGATCTCGCTGAGCCTGTTCGCCGCCGCTGGCGGCGTGGCCGTGCTGACGCTGCCGCTGCTGCGCGACTGGCGCCAGCGCCGGCTGGCGGCGCGCACCATCGACAACGCGCTGGCTCGGCAGCGCGCTGCCGAAACGGCACAGGCTGCTGGCGCCGCGGCGGCGGGGGCCACATCGTCCGCCGCCACTGCCGCTGCCGCAGCGCAACCCGCGGCAAAGACCGCGGCAAAGACCGCGGCAGGCACAGCGCCGGGCCGCACCGGCAGCGCCAACACCCTCGGCGCCCAGCTCGGCGCGCGCATGGGCGAGCGCTTCGATGCGCACTGGCTGGAATCGCGGCTGGGCCGCGCGGTGGTCACGCCCGAGGACCAGCAGCTGCTGGAGCAGTGCGGCTGGTACGGGCTGCAGGCACGCGTGCTGTTCGGCGTACTGCGGCTGGCGCTGCCGCTCGCCCTTGCGGCGGCGGCAATGCTGTGGCATCTGCGCGGCGGCGGCCTGGCCATGCTGGCCTGGGGCTTCGGCACCTTCGCGCTGGCCTACCTCGCGCCCAAGCTCTGGCTGCGCCGCCTTGCCGGCGCGCGGCTGCGCATGGTCGATGACGAGTTGCCGGTGCTGATCGACATGCTGCGGCTGCTGCAAGGCGTGGGCCTGTCGATCGACCAGAGCCTGCAGGTGATCGTGGCCGAGTTCGGCAGCATGCTGCACGTGCTGGGACCGGAGCTGGCGCGCGCCAATCAGCAGTTCGCCTCGGGCCGCTCGCGCGAACAGACGCTGCTGCGCATCGGCCGGCTTTTTGAAAGCGAAGACCTCAAAAGCCTGATCACGCTGCTGACGCAGGTGGACCGGCATGGCGGCGCGGTGCAGGAGCCGCTGCGCCAGTTCGGGCTGCGCATGCAGGAAGCGCGCAAGTCGCGCATGAAGGACGAGATCGGCCGGCTGACGGTGAAGATGACCGCCGTAATGGTGGTGAGCCTGCTGCCGGTGCTGCTGATTATCACGGCGGGCCCGGGCTTCCTGGGGGTGATCCGCATGCTGGCACAGATGGGAGGAACGCGATGACGTGCTCTGACGGCCCGGCCTGGCGCCGGGCAGCAACGCTTGCGGCATGCCTGCTGCTGTCGGCACTGGCAGGCTGCGCCGCCGGCAACAACGGCGCCGCGGTCATGCAGCAGCAGGCCGAGGCACAGGTAGAGCTGGCCAGGCTGCGCGACAAGACGGCGCGCGCCGAGTACAGCGAGCAGGCGGTCTACCTGGGCCTGATCCGCAAGATGCAGCAGGACGGGCTGTACTTTGCCTCGCTCGCGCATATCGAGGTCTACGTGAAGCGTTACGGCGCCGGCCCCGAGATCCAGGTCATGCGCGCCGATGCGTTGCGCGAGACCGGCCAGGACAAGGCCGCGGTAGCGGCCTACCAGCAACTGGCCGCCACCTCGCAGGGCGTGCAGGCCGCGCATGCGCACCACGGGCTGGGCTTGCTGGCGGGCCGGCAGGAAGATTTCACGGCCGCCATCACGGAACTGCGCGCCGCGCTGGCGCTCGATCCCGTCAACCCTCGCATTGCCAGTGACCTGGGTTATGCGCTGATGCGCACCGGTGAGCTGCAGGAGGCGCGCGTGCCGGTGATGCAGGCGCTGGAACTGGACGCGCGCAACCCGCGCATGATCAGCAATGCGGTGGTGTGGCTGATGGCGGACGGCAAACGCGCGCAGGCCAACGCGATGATGCACAAAGCCGCGCTGCCCGAAGCGACGCGCAGCGCCATCCGCAAGGAAGCCGACCGCATCGCGCGCGCCGCCGCCACGCGCGACCGCGTCACCGGCCGTGCCGCGGCAAAACCCACAACGCCGACAGCCGCCGTGGCGGCGCTTGCCAGGCCACTGACCGTCATTGCAAGAGAGGGCGCCACACCATGACAGCCATGTTCCACACCGCCATCCGCAAGCCCGCCATCCGTGCGGCGCTATGCTTGCTGCTGACGCCAGCCGCGCAGGCGCAGACCGCCACGGCGCCTGCCGGGGCTCCTGCCACGCCCGGCATGCCGGCAGGACAGCCCGCGCAGCGCGAGATCGGCGCCGACACGCGCGCCATCCTCGCGATCCAGCGCGAAGGCACGCAGGCCGGCCCGCTGCTGCTGATGCATGGCGAGCAGGCGGCGCTGGGCTATGAGCGCTACCTGAACAGCTTCCGCTTCGCGCTGCCGGAGTTCTACACGGGCCAGGCCAACGCCAGCACCACCCGTTCCGGTTCGGCCGGGCAGATGCCGGGCGGCAAATGAGCCTGCGCAAGCCGCGGCTTCGCGACCAACGCGGCGCCATCAGCGTGATGGCGGCGCTGCTGATCGCCACGGTGGCGATCGCGGCGCTGGTGTCGATCGACGTCGGTCATGTCTTCATGCGCCAGCGCCAGTTGCAGAACATGGTGGACCTGGCGGCGATGTCCGCGGCGCAGCAGCTCAAGCGCGCGGCCAGCCCCGCGCAGCTCAACGAAGCCGTGCTTGGCACCGTCAGCAATATCGGCGCGAAGAACGGGTATCCGTCGGCGATCGGCATGGGTTGCCAGGACGCTGCCGAAGGCAATGCGGACGCCATGACGGCCTGCGTGGGCGTATGGGATCCGGCTTCGGGCGGACCGCGCCACTTCAGCGCCGCGTACGACCCGACCACGGTGTCGCCCAACGCCGTGCGGGTGCAGGCCACGCAGACCGTGCCGATCCTGTTCGTGATCGATGGCGGCAATGGGCGGCAGCTGCGCGCCGAGGCGATTGCCAGCGGCAGCCCGCCGGTGGCGGCGTTCTCGCTCGGTACCGGGTTGCTCGATGTCAACTCGGCCAACGGGCTGCTGAGCGCGCTGCTCGGTAGCGCGGTGCAGCTGTCCGCGGTGGACTGGCAGGGGCTGGTCAATGCGACGGTGACGCTGGACCAGCTTCGGGTGCAGGCGCATGCCGGTACGGTCGATGAACTCTTGAGGGCGTCGCTGAGCCTGCGCGATTTCTATGCGTTGGTGCTGGGCGCGGTCGAGCAGGATGCGCTTCTGACCACGATGCTGGGCAGTACGCCGACGACGCTGGGGGTGGGTGGTGGGGGGGCGGCGGTGTCGCTGGCGCAGTTGATCGAGCTTGGCGTGCTGGCGCCGGCGGCATCGTCGGCCGCCGAGGCAGGGATCAATGTGGCGCAGCTTCTGATGGCTGGCGCGCAGCTTGCGCGAGGCGATGCCGCGGTGGCATTGCCGGTCAACGTGCCGTTGCCGTCCGAGCTGGGCGGACTCAGCGCGAGCCTGCGCGTGACCGAGCCGCCGGTGATGGCAGTGGGCCCAGTGCGCAAGCTTTCAGGCAGTCCCGATACCTGGCAGACAAAGGCGCAATCCTCTCAGGTCAAGCTGAACCTGATGCTGCAGATCAAGGCTGATGCGCTCAAGCCCGTGCTCGATCTCGGCATCAACGTTCCGCTGTATCTGCATGTTGCCGATGCCACGGCAGAGCTGACCAGCCTGCAGTGCGCAGCCAGCCCCGCCAATCGCCGCGCCACCATGCACTTGAAGAGCGGCCTGGTCACGGCGTGCCTGACGCAAGCCTGCAATGGCGACGTCGAGCTGGCCAAGGCGAAGGTCTTGCTCGACCTGGTCGAAGTGACCGCGACCGATAGCCCGCGCTACGGCAACACCGTGGGGAAAGACGTCACGCTGGCGCCCGGCGAAAGCGCGCAAGTCGGAACAGCCGACCCGTTCGGCGGACTGTTCTCACAAGTGCTTGCGCTGAAGGTCCGGACGAAGGTTCTCGGCATCGTGAGCCTGCCGATCGACCTGGGCCCCGTACTTGCGCCGCTGGGCGCGGCGCTCGATGCACTGGTACCGCCGCTGCTGAACAACCTGGGCATCCAGCTCGGCCACGCCGACCTCTGGCTCCACAGCATCGACTGCAACAACTCTGAACTGGTGTACTGAGCATGGAAGCGCCAAACCGCCTGATGGCAGATCAAGCATGAAGACAGACCGCTGGGCCTACGAAAACCTTGAAGTCTATGTGTGGGAAGGCAAGTACGAGATCGCCGACCGCGTCACGCGCTTCCTGTCGCCGCTAGGCGTGGACGTGATCCGCGCCGGCGCGCTCGAAGTGCTGCCCGCCGAGCCGCGCACCAAGCCCTGCATCGCGGTGATCAGCGTGTCGGTGATCGGCGCCGCCCGCTTTACGCTCGACTGGGAAGCGGCGCACGGGATGCCGGTGATCTGGGTCGCCGCACCCGGGCGCGAAACCGAGCCCGGCCGCTTTCCGCCGGAATACGCGCATATCCTCGCCGCCGACTTTACCGGTGCCGACCTGCGCAACCAGATCGGCAAGCTGTTGCCGCAATTGCTGGCTGCCGACGCGCCCGACGCGCGCGAGGCCGATCTGGTGGCCGGCTCCGCGGCGATGCGCCAGCTATTGCAGCATGTGGAGACCTTCGCCGACTTCGGCAGCAATGTGATGCTGTACGGCGAGACCGGCGCGGGCAAGGAACGGATCGCGCGCCTCTTTCACGATCGCAACACCACCTACGGCAAGGGACCGTTCGTCGCGGTCAACTGCGGCGCGATTCCCGACGGGCTGTTCGAGTCGCAGTTCTTTGGCCACGCCAAGGGCGCGTTCACCGGCGCGTCGTTCGCGCACCGCGGCTACTTCGAGCAGGCCAATGGCGGCACGCTGTTTCTCGATGAAATCGGCGACCTGCCGCTGTTCCAGCAGGTCAAGCTGCTGCGCGTGCTGGAAGAGAACGCGATCACGCGGCTGGGCTCGACCATGACGGTCAGGCTCGATTTCCGGCTGGTGGCGGCGACCAACAAGGACCTGCGCGATGCCGTGCGGCAGGGGCGCTTCCGCGCCGACCTGTACTTCCGGCTGGCGGTGATCGAGATGCGCATCCCCAGCCTGGAAGAGCGCGGCGCGGCCGACAAGGCCGCGCTGCTGCAGTCCTTCCTGCGCCATATGCTGGGCCCCTCCGGCTTCGACGCGTTGCCGCCGATGCCGGACTGGCTCAAGGGCGCGGTGGGCACCGCCTACTTTGCCGGCAACGTGCGCGAGCTGCGCAACCTGGCCGAGCGCGTGGGCATCACCGTGCAGCAGACCGGGCACTGGGACGAGGAGCGTATCCGGCCGCTGTTCCGCGCGCTGCATCCGGGCGCGTTCGATGGCGGCGAGCGCAACGACCTGCGCGCCGATATCGATGAACGCCGCCGCATCCTGGCCGCGCTCGATGCCAATGGCTGGCGGCGGCAGGACACGGCGGCGAGCCTGGGCATCAGCCGCAAGGTGCTGTGGGAAAAGATGCGCAAATACCAGATCGCCGACAGCGAGGCGGAGCCGGTCTGATGCCGCGCGCGGCGCGTGTCAGTGATCAAGGGGGGGCGATGGCAGCCATGATGCGCGCGCACGGCTGAACCGTTGCTGAACGCGCTCAAACGCCGAGGGCATCGCGCAACGCTTTATGATGCGGGCTTCGCGCCTTCACTTTCCCGGATCCAGATTGCGTTTCCTTCACACCGCCGACTGGCATCTCGGCCGCCTCTTCCATGCCCGCAGCCTGCTGGAAGACCAGGCCCATCTCCTCGACCAGTTTGTCGAACTGGTCCGTGCCGAACGTCCCGATGCCGTGCTGATCGCCGGCGACGTCTATGACCGCGCCGTGCCGCCGCCCGAGGCGGTGGCGCTGCTCGACGACGTGCTGGGCCGCATCGTCGTCGATGCCGGCGTGCCGGTGGTGATGATCGCCGGCAACCACGACAGCGCGCAGCGGCTGGAATTCGGCGCGCGGCTGATGCGCGCGCAGGGCCTGCACGTGGCCGGCCGCACGCTGGCCGAGGCGGCCTGCGTGACGCTGCATGACGCGCATGGCGAAGTGCGCCTGTACGCGCTGCCGTATGCCGAGCCGGCGGTGGTGCGCGACGCGATGGGCACCGAACTGCCGTCGCACGAAGCGGCGCTGCGCGCGCAGCTCGATGCCATCCGTGCGGTGCATCCGCCGGGCGTGCGCGCGGTGGTGGTGGGCCATGCCTTCGTGGTCGGCGGTGCCGCCAGCGAATCGGAGCGGCCGTTGTCGGTCGGCGGCAGCGGTGCCGTGGCGGCGGACCTGTTCGCGGGTTTCGACCTGGTGGCGCTGGGCCACCTGCACCGGCCGCAGACACTGGGCGGCGGGCGCATCCACTACTCGGGCTCATTGCTGAAGTATTCGCTGTCGGAATGCGCGCACGACAAGTCGGTGTCGCGCATCGAGCTGGATGCCGGCGGCGCCGTGACGATCACGCCGGTGCCGCTGCAGCCGCTGCGCGACGTGCGCGTGGTCGAAGGCGAACTGGCCGCGCTGCTGGCAGCGGGTGCCGCAGATCCGCGCCGCGACGACTACATCCATGCGCGGCTGACCGATACCGGCGCGCTGCTGGACCCCATGGCCAAGCTGCGCCAGGTCTATCCCAATGCGCTGGCGATCGAGCGCACGGTGCTGGCGCGCAGCGGCACGGCTTCGGAGGCGGGGCGCAAGCTGCGCCAGCTCGGCACCGGCGAGCTGTTCGCCAGCTTCTTCCGCGAGGTGGCCGATGCCGAGCTCGATGCAGGCCAGCGCGAGGTGCTGGACCAGGTGCTGGCCGGCATGGCCGCCGCGGACCGGGAGTCGGCATGAGACCGCTGCAACTGACGCTGCAGGCATTCGGGCCCTTTGCCGCGATCGAGCAGGTCGATTTCACCCGACTGGGCGAACAGGCCTTCTTCCTGATCCACGGTCCCACCGGCGCCGGCAAGACCACGCTGCTCGATGCGATCTGCTTTGCGCTCTATGGCGATACCTCCGGCGGCGAGCGCAGCGCGCAGGCGATGCGCAGCGCCAATGCGGCACCTGGTTTGCGTACCGAGGTCGCGCTGGAGTTCAGCCTGGGCGCGCAGCGCTGGCGCGTGGTGCGCTCGCCGGCGCAGGAGCGGCCAAAGCAGCGCGGCGAAGGCTGGGTCACCGAGGCGCCCAAGGCGCAGCTCGACCAGCATGACGGCAACGGCTGGGTCAGCAAGGCCAGCCAGCCGGGCAAGGTCAGTGACGCGATCCGCGACCTGCTGGGTTTCGACAGCGCGCAGTTCCGCCAGGTGATCGTGCTGCCGCAGGGGCGTTTCCGTGAATTGCTGACGGCCAGCTCGCAGGCGCGGCAGGCGATCCTGGAGCGGCTGTTCCGCACCGAGCTGTATCGCCGCGTGGAAGAGCTGCTGAAGGCTGAAGCCGCCGGTATCCGGCGCGATGCCGAGCGCATCGGCATCCAGCGCGATGAAGCGCTGCGGCAGGCAGGCGTCGAATCGGCGCAGGCGCTGGCCGACGGCATCGCTGCCGTGCAGGCGGAATTGCTGGCGTTGCACGGTCAGGAGCAGGGCGCACGCACCACGCTGGCCGCCGCGCAGGCCGCGCTGGGTGCGGCCGAACAGGTTGCCGCGCGCTTGCAGGAGCGCCAGCAGGCGCAGGCCGCGCACGCGGCGCTGCTGGCAAGGCAGCCATCGATCGAGCAGGAACGGGCGCGCCTGCATGCCGCGCAGCGCGCCGTCCGCGTCAACCCTGTGCTGCAGCAATGGCAGGGCGCGCAGCGCGACCAGGTGTCGGCGAACGCCGCGCATGCGCAGGCGGTCGAGCTCGCGGGCCGCACCGCGCAGCAGGCGGCCAAGGCTGTCGCCGCGTTGCAGGCGGAAACCGGACGCGCCGACGCGCGCCAGGCCGCGCAACGGCGCGTGTCGCAGCTTGAAGCCATGCTGCCGCAGGCGCAGCAACTGGGCGCCGTGCGTGCCGCGCTGCAGTCTGCACAAGCCACACAGGCGAATACCGCCACGGCACGCGAACGCACCGCCGCGCAACTGGCCACGCGCCAGGCCGATGCCGTTGCCGCTGAGTCCGCGCTGGCACAGGCGCAGCTTGCCGCCGCGCAGGCGCAGACGACGCAGCTGCAGCTCGCCGCGCTGCAAGAACGCGCGCGCCAGTTCAGCCGCCACGCGCAGGCCGCGCAGGCGCTCGCCAACACGGTGGCGCAGGCGGCTGAAGGCGAAGCCGCGGCGCAGCATGCGCTGCGCGCGCGCGAACGCTGCCGTACCGCGCTCGCCGAAGCCGAAGCCGCATGGCGCGCCGGACAGGCCGCGCGGCTGGCCGCCAGCCTGGATGCGGGCGATGCCTGTCCGGTGTGCGGCAGCACCGCGCATCCGGAGCCGGCCCGGCATGTGGCGGCGCCGCTGTCGGACGAGGCGCTGGAGCAGGCGCGCAACGCCGCGCTCGAGGCCGAATCGCACGCCGTGCGCTGCGCCGGCCAGCACCAGTCCGCGCAGGCCGCCATTGCGCAGGCGCGCGAGCGGCTGGAGGAGATCGCGCTGCAATTGGGCGATGTGTCAGAGGAGGCCGCGCACACGCTGAGGACGGAAATCACGACGCTGAAAGCGGCGTTGAGCGACGGCCGGCAGGCTGCGGCCAGCCTGGCGCAACGCGAGGCCGCCGTCGCCGCCAGCCGTAGCGCACGCGACGCCGCGCAGACCGCCAGCCGCGACGCCGTCGCGGCAGCCGACGCCGCCGCGCAGGCGCTGGCCCGCTGCCAGGGCGAATGGCAGGCCGCGAGCGCGCAAGTCCCCGAAGATTCGCGCGATCCGGCAGCGCTCGGCGAAGCCTTGCGCCAGGCGCAAGCCACGCTCGCCGCGCTGGAACGGGCGCTGGCCGACGCACAGGCAGCCGAGCGGCAGGCCGCCGCCGATACCGCCGGAGCGCAGGCAGCGCTGGTTTCGGCTCAGCAGGCGCAAACGCAGGCCGACGCCCGTCTGGCCGATGCGCGCGCCGCGCTGGCGCAATCGCTGGCGCAGGAAGGCTTCGCCGACATGCAGGCGCATGCCGCGGCTTGCCTGGCGGACGGGGCGATGCAGGAGATCGACGCCACGCTGCGCGCCTTCGATGCGCAACTCGCCGCCGCGGCCGACCGCCGCGCGCGCGCCGAGTCCGCCGCGCAAGCGCTCGATGCGCCGGACCTCGATGGCCTGCGTGGCGCGAGGGAGGTGGCTGCCGCCGCGGTGGAAACGCTGGTGCGCCAGCAGGCCGAGCGCGGCCGTTCGCGCGACGCGTTGCAGCAGTGCCACCAGCGCCTGCAGCAGCTCGATGCGCAGGGCCGCGACATCGAGGCCCGCTTCGCGGTGCTCGGCCGCCTGGCCGAGGTCGCCAATGGCAACAACCCGCGCCGCATGACGTTCCAGCGTTTCGTGCTGGCCACGCTGCTCGACGAGGTGCTGGAAGCCGCATCGGCACGGCTGCTGGCCATGAGCCGCGGCCGCTATATGCTGCAGCGCGTGCGCGAACAGGCCGACCAGCGCAGCGCGGGCGGGCTCGATATCGAGGTGTTCGACTACGACACCGGCGCGGCGCGGCCGGCGAATACGCTGTCGGGCGGCGAAGGGTTTCTCGCGTCGCTGTCGCTGGCGCTGGGGCTCGCTGACGTGGTGCAGTCGCGCGCGGGCGGGATCCAGCTCGATACGTTGTTTGTCGATGAGGGCTTCGGCACGCTCGATCCGGAAAGCCTGGACTTCGCGATCCGGACGCTGCTGGATTTGCAGCAGGCGGGACGGCTGGTGGGGATCATCTCGCACGTGACGGAGCTGCGCGAGCGGATGGATGTGAGGCTGGAGGTGAGGCCGGGGGTGGAGGGAAGCAGGGCGGTGCTGACCGGTGTGGCAGCCACGGCGATGGAGCTGATGCCTTAGTCGATCGCGTGTTTGCTCCCTCTCCCGCTTGCGGGAGAAGGGCGGGGGCCTTCTGCTGCCCCAGTCCCCACGCCTGCTGCGTAACCTGATGCGCGATTATCGCCCGCAGCGTGAGATTGCGAACCTGCCCTGGCTTGACCCTTGTCACGACGCAGGTGTAACCTGTTCATTCTGCGAATTCAAGTTCGAGTAGCGAACAACTGCTGCCTCGGACAAGTGGCGTGCCACGCCGCACCAACAAGCACGCAGGCTGCTGGACCGTTCAACGGGCGGCAAGGGTGGTCAGATGCCGCCCGCCGAGACGAACATCCTTCCGGCAGGTCTACCGGAGACAGCCCTTCATGCGCCGCGCCTTGCGGCCCGCTCCGATAGCCTGGCGGATCTTCCGACCTGGAACGCAAGTGATCAACAAGCTATACGACTCGGTGGAAGCGGCGGTCGCCGGCATCCACGACGGCGCCACCATCCTGATCGGCGGCTTCGGTCTCGCAGGCATGCCCGCGGAACTGATCGACGCACTGATCGAACAGGGCGCGCGCGACCTGACCATCGTCAACAACAATGCCGGCAACGGCGACACCGGGCTGGCGGCGCTGCTCAAGACCAAGCGCGTACGCAAGATCGTGTGCTCGTTCCCGCGCCAGGCGGATTCCTACGTATTCGATTCGCTCTACCACGCGGGCGAGATCGAGCTGGAACTGGTGCCGCAGGGCAACCTGGCCGAGCGCATCCGCGCCGCCGGCGCCGGCATCGGCGGCTTCTTTACCCGCACCGCCTACGGCACGCCGCTGGCCGAAGGCAAGGAAACGCGCATCATCGACGGCCAGGGCTATGTCTTTGAAACGCCGATCCACGCCGACTTCGCGCTGATCAAGGCCGACACCGCCGACCGCTGGGGCAACCTCACCTATCGCAAGACCGCGCGCAATTTCGGCCCGATCATGGCGATGGCCGCCAAATGCGCCATCGTGCAGGTCAGCCGTGTGGTCGAGCTGGGCGAGATGGATCCCGAACACATCGTGACGCCGGGCCTGTTCGTCAAGCGCGTCGTCAAGGTCGCCAAGTCCGCATAAACGCGACAGGCAATAGGAGAACTAGCATGCAACGCCTGACCCGCGATCAGATGGCCGCCCGCGTGGCCAAAGACATTCCCGAAGGTGCCGTGGTCAACCTCGGCATCGGCCTGCCGACGCTGGTCGGCAACCACCTGCCCGCCGACAAGGAAATCCTGCTGCACAGCGAGAACGGCCTGCTCGGCATGGGCCCCGCGCCCGCGCCGGGCCAGGAAGACGGCGACCTGATCAACGCCGGCAAGCAGCCCGTGACGATCAGGGCCGGCGGCTCCTACTTCCACCACGCCGATTCGTTCGCGATGATGCGCGGCGGCCACCTCGACTTCTGCGTGCTGGGCGCGTTCCAGGTGTCGGAGAAGGGCGACCTGGCCAACTGGCACACCGGCGCACCCGGCTCCATCCCGGCCGTGGGCGGCGCGATGGACCTGGCGATCGGCGCCAAGCAGGTGTTCGTGATGATGGAACACCAGACCAAGCAGGGCGAGAGCAAGATCGTGCCGCAGTGCACGTATCCGCTCACCGGCATCGGCTGCGTGACGCGCATCTACACTGATCTTGCTACGCTCGACGTGACCGCCGACGGGCTGGTTGCACGCGACCTGGTCGAAGGGCTGAGCTTTGACGAGCTGCAGCGCCTGACGGGCGTTCCGCTGAAGCAGGCCACCTGAGCACGCATCAGTGCCCGCACCGATACACACACCAAGACGAGAGAGACACACCATGACCGAAGCCTTTATCTGCGACGCCATCCGCACGCCCATCGGCCGCTACGGCGGCAGCCTGTCCGCGGTGCGCCCGGACGACCTCGGTGCGGTGCCGCTGAAGGCGCTGATGGCCCGCAACCCGAACCTGGACTGGTCGGCCGTCGAGGACGTGATCTACGGCAACGCCAACCAGGCCGGCGAAGACAACCGCAACGTGGCGCGCATGTCGCTGCTGCTGGCGGGCCTGCCGCAAAGCGTGCCGGGCGCCACCATCAACCGCCTGTGCGGCTCGGGCATGGACGCCACCGGCACCGCCGCGCGCGCCATCAAGTCGGGCGAAGCCAACCTGATGATCGCCGGCGGCGTGGAAAGCATGAGCCGCGCCCCGTTCGTGATGGGCAAGGCCACCAGCGCGTTCTCGCGCGATGCGCAGATCTTCGACACCACCATCGGCTGGCGCTTTATCAACCCGGCGATGCGCGCGGCATACGGCGTCGATTCGATGCCCGAGACCGCCGAGAACGTCGCCACCGACTACAAGATCAGCCGCGAAGACCAGGACCTGATGGCGCTGCGCAGCCAGGAAAAGGCCTCGCGCGCGCAGGCCGACGGCACCCTGGCCCAGGAAATCACCCCGGTCACCATCGCCCAGAAGAAGGGCGACCCGATCGTGGTCGAGCGCGACGAGCACCCGCGCGCCACCAGCATGGAAGCGCTGGCCAAGCTGCGCGGCGTGGTCCGTCCTGACGGCACCGTGACCGCCGGCAATGCCTCGGGCGTGAACGATGGCGCCTGCGCGCTGCTGCTGGCCAGCGAAGCCGGCATCAAGCAACACGGCCTGACCCCGCGCGCGCGCATCGTCGGCATGGCGACCGCCGGCGTGGCGCCGCGCGTGATGGGCATCGGCCCGGCACCGGCGTCGCAGAAGCTGCTCAAGCAGCTCGGCATGACCATGGACCAGATCGACGTGATCGAACTGAACGAAGCGTTCGCCGCGCAAGGCCTGGCCGTGCTGCGTGAACTGGGCGTGGCGGATGACGACAAGCGCGTCAACCCGAACGGCGGCGCGATTGCGCTGGGCCACCCGCTGGGCATGAGCGGTGCGCGCCTGGTGACCACCGCGATGTACCAGCTGCATCGCACCGGTGGGCGCTTCGCGCTGTGCACGATGTGCATTGGCGTGGGGCAGGGTATTGCGATGGTGATTGAGCGCGTATGAGCGCGGTCGGTGGATCCCCGCTTGTTTGCTCCCCTCTCCCGCGTGCGGGAGAGGGAGCCGGTTAGCGGTAGTTGTCAGGGCCACGCCCTGATCTATGAATCCGTACGACCATCGTTTTTCGCATTTGCATGTCCCGGCCGCGCATCGCGTGCCGGTGTGGAGTCAAAAGATGTCCCTTCCCGTAGCCACGCTCGTCACCGGCGGCAGTTCCGGTATCGGCCGTGCCATCTGCGAAATGCTGCTGGCCGACGGCGTGACCCAGGTGGTCAATGTCGACTACGCTGAACCGGCCTGGTCGCACCCGAACATGACCTTTTTCCAGGCCGACCTGACCGACGCCGACGCGACCCGCGCCGTGGCGGAACAGGTGACCTCGCGCTTCGCGGTCACGCGCCTGGTGAACAATGCCGGCGCCACCCGCCCCGGCACCGCCGACAGCGCCACCGTCGCCGACCTGGACTACGTGACCGGCCTGCACCTGCAGGCCCCGCTGCTGCTCGCGCAAGCCTGCCTGCCCGCGATGCGCGCGGCCGGCTTCGGCCGCATCGTCAACATGGCTTCGCGCGCCGCACTGGGCAAGCCCGAGCGCGTGGTGTACTCGGTCACCAAGGCCGGCCTGATCGGCATGACGCGCACGCTGGCGATGGAGCTGGGCGGCGACGGCGTGACCGTCAACGCCGTGGCGCCGGGCCCGATCGCCACCGAGCTGTTCCGCAAGAGCAATCCCGAAGGCGCCGAACAGACCAGGCGCATCCTCGCCAGCATCACCGTCAAGCGCATGGGCACGCCGGAAGATGTCGCGCACGCCGCGCTGTTCTTCCTGTCGCCCGACAACGGCTTCGTCACCGGCCAGGTGCTGTACGTATGCGGCGGCACCACGCTGGGTGTTGCGCCGGTGTAAGCGCCGGCGCGCCCCGACCCCAGCCATCGCCACTCAAGCATTCAACAAGAAGAGACGTTAACCAAGCGTCACGCATGGCGGCCCGTGGCCGGGCCGCACACCGGGTGCGCGCGTGTGCGCGGCATCCGTTCGGGAACGGCAATCACGCCATTCAGCACAACGTCCCGCGCGCTCCCAATCGCCGCCGGGACAGCCATACACCGGAGTAATACCGATGAGACTCGATTCCCAGACCTCCACTACCCGTCGCCGCCTGCTCGCCGCAGGCGTGGCGCTGGCCACCACCATCATCGGCTTTGCCGGCGCAGCCCACGCACAGGGCGGCTACCCGACCAAGCCGATCACCATGATCGTGCCGTTCTCGGCCGGTGGCACCACCGACATCCTGGCCCGCATCGTCGGCCTGCAGCTCGGCAAGGCGCTCGGCCAGCCGGTCGTGATCGACAACCGTCCGGGCGCGGGCGGCAATATCGGCGCCTCGCTGGCGGCCAAGGCGCCTGCCGACGGCTACACGCTGTTCATGGGCACCATCGGCACGCATGCGATCAACCAGTCGCTGTACTCCAGGCTGCCGTACGATCCCGTCAAGGATTTCGCGCCGATCACTCGCGTGGCGATGGTGCCGAACCTCGTGGTCGTGAATCCCAAGGTGCCGGTCAACAACGTCAAGGAACTGATCGCCTACGTCAAGGCCAACCCGGACAAGCTCTCGTACGGCTCGTCGGGCAGCGGCTCGTCGATGCACCTGTCGGGCGAGCTGTTCAACTCGATGACCAGCCTGCATATCCAGCACATCCCGTACAAGGGCAGCGCGCCTGCGGTGAACGACCTGCTGGGCAACCAGATCGGCCTGATGTTCGACAACATGCCGTCGTCGTACCCGCACGTGAAGGCGGGCAAGCTGCGCGCCATCGCCGTGACCTCGGCCAAGCGCTCGCCGGCACTGCCTAACGTGCCGACCGTGGCGGAATCGGGTGTGCCGGGCTACGAGGCCACCTCGTGGTTCGCGCTGTACGCCACCGGCGGCACGCCGCAACCGGTCGTCGACCGCCTGAACGCCGAAGTGGTGAAGATCCTCGCCATGCCGGAAGTGAAGAAGCAGATGGCCGACCAGGGCGCCGAACCCAACCCCGAAAAGCCGGCGCAGCTGGCTGCGTTCATGAAGTCGGAAACGGCCAAGTGGGCGAAGGTGGTGAAGGCGTCGGGCGCTACGGTGGACTGATTACCGGTTGGCCGATGACACGGCATGTCGCGCCAGCGCGATATGCCGGTCTGGAAAGAAAACCCTCGGCATTGCGTCGAGGGTTTTTTTGTGCCCGGAACACGACCTGAACACCCCTCGTCCGCGGGAGTCCAACCGATATCGTCAGCCTGCACACGGAGGACCTCGCCATGCATGACCTTGCCTTCGTTCACGCTGACGCGGCCCACGTCGACTGGCAGGTCGCGCTGGCCGATTGCCAGCGCCAGCTCGACACCCAGGATTTTCTGCGCCAGGCGAAGGCCGAAGGTGCGCGGCCGCTCACGCTGGGCTGGTGCTACCTGAGCGACTACTACGCGCTGGCGGCCGAAGCCATCCTCGCCGCGCTGCAGCAGAACTGGCCCGGCGTGTCGTGGGTCGGTACGACCGGACTTGGCGTCTCCGCCAGCGGTGTGGAGTACATCGACGAGCCGGCCATGGTGCTGATGGCGGCCCCGTTTCCGCGCCATGCCTTCCAGCTGTTTTCGGGGCGCCAGCCCTTGCCGCCTGCGTCGTCCGCATCTTCCGGCTTCGTTCCCCATACCGCGCTGGTGCATGCCGAGGGCAGTACACCGGATGTCCAGGACCTGCTGCACGAGCTGAGCGCGCGTACCGCCACGGGCTACCTGTTCGGCGGCTTGTCTTCGGCCCGCAACCGCACCCTGCACATTGCCGACAGTGTGTTCTCCGGCGGGCTGTCGGGCGTGCTGTTCGGCCCCGAAGTCGAACTGGTCTCGCGCGTCACGCAGGGCTGCCAGCCGATCGGACCGGTGCGCGCGGTGACGCGCAGCGATCACAACCTGCTGTTCGAGCTGGACGGCAAGCCGGCGCTGGATTGCATCCTGCAAGACGTGGGCGTCGAACGCGACGCCCCGCTGCAGACCATGGCGGAGGCACTTGCCGGAACGCTTGCCGGCCTGAACTCGGCCACCGACGATGCCCCGGTGCTGCCGGGCAGGTTCGGCGCCGATACGGTGGTGCGCCACCTGATCGGCCTGGACGTGCAGCATCGCGTGCTGGCGCTGGCCGACATGATCGAGCCCGGCATGCGGCTGGCATTCTGCAAGCGCAATCCCGCCGCGGCGCGTGCGGATCTGGTGCGCATCGCCACGGAGATCCGCACAGAGATCGAGCACAGCGGCCGCGGCCACGCATGTGGCGCCCTCTACATCAGTTGCTCCGGCAGGGGCGGACCGCATTTTGGCGCGCCGAATGCAGAACTGCAGACCGTACGCCGTGCGCTGGGCGACCTGCCGCTGGCCGGCTTCTTCGCCGGCGGCGAGATCGCCAGGGATCACCTCTATGGCTATACGGGGGTGCTGACGGTCTTCACCAGCCACTGAACCGGCATGCACAACCTGCTCGAAGCCCGGCTCGTCAACGAAGCCTTCGGCGACCCGGGCTTGTACGTGAATTTCCGCGACGAGCGGCGCGCGCTGCTGTTCGACCTCGGCGACATCACCGCGCTGATGCCCGGCCAGCTCTTGCGCGTGTCGCATGTGTTTGTCACGCACACGCACATGGACCATTTCGCGGGCTTCGATCACCTGCTGCGCGTGCTGCTGGGCCGCAAACCGGCGATCGTGCTGTACGGCGGGCCCGGCTTCGTGTCGCAGGTGGAGCACAAGCTGCGCGCCTATACGTGGAACATCGTGCAGCGCTATGCGATCCAGCTCGAGCTCGAAGCGCGCGAACTGCAAGCGGACGGCCCGACATTGCGCGCCAGCTTTGCCAGCGTCCACGGTTTCGCCCGTGAGCCACTTGCACCGCTGCCGCGAACGCACGACATCGTGCACGACGAGCCCACTTTCCGCGTGCGCGCCCGCTTTGTCGACCACGGCATTCCGTGCCTGGCTTATGTGGTGGAAGAAAAGGCCCGCGTTGGCGTCAACAAGGACCGGCTGGCGGCGCTGGGCCTGACCACCGGTGCCTGGCTGCGCGAGCTGAAGCACGCCATCCTGACCGGCGCGCCCGCGGACACGCCGATCCGCGTGGCATGGCGCGACCGCCAGGGCGACCACGCGGTGACGCGGCAGGTGTCGGAGCTTAGCCGGCTGATGCTGGACGTCATGCCCGGGCAGCGCATCGGCTATGTCACGGACTTGCGCTATACCGAATCGAACGTGCAGGTTCTGGCCGGGCTGATGCAGGGCGTCGACCAGTTGTTCATTGAAAGCGTCTTCCTGGATGAAGACAAGGCGCACGGCCTGCGCAAGAACCACCTGACGGCCGCGCAGGCAGGCCGGATTGCGCACGCGGTCGGCGCCCGGGCGGTGACGCCGTTTCATTTTTCGCCGCGGTATCAGGGGCGCTCGGGCTTGCTGGTCGAGGAGGTCATGGCGAATGCCTTTGACTGCAGGCGCTCCTCAGCGAACGGCATCAGCGAATGACGGCATCGATATCGCGCAGCTGGCGCGCGAACCAGAGGCGCAACAGGCCGTTCGACAGGACCATCGGCAGCGAACAGGCAATGATCCGATAGACCTTGCTGCGCCGCACCCGCGACGCCTTGGCCGGATCCAGCCAGTCATCGTTGCGCACCAGCAGCAACAGGGTTTCCATGCCGATCAGGACCGGCCACAGGCAAGCCAGCCGCAGCCGGACAAAGCGCGGGGGAATGGCAAGCGTGTACGCCATGGCTTCGCGAAAGTGGTCCAGCGTCTTGCGCACCAGCTCGCGCATCATGGCCCGCGCGCGCAGCGAGGCGTCGGGCAGCAGCAGGTCCTGCGGGCTCATGCCGTGCCGGTGCAGCATCGTGGCCGGCAGGTAGCAGCGGCCGATGCGCAGGTCCTTGCCACAGTCGCGCAGGACATTGGTCATCTGCAGTGCCTTGCCAAAGCGAACGCCGCGGCGCTGCATGGTGCCGGGCTCATCGCGGATCGCGCCGGGCATATGGGCCGCGGTCATGCTGGTCCAGAATTCGCCCACGCAGCCGGCGACCAGGTACGTGTAACGGTCAAGTTCTTCCGGTTCGCGCAGCGCGACGATGCGGCCCGCGCGTTCGTCGGGGAAGGTGCGCAGGTCGAACTCCATGCCTTCGGTCAGGGTCGACACGATCTGCCGTACCGCCTGCCGGTCGGCGGGATCGAGCTGCGCCAGCACCGCCAGCGCAGGACCGAGCGACTCGAGCAGGATTCGCTCATCCGACTGTTCCTGCCGGCCCGCCACCTCCGCTGCGATGGTCGTGGCCAGTGCCGTGCCTTCGGTCGCGCCGTTGACCTCGTCGCGCAACGCCAGCAGCAACGCCAGCCGCCTTGGCGGCGGAATCAGCGCTGTATCGGCAATGGTGTCGGCGGCACGCGCGAGCAGGTAGGCCAGGCCGACCGGATCGCGCATCCGGGCGGGCAGCACGCGCAGCGTGAGGTAGAACGAACGCGAGACGCCTTTGAGCAGCGGACCGAGGAGGAACGCCCGGCTGGGCTCGCGCATGGTGGTGTCCTGTTCCCTGAGGGGTTGGTGAAGGTGGCACGCCGGGCCGGCCGTCAGCCCGGGCCCGGGCATTGTACCTTCGGCGCGAGGGAAGGAGCGCCGGGGACCGGTCAGGGTGCAGCGCCGCCGAGATGGCGCGCAAACCACCGCGCCGCGAGGCGGGCAACCGATTCCAGTGTGCCGGGCTCTTCGAACAAATGCGACGCGCCGGGCACGGTCACCAGTTCCTTCTCGCACCGCATCAGGGCAAAGGCCGCCTCGTTGCGTTCAAGGACGCTCACATCCAGCCCGCCGACGATCAGCATGGTAGGCGCAAGCAGTTTCGCCAGGGCGTCGGGGCCCGCCAGGTCGACCCTGCCCCCGCGCGAAACGATGGCGTGTATCGGGATGGGCGACTGGCACGCGGCACGGATCGACGCGGCGCCACCCACGCTGGCGCCGAAGTAGCCATACCGCAGTGGCATGGCTTGCTGCTGCGCCACCCAGTCTGTCGCTTGTGCGAGCCGTGCGGCGAGGAGCTCGACGTCGAAGCGGATAGCCTGCACCTGGTCTTCTTCCGGCAGGAGCAGATCCATCAGCAGCGTTCCCATGCCGCAGCGATTGAGTTCGGCGGCCACATAGCGATTGCGCGGGCTATGCCGGGAACTGCCCGTGCCGTGCGCAAACACTACCAAGGTGGTGGCGCCCGGGGGCATGGTGAGAATGCCTTGCAGGTCCACGCCGCCGGCGCGGATCACAACCTCGATGGCATCTGAATGGCTCCGCATGGCGCTGCCCTCCGAGAGATGGGCGCTTTGCCGTGTATCGCGTTGCAATTGGCCCTACCCAAGTCCACTATAGGGCGGACGTAGCGGCGCGGCCAGCCGAAGTCCGCCGGTCTGCCGATGCGCGAAATCGACAACAATCCCGATGGATCAGGAGGGACCATGAAGACGCTGTTTCTCGTGCGGCATGCCAAGTCAAGTAAAGATGATCCCTCCTTGCCCGACCGTGAGCGGCCCCTGAATGACCGGGGCCGGCACGACGCCCCGGAAATGGGCAAGCGCCTGGCCGAATCGAAGGTGAAGCCCGACCTGCTCCTGTCGAGTCCGGCCCTGCGTGCGCTGACGACAGCGCAACTGATCGCCGACGAGCTCGGCTATGCACGCAAGGACATCGCGCTCGATGACCGGCTGTACGCCACCAGCGCGGAGGAGTTGCTGGCGGTCGTGCGCGAGCTCGACAAAAAGCTCGATTGCGTGATGCTATTCGGTCACAACCCCGAGTTCACTGACTTCGCGCGTCGCTTGTCGGACGAAATCACCGACATGCCTACCTGCGCCGTCGCCAGATTCCGCTTCGACACGAAGGCGTGGGCGGATGTCGGGGACATCACCCCGTCGAACGTCACGCTGGACTCGCCGAAGACGTAATCCAGGCTGGGGCAGTGATATCTCCCGCTTGACCATCCGGGGCGGAGCGATAAGAATTTCTGATCGCAGGCAAGTGCCTGCCCTCACGATTCTTTTGCTCCGCGCCCATGATCCCACCCGTCAGTACCCTCCACGGCCGCCTGAAGATGCAGCACCTGCGCCTGCTGCTGGCGGTGGAGGAACGCGGCTCGCTGCGCCAGGCCGCCGAGGCGCTGACGCTGACGCAGCCTGCCGTCAGCAAGATGCTGCAGGACATGGAGGAGCTGCTTGGCGTGCCGCTGTTCGAGCGCCATGCGCGCGGGCTGCGGGCCACGCGCTTCGGGCTGGCGGCCACACGCTACGCGCGGCTGGTGTTTGCCGACATGGGCGGCCTGCGCGACGAGCTGGTGGCGCTGGAATCGGGCAAGATCGGCCGCGTGCGCGTGGGCGCGGTGATGGCGCCGGCGCCGGGGCTGCTGGCCGATGTAATCCGCCAGCTCAACCGCGACCATCCGCGGCTGGAAGTGGCGGTGCAGGTGGAGACCAGCGACCTGCTGGTGCCGCTGCTGGAGCGCGACCAGCTCGATATCGTGCTCGGCCGCGTGCCGGATGGCTGGGACAGCAGCGGACTGGAGTTCGAGCAGCTCGGCGACGAGGGCCTGGCCATTGTGGTGGGACCACAGCATCCGCTGGCGCGGCGCCGCAAGCTGTCGTTCGAGGAACTGACCGGCTACCCGTGGATCATGCAGCCGCGCCCGAGCCCGATGCGCGCGCTGATCGACCGCTCGTTCGAGGATGCGGGGGTGCCGGCGCCGCCGTCGACCATCGAGACCGCGGCGGTGCTGATGACCACGTCGCTGCTGGCCGACAGCGAGCTGATTGCGGTGTTGCCGGAATCGGTGGCCGCCTTCTACGGGCGGCTCGGCGCGCTGGCGGTGCTGCCGCTGCCCCTGCCGCGCAAGCTCGGCCCCTATGGCATCGTCACGCGGCGCGGGCGCCCGCCGACCGCATCGATGAGCCTGCTGATCGATACGTTGCGGGCGCTGGCGAAATAAGCGTCAGCCCCGAGCGCCTTGCAGCTTGCCGTCGAGACGCCATGCCTGGCGCTGCGGGCTGTCCGGGCGCAGTGACGGTGGCAGCAGCGCCGCCGGCATGTCCTGGTAGCAGACCGGACGCAGGAAGCGCGCGATTGCCAGGCTGCCGACCGAGGTGCTGCGGCCATCGGATGTGGCCGGCCACGGGCCGCCGTGCACCATCGCATGTCCCACTTCCACGCCCGTGCCGAACCCGTTGACCAGGATGCGTCCTGCCAGCCGCTCCAGCGCGGGCAGGAAACTGCGTGCCGCGTCGTGATCGGCCTCGTCGAGATGGAGGGCCGCGGTGAGCTGGCCTTCCAGCGCATCGATCACGCGCCGCATCTCGGCGAGATCGCGGCAGCGCACCACCAGCGAGGCCGCGCCAAAGACCTCATGGCGCAGCGGCTCGTGCGCCAGGAAGGCGTCGGCATCGGTGGCGAACAGCGCCGCCTGTCCCTGCGAGCCGGCGCCCGACTGCCCGCGCGCAATGGTCTGCACCTGCGGATGCGCGGCAAGGGTGTCGATGCCCGCGCAATAGGCGCGATGGATGCCAGGCGTCAGCATCGTCGCTGCCGGCAGGCTCGCCAGGCGCGCCGCTGCAGCGTGCGTGAAGCGGCTCAGGTCGCCGCCCGTCACAGCCAGCACCAGGCCGGGGTTGGTGCAGAACTGCCCGGCGCCCAGCGTCAGCGAATCGGCGAAGGCCGTGCCGATGGCTTCGGCGCGGTTGGCCAGCGCATGCGGGAACAGCAGCACCGGGTTGACGCTGCTCATCTCGGCAAAAACCGGGATCGGTTCGGAGCGCGCGGCCGCGATGGCCATCAGTGCCATGCCGCCGGCGCGCGAGCCGGTGAAGCCGACCGCCTTGATGCGCGGGTCAGCTACCAGGCCCTGGGCGATTTCCAGTCCGGCATCGCACAGCAGCGAGAAGGTGCCTTCGGGCAGGTCCATGTCGCGCACCGCTTGCTGGATGGCGCGGCCGACCAGTTCCGAGGTGCCTGGGTGTGCCGGATGCGCCTTGACGATGACGGGGCAGCCTGCGGCCAGTGCCGAAGCGGTGTCGCCGCCTGCGACCGAGAACGCCAGCGGGAAGTTGCTGGCGCCGAATACGGCCACTGGTCCCAGCGGGATATGGCGCAGGCGCAGGTCGGCGCGCGGCAGCGGCTTGCGCTCCGGTTGGGCGGGATCGACGCGCAGTTCGAGGAAATCGCCTTGCCGCAGCATGGCGGCAAACATGCGTAGCTGCCCCACGGTGCGGCCGCGCTCGCCTTCAATGCGGGCGCGCGGCAGGCCGGATTCGGTGGTGCAGCGTTCGATCAGCGTGTCGCCCAGTGCGAGGATGTTGATGGCGATGGCTTCGAGGAAATCGGCGCGGCGTTCGGGGGTGGTTTCGCGATAGGGGTCGAAGGCTTGCCAGGCGAGGGCGCAGGCTTGGTCGAGTTGTTCGCGCGTGGCGCCGCCGAAGGCGGGGTCCAGGGAGGCGCCGGTGGCTGCGTCGATGCCGTGGATGGTGCCGTTGGTGCCGCGTACCGACTGGCGGCCGATCAGGAGTTCGCCTGTGATGGTCATGTCTTGTCCTGTGAGAGAGATGGAACGGGCCTGGTGCCTGGTGTGGGGGTGTTTGCTACCTTGGGCGGTGGCATAGCGAGTGCCGTGACTTCGTGGAGACTCCCTCAACGCCCTCAACGCCCCCAGCGCAACACCAACGGATCCAGCCTGCGCGCAATCCTCATCAGCCCTTCGCGCGTAGCCGGATGCATCGGCTGCAGCGGATGGCGCACCGCGTCCGATGCAATCACGCCGCCTTCCTTCATCAGCGCCTTGCTGGTCGCGAGCCACCCCTGCCGGTTCTCATAGTTGATCAGCGGCAGCCATTGCTGATAGTGCAGCGCGGCCTGTTCGGCATCGCCGGCCTGCCACGCATCCAGGACCTTGCGGATACCATCCGGAAAGCCCGCACCAGTCATCGCACCCGTAGCACCCGCCTCCAGGTCCGCCATCAGCGTGATCGCCTCTTCGCCGTCCCACGGGCCGACGATGGCGTCGCCGCCCAGTTCGATCAGCTCGCGCAGCTTGGCCGCGGCCTGCGGCACTTCGATCTTGAAGTACGAGACATTGGCCAGCTCGCGCGCCATGCGCGCGAGGAAAGGCGCGGACAGCGTGGTGCCGCTGACCGGCGCGTCCTGGATCATGATCGGGATATCGATGGCACCAGAGACCGTGGCGAAGAAATCGTAGATGCCGCGCTCGGGCACGCGGATGGTGGCGCCGTGATAGGGCGGCATCACCATCACCATCGCGGCACCGGCGTCCTGCGCCGCGCGGCTGCGTTCGGCGCAGATGCGCGAGCTGAAATGCGTGGTGGTGACGATCACCGGCACGCGGCCGTCCACATGCTCCAGCACCGTCTTCATCAGCACGTTGCGTTCGTCGTCGGTCAGCACGAACTGCTCGGAGAAGTTGGCCAGGATGCAGATGCCGTGCGAGCCGGCATCGATCATGAAGTCGATGCAGCGGCGCTGGCCGTCAAGGTCGAGTCCGCCTTGTTCGTCGAAGATGGTCGGTGCCACCGGGAATACGCCGCGGTAGACGGGGGTGGATCGGGCTTGGGGCATGGTCTTCTCCGGCTGGCCGGCGCGGCAGCGCGACGGCCCGTTGATATGGTGCGGGCCAATATACGAGCCGGGGCGGGCGCTGTATATTGAAACCTTTCCATCTGGTGATCGCTTTCAGGAATCACCATCCTGCCGATGAAATCCACCCTCGACACCCTGACCGGCCGGCTGCGCATGAAACAGCTCCAGTTGCTGATCGCGCTGGACGAGCACCAGTCGCTGCACCAGGCCGCCGCGGCCATGGCCATGACCCAGTCGGCGGCGAGCAAGTCGTTGCAGGAGCTGGAGGGCATGCTGGAAGCGCCGCTGTTCGAGCGTTCGAAGCGCGGCATGCGGTCCAACGCCTTCGGCCATTGCGTGATCCGCCATGCACGGCAACTGGTGGCCGACCTGGGCGCAATGTGCGAGGAAGTGGCCGGCATCCGCGCCGGCAGCGGCGGGCGCGTGGCCGTTGGGACGATCATGGGTGCGGTGCCGGATGTGCTGGTGCCGGCGCTGGAACAGCTGCGGCAGGCGCAGCCGGACCTGTCGCTGGAGATCATCGAGGACACCAGCCTGCGCCTGCTGGGGCTGCTCGATGACGGTCATCTCGACCTCGTCATCGGCCGCTCGCTGGTCAGCGACGAACCGGCGAAGTATCACTACCACCCGCTCGGCGATGAGCAGGTCGCGGTCGTGGTCGGCCATTCGCATCCGGCGCCGCGTGCGCGCTCGTTGGGGTTTGTTGACCTCGCGGGTTATCGCTGGATCACCTATGCCGGCCATATGCCGATGCATGCCCTGCTGCAACGCGAGCTGGACCTGGCCGGCGTCAGCTTCCCCGCCAATGCGATCTCGACCTCGTCGGCGTTCGTCACCGTGACCATGCTGCAGCGTGACCCGGAACTGGTATCACTGTTGCCGGCCGGCGTCGCCGCACTGTTCGCGCGCCAGAAAATGCTGCGCATCCTGCCTGTGCGCATGCAGTCGCGGCAGCAAACGTTCGGCATCGTCACACGGCGTGGCGGTGGCTTGTCCGCGGCGGCGCGGCAGCTCGTCGCTATCCTGAAAGCCATGCCGCGCGCAGCAGGCAAGTCAGCGCACGAGGTATAACACCAGGTGATCGCCAGTTCAAAAATGATCAGTAGTAGCGAATCGCTGATGCTCCTATAGTCTGCCCATCCGCGCCGCAAGAGCCGGATCAGCATAACCACGGAGACAGCAATGAAGACATGGATCGCCGGCGCACTCGCCGGCATGGCAACGGTAGCCGCGGCAGTCACGACCGGTGCCTCGGCACAGGACACGCGGCCGGTGCGGCTGATGGTGGGTGCGGCACCCGGCGGCGGCACCGACGTGATGGCACGCATCGTCTCCGACAAACTCGCCGCGCAGCTGAAGCAGCCCGTCGTCGTGGACAACCGCCCCGGCGCCTCCAACACCATCGCCGCCGACATCACCGCCAAGGCCGCGGCGGATGGCAACACGCTGCTGATGGGCGTGGTGACCTCGCAGGCGATCGCGCCGCACCTGCTCAAGCTGCAGTTCGATCCGCTGAAGGACCTGGCGCCGGTGGCGCTGGTGTCGACGGTGCCCAATGTGCTGGTCGTCAACAATCAGGTGACGGCGCGCGACGTCAAGGCGCTGGTCGCGCAGATCCAGGCCAGCCCGGACAAGTTCCGCTACAGCTCGTCGGGCGTCGGCAGCACGCAGCATCTGGCCGGCGCCGCGTTTGCCCGCCAGATCCACGGCAAGCTGCTGCACGTGCCGTACAAGAGCAGCAGCAGCGCACTGGTGGACCTGATGGGCGGGCAGGTGGACATGAGCTTCGAGACCATGCCGTCCGTGATCGGCCATATCAAGGCCGGCAAGCTGCGCGCGCTGGCGGTCACCGCCGACAAGCGCTCGGCGCAACTGCCCAATGTGCCCACGCTGGCCGAAGCCGGTGTGGCCGGCATCCAGATGAGCGCCTGGTACGGCGTCTATGCGCCGGCCGGCACGCCGCCCGCCACGCTGCAGAAGCTGGGTACCGCGCTGAACGCCGTGATCAAGGATCCCGATACCGTGCGCCGGCTGGCCGATGTAGGCGCGGTGCCGGGCGCACTGACCGCGTCGCAGTTCGATGCGTTTTCGCGCGCTGAGTACGCGCGCTATGGCAAGCTGATCGCCGAACTCGGCGTCAAGCTCGATTAAGGTTTATTTCCTGGAAGCTCCATGAATTCCCGTCCAAGAATCGCCATGGTGCTGGGCGACCCCGCCGGCATCGGCCCCGAACTGATCGCAAGGCTGCTGGCCGATCCGGCCACCAGCGCGCAGGCCGACATCCTGCTGATCGCCGACCGCGACGAATGGCGCCGCGGCATGCAGGTGGCCGGCGTCGAGGTGGCACTGGCCGAGACCGATGCGCCGGTCTTTGCCGATGGCAGCGCGCCGCGGCTGTACCACTGGGCGCTGGCTGACAAGCCCGTGTATCCACGTCGCGCGGCCAGCGCGGAAGGCGGCCGCTACAGCCTCGGCACGCTGGCACTGGCGCTGGAACTGGCGCAGGCGGGCCAGGCCGACGCGATCCTGTTCGGGCCCCTGAACAAAAGCTCGCTGCATGCCGCCGGCATGGCGCACAGCGATGAGCTGCACTGGTTTGCCGAGCAGCTCGGCTACCACGGCGACTTCTGCGAGTTCAACGTGCTGGACGGACTATGGACGTCGCGGGTGACCTCGCATGTGGCGCTCAAGGACGTGCCGGCAATGATCACGCAGCCAGGCGTCGGCGCCGCCATCGACCTGATCGACCAGGCGCTGCGCCGCGCCGGCATGGCGCGCCCGCGTATCGCCGTGTGCGGCCTCAATCCGCACAACGGCGACAACGGCGCCTTCGGCCGCGAGGAGATCGACGTGATTGCCCCGGCGGTGGCTGCCGCCCGCGAGCGCGGCGTGGAAGCACAAGGGCCGTTCCCCGCCGACACCATCTTCCTGAAGGTGCAGGGCGGCCCGTCGCAACGGCAGTTCGATGCCATCGTCACCATGTACCACGACCAGGGCCAGATCGGCATCAAGCTGATGGGCTTCTCGCGCGGCGTGACGGTGCAGGGCGGACTGCCGGTGCCGATCACCACGCCGGCGCACGGCACTGCGTTCGATATCACGCAGCAGGGCCGCGCCGATCCGGGCGCGACGCAGCAGGCCTTCCAGATTGCCTGCCGCATGGGTGCGCAACGACGCGCCGCCGCCAAAGCCTGACGATCCCGCTCGCGCCGGTGAGTGCCGGCGCGGCCTGCCCAACACCGAAACCAGCATGACCGCTCCCGGCGCGGCCGGGGAGCGTTCGCGCCAAAGAAAAGCCAACAGGAGCTGAACATGAAGATCACCAACGTCCGTGCCCGCGTCTTCGAATGGAAGGGCAAGACCGTGCCGCCGCAGGCGCATTTCTGCACCAATGCCACCGACATCCTGTTCGAGCGCGGCGACGCCATGGGCTCGTTCCGCTTCCACGGCTGGATGGTGGTCGAGGTAGAGACCGACACCGGCCTGGTCGGCATCGGAAACTGCGCGCTGGCCCCGCGCGTGGCCAAGGAAATCGTCGACCAGTACCTGGCGCCGGTGGTGATCGGCCAGGACCCGTTCGACAACGAATACCTGTGGCAGAAGATGTACCGCCGCACCCATGCCTGGGGCCGCAAGGGCATCGGCATGGCGGCGATCTCGGCGGTGGATATCGCGCTGTGGGACCTGATGGGCAAGGCCGTCGGCAAGCCGGTGTTCAAGCTGCTGGGCGGGCGCACCAAGGAAAAGATCTGGTGCTACGCCTCCAAGCTCTACAACAACGATGACCGGGACGCCTTCCTGGCCGAAGCGCAGCGCTACCTGGACCAGGGCTTCACCGCGGTGAAGATGCGCTTCGGCTACGGCCCCAAGGACGGCCCCGCCGGCATGCTGAAGAATATCGAGCAGGTGCGCCTGCTGCGCGAGCTGGTGGGCGACGGCGTCGACATCATGCTGGAGTGCTACATGGGCTGGACGCTCGAATACGCGCGCCGCATGCTGCCGCGACTGGCCGAATTCAACCCGCGCTGGCTGGAAGAGCCGGTGATCGCCGACGATATCGAAGGCTATGTCGAACTGAAAAAGGCAAGCCCGTTCCCGATCTCCGGCGGCGAGCATGAGTTCACCTCGTACGGCTTCAAGGACCTGCTGGAGCGCCGCGCGGTGGACGTGATCCAGTACGACACCAACCGCGTCGGCGGCATCACCGCGGCGCAGAAGATCAATGCGCTGGCGGAGGCGTGGTCGGTGCCGGTGATCCCGCACGCCGGGCAGATGCACAACTACCACCTGACCATGGCGTCGACCGCATCGCCGATGGCGGAGTATTTCCCGGTGCACGACGTCGAGGTCGGCAACGAGCTGTTCTACTACATCTTCAAGGGCGATCCCGCGCCGGACAACGGCTACCTGCAGCTCGACGACAACCTGCCGGGGCTGGGGCTGGAGCTGAACGAGGAGTACTTCAGCCAGTTCGACATCATCGGCTGAAGAAAGCGGCACGCGCCGGTTCAGGCCGGCGCCTGCCCGCCATAGATCTGCTGCCCCGTCTCGCGCAGCGCATCGGCCACCAGCAGCGCGCCGGGCGACATCAGCCGGTCGGTCGGCGTGATCAGGCCGAAGTCATCCATATGGCAGGGCATTGCCATCGGCAGGATCTCCACCATGCCGAATGCGGCGTAGTACTGCGCCACGTCTGCCGTCAGCACCGCGATCATGTCCGATTGCGTCACCATGCGCGTCAGGAACAGCAGTGCCGCGGTCTCCACCACATTGGTCGGCGGCGCCAGGCTGGCGCGCTGGAACATCAGCTCGAAGCGGTGGCGCAGCACCGTGCCCGCCGGCGGGATCAGCCATGCGGCGTCGGTGGCGTCGGCCAGCGTGAGGTCCCGCGCCGACAGCATCGGATGGCCGGGCCGGACTACCGCGCAGACCGGCTCTTCGGCAAACGGCTCATAGCGCAGCCTGCCCTTGTCATGCTCGGGAAACAGGCGCGCCACCACCATATCCAGCTTTTCCTGCCCGAGGCGGTCGAGCAGCACGTTGCTGTTGTCGATCTCCACTGACACGCGCAGCCCCGGGTAGCGCGCCTTGATCCGCGCGATCGCCGGCGGCAGCAGCCGCACGCCGGGCGAGGTGATCGCGCCGATCGCCACGTGGCCGAGCCGCCCCGCCTTCAGCGCCAGCACTTCGTCGCGCGCCTGGTTCAGGCTGCCGATCACCGCGCGCGCATGGCGGATCATCGCGCGGCCGTAGTCGGTCGGCGCCATGCCGCGCGGCAGGCGCTCGAACAGTGGCACCGACAGCATCTCTTCCAGTTCGCGCAGCAGCTTGGACGCCGCAGGCTGCGTCAGCGCCAGCCGCTCGGCGGCGCGGTGAATGCTGCCTTCGTCGGCTACGGCCAGCAGCAGCAATAGCTGGCGGGTCTTGAGGCGGGTATGGCTATGCCAGGCGGGCACGGCGGCGTCGGGGGCGGAAGAAATGGCGGAGGCTTGCATCGGGGTAAGGGTTATTACCAATGCCGGAATCGATATGGCAAACGGCGAACTCTTCATTAGTAGCATATCGGCAAGCTGCATACACTCCGTCCGACCAAACAAGAACGACCGGAGACAGCGGGGCGCCGCGCCACCGTGACGCAATGCCGCTGGATCCGTCGTCCCTGCCATTCCCGCCGCCAGCCATGGCGGCCATCGCACCAGGAACAGCATGTCGGATCCCAAGGACAAGCAGGACAAGCAACGCAAGCCGCTGCGCTCGACGGCGTGGTTCGGCACCGCGGACAAGAACGGCTTCATGTACCGGAGCTGGATGAAGAACCAGGGCATCCCGGACCACGCCTTCGACGGCCGCCCGGTGATCGGCATCTGCAATACGTGGTCGGAACTGACGCCGTGCAATGCGCACTTCCGCAAGCTGGCCGAGCACGTCAAGCGCGGCGTGTACGAGGCCGGTGGCTTCCCGGTCGAGTTCCCGGTGTTCTCCAACGGCGAATCCAACCTGCGCCCGACCGCGATGCTGACGCGCAACCTGGCCGCGATGGATGTCGAGGAAGCGATCCGCGGCAACCCGATCGATGCGGTGGTGCTGCTGACCGGCTGCGACAAGACCACGCCGGCGCTGCTGATGGGCGCGGCGAGCTGCGATGTGCCGGCCATCGTCGTCACGGGCGGGCCGATGCTCAACGGCAAGCTCGACGGCAAGGACATCGGCTCGGGCACCGCGGTGTGGCAGCTGCATGAATCGCTGAAGGCGGGCGAGATCAACCTGCACCAGTTCCTGTCGGCAGAGGCGGGCATGTCGCGCTCGGCGGGCACCTGCAATACCATGGGCACGGCTTCCACCATGGCGTGCATGGCCGAGGCGCTCGGCACTTCGCTGCCGCACAATGCGGCGATTCCCGCGGTCGATGCGCGCCGCTACGTGCTGGCGCATATGTCCGGCATCCGCATCGTCGAGATGGCACGCGAAGACCTGACGCTGTCGAAGATCCTGACGCGCCAGGCGTTCGAGAACGCGATCCGCACCAATGCCGCGATGGGCGGCTCGACCAATGCCGTGATCCACCTGAAGGCGATCGCCGGACGTATCGGCGTGCCGCTGGAGCTGGAAGACTGGAGCAAGGTGGGGCGCGACACGCCAACCATCGTCGACCTGATGCCGTCGGGCCGTTTCCTGATGGAAGAGTTCTATTACGCTGGCGGACTGCCGGCCGTGCTGCGCCGCATGGGCGAGGCGGGCTTGCTGCCGCACCCCGGTGCGCTGACCGTCAACGGCAAGGCGCTCTGGGACAACGTCAGGGATGCGCCCATCACCAACGACGAAGTGATCCGACCGCTCGACCAGCCGCTGATCCGCGACGGCAGCATCCGTATCCTGCGCGGCAACCTGTCGCCGCGCGGCGCGGTGCTCAAGCCGTCGGCGGCGACGCCCAAACTGCTGCGCCATCGCGGCCGCGCGGTGGTGTTCGAGAACCTGGAGCATTACAAGGAGCGCATCGTCGACGAATCGCTCGATGTCGACGAGAACTCGGTGCTGGTGCTCAAGCGCTGCGGCCCGCGCGGCTATCCGGGCATGGCCGAGGTCGGCAATATGGGCCTGCCGCCCAAGCTGCTGCGCCAGGGCGTCAAGGACATGGTGCGCATCTCCGACGCGCGCATGAGCGGTACTGCCTACGGCACCGTGGTGCTGCACGTGGCGCCCGAGGCCGCCGCCGGCGGGCCGCTGGCGATCGTGCGCGACGGCGACTGGATCGAGCTCGATTGCGAGGCCGGGCGCCTGCATCTCGATATCGACGCAGCCGAGTTCGCGCGCCGCATGGCCGATGTGCAGCCGCTGGAGGCACCCGCCGATGGCGGTTATCGCAAGCTTTACGTCAATCACGTGCTGCAGGCCGATGAAGGCTGCGACCTCGATTTCCTGGTGGGCTGCCGCGGGCGCGAAGTGCCGCGCCATTCGCACTGAGCGCCTTTGCGCCACACCGCCGGCTGCCAACGCGCAGCCGGCGCGATTTCACATACGACAAGAACAGGAGACCCGCCATGCAAGGCACCCAGACCGCGCCCCTGGAGCGCGCCGCCCCGACGCACGATGCAAGTACGCAAGCACTCGAAGAAAACCGCATCATCGGCATGCTGGTGCGCCGGCTGATTCCGTTCCTCGCGCTGATCTATGTGGTCGCGTATATCGACCGCTCGGTGGTCGGTTTCGCCAAGCTGCATATGAACGCGGCGATCGGCATCAGCGATGCCGCGTACGGCCTTGGCGCGGGGTTGTTCTTCGTCGGCTACTTCCTGTGCGAAGTGCCGAGCAACCTGGCGCTGGAGCGCTTCGGCGCGCGCCGCTGGTTTGCGCGCATCCTGCTGACCTGGGGCGTGATCACCATGGCGATGGCGCTGACCAGCGGTGCGCACAGCTTCTACGTGCTGCGCTTCCTGCTGGGCGCGGCCGAAGCCGGCCTGTATCCGGGCATTCTCTACTTCCTCACGAAGTGGTTCCCGATGCGGCATCGCGCACGGATCATCGGTCTGCTGGTGCTGGCGCAGCCGATCGCGCTGATCATCACGGGGCCGCTGGCGGGACTGGTGCTGTCCACGCCGGGGCTGTTCGGCATGTCGAGCTGGCAGACGCTGTTCGTGCTGAGCGGACTGCCCGCCGTGCTGCTGTGCCTGCCGACGCTGAGGTTGCTGCCCGAATCGCCGTCCCATGCCGCATGGCTGGCCCCGGCCGACCGCGCGTGGATCGAGCGCGAACTGGCCGCTGACCAGGCGGCCTATGCGCTCAAGCCGCACGGCAATCCGCTGCATGCGCTCAAGGACAAGCGCGTGCTGCTGCTGTCGCTGCTGTTCCTGCCGTTTCCGCTGAGCATCTACGGGCTGTCGCTGTGGCTGCCGACCATCATCAAGCAGTTCGGCGTCACCGATGCGATGACGGGGATGCTGTCGGCGGTGCCGTACCTGTTTGCCGTAGTGGGCCTGTACCTGGTGCCGCGCCACTCGGACCGCAAGCGCGAACGGTATGGCCATATCGTGGTGGTGTCGGGCATGGCCGCGGTCACGATGGCGCTGAGCGCATGGGTGCAGTCGCCGGTGCTGCAGTTCCTGTTTATCTGCCTGACTGCGTTCTCGATCTATTCGATCCAGGCGGTGGTGTGGGCGTTGCCGGGCGAGTTCCTGACCGGCGCCAGCGCGGCGGTGGGCATCGCCACCATCAATTCGCTGGCCAACCTCGGTGGCTACTTCGGCCCGTACGGCATCGGCGTGATCAAGGACGCCACGGGCAGCCTGGCGGCCGGTCTGTACTTCCTGGCGGCCATGCTGCTGTTCGCGGTCCTGATGGCGTTCGTGGTGCGCGCGGCGCTGCGGCCAGCGGCGGCTCCGGCAGGCGTCTGACCACCCGTGGCATGAAAGGCGGCGCTGGTGTCAAGGTCGCCTTTTCTTCCACTCATAATCCGGCGGCGGATCGGCCGCGCCGGCCCGTCCTACCGAGTTGGGGTTCTCCGAGCACAGCGTGACAAAGCTCACCGGCTCGCCCGCATGCTGGCGCTGGCGCAGCGCTTCGGTGAAGTGCAGCGCTTCGCGCATCGAATCGCTGGGAAATGACTGCGCGTGGGGCGTCAGCCCGGCGGCGTTGGCTTCGGACCAGTAGACCATGTACATAGAACTGCCTCTTGCTTGCGCTGGGTAGTGACCTGCAGCTTTGCTGCAACCTTCGTTCCTGCCGGCGCGGCGGCTTGCTGGGGCCGCCGTTTGCAATCCCTGCCAGTCCCGCTGCGCGGATTTGCATGGCATGGATCCATGGGGCGATATATTTTTCAACGCCCTGGCTACTGGCCTACCATTGGCGGATTGCCAAACCGGAGACGCCATCCCATGCATCCAGCCATTGCTCTCATGCTGCAAAGCAGCCCTTGCCGGCGCCTGGCCTGTGCCGCCATCGTCATGGCCGCGCTGGGTGGCTGTGCCAGCGCGCCCGAAGTCCCGCCCCCGGCCGCCCAAGTAGCCGAGGCTGCCGCCGCCAAGCCGCACTGGCAGCGGGTGCATCTTGGCACAGGCTATGACTTCCCGGTCTATGCCAACCACCGGCTCTACGACGACCTGTCGCGCATCCGTGAGGTGGTGTTCGTGCAGCACGGCCTGCAGCGCAATGGCGACGACTACTACGCCGCCGGCGCCGCGCTGCTCAAGGCCAGCGCCCGCAATCCCGACGAGGTGCTGCTGATTGCGCCGAACTTCCCCGGCACGCCCGACCAGGGCAAGGGCTTCGACGGCATGCTGCACTGGTCGGTGCAAGGCTGGCTGAGCGGCGAGAACGCGGTCAACGCGCCGTTTTCGGTCAGCTCGCTGCAGGTGCTGGACGATCTTGTCGCCTTTGTCACTGACAAAGCGCGGCTGCCGCGGGTGAACAGGGTGACCGTGGCGGGCCACTCCGGCGGCGCGCAGATCGTGCATCGCTATGCGGTGCTGAACAATGTCGACGAACGCATCCGCGCGCGCGGGATTGACCTGCGCTACGTGGTGGCGAACCCGTCGTCCTATCTCTATTTCACGCCGGAGCGCCCTGCGGGGCCGGACGGCAAGTCGTTCGCGCCGTATGACAAGGCCGTCTGCCCCGACTACGACAAGTACCGCTATGGCATGCAGGACATCGTGCCGTACGCGAAGGGCGCCAACGGCCTGTCGCTGTACCAGCGCTACGCGGGGCGCCAGGTGACCTACCTCGCCGGTACGGAAGACAACGACCCCAATCACCGCGTGCTCGACAAGACCTGCGGTGCCGAGGCCGAAGGCCCCACGCGGCTGCAGCGTGCGCGCGGTTACCTGCGCTATGAGCGCTACCTTGCCAGCCCGGGGCTGGTGATCCGCCATCAGGCCTATGAAGTGGTGGGCGTGGGCCATGACCAGGCGCGCATGTTCGGCTCGCAGTGCGGCGCGCAGGCCGTGTTCGGCCCGGCCGAAGCGTCCAGCAAGGACGGTGCGGCCTGCCGGGCGCCGCAGCTCTGAAGCCAGCCGCCTGTACGCGGCGCCCGCGTGCCGCTAGGATGCACGGTATTCCCCGACCAACCGATGCCGTGCCCATGCCAGAAGGACGTTTCCGCGTGCAGCGCTGCGCCGTCGCCGGCGTGCAGGCCGTCGAGGCCAGCTCGCGCCGTACCTTCGGGCGGCATACGCACGACCAGTACGGCATCGGGGTCATCGTGCGCGGCGGCCACCGCTCCTGCAGCGGCCGCGGCATGGTGGAGGCGGTGTGCGGCGACATCATCACGCAGGTTGGTGGGATCGGATGTGTGCTGGCGGCGATGTTGTGTCTGGTGGTGGTGCGGCCGATGGAGCGGGGCGGGCGCGCTCACGATCGCAGGGAGCCGTATCGCGGGGCTAGGGGGTGATGCCGTGCACTTGGTACCGTGTTCGCTGCGGATACCCGTCGAGCATCGACACCAACAGCGAAGCCGCCCGAGCATCGACACCAACACCACGAGCCGTCAAGCAACGACCAGATGCAAGCAGAGAGGCTGTACACCACCGGCCGTCTTCCAGCCGGGAAGATGCCTTGCCACAGTAGCCGAACACACCGCGCATCGTGGCGACGCCGGGCGATCGTGCGCCGGAGCCGATGCCATGGCGAATCGCTTCCAGCCGGCCGAACCGCCGCAGGTAGCGGTCGACCACGGCGGACGAGAGAGCGGGCAATGAGCTTGCGCCGCTCGTCACAAATACGCCGCGATCCCGGGCGGCCTGGTCGAGGCACGTAATCCCGTTGACGAAATCGCGGCCATCGGCCAGGTCGATATAGTTTGCCCCCGCGGGCAGATGCGCGCCCGGCGGGGATAGCGGCGAACCGTCACGGACCTCGTTTTCTACGGCGTGCTCCTCGGAAATCGCCGAGGTACCAAGAAAAAACCCGCGAAGATCGCGGGTCCAAGGTCCCTGCCCGCAGGATCGGGCTCGGAGGAGACAACAACCACAGGAAAGCGTTGCGTGCCTGTTATTTCAGGCTGATTTTGACGACCTGTTCCTCGACGCCGACAAAGCGCACCAGCTGGCGCAAGCCGCTGGCGTATTCCTTGATATGGTGGCCTTCGGGCGTGTCCGGCAGTCGGTAATAAATGGGTGCCTTGTCGCCCAGTTGGGGCATCAGGCCAAAGGCGCGACGGTCATAGGCGTCGGCGTCGCGGGCGACGTCGCGCTCAGTGGCAAACATGGGTCTTCCGCTCATGGACATACTCCTGAATTAGTGCATGGTGCGGCCGGGGGCGGTTTTCGCTCGCACGAGATCAATGTATGGAATGTATGGCAGTCGCGCGGAAAATGCTATTCAGCGTTTTTTAAGTCTGTTTGCGGATAAATTTCTAAAATGATAAATGTGACAAAATGTTTCGATCGAATTGTGATTTCCGCATAACAGCAGGTGCAGTGACGGCCATTGCGGGACGGGTCTGCTGTTGCGATACCATAACGTCCAGCCTGGCGGAGTGCGGCTGCCGACGCGTGCGTCCCGGTGCCGCATCCGCCTTCCAAAAATCATGAAACCGTCCCCCCGACGGGCCATTGCCAAGCCGCATGTCGACCCAGCACGCGTTGTTGATTTCCCTGATCGAGAAGCCGTCGTCCGGTTACGACCTGGCGCGGCGCTTTGACCGTTCCATCGGATATTTCTGGCATGCCACGCACCAGCAGATCTATCGCGAGCTGGGGCGGATGGCGGACAGCGGCTGGATCGTTGCCGACGAGACCGAGGTAGCGGAAGGCGAGGGCGCTGCCGCCGATCGCAAGAACCGCAAGAAGGTCTACCGGGTGTTGCCCGCCGGACGCGACGAACTGGTGCGGTGGGTGCTGTCGCCCGGTGCCGGGCTGGACCAGCGCGAGGAGATCCTGGTCAAGCTGCGCGCCGATGCGGTGATCGGGCCGCTGGGGCTGGGCGACGAAATGCGGCGGCTGATCGCGCTGCACCAGGCGCGGCTCGAAACCTATCTCGCGATCGAGCGGCGCGATTTCTCGGCGCCGGACATGGATCGCGCGCAGCAGCTGCGCTATGCCTTGCTGCGGCGGGGCATCCGCTTCGAGCAGGACTGGGTGTCCTGGGGCGAAGAGCTGTTACCGTTGCTGGAGAAGCACGCCAGGCAGGCCGCCGCGGCAAAATAAAAACGCCGGCCTTGCAGCCGGCGTTCGCAGCGAAAACCGAAGCGCCTCAGGCCAAATCGACCGCGCGCGCACCCGCCGCACTGGCTTCGCCCAGGCCCAGCCGGCGGCGCGCCAGCGCATATTCCTCGGCAAAGCGGCGCACCAGCTCAGCCGCCGGCACCACGCGCTTGATCGCGCCCACGCCCTGGCCGGCGCCCCAGATATCCTTCCACGCCTTGGCGCTGGCCGAGCCGAAATTCATCTTCGACGGATCGGACTGCGGCAGCGCGGCCGGGTCCAGCCCCGCGCGCTCGATGCTGCCGCGCAGGTAGTTGCCGTGCACGCCGGTGAACAGGTTCGAGTAGACGATGTCGTTGGCGCTGCTGTCGACGATCATCTGCTTGTAGCCGTCCTGCGCATTGGCTTCCTGCGTGGCGATAAAGGCCGAGCCGATATAGGCCAGGTCGGCGCCCGCGGCCTGCGCGGCAAGGATGGCGTCGCCGCTGGAGATCGCCCCCGACAGCAGCAGCGGGCCGTCGAACCATTCGCGGATCTCGTGCAGCAGCGCAAAGGGCGACAGCGTGCCGGCATGGCCGCCGGCGCCGGCGGCCACCGCCACCAGCCCGTCGGCGCCCTTCTCGATGGCCTTGCGCGCGAACGTGTTGTTGATCACGTCGTGCAGCACGATGCCGCCGTACGAATGCACCGCTTCGTTGACCTCCGTGCGAGCGCCCAGCGACGTGATCACGATCGGCACCTTGTAGCGCACGCACATCTCGAGATCATGTTCGAGCCGGTCGTTCGACTTGTGGACGATCTGGTTGACCGCGAACGGTGCCGACGGACGGTCCGGGTGCTTCGCGTCATGTTCGGCCAGTTCGGTGGTGATGCGGTCCAGCCATTCTTCCAGCTTGGGCGCGGGGCGCGCGTTCAGCGCGGGAAACGAGCCCACCACGCCGGCCTTGCACTGGGCGATCACCAGGTCGGGGTTGGAAATGATGAACAGCGGCGAGCAGACCACCGGCAGCGACAGCCGGTTCTGCAGCAGGGCGGGAAGGGCCATGGGTGAAGTCTCCTGGGTAGTACGGTGATGCGGAAATCTGGCTGGGTTTGCGTAAAGGTGTCGGCGTGTCAGGTGTCGCCGTGTCAGGCCGCGCCGGTCAGCACGTCCTTCTGGCTGGCCAGGCGCGCACCCATGGCGGCGGCCAGCGCCTCCAGGCCCGAGCGCGGCCGGACCATGACTTCGAATTCGGCGATGCGGCCGGTGTCGTCGAAGCGGATCATGTCGATGCCCTTGAGCGCCTTGCCGTCGACGGTGGCGCTGAATTCGAGCACGACGCTGTGGCCGTCGTCGCTGACAAAGCTGCGGTAGTAGCGGAAGTCCTGGAACACCTGGTTCACCGTGGTCAGCACCAGCACGATGGCGGCGCGGCCGGGATACGGTGTATGCGCGACCGGCGAGCGGAACACGACGTCGTCGGCGACGATGGCGTCCAGCCCGGCCATGGAGTTGGAAGCGATCATCTGGTGCCAGGCCTCGAGCGAGGCCTGCGCGGCGGGAATCAGGTTGGTGTTGGTCACGGGGTCTCCTTGGACTCAGGGGCGCCTGCTGTTTTTATGCGCCGCTATGCAACCAGTTGCATAGTGAATCGAAAGGTAGCACGGCCCGTGGCACTGTGCAAGCCATCCCAGTGAGCACCGCGGCGCAGTGACGCGTTGTCTACAATAAGCGCAATCCCCATCGCCACCCCAGCTACCGCCGGCCGTAGCCAAGCAGGAGAGTCAGTGATCACTAAGCCCAACGCCGCCCACCCCGAACAGGCGGCCTTGTTCGATGCCGACCTGGCCGCGTGGCGCGACCATCCGGAGCGCGCCTTTGACGGCTGGCTGGCGCGCCACGGCTTCCGCCACGGCACCAGCGTGGTGTACCGCGCGATGTGGGGCAAGCTGCTGCGCTGGTCTGCCGAGCGCGGGCTGCCGCCGCTGAGCTGGTCCGCTGAGCAGATCGGCGAATTCCTGGACGCGCAGCAGCTCCACAAGTCGCACCGCTATCGCTATACGCGGCTGATCGAACGGGTGTTCCACCACCTGGCGCGGCTGCGCGAAGGCATGCACAACCCCGGCAGCCAGGCGGTGCGCGCGCACCTGGCCGAGGGCGAGAACGATCCCACCGCCTTTCTGCTGCCCGGCGAGCGCGACCTGCTGGTCGCGCGCATCCTGGGCCCGGCCGGTCTGCCGCCGCCAGGCGACGAGCGTGGCGCGGCCTCGCCCACGCAATGGAAGCGCGCCCGCGACGCGGCGCTGCTGGCGGTGCTGCTGGGCGGTGGACTGAAGGTGGCGGAAGCCCGCGCGCTGCGAGTCGAGGCGCTCGGCGACGACGGCGCGCCGGGCCGGATGGCGCTGCGCATGGTGCGCCCCGACAACGGCCGCGCTTATACCGTGCCGCTGTTCCCGCTGGCCCATGCGCCGCTGCGGGCGTGGCTGGCGCTGCGGGAGGCGTCGGGCACGCTGGGCAGCCTGGTGTTTCCGGCGATGCCGGCGGGGCGGCCGATGCATGCGGCGTCGGTCTACCGGCGCGTGGAGATCCTGCTGGACGAGGCGGGCGTGCTGGCCGGCCGCAGTGAGCGCGCGTCGCCGCAGACGCTGCGCAATACCTGCGCGGCAATGCATTTCGATGCCGGCACCGCGCCGGCTGAGGTGGCGCAATGCCTGGGCATGCGCGACCTGGAGTCGGGATGGCGTCTGCACGCTGCCTATGAAGCCTGGCAGGCACGCGCCGGGCTGGTGGTAAATCCGTCCAATCCTGCCGAACTCCTGTCCGGGTCCTGACCCTTCTCCGATCCCGGTCCTGATCCGGGCGCGCGGCCTGGGTGCCCTTGGCTGACCTGCCCCCGTGGCACATCGTGGATAATAGGTGACTTCGCGTGGCCGGGCGCCGCGGCACCAAGCGGCGCTTACGCCATATCCTGAACCGGCCGGACAGCTGCTGCCGGCCCAGAACCGAATCCGACACCCATTTCCATGTCCGAAACATTGCTCCTTACCGGCGCCACCGGGTATATCGCCTCGCATACCTGGGTCGCGCTGCTCAATGCCGGCTACAACGTGATCGGCCTGGATAATCTTTGCAACAGCAGCCCGGTGGTGGTGGAGCGGCTTGCCACCATTACCGGGCAGGCCCCGCATTTTGTGCAGGGCGATGTGCGCGACCGCGCGCTGCTCGACCGCCTCTTTGCCGAACACCGCATCGGCGCGGTGATTCATTTTGCCGCACTCAAGGCGGTGGGCGAATCGGTGAGCCAGCCGCTGGAGTATTACAGCAACAACCTCGACGGCCTGCTGACGGTTTGCGCGGCGATGCGCGCGGCCGGGGTGAAACAGCTCGTGTTCAGTTCCTCGGCCACGGTTTATGGCAATCCGCATACGGTGCCGATCCTGGAGGATTTCCCGCTGTCGGCGACCAATCCGTATGGCCAGACCAAGCTGATGGGCGAACAAATCCTGCGTGACCTGGAAAAATCGGATCCGACATGGCGCATTGCCTACCTGCGCTATTTCAATCCGGTCGGCGCGCATGAAAGCGGGCGGATCGGCGAAGATCCGCGCGGGATTCCGAATAACCTGATGCCATATGTGGCGCAGGTGGCCGGCGGGCGCCGCGAGAAACTGATGGTATTCGGCGGCGACTACGCCACCCCGGATGGTACGGGGGTGCGCGACTATATCCACGTCTGCGACCTGGCCGACGGCCACCTGGCCGCGCTGGTCTATCTGCGCGAGCAAGGCAAGGGCATGACGGTCAACCTGGGCACGGGCCGCGGCTACAGCGTGCTGGAGGTGGTCGAGGCCTACCAGCGCGCCAGCGGCAAGCCGGTGCCGTACGAAATCGTGGCCCGGCGCCCGGGCGATATCGCCTCGTGCTATGCCGATCCGGCGCTGGCCAACCAGTTGCTGGGCTGGCGTGCACGCCACGACATCGACCGGATGTGCCAGGACTCATGGCGCTGGCAGTCGATGAACCCCCAGGGGTTTGGCGCCTGACGGGCGAGGGAAGAAGGCAAGGGGAAAAGGCAGCGCGTACCCGTTTCTGCGGCGCCGTTTCGCTACGTTCCAGGGACTGGGCGACGGCGTTTCCCCTGTCCCAAAACAAAAACGCCACGGATTATTTCCGTGGCGTTTTGCCGTGAGCCGGATCGAGCGATCAGCGGATCAGGAAGTCCTCGACCGATTTGCCCTGGGCCAGGGCCTGGGTCAGCCAGCCCGGGCGCTTGCCACGGCCGGTCCAGGTATTGCCGGCGCTGTCGCGGTAGCGTACCGGCACCTTGCGGTTGGCGGCCTTCTTGCCGGCAGGGGCCTTGGCGCCAAAACCGAGGTCGTCCGCGGTCAGGCCATATTGCTCGATTTTCTCGCGAATATCCGCGATCACTGCGGCTTGTTCGCGCGCCTTGATTTCCTCGGCTTGCTTCTGCAGTTCATTGATTTTCTGAACGATTTCCTGATAAGTCGACATTGCGTCCTCGGTTTCCGGGTGGGGTGGAATGCGGG